>NZ_BBZB01000002.1:658339-1316679 GCF_001269985.1 Pseudoalteromonas sp. '520P1 No. 423' | reverse complement strand
TACAATCGAAGCTGATTTAGTGAAAGATGTGATATCAGAAGAGATCCCAGATCAAGATGAACTAGGTAGCTGTGCCTTAGCACAGCCCCATATGATTTTAGATCAATCCCATGCATTTACTATCACCAATACAAGTGACAAATCTATAAGACTATTTAGAGTTGATAACGCAACTGGTAAACCTAAATATGAAAGTGCAGCAACAGGATTTGATCATGGCTACGGAACTTTAGCTAAAGGTGAAAGCTATACTTCAGATATTTGGTATGGCGATCGTCGCTTTATAGTGACAGATACGAGATTAAACTGTTTAAGTGTGGGTGTACTAAATAATTTAAGCGCAAACTTCACAATTGATGATTTAATAGTTGCAAATGCTGCCGAGCCAGAAGTTATTCCTGCGGCAAATACCATAGGTAGCTGTGATTTAATGGAGAAACATTTAACAGGGCCATTTGAAGCTGATTTCTCATTTACAAATACAAGCAGTACACCAGTAAGAGTTTACCGAGTAGATAATGAAACTGGACAATTGAGTGAAGGCTTTGGTTTTACTACGCTACAACAAGGTGATACGTACGATAGCGCTAACACTTGGAAATGGTTTGGTAAACGTCGTGCAGCAATTACAGATACATCAGGACAATGTTTAGGTGTTGCTGTTATGACTGAAAAAGACACCGTGAATACTTATGAGATCACAGATCAATTAACTGGTGGAACGACACCTAAAGATTCTGATGGTGATGGCGTAATAGATTCTCAAGACGCATTCCCAAATGATCCAAATGAGTGGACTGATACTGATGGTGATGGCTATGGCGATAATTCAGATGCATTTGTAAATGACCCAGCCGAATGGTTAGATACTGATGGTGATGGATATGGTGATAATTCAGATGCTTTCCCAACAGATGCGACTGAGTGGGTAGATACGGATGGTGATGGAATGGGTGATAATTCTGATCCGTACCCTGAAGATCCAACTAATACAGCACCTCATTGTGGCGCAGCAACCATTAGTTATGGTCAACTTCATTCAGGTGTAACACAGTGTATATCTGGTGGTAGAAGCTCATTTTATGTTTGGATAGATAGTGACAATACACAACTAACAGTATCAACATCAGGTGGAGACGGTGATGCTGATATTCACTTTAATGCCGACACTTGGGCTACAGCAGCAAATGCGCAAGCTGAGTCTTCAACAGTAGGTAACAATGAAAGCTTTACTGTAACAGCACATAGAGGTTGGCGTTATATTGATGCAAGTACCACAAGTAATTACTCAGGTGTAAGCATCACAGTGACAATGAATTAATCCTTGTTATAACAATTGCAGAAATGTAGTTGCGAATATACCAAACGGACCGTAAGGTCCGTTTTTTCATATAAAATATAACTTAGAGCAAAATAGAGTTTTTATTCCAAACAAACGATGGCTATAATTATAATTCATTATTTAAGGTGTATTTTCATGAATTTATATTTTCGTTTGTTTTATATTTTATTATTTAAAGTTAAAAAACTGAGTTACCGAATAGGTTTACTTGATGAAGGATCGATTTCATTTCGTGCACTACCAAGTGATTGTGATATTAACTTTCATCTAAATAACTCTCGTTACCTAGCTATGATGGACTTAGCAAGAACTTGGTTGATGGCCGAAATGGGTTTATTGCATTTATTTATTAAAGATAAATGGATGCCAATAATGAATGCATGTTCAATCACTTATATTCGAGAAATTAAACCGTTTCAAAAGTTTGATATCAAAACTAAAATGATAGGTTGGGATGAAAAATATTACTACATTGAACAAAGGTTTGAATCAGAGAATACCTTACATGCAGTAGCGTATGTACGTGGTGTTTTTATTCATAAAGGCCGACGTATTGAAAATGATGAGTTGCTAAAAGTAGCAAAATTTGAAGGAGCAGTTCCTGAATTACCAGAGCCTGTTATTCATTGGAAAATGTTATTAGATGCTAAGAAAAAGCATCATAGTTAGCAGCTATATGTTTAAGGACTATAAAAAATAGTCTTTAAACACTCAATTTCAAACTTGCATCATTGAACCTGTTCTAGGCTCAGATAAAAGTTCAGTAAACACACGCCAAAGCTCATCATGGCTTGAATTTGTAACTTGGTTGGCTAAATAAACTTTAACTAAGTCTTGCCCATAGTTATAGTTGATAACATATGAGCGATTATATTCAATAAATTTAAGCCTTTGTTTTGAACGTTCTTCACTACTCAGTGCATACTTCATCAATAATTTAACAGCTTGATCTGCAGTTATTTCATTATCTAAATATTTTTGTGCAACCATATTATCAACATAAGATAATTTATGTAAAACGGCTTGTATATCGTAATATAACTTTGCTTTTTCAGGTTTTATTTCTGCCAATGGAAACAGCACTGACTGCTCAAAATCCAACCTTTCTTTTATTGGAAATACCACATCAATACCATAATTAGCACTGCCTTCAGCTAATAACGAAGCAGGAGAAAATAGATTGTAGATACAATATTCCATCCAGCCATTCTTATTCACTAAATGTTTTTCAATTAATGCATTAAAAATGTGGTGTCCAGGATAGCCTTCGTGTGCTGCTAAATCTATTACACGATCAATAAAAATTGGATGATCAGTATTGAGTTGTATTAAGCTGTAGCTGTTACCTTTATACCAATTATAAGCACTCCAAACTTGATCATTAACTAATTCAACATTGAAATTTTCATTTGTTGGAATATCAATAAAATTAAGTGTGCGCTTTCTTGCTTCATCAATAGCAGCATTAAAAACAGCATCAAGCCTGTCTACAGGTATAACAAATTCTTGGCGGTAGTCATTCATCCGAGTATTCAAATCACCTGTACCGGGTACTAAATTGTCTAGTTCTTTTAAAACGACATCAAAATGTTGAGTATTAAAAGTGGGTGGTACAACATCATATAAAGCAGCACACTCATCTAAAAACTTTAATTCATTGCCTAATAACTTGTTTATATAAGTCGCACTTGCTTTTATATGTACATATAAATAATGCACACGGCGAGATCTGTTATTGGTAATTATCTTGTCGATATCGTTTATGAGCTTACAGGCATCTTTGTAAAGCGTATTTAAATCGGTTTTACTTTGCTTAGGCTGCCAATCAGCAGGTCCATAATAAGCATCAACGTAGTATTCACTATGTTGACCTATTTTAAGAGATAGCTTCACATATTGTTCAGCAATTTTATCTATAGTTATCATGTTAACTTACACAGCTTAAGGTTATTAGTATATTGTATATCAACGGCCTTATATTAACTACTCTAGGATAATTAATGTTAAATAATAATGATACACTGATTATAATTGCTGGTTAAATAGCTTTAAAATGTTGTCAGTACTTTCACTCTATCGGTAATAGCACTCGAATCAACGTAACTTATAATGTTAGGGTTGGAAGCAACAAGGTCTATAACTGCGACGTTATTATCTACACTTTTTGGTGGAGAACCTTTACCTGTAAATACCAGTTTAGACCAATATGCTTTTAGTTGGCTTGATGATTTTTTAAGCGCCTTTGAGTTAAATTGTCCTGTAGCACTACTTGCCTCAATTTGATTCAAGGGTATAGCAACCGAACTATCCGGAAAAATAGCCGAGATATTGCAGATGCATCCATAGCGTTACTATTGAAGGATACACAATAACTGCAATATCAGGTAATGTTGTTGTGAAAAAGTCACTAATTCTCCGTCGAAATTCTTTAGTCGAAGAAAAATATTTACCATTTCTAGCATGTTCATTCATGACCATTGGAAGCCGTATTATCAATATACTAAGTGCCAACATGCTTTATGCAATGCTAATCATATCCGAGCGTTAGAAAGAGCATGGGAGCAAGATGGCATGCAATGGGCGAAGTCTGACGAGCGCTGCAGTCCCATTTACCAATAATCAAGGAGAGAATGATATTAGGATGACAAAAGTTCATCAAAAAATATCTGGATGTTTCAGAAGTATGCAGGCGCAGAGATGTTCTGTTTGATCAGAAGCTATTTATCGACTTGCAGAAAACAATATGTATCTGCAAGCCTATCTCTTGAATTGCTATTCAAAAATCAGCTTCCAGATGTATTTATTGACGATAAGGCTGAATAGTTACAAAATTTAAAACACTAGAACTTAAGTCACATCAAATTCGACAATTATCTTAATTCTCAACTTTAGTTTTATTTTATTCCCACTTTTAACTTCAACTTCCCTGTAGAGGGAAGCCTTAAATACATAAAAAACAAAAATCCTCTATAAATCAAGTATTAAACTTTTGGCATGCTTATCGCTATTACGTATCAATAATGAATAAAAAATTTATTGGAATGTTTAAAGTATGGACTTAACAAGTACTCTGAAAAAAAACCACAAAGCTTTAATAAAAAATATCTGATTGTAATTTTGATATCTTTAATTGCACTGTTTTTAATTTGGACTGGTGTGTCGTTAGATGATACTCCTTCACTAGAAAAAAATAACGTTAGAATTGCACAAGTAAAGCAAGGTACTTTTAAAGTAAATGTATCTGGATATGGTCGATTAAAAGCAAATTATCAAAGACTATTGACCAGTCAATCGCAAGCAATCGTGGAAAGCATTCAACTTTACCCTGGTGCTAAGGTTAATAAAGATACAGTCATTATGACCCTAACTGATCCTCAATTAGAGCAAGCGGTGATCAATGCCAAGCTTGAACTAGCTCGTCAAAATGCTGAATTTAATCAGCAAGTTATGACTTCAGATAAGACTATCAGAGCAAAAGTTTTAAGAATTGACCCTGTGATCACTGACGGGCGCGTGATGGTTGAGCTTGATTTAACTGGGCCACTCCCAGCAAATGCAAGACCAGAACTAACAGTGGAGGGTAAAGTACATGTTAAAGAAATAAATAATGCCCTCTATGTTGAACAACCTAATAATGTTTACAACTTTAAAGAAAAAGATATCTATCGAATGAGCCGTGATGCTCAAAGCGCACAGTTAACCACAATAAAATTTGGTACACTTTCGGATAATCAAATTGAAGTGATAAGTGGTGCTGTGCTTGGTGACAAACTGATTGTATCAGATATGTCTCAACACTCTGCTACGCAGAGAAACTTAGTAATAACGCTATAAAAAGGAATGATAATGAACAGCACAACTAATAAAACACACAAAAAACCAATTATCACGTTAAAAAATATATCTAAAACGTATCACTCATCTAATATTGAAATAAAGGCATTATCGGATATTGATTTAGATATTATGCCTGGTGATTACTTATCTATTAGCGGTCCTTCAGGCTTTGGTAAGTCTAATTTATTATCCCTTTTAGGCTTATTAGATTCTCCTAGTAAAGGCGAATATTTAATTGAAAATGTTGATACCTCGCAGCTTGATATGGACCAGCAAGCTGAGTTAAGAAATATACATATAGGTTTTGTTTTTCAGTCCTTTAATTTAATTGATGAACTCAGTATTTTTGATAACGTAGCACTACCGTTAACTTATAGGGAAGACGCTTTAACACAGTCAGAAATACAAGAACGTGTTATGAATGCATTAACACAAGTAGAAATGGAACACCGTAAAAGTCATCAACCTAACCAGTTATCTGGTGGTCAGCAGCAAAGAGTTGCAATAGCTAGAGCATTAGCTGGTCAGCCGAGCATATTTTTAGTTGATGAACCGACTGGTAATTTAGACTCTAAAAATGGAGATGCTGTAATGGATTTACTCAATAATTTAAATAAACAAGGAACAACAATTTGCATGGTGACTCATGATGTACGTTATGCAGGACATGCGACTAAACAAGTACAATTACTCGATGGTAAAATAATGCAGTTTTCTCAAGCGCAAGAGAAAACATCAAATGAAACGGCAACTTTTGTTAATCAAACTCAAGAAGCAGTGGTGTAATTAATGCTGACCTTGAGAAATTGATTACATCAGAGCAATTTCGAAGAGATTTATTATTTAGGCTTAATACAATTGAATTGCACATCCCACCATTAAGAGAACGTATAGAAGATATCACGTGTCTTAGTGAATATTTATTGGAAAAACATTCAAATAAATATCAAAGAGGGGAAATGTCTTTATTAAAAGATGCACAAATTGCTATTTTAAAACACCCTTGGATCGGAAATGTCAGAGAGCTTAGCCATAGCATAGAGCGCGCAGTGATAATGAGCGAAAATGATCAGCTAGATGTTCAGTCATTAAGCTTAAATCATCAAAATGATCCAAGTACACAAAGTTTTCCACTAATGACTTTAGAAGAAAATGAGAAAATAACCTTGGTCACAGCAATTAAACATTATCAAGGTAATGTAATTGAAGCCGGTGAGTTTTTAGGTATGAGTAAATCCGCTATTTATCGACGATTAGAAAAGTTCGCTATCGACCCAAAGAATTTGGAATGCTAGTGACTGATAAATCATCTCTAGAAAATAAGCTAGTTTACAAACTTTGTTTTTTAACAATGCTACCGCTTTTACCTTGTACTTATATTACTGACATGAGTGAGATGGATTTCCTCAGTGCCAGTACTTTAATAATGGCTTTTATGATCCCAAGTATTTTTGTTGCAAGACGATGCTTTAAAAGCGTTACTGACACGATAGAGCGCATAGGCCTACAACTTGATGCCATAGGCAACGAAGAGTTTAATAGCTGGCATTTAGCAGAGTATAAAGCGGGTAGGGTAACAAATCTTAGAAATGATTTTGAAAAATTAAGCAATAAACTCATCGATAAACGATTTGAATACATGCACAACGAATCATTTTTATCTGAATTCATTAAAGATCTCAGTTTACCGATTATAGTACTCGATCATCATCAACAAATATATTCAGCAAATCATACAATAGAATCTCTACTAAAAACCTCATCTAATAAATGGTTAGGTAAACATGCATCCACTTTAGGTTTATCTTTTGAAGATAATAAATGGCAACAAAATAGTGACACTACTTTAGGGCAACGTTTTGAAGTGACACACCATGTTTTAAAACGAAGTGGGCGTAATTATCAACTATTGGTTTTATTTTCAATAGAGCAACAACTTAGAGCAAATGAAAAACAAGTTTGGCAACGTTTGATTAGGGTACTTAATCATGAAGTGAGAAATTCATTAACGCCTATCTACTCTATGACACAATCATTACAAGAAAGGAAAATAGCGGGGCCATTAAAACCAGAACAAGAGAAGCTAGAAAAAAACATTTTACAAGTAATTGAAAAGCGTTCATTACAGTTATTAGAGTTTGTCGAGAATTATTCTGCGTTTAGTAAACTAGCACCCGCAAAAATTGAGCATGTATTACCAAAAGATATAACCGATCGTATGCGAGCCATTTTCCTTAAACTTGAAATTAAACTTAACTTATCAAATCAAGCATTTTTAGCTGACCCTGGTCAATTAGAGCAAGCACTAATTAATCTCATTAAAAATGCATTTGAAGCAAGTAAAAAAAATGAGCAAGTTTTAATGCAATGGCACCAAGATAATGAGTTTACACAGATTGATATTATTGATTCAGGCACAGGAATTGCCAATTTAGACAACTTATTTGTGCCATTTTATTCAACAAAAGAGTAAGGATCTGGTATCGGGTTAATTATTAGCCGAGAGTTTATCCGTAATCAACAGGGTGAGCTGGACTTAAAAAACCGAACAGATTCTGATGGTGCTATCGCAACAATTAGCTTACCTAATTTTATTTATTAGAAAAAACTCATTATTTAATAAATTAAAATAAAACAATACCTTAATGGTTTTAAATCCAGTATTTATTCATTGGTTGGATTGACTGTTTACATCTGTTTACATTTAAGTACCTAGAAACGGTAACTGTAGTCTATTTTTAAATTGCCTCTTGGCAAAAATATAATCTACGGAGAATAAAATGCAAACAAAACATTTAGTAACGTTGGCAGTGACAGCTGCACTTTCATATTCATCTGTTCAGGCTAATGAATATAAGGCAACATTATTACAAGTCGATGAATCAAGAGCAATAAAAGACAAATATATTGTTGTTTTTAATACTCCCAGCGTTTTAAATTTAGACAGTGATCAATCAATTGCACAGTTTGCTACAGAGCAAGGTGCATCACTAAATAATAAATATGACGTCAATGTTCAAACTAATTTCGGTAGTGCATTAAATGGTGTATTAATTGATGCAAATCAAGAACAAGTAAAGCAAATGCTTTCAGATCCAAATATCGCATATATTGAACAAGATCAAATGATGTATGCAACACCAATTCAAGCTTCTGGCGATCAAGCTAGTCCTACTTGGGGTCTAGATCGCGTAGATCAACGCTCAGGTTCTTTAGATGGTAATTATCATTATGATTATGATGGCACTGGTGTAACTGCCTATGTTGTTGATACTGGTGTACTTAACTCGCATAATGAATTTGGTGGTCGTGCTACGAGCGGTTACGACTTCATTGATAATGATAATAACGCAACAGATTGTAATGGTCATGGAACACATGTAGCTGGCACCATTGCAGGTTCGAAATACGGTGTTGCTAAAAATGTTAATGTTGTGGGTGTAAGAGTATTAGGCTGTAACGGTTCAGGTAGTAATTCGGGCGTGATCCAAGGTATTAATTGGGTTAAAAATAATGCATCAGGTCCTTCTGTTGCAAATATGAGTTTAGGTGGTGGTGCATCTCAAGCGACTGATGATGCTGTAAATGCGGCAGTTTCAGCGGGTATTACATTTGTTGTGGCGGCAGGTAATGATAACAGTAATGCATGTAATTATTCGCCTGCAAGAGCGGCAAATGCTATTACCGTTGGTTCTACTGCAAATGGTGATTCACGTTCTAGTTTTTCTAACTATGGTAATTGCTTAGATATATACGCACCTGGTTCAAATATCACTTCTGCATGGTATAACTCTAACTCTGCTACAAATACGATCAGTGGTACTTCGATGGCTGCGCCTCATGTAGCGGGTGTTGCTGCATTGTATTTAGATGAAAATACAGGCTTATCAAGTTCACAAGTTGAAAGTTTATTGAATTCAAGATCAACCAGTAATGTCGTTTCTGATGCAAAAGCGGGCTCGCCTAATAAGATGGTTTTTGCATTGGCAGATGATACAGGATGTGGCAATAACTGCCCTGTAGATGAAACTGAATTATCAAATAATCAATCGAAATCAGTTTCAGGTGGTACAGGTTCCACCACTGATTTCTTTATTGATGTACCATCAGGTGCTGCAAGCGTAACGTTAAATATTGCTGGTGGGTCAGGTGATGCAGATTTATATGTAAATCAAGGCCAAAAAGCAACTTTAACAGCTTATTCATGTAGACCTTATAAAAATGGTAATAATGAAAGCTGTGTCATTAATAATCCATCTGCAGGTAAAATGTATGCTATGGTTCATGGATATTCTTCATACAGTACAACAATTACAGCGAGCTATGAAACGTCAGGTGGTGGTTGTACAGGCAGTAGTTGTTTAGAAAATGGAATACCAAAAACTGGTTTATCTGGCAGCGCTGGATCTGAAAGTTTTTACGAAATAGCCGTTCCAGCAAATTCGAGGTTAGCAGTGCAAATGTCTGGCGGTACCGGTGATGGTGATTTGTATGTGAAGCAAGGAGCACAACCGACAGATACAGATTATGACTGCCGCCCTTATAAAAATGGTAATTCAGAAAGTTGTAGTTTAAATATTACACAAGCTGGTACAGTGTATATTAGAGTAAAGGGTTATAGTACTTATTCAGGTATTAGTCTTACAGCTTCTTACTAATTTAGACTTTAAGAACTAACGACATTTTAGAGTTTACAAAACACTTTAAATAGATCTGGATAGAGATATTTAAAGTGTTTTTCTTTTTTAATAACCCAAATCTTCAGATAATAAATTCTTTAAAATTTCTATTAATGGCTTAAATTTTGCTTTAAGAAATCAAGTGAAATTTTGGTGATTTTAAAATCGCAACAGGTATAGAAATGAAGATTCAAGAATATGCTTCACAGATGAACTTTTTGGACTTAGATAATAACAGTACTGCACAGGATTATGCAGTACATGCATTAGATTTATATCGTAATGGTGAGAATATAAAACAAGCGCAAATGTTATGGGAGTATGCAAAAGAATATATGTTATTAAGTACAAGAGCCTGATTGTTCTGGTAAGATTAGGTTAGTTAGGTAAAGTATTTAAGGATCAGAACAATGCAGGGTAAGGAAGCTCGTTGTAATGTCAGTAGCATTGTAAAAAAGTTTATACTGATTATTAGCTTAGCTTTACCTTCATCTGTTTTTGCATCTGATCCATCTGCTTTATATTGGCCATTTATGATTGGCATGGCAGTATTGGGTTTATTATTATTTATAGTCAGTTGTATCCTCATTACTTGCCTACTAGACAATTGTTATTTGAAAACGATATTAATTGGCTTTTTCTTTGGCATATTTCTAGGTCCAGTCCATTTACCTAATGGGTCTTTCATAATAAATATTGCTAATTTGTTTTTTGGTGATGGGCAAGATAGCTTATTTTTAGCAATCATTTATGCATCTGGCTACGCAATAATTTTTTTTATAATCTATTTTAGCGTAAATAACAGATCTCAAAAGAAACCTAAATAAATCACCTATTAATCATTATTAATTGATAAGTATTTTTTGGGTGAACATCCTAGCTGTTTTTTAAAAGCGGTTAAAAATGCTGATGAGGATTCATACCCAAGTTCATAGGCAATATCACTTAAAGGGATTTCTTCATTTAACATTTCCAAAGACTTCATAATTTTAATCTTTTGCTTCCATTTACTAAAACCCATGCCGTAATTTTTATTAAACAGTCTATTTAAAGTTCTGCTTGAAGCGCCAACTTTTGACGCCCATTCTTCAATTGTTAGTTTGTTTGCAAGATCAAAGGTTAAGGATTCTATTATTGGCAACAACCGGTTGTCATTAATGGTTGGCATAAACAACTCGTTACTGGGTGCTATTGATAATCTATCAATTAAAACTTGTACTAAACGATCAGTTTGAGCGGTTCTTTCATAATGCTCACGCCAGTTGGCTATTTCTAAAATTAAAGATTTCAATAGTGGGTCAACAGTGAGAGAACGAACCTTATTACCAAGTGGGTTACACCATTTTGAATCTATGTATAAGCTGCGATTACTAACCTTAGTCTTTAGGTGTTGTTGATGTTCGGCGTTAGCTGGGATCCACAAAGCTTGCTCTGGGGGTAATATGAACGTACCTTCTTGGGTTTGAGTTTGAGTTACGCCTTTACATGCGTAGCACAATTGTGACCATGGGTGAGAATGCTTAACAATATGTGTCATAGCTTCGAATTCATGAGCCGTTGAAACAATCGGTCTAGGTAATTCTGGATAAAGTCTACTTGGGCTCTGTTTTGTCCATTTAAAATCTGTCTGTTTTGATAAGTTAACTGTCATAATTTCACCTTTCAGCCATGTAATGGAAATAATATACTGTTGTAACTCGGTACACAAACTAGAAATCAGTAATGGTTTAACAGGAGCAGTATGGATCAGGAAAGTATTAAATCAATAGGGAATAATATGAAAAATAAGGTATGGCAAACACCATTTATTTTCCTTGTAGTTGCAAGCATTGTTATGTCAGCAACTTTTGCTGCCTGGCTAGCAATGTTAAATAATTTCGCTATAGAACAGGCGGCATTTACAGGAGCTGAAATTGGTATTTTACAATCTCTAAGAGAGATCCCTGGCTTTTTAGCTTTTACTGCCGTATTTGTGCTATTAGTTTTAACAGAGCAGATATTCGCGCTTATTTCTTTGTGTATTTTATCAATAGGCGTTGCAATAACGGGATTATTTCCAAGTATTTACGGCCTATATGCTACCACAATTTTAATGTCTATAGGTTTTCACTATTATGAAACTGTAAATACATCATTAAGTTTACAATGGTTTAATAAAGAAGAAACTGCTGAGAAATTGGGTAAGTTAATGTCAATTAAATCAGCTGTATCTTTAGTGTGTTATGCCCTTATTTGGTTAGGGTTCAGTTTATTTTCTACTAGTTATCAATTCTTATATTTATTTTTTGGTTTAATAGGCTTGTTGCTGACAATTTGGTTGTTTATGGCTATGCCAAAATTCGAGGTGAAACACGCTCAGCACAAAAAAATAGTTTTACGAAAACGCTATAGTTTATATTACTTGTTAACCTTTTTGTCGGGGGCACGAAGACAGATCTTTGTGGTATTCGCTGGATTTCTTATGGTTGAAAAATTTGGCTATAGTGTGCAGCAAATCACACTACTGTATATGATAAACCATGTTATAAATTTCTTTTTAGCACCTAAAATTGGTACTTGGATTGGCAGAGTCGGTGAGAAAAAAGCGCTTAGTTTAGAGTACTCAGGTTTAGTTATGGTTTTTGTTGGTTACGCTGTTGTGGATTCTGCCGATATTGCAGCTGTATTGTATGTGATTGATCATTTGTTTTTTGCTATGGCGATAGCATTAAAAACTTACTTTCAAAAAATTGCAGAACCGAAGGATATCGCATCAAACTCTGCTGTAAGTTTTAGTATCAATCACATTGCTGCAGTTGTTATTCCGGCAAGTTTTGGTGTGATTTGGCTCATTGACAATTCGTTGGTATTTTATGCAGGAGCATTGATTGCTGTTGCTTCATTATTTGCAAGTCAATTTATAAATCTAACTAAAAATACTGCTGATTTTTCTCAAGAGCTTGAAGTGAATAATAAGTAGCAAAATAAAGGATTATTTATGATTTAAAGCTATATTACATGCGATAAAGTAACGGATCAAAATAGTCACGATGGTCAAGGTGAAATAGAAATTCAAGAAGTATTTCGTCGTGAAGAGCTAAAAGGTGTATGGGACTTTGCATTAAGAGTTACTATGCCTGCAAACTCTTCAATGGGATCACATATACATGGTAATGAAGAAAAGATAGTACTTTGAATCATTCAAGCAAGTAATAAAACAGTTTAAAAGGGGTTAAAAGCGATATACCTAAACCCTGCACCATAAATTGTCTCAATGGTTAAAGTAAGAAGTATGAATTTTTTACCTACTTTATCAGCAAAAGGAGCAATAAATAGTGCTCCAAACGCCATAAAAACTGTACCTGAAATAAGTAAATCACCTATTTAGACTTTGGTAGGTGCCTTCAGTACTGACAGAAGCTGCAGTAAAAGCCATCATCATATTTATTAAACTACAAATCACTATAATAATAAATTTAAAGTGACTGCTTTTCGATTCATCAATATTACTTTTTACTTGGGGTAAACTCATACTTTGCATTTTATTGCACTGTTTTAATTATAAGTTTTATCTTTTTATAGAATTAAAGTGGTTAATTATTTCTTTTATTATCTTTTCTTAGCATAGTGATAGAGAAGAGCCCCGCAGATAAAAACATAAATAACCCATAGATACTGGGAGGAATAGACATCGTATTACTTTGTATAATTGTGCTTGTGATCAATTTGAGGCGTATTCCATTCTAGCCTAAATCCCCTAAAGTAATGTCATCATCTACTTACCAAGTAAAAGAATGGCAAATATCCACAGAACACCTGAGCAATGGCAACAAATTTTCGAACAACATGCTGCAAGCAGTATGCAAATAGCCGCCTTTTGCAAACAGCAAAAACTCAACACATCATGCTTCTATGCTTGGCGTAAGCGTTTAACAAGCCATACTCTTCACGCTGTCATAACCGACCCTTTACCACCAGTAGAAAAAACTCAGGATGATTGGGTTAACGTTATCCAAGAGCAAGCAATGCCGTACTGTTAAGTCCCAATTTACTGGCAAGCATAACAACGATAACAAGAATAATCTCGTTAGACAGCTTCAACGCAGGCGTGAGCGTCTTATCTTCTTGTAACTGAGCTTTAGTTTTCTCAACTATTTCAGTGATGTTGATGCTGTTTAAATTCATTGAAGCTAGGGCGATTAAGTCATAGCACTGGCTTGGCATACTGGCAGGATCGGTCAATAGCTAAAAAGGATCATTAGAAAATAATTTTCCCCTAGTGAATAGTTACACTTAATTGTAGAAACAAAAAAATTAAATCTACACAAAATTCATATCATGCATGTCTCAATAAATATTCTAATATTATTTTAATTAGACTAATGATAAGTATGTGTAGATAATTAAGTATCGATACAATCTTAGTAAATACCTAGTTATCACTTATAAAACTATAACATTCCTTACTTATTAACTAGATATTTGAAAAGTAGGTGTCATGAGAAATAAACTATGTACTCGAATTTCTTGGTTAATCACTGTTACTTCTGTGTGGATTATTTTTGAATTTGAAGCTGATAATTTATTGGCCTGAAATTTTATTCATATCTATTTATATTTATGGTCTTTAACTTGTCACATTTGGACTTTCTAAAACCTTGAGCTCTGTTGTTGGTTTAAAATTCATTTTTATAGAAAAAGACAATAGTGCTCTTGAGTTAAGCAAAGTTTATAAATGCTAAATTAATTTTTATAAAAAACCTTTATAATTTAGTAATATAAGTAAGCTATGATATCTTCGCTATTTATGGTTCTGATTTGTTAAGTTACCCAAAAAACTCAATTTATCATAGGAATCATTATGTTCAGTATGCTAACAAGGAAATAAAATGAAAAGTGAAATAACTGAACTGAATGTAACTCAAACCTCAAGAACGCTCGCTTTAGTAGTCGCAATCTTAACCGTATTCATAGCTGTTATTGGGATAATGACACTCGCTGCCAGCGCACAAACTGATGTAACGTTTAAATTTATTATTCCGATAATTGTAACCGATACTGCGAGCGCGTTTTTTTATATTTATTTTTACCTTTTTATACCTTAGCAGCTACTTATATATTAGTTGCGGCTTTTTGTATCGCATACAACTTAGTTGCAAAATATACTGGTGGGATAACCTTTCATACTAAACCTCAATAAAATAAATAAAAGGCTTATGGATTACACTTTTTAGATAAAGTCAGTTGTACTAGATTACAACTTTTGAATAATGCCCTATAATACAGTCAATTACATTTAGGGTTGTTTCCTATATATTGATTTAAACTCACATGGTTTTGACCTAGTTTATTTAACTGTTTACTATGTATAATTCTTGCCATTATTTAGTTTGTCGTTTCATTATGAGTTATATTTCTCGTTTATTGCTTGTACTTTTAACTACTTTTATTTTTGGTTGTACTGACAAATTAAAAGAGCTTAAAGCGGTATCATTTCATAAATTTGTAGAGGTAGGTGTTGTTGATGCAGATTTATCTGAAGACAGCCAATTATCTGCATTATTAGATATTAATCAAAATATTTCTATTTTCAATAATACGAATAAGCAAAAAATGATTGAATACCCAAGCTCTCTCTTTAAAGAATTACAGTATCATATTGTTCTTTCAGGTGATAAATCAATCATTGCCAGTGCAGGTAAAAAATATATAACACTACTTTCCATTAATACGGAAAAAGTAATTGCGACATGGGAGGTTAAAGGATTTAGTGAAGATATTCAAATTACAAAAATATTGCTTAATTACTCAGGAGATAATGTTTATATAGGCCTAAATGAGGGCAGTATTGTAAATGTTGACTTAAAATATAATAAAAGATCTCTTCATAAGATTCACAATTCTTCTGTCACCAAATTAGTAATGCATAAAAATGGTCAAAGCATTTTCTCAGCAGCAAATGATGGTACAATTGTGCAATGGCATGCTTATACAGGTGAAGTAATCGCTTCAGCTGCATTAACTCAAAGGATCACCAGCTTCGCACATGATAGTTTTAATGAAAGAATATTTATATCAGATGCACTTAAATCACAAAAAATAATAAATTTACCCTCTGGAGAATCAGATACGTCCCTTGAATATATAGAACGATTTAGATTTTTTAGGCAGGCAATCTTTTTGTCAAATGGGAGTAAACTGTTAACAGCCTCATCAAAATTCCAACTTTCTCTTTGGGACGTACAAACAGGCAAAGAAATTGGATTTGGAAATGTGAGATCTTATAACTTTGGCAGCATGATCTTAGATTTTGCAGTAACAAACAACAAAGATGTTTATTCAATTACTTCTGATGGTGTTTTAGAAGTTTGGGGCAACAAAGATTTATAACGATAGCAGAAAACAAAAAAGGTAAGACATCAGTCTTACCTTTTGATCATTAAGAATTAACTTAAATGATAATATTTACTCAGCTATTTATTAATAAACAGTTATAGAGCAACAATGTTCTCATCTTGAGGGCCTTTTTGCCCTTCAGCTAAGGTTTTAAAACCGTCACCTTGGATTGCGCTAAAGTGAGCAAAAACATCTGGACCAGAAGCTTGTTCGATAAAACCAATACCTTTAGCATCGTTAAACCATTTTACTGTACCAGTAATTGTATTAGACATAATAGAATCCTATTTTTTAAAAGTAATTGTGCCCTAAGGCGATAATACTGGAAGTCTTACTGTTACTTATAAAAAACATAACGAGGAACATAAGATGCATCTTCGAAATGATATAACACAAATATACTGTTTGCTTTCAAACTGAGTGAATTATATATAATGAAGATTTAAAGTAACGTGTTATGTGTGCAGTTTGTATTTTGTGTAATAATCAAGGATAGGTTTAAGTCATATTTAACTCACTGAAATTATGGTATATTTGTTTTTTCTGCTCTTTGAATTTAATTTTATAAGGAAAAGTAATGAACAACATTTTTAAAGACATTCCTGAAGATCTGAGCTGAGAGGTTTTTGAAGTCTTAGCAGAAAATAAAAATATAAAAATTGAACGAATTATTACTAAATGACACACTTCACCTGAAACAGGTTGGTATGATCAAACCTTAAATGAATGGGTGATTGTGTTAAAAGGTGAAGCAATTTTAACATTGCAGCTCATCAAAAACACAAAGTAACTTGGACTACATCTGATGAAGAAATCATCTGGTTAGCAATTCATTATGATTAAAAAAGCATCTATCTATATTAAATAACCCATTACAAACACTAGAGTGTATGTAGCCAAAATAAATATACCAATCGCATTTATAATAAGATTAAAATACCGTTTAGATTTATCTGAGCATAGTGCGTTGAAATTCTCTTTAAAAATACCAACTAAAAACAAAAAGATTGAAATAAGTAATACATAAGGTAACAGGGGCACATAGATTTCAGCAATATTTTTAACAATAGGGAGTTGGGAAATTCCTAATATGGCAAGCCCTTGAAATAAAGGCATGACTAACACGCCTAGCCACTTCATTTTATAGTAAATATTGTTCACAATTACTTTCCTTAATATATGTATCACGAACTATTCTAAATTGTTCCTATTTTGTTTGCAATCAGTAACAGGAGAGCTGATAATCAGCCACAATATAACAAGACTAAGGAGCAGTTATTTTTAATCGCTTGTTTTATATTTGTTTTTTATCTCTACTACTCATCTCTTGCGGTAGTGATTCAAAATCTAAAATCGAACAACTCTCTGTTCTATCATATAAAAACTCATGTATTGGCATGATGCAATATTTATGCTCTTCTTAATGCTTTCAGTAACTGGTTTGTTAATTTTTTCCTCAATAAACAAGCCAGATGAAACTATATGGCCAGCATTTATTATAGTAGGTGTTATTACACTGTTATTTTTTTCATTTACCATTCGTATCACTAACAATAAAATAACTTGGTTTTTGGCTCTTATTTTTGGAAAAAGGAATTGAAATTTGAAAAAATACATAACGTAAAATTATTAGAACCAAATGGTATTTTGTATACGTTTAGTTTCTACTGGATGATTATATAATGTTTCTACTGGATGATTATATAATGTTTCTACTGGATGATTATATAATGTTTCTGCTTTAGATGCTGTTGAATTAACGCTTAAAGATGACACAACTATTAGCTTGGTCTGTATATTTAGCCTCTATTCTGTCTATAGTGGGTGTGGTAGTTTTTGTTTGCTATATGAATCAATTTCAAATTATGCATGAGGAAGCGGCTTTAAATAAAGTTTTTGGTGATGAATTCGAACAGTACAAGTCAAAAGTAACAAGGTGGTTATAGTTAAAATCTATTAAACTTGATGTGAATCAAAATAGCTACTTGCCTATGCGTATGATAATCATTATCATACGCAGTTCCTCTGTTTCTTATATCTTTAATATGTCTATTAGTAAACTCAATGTATTACAGGTATTCCAAAAGGAATACCAAAATCTGTTCAAATTTATTAAGTATAAAGTTAAATGCCCAGATTTATCTTCTGATTTACTTCAAGATCTTTACCTGAAGTTACACTCAGTTCCTGAAAATAAAAAAATAAATAACCCAAAAGGTTATTTAAATACAGCTGCTAGAAATTTAATTATTGATAATAGTCGCAAACCATATCATGTAATAGAAACAGGACAAGAACAGCAAATTGACTTAGCGATTTGTGATCAAATTTCGCCTGAGCAAAGAGCGATTGATCAAAATATGGTTGAGCTACTTGGATCAGCATTAAATCAATTACCAACAGATAAAAGAGACCTAGTTACTTTAAGCAGAGTACATGGATGGACAAATCAACAAATTGCAAGTCATAAAAATAAATCATTGAGTTGGGTGGAAAAAAATTTAGCGATTAGTTTGATTATGTGCAGCGATATCGCGCAGGAGAAAAATAAACATGGAAAATAATATCGCAGAAATTAAATTAGAAGCAGCGATGTGGATAGTTAAATTCGATCATAATTCACTTACTGCTGATCCTGAATTCGTCAATTGGTTAAATACTTCAGTTAGTCATAAACAGGTATTTGATGATCTTAGTCAAAATTGGCAAATCCTAGAAAGCATACCAAAAAACGAGTCTACAGATTTTGTAGTTAAAAAAGTAAGTCCTATCACTTTTAAGTCAGAAAAAAAGGTTGATAAAGTGCCAATTAAGTTCATCTCATATATGGCTTTGGTAGCGAGTTTTTTCTTTTTTTCCTTTATCTACTTTAATTTAGACACACAATATTATTCTAAAAGTTATAAAACACAGGTTGCGCAACAAGCAGATTTCGATTTACCTGATGGTAGTACCATAAGTTTGAATGCAAAAAGTGAAGTGCTTGTATATTTTGATCATGATAGACGTCAAATAACAATACTGAACGGTGACGCACATTTTGATGTAGCTAAAGATAAGACAAGACCATTTGTAGTACGTTATGAACAACATAAATTTACTGCTCTAGGAACCGCATTTACGGTTAATACTCGGCCTTTTTTGCAATTAGCAGTAACAGAGCATAAAGTAAAAGTGAACTTCAAACACACAAACCGAGTGATCCAAGAAGGCTTTTTAACCGAATTTAATGACTATTGGCAAACAGCTAAAGTCATTCAATCAGATCAGAATTGGCGTGATGTTAAACTAAACTTTAAAGCGAGATATTTAAAAGATGTATTAACGCAAATACAGCCTTATGTCTCCAAACCTATCAGTCTACTTAATCAAGATATGGCTTACGAATTAATTTCAGGCACTGTTAATCTTGAAAAACCCATGCAAGCCCTAAAATTAATCACAAATGGCTTAGGATTAGAAATCGTTAACGAAAACAACGAAGTAAAACTAAAATAATTAAGCTTTTATTTTATATGAAAGGTGAATTAAGAATTAAATTCATCTTTTTTAATTTATTTTTACGGGTTTTGAATATGATTAACGTCCTTATTGGTAATGAATATAGTTATCACTTACATTACTGTCGGAGAGTTGTAAATCCATGTCTGGTAAATCAACATTTAAATTAAGTAGTTTGGCATTTGCTGTTGCAATGTCTAGTTCTGTTATTGCACTTGAATCAAATATATCAATCACAATTAAACAACAATCTTTAGCTAGCGCACTAACAAGCTTAGCTAAACAAAGTGATATACAAATTTTTGCCAGAGATAAAGTTATTAATGGATTAAATGTGAATGGTGTATATCAAGCTAAATCGGTTAAACATGCTCTAATGCAGTTACTAAACAATACGCAATTAGAAGCACAATGGGTATCTGAAACTGATGTTGTAATTAAGCATAAAGAACGCGAAGTAAAAGCAACTAGTATTGTAAAGCCACAAAATAATTTAGTTAGAAATAATCAAACATTAGAACATATTAGTGTTTATGGCAGACATAATAAACTGATTTTAGAGTCAGGTACTGCAACTAAATCTAATATGAGTTTAATGGAGACTCCGGCTGCCATAGTTGTCGTTGATAAGTTTCTATTAGACGAACAATCTACGTCTACTTTACAAGATAGTTTAAGAAACATAAGTGGATTAACACAATCAGGTAATAATTACGGTATAGGTGATAATTTAATTATTCGTGGTTTAGGTGCGAATTATATTTATGATGGTATGTATGGTGGTGCAGGTTTAGGCAACAGTTACAATCCAACCAGAACAACAACAAATGTTGAAAGTATTGAAGTATTAAAAGGACCTGCTACTGGATTATATGGCACAGGCTCTGCCGGCGGTGTTATTAATTTAGTAGAAAAAAAACCATTAGATAAACCTTTCTATCAAGTAAAAGCAACAGTAGGGCAATGGGATAATCAAAGCATGATGTTAGATGCAACATCCGCTATAAATGATTCTATGGCCTATAGGTTTGTTGCTAATTTTGAAGAAACAGATGGTTATCGAGGTCTTAGCTCTGCCCGAAATGAAGTATATGCTTCTTTACGTTTGAATCTACAACAAGATCAAGAGTTAATATTTTCAACAGCCTTCATTGATGATGAAAATCAAGTTGATTCTATCGGTCACCCAGTTCGTATTTTGAACTTAGATAGCATTAACGCCAACCCTGGTGAAATCACTTGGCAAGACTTAGTCAATGATACTGATGCAGATAATGATGGCAATTGGGGATTACAACTTAGTGATGTACAAAGACAGGAGTTAGCTAAGTCATTGGCTGCAACTGATGGTTTAAAACCATTTGATTTAGGTAGCCAAGGTTTAATTTCACCTATGTCTAAGCCTAATGAAGGTGAAGAATTAAGATTTAAAATAAGTCATAGCGTTGATTTTTCGAATGATACTAGCTTATTACAAAAAGTGCAGTTTAGAGAGTATGAAACTGATTTTATTCGTCAAACAGGTGCGTTTAACTATGTTTATTGGGATCGCCGAGGAGAAATAAACGCTGATCCTCGCGCGCCGCTTATAATTGATGATGTGATTTATCCATTTGCAGCAAGACGCCAGCAATATAGAAGAAGTGATGCAAGTGAAACAAGTTGGCAATACTTTGCTGATTTTAATACGAGTTGGTCATTAGGCCCGTTTGAAGGTGAGCATTTGATCAGTGCGAACTTTGAAGATCGTTCTATGACAGTTAAAAGCTGGAGTTTAAGTGATGCTGATGGTAGCTCAGCTGCTGAGCCGCTTCCGTATATTCTAGATATTCGTAATCCAAATTGGCCAACAAAAAGCTTTATGGAATATGACCCAACTTTAACTTCTAATTATGATTCATCGGTCACTTCGTATGGTTTAAGTTTTCAGGAAGTACTTTATTTTAATGATATCTTAACGGGTAGATTTGGATTCGCACACTCTAAAATTAAGCAATCCTATCAGCATAAAGGCACACCAAGAACACCTGATATTTCTGAAGAAGAAGATTTTTCAGATTCAGGAAACACTTATAACTTAGGCTTAAATTATCGAATCACAGATGATTTTGCATCTTTTGTTAACTTTTCAAAAGGTCGTACAGCCTCAAGTATTTTAGGCTTTAGCGATATTCCTGATTCTGAGTCTAAGTCATTTGATTTAGGTATACGTTTTACAGCATTTGATGAAGAGTTATTAGCTTCACTCGTTTATTTTGAAACAAGAAAAACAAATATTCGTCGTTCTCACCCTTTATACAATGATAACCCTGAAGACAGTGAATACAACATCAGTGTTCCTAAGTATGTTTTTGATAACGAAGATAATACTAAAGGTTACGAGTTTGATATGAATATGGCAATTAATGATGTTTGGTCTATGAATTTTAATGCCACATATCAAGATGCTGTTGAAATCAGAAATCAAAATGAACAAGCACAATCGGGGCAAAGAAAAGGGATCCCTAAAAAGTTTGCCAGTATCTGGACGAGTTATCAAAAATCATTTAGTGAATTAGCGAATCCGATAAAGCTTAGTTTAGGTATGACTTATACCGGTAAGCGAAGTATTAATTCAAACGCATTTGGTTTACCCGATTCAACCATAGACGCATATACAGTGTTGGATGCTGCGGTTAGTTACGATGTTGAAAACTGGAATGTGCAACTAAATTTAAGAAATCTAA
Organism: Pseudoalteromonas sp. '520P1 No. 423'; assembly: GCF_001269985.1. Classification (NCBI taxonomy): domain Bacteria; kingdom Pseudomonadati; phylum Pseudomonadota; class Gammaproteobacteria; order Alteromonadales; family Pseudoalteromonadaceae; genus Pseudoalteromonas; species Pseudoalteromonas sp. '520P1 No. 423'. The sequence goes on along the minus strand of NZ_BBZB01000002.1, from coordinate 1,294,219 downwards.
CCGATGAAACCTATTATGTTAAAGCACTATTTATCGGTGGTTTACCAGGTGATAGTCGTAACGCTAAGTTAACTGTGAGATATACCTTTTAAATAATTAAAGTTTAAAAAACAATATTAACAATTAAGACCAATCAGGTATTTGCCTGATTGGTTTTAAAGTTTATACATCTGAATCGGAAATTTAAAATTAATAATGAATTATAGATTGAGTATTACTTTTCGTGCTTTAGCTGCCATTTTTGGAAGTTATGGACTAGCAGTTGCCAGCAGCTTTGCTTTGGTTCCAATATTTATGCATGTATTTGGTTGCTTTAAATCAGATGCCGTTTATCTAGGAACTATTTTCAGCTACGTATTTTATTTTGCTTGTGTGATTTTTAGCTTCTCTAGGTCAAGCGCTTTATTAGTTTGGCGTGATATTGCATTGGTTAGTTCAGTTTTCTGTTTAATTCATTACATAGGAAATATTTCATGAAACCAGATTTTAGAAAATGTATGATTTGGTTGCATACTTATAGTGGATTATTAATAGGCTGGCTTTTATTTGCAATATTTGTAACAGGCACACTCAGTTATTTTAATCCCGAGATCAGCCAATGGATGAAGCCTGAACTTGGTAGTAATAAATCTTCTGATAAATTACTAAATCAATCTTTAACTTTATTAAATAAACAATCAAAAGACTCTGAACGATGGCATATTAATTTACCTACGCAACGGAATAATCAATTTGTTATCTCTTGGTTTATGCCAAGTGAAAAAAGAGCCAAGCGCTTTTCAAAAGTATTAGATAGTGAAACATATAAAGAAATCTCAGTGAGAGATTCAAATGGAGGTAATTTTTTTAGAACATTTCACTACACATTAGAAATGCGTCAATTTGGTGGGCGTTATATTGCTGGCATTGCAGCTATGGTGATGTTGATAGGCGTTTTTACTGGTATTTTTACTCACAGGCGATTTTTTAAAGATTTTTTTACCATACGTCTTAATAAGTTAATGAAAACACTCACAGATACTCATGCTGTTATGGGAGTGATCACCATACCTTTTTGTTTTGTAATTAGTTTTAGTGCTTTGCTGATTTATATTAGTATCTATGTCCCTTTTAGTGCGCAACACCATTTTGAAAATGGCTATAGAGACTTAAATAAACAAGTATCAACGTCTTTACCTAAAGTCATCTCTTCTAATATTGCTGTTGAACCAATCAAAGATCTTATGCCTATTGTGAATACAATTAAAAAACATTGGCCTGAAAAATCTGCAATCAAATCTATCGTATATGAAAGACCTTTTGATTCAAATGGCCGCATTATAGTTTATCGCAACCCGCTAATTTTATTATCAAATAAAGAGGAAGTATTAGCATTTAATGCACAAAGTGGTGAGCAATTAGCCCCAATTGAACCTGAACGTACTGCAAGAAAGATCCGCAGAATATTTTATGGCTTACATGAAGCGCATTTTGCAACACCTATGCTTCGTTGGCTGTTGTTTTTTATGGGGGTTGCTAGCTGTATTTTAATTGCCAGTGGTTTGATTATCTGGTTAAAAAAACGCTTAGATAAAGTTAAAAAACGTCATTTTGGACACTTAGTAGTTGAGCGTTTAAATATAGCTGGCATTGCAGGTTTACTATTAGCCATCACAAGTTATTTTTATGCTAATAGAATAATCCCTCTTAATATTGAATCAAGAGCAGAATTAGAAGTATCAGTTTTTCTGATAGTTTGGTTTGTCTCATTGCTATATAGTTTTTTAAGGCCTGCTTTAAAAACCTGGGCTGATATTATGTTAGTAACCGGGTTGGCATTATCTTTATTACCTTTGATTGATTTTCTCATCGAAAAAAATTGGCTAATTAACGCTTTAGACAATCAAAATATGGCCTATATCAGTTTTAATTTAGCTTTACTCATATCTGGAGGCGTGTGTTTAAAAGTATATTCATGGCTCAAAGGTAAAAACAGAAATGCTGTATCTGAATTTAAAAACAAAGAGGAAGCCGTATGCTAATCAGTTTTATCCTTCAACTCATTGCCCTATGGTGTTTATCTATGACCATGACTAAACATTTTCGCTCGGTATTCAATACAACTTTCACAGCTGAAAAAGGAAAAAGATTTAAAGTGTTAGGTTGGTTTTTATTATTAGTGTCATTCGTGATAGTAGCTTTTCAAAACACGGCTATGATGAGTGTTTATTGGCTTTCCTATCTCGCATTAAATATTTTCATTGTGGCACTTATTAATGCATGGCGTTCATCAAAACAATAAGCTTAAATAAAACTTTTCAGAAATGAAGTAATTTAATTTTTTTTACCACTTCATTTCTGAAAACCGTTTAAACAAGATATTTATTGTAACCTTACTCAAATTTCGTTAATGTTCCTTTACTAGAAAATTCAATTAACCCCACTATTTATAGGGTATTAAAGATAGTTAAAGGATTAATAGTGTTTAAAAAAGTAATACTAATCATGTTTTTAGTTTTAGTTTACGGCATAGTAAATTATGGTGAAACGTTCAGTTCAGTTGTAATAAATTATTTTGCATCACCAGTAGAAGTACCGGAACTCACTAAAACTTATACACCTCATTTATGGTCCGATTTCAAAGTATTAGAGATAGATGCTGAGTTATGCGCTATGAAAGGCAAAAATATCCTTGAATCTCTAAGCTTTAAAACTATTAACAGAAACTTAAAGTACGATAAAGCTAAGTATGTATATGGAAAATTCAATGATAACAGGGCATCTATTACATGTGCAAAGCTAGATGGTAAGACATTTGTTTATACCTCTGTTGCAGGTCCTGATGTTGCTTTGGTAAAAAAACTACGTAATGAGATAGTGTGGAAATTATGATTAAAAATGAAAACACCTTATCTAAATTTTTAATATTATTAGCGGTTATATTCGGGATAACCTTTGCGTACTTTTATTCTGTATTGGATAAAATTGAGTTGCAATATGTCCTGATGTCTATTTTTACGTTAGCAAACCTTGTAACGCTTTCATTTACAAGCTCGAATACTTATAAAAAGAAAAATAATATTAAAAACCTAATCAGGAGGGAGGAGCAATTACTGTTTTGTCAGAGTACAAGTATGAGTCCTGCATCCATTTTACTGATTGATAAGATAGGTGAAATTACGGTTTCAAATAATTACTTATCTTTTATAGAAGTAGGTAATGGGCAAGGGTATGACTTTCAAGTTAAGGGTCGATCTCATGATATAATGACTCATTTGTATTCCATACTTAAGCCACAAGAAATAAAATCAATCAAACTGGTAAAGATTTGATGTTCGCTTTCTTTTAAGTCATTTATAAAGGTGATAACCTTTACATTTTGAAGTAACAGGTACAATAAAACTCATTAAGTTAACAGAATCAGACGCACTCAGTATTTATAATTTAGTTGAGCAAAGTCGAGAATAGTTAGGTGAATATTTATATTGGGTGAAAGGAGTCATTGCTCTGGTTCTTGAGTGTCCAATTCTTCTATTAAATTAATTGCGACGTTTACATAGTTACTTGATGTCTCTAAGCTAACAAGTCTACCGTTAGCTAATATCGGTAAACAGCCAATTTTATATTATCTAAAAGCTTGTGTTCGATTTTAGACAAATGACTCGTTTTATTTACAGCTAACTTTGATTTTATATTAGTTGTATCAACAGATTTTACGATTTTTTTCTCTTGTTTATTTGAACATGGAAATTGGCTAAATATCAGCACATTATTGATATTGCATTTATATAGTGTTGCAGAAGCTGAATAAGAAGTGATTAATAACCCAAGTAATAAAATATATTTCATAAATTAACACCTTCATTAATGGTTGGTAGTGTTAACTTTCATTGTTGCGCCATTAAATACAAACAACTACATAATTTAACAATTTGAATTTAATGGAAAATAAATTCATATTGGCTGAAATTCAAATTAATTAGTAGGACAGTATTATAAAATTTAGGGAGCAAATCTTGTTATAAGCAAGGAAACGGAAGTGCCTTGGTTATTGGCTTTTGGCACTTCTTCTAACAAATTCGGATTATGGAAAACCGAGACTTATAACTTCATATGTAAAATAGGGAAAGGTTTCCCCATATTATCAATGGGTGAGCGAGATATCACTTTAAAACCCATATGTTGGTAAAACCCAACAGCTAATGGATTTTGTTCGTTTACATCTACACTATTTGCATTTAAATTATCAATTGCGTATTGCAATAATAACTTACCAACGCCACTTCCTCTTATGTTGTTTAAAATAAATAACATTTCAACTTTCATTTCATGGACGCCCATAAAACCAATAATTGAACCAAATTTATCTTTAACACATTTTAATGTAACTGCAGGGAAAGCTTGCTCCATGATAATTGGTTTAAAAAACACGATATCTTTTTCAGTGATAAAGTCATGTGTTGCTCGGACTGAGTTTTCCCAAACAATTAGCATTTCATCATAATGTTCAGGAAGCACATTTTCTACAATCATAATATTCTCTTATATTAGTATTGAATCGATGCGCAGCCGCGAATGGATATAGTATCAATCAAGATTGAATAAATACAGTAGAAATCATTTCACCATGATTTCTACTCTGGCAGAAAATAATTTACTTACCAGAGCATGAATAGAAATTATCTCGGTTCAGTTTTTAAGCCTTTTAATAGACAACCACACATTAATAATAAGAGTACTGTAAAGGGCAAACCTGTTGATATCGCCCCAGCTTGAAGTGCTTCAATTGCTTGGGTGCCACCTACCCATAACAAAGCAGCAGCAATCACGCCTTCAATGATAGCCCAAAAAATTCTTTGAGGTGCAGGAGCATCTATCTTGCCACCAGCAGTAATGCTATCAATTACTAGAGAGCCAGAATCGGAAGAGGTAATAAAAAACACTATAACTAATACGATAGCGATAAGCGAAAGCAATGAACTCATAGGAAGTGAATCGAACATCTGAAACATAGCTAAAGGCACTTCTGATAAACCGTCAGTGCCCAAAGAACCTAATTGATTCATAACTTGATCAATCGCTAGACCACCATATACCGACACCCATACAATTGTCACAAGCGTCGGAATTATTAATACTGCAAGAATAAATTCACGAATAGTTCGCCCTTTAGATATTCGGGCGATAAACATACCAACAAACGGAGACCAAGATACCCACCAAGCCCAATAAAATACAGTCCAGCCTTGAAACCAGGCTTCATCATTACGACCATGTGGGTTACTCAATGGAATAATATTCTCAATATATGAAAATAACGTTGTTGGTATTGCGCCAATAGTGACAGTAAATCCAGTAAAAATAACAAATACCAACAAAGCAAAAGCCAGTATCATATTAATTTTACTAAGCTGTTTTACGCCACTTTCTAAGCCTTTGGCAACAGAGAAGACTGCCAATGCAGTCACACCAATAATCACAGATATTTGCATGCCAATACCACCGTCAGTACCAAATACATGATTAATGCCGCTGGTGGCTTGTTGTGCACCAAGACCTAAGGAGGTCGCCAAACCAAATAAAGTTGCTAAGACGGCGAGTATATCTACCATATGTCCAGGCCAGCCCCAAGTTTTTTCGCCCAATAAAGGATAAAATATAGAACGAATAGACAAAGGTAAACCTTTGTTATAGTTGAAAAATGCTAAAGATAAAGCAACAACACAATATATGGCCCAAGGATGAAGACCCCAATGATACATGGTCGCACCTAAAGCTAAACGTGCAGCCTCTGCAGTATTTGGTTCAACACCTAATGGCGTTTTATACCATGAGGTTAAGTAGGCAACAGGTTCAGCTACGCTCCAAAACATTAATCCAATGCCCATACCTGCTGCAAATAACATTGCAAACCATGAAAGGCGTGAATGATCTGCTTCGGCATCGCTTGCGCCTATACGGATTTTGCCATAGGGTGAAAAAATGAGTGTAAGACAAAATAATACAAAGATATTTCCTGACCACATGAATAAGGCATCAAACGTCCCAATGATTTTCCACTTTATACCATCTAAAGCAGTTTTTGCTGTTTCAGGTTCACTTACTAAAATGGCGAGAAGAAATATAAAAATTAATGCGGTACTGACGCCAAAAACAGGGTTGTGGACATCGAATCCCCACTTTTGAATATTATCTTGTCCTATTTTATAGTCAGTACTATCAATACTATAAATGTCTGTATTATTTTTCATAAAATTATTGGCCGTGTTTTTGTGTTAGTTAAAGCTGTGCTTTAACTATTCTCAATGCAGCTAACTTAGTCACAGTCCGTTGTTGGCAAGTTGAGTAAAACCGAGAAAAAGAAGTGTTACCCACAAATTAGATATGAGTAAGCAAAGATTTGTTAGTGAATATTAGCATAACAGCGTGATTAAATCGAAGTTCCTCGGGGTTTGTATATAAGTTTTATTAATAAGTTTCTCAATAGGTTAAATTAAAGTGAAATAGTAACTCTTTTCCTTGTGTGCAGTTAAAAGAGCGCGTTATTATTTAAGCTATAGAATGATAACGGATTACTCAAATAATATGACAACAGAAATAATAATAAGAGATGCTGAGCGGACAGATTATGATTTTATTTTTAAATTATCACCAGATTTAGCAAAAGTTGCAAACTTAACATGGCACAGGGGTGCCATAGTTGCAAAAATGCAAGATGATTATATAGCACAAATATTAAATCAAACATCCGTTAACAAAATTACATTGATTGCAGAGAAAGAGGGTGTTTCATTAGGTTTTGTTCATGCTTGTGAGCACCAAGATAGCATATCAAATGAAGCTTGCGGTACAGTGCCTTTACTTGCAGTTTCTGCAAAAGCTCAAGGAATGGGAGTGGGTAAGTTGTTAATGCAGGCAGCTGAAAAATGGTCTAAACAGCAAGGGTATCGTTTATTGCATTTAGAAGTATTCGCTAATAATAAAAAAGCAAAAGGTTTTTATGATAACTTGGGTTTTGAACCTGAAACCTTGCACATGATTAAAGCTCTTTAAACATATTTCTTATTCTTACACTGTTATATTACACTTTTCAAAGTTGCAGCTTAACAAAAGAGTGTTTCATCTCAAAGCTATTTAGGCTATATGTGTAGTGGTACAATGTTCAGCAAAGGTAAAAGTGTCGATAAAGATTTGGATGCAGCATTTAGTTGGTATATGAAAGCTGCAGAACAAGATTTGTTATTTCTAGGCTCAATTGATTTCTTTGAACCTTATCCTGTATATTGTTGTCTCATTTTTTATTTTTGCTTTAATTTTAATTGCGCTAAGTGTTTTTTCTTATTAAACATATAGCGGGGCAGTTATATAAATTACAAGATAAAGTGGATGCAATTAGTCCCAACAATACATTAGAATTAGAGCCAACTGTAGACAGCAGTGCCATCGCTGTTTTATCACTAAAAGTTCATAATATGGCTGAGCGGATCAAGAGTTTATTAGATGAAAATCACCCCGTTGCTTTAGGCTTTAATAAAGACTTAGACCAATTAAGTATTTTAATTGATGAGCTTCTGACCTATTAAAAGCTTACATTATAATCTCGTGTCGATTTATATCCAATCGACATCACTGAATTAGTCGCAGAACAATTACAGAGTTATAAATTACTGTATCCAAAATTAACGATTACATTAATATCAAAGCTTCCCAAAAATTTCACATTTGATGCGAATGAACCTTTAATAAATCGACTATTAGATAATTTAGTGAGTAATGGTTCAAGATATGCAAACACTAATTTGAGCATTTCAATCACTATCGCGAAATTTTTAAAAAGCTTAACCTAATGAACACAATTTCATTTTACCATATCAACTCATCCCTGCAGTGTATAAACCGTGGCGTCCTATTTTAATTGAAGCAGCCAAAGTACTGATAAACAATATTTACCATCCTGATTTTGAATATCTTCACTTTGGCTAGTACTTAAATTTACTTTTTAACTTTTAATGCACGTGCTGTATGAAGTTTTTTGTAGCTTTCGATTAATCTTAAGTGTTTGTCCAAGCCTTCTAGTTTCATACTTGTTTTAGTTAAACCAAAGAATCTCACATCACCTGTGATTGAACCGACAACGTGCTTCATGTTTTCTTCACCAAACATGCGATTGAAGTTAGGTATATAATCTTCAAGCTCAAGCTCTTCATCTAATGTTACTTCAAGCACAGCATTGATTGCTTGATAGAATAAACCACGCTCAACAGTATTATCGTTAAACTGTAAGAAAGTCTCTACTAATTCTATTGCGTCTTCTAACTCACCTAGTGCTAAGTAAATTAAGATTTTAAGTTCAAGAATTGTTAACTGACCCCAAACGGTATTTTCATCAAATTCAATACCAATTAAAGTGATAATATCTGTGTAGTTATCTAATTGGCTGTCTTCTAATCTTTCAGCTAAGCTTGCTAAGGCATCGTCACTTAATGAATGCAAGTTTAAGATATCCTCTCGGTAATTTAATGATTTATTGGTATTGTCCCAAATCAGATCTTCAACTGGGTAAACTTCTGAATAATCAGGAACTAAGATACGACATGCAGTGCCTAAGTCAGAGAATTCAGCGATATAACATTCTTTACCTAAGTCTTTTAAGATACCAAATAAACTTGCGGTCTCTTCTTCGTTAGTGCCAGAGAAATCCCATTCGATAAACTCAAAATCATATTTCGCACTAAAGAATTTCCAAGAAATAGTACCTGTAGAGTCAATAAAATGTTCTACAAAGTTTTCCGGCTCTGAAACAGCTAAACTATTGAAAGTTGGCTTAGGTACATCATTTAAACCTTCAAAACTACGGCCTTGTAATAGTTCTGTAAGACTACGCTCAAGTGCAACTTCAAAACTTGGGTGGGCACCGAAAGAGGCAAAAACACCGCCTGTTTTTGGATTCATTAAAGTGACACACATAACAGGGAATTGACCACCAAGAGAGGCATCTTTAACAACTACTGGAAATCCTTGTGCTTCTAACCCTTCAATACCAGCAACAATACTAGGGAATTTAGTAATTACATCTTTAGGTACATCTGGAAGTACAATCTCTTGTTCTATGATCTGTCTTTTAACTGCACGTTCAAAAATTTCAGATAAACATTGTACTTTTGCTTCAACAAAGTTATTACCTGCACTCATACCATTACTTAAAAATAAGTTTTCGATGAGATTCGAAGGGAAGTATACTGTTTCGCCATCAGATTGACGAACATACGGAATTGAACAAATACCGCGTTCGCTATTACCTGAGTTAGTATCAATCAGATTGGAGCCACATAGCTCACCCTCAGGATCGTAAATTTCTCGACAATATTCATCTAGGATATCAGTTGGTAGTGAATCATCTTCTTCTAATTTGAACCATTTTTCATTTGGGTAATGAACAAAATCACTATTAGCAATTTCTTCACCTAAAAATTGGTCATTGTAAAAGAAATTACAGTTTAAGCGTTCAATAAATTCGCCTAATGCAGAACACAGTGCACCTTCTTTTGTTGCGCCTTTACCATTAGTGAAACACATTGGAGAGGCTGCATCACGAATATGTAGAGACCATACATTTGGTACGATGTTACGCCAAGACGAAATTTCTATCTTCATGCCAAGAGCTGCTAAGATGCTTGTCATATCGGAAATTGTTTGCTCAAGTGGTAAGTCTTTTCCTAGGATAAATGTATTAGAGGCTTCATCAGGCTTTGCCATGAGCATAGCTTGCGCGTCTTCATCTAAGCTTTCTACTGTTTTAATTTTAAATTCAGGGCCCGTTTGTACAACTTTTTTAACAGTACAACGATCGATAGATCTTAAAATACCTTGGCGGTCTTTATCTGAAATACTCTCTGGTAGTTCTACTTGAATTTGAAAAATTTGGTTATATCTATCTTCAGGATCAACAATGTTATTTTGTGACAAACGAATACCATCTGTTGGAATATCACGAGCCGCACAATACACTTTCATAAAGTAAGCTGCACATAACGCAGAAGATGCTAAAAAGTAATCAAATGGGCTAGGTGCTGAACCATCACCTTTGTAACGAATTGGCTGATCTGCAATAACAGTAAAATCATCAAACTTAGCTTCTAATCTAAGGTTGTCGAGAAAATTAACTTTAATTTCCATTGAATGGTATCCACTTTAGTCTTTCGAGAAATTGGTCAAATAAAACTGCCAATTTTCGGATTGATCTTAATTGGGGCAATTATCTTCTTTTTCTGTGAAATAGTCTTGGGTTTATTGTTTAAAACGTCAAAATAAAGGGTTTATATTTAGGGTTTAACCATAAATAGGACTTTGTGAATAAATAAATTGTAAAACCAAATTTCAAATACGAATTATTATCTTTAACTTGAATATTATAAAAGAGGTACTACCTTTAAAGTCCGACTTATATATTTAATCATTTAGCACGTAGGCTACATGTCCATTCGTTATAAATTTTTTTGGTTTCTTTTTTTGTAATATTAGCTATGGGCACTATGGCTAATATTATGGAATACGAGCAATAACATTGCTCAAATAGGTGAGCAATATGCTCTTTCAAAAGAACTTACATCAGATATGTTGATGTTACGTCGTTATGAAAAAGACTTCTTATTACGTAAAGATTTAAAGTATATTGCAAAGTTTGAAAATCGCATGTTGTCAATGAATGAACATGTTAATCACAGGGCAAACGGGTTAAAAGTATAGAGAATTAAACCCTACTGTGAGTACTTTCATCATATAAGCCTCGTCTCAACCAGCTTTTAGGCGTTTTGTTTTAACGCCTACTTTTACACTTTCTCATTTTTTAATAAATTAAGCGCTATTTTATTCATCTCTCAAATTGGTTTCTAAAAATAACTTAATGTCATCATGAAATTCACCTTGATTACCTTTTAAGGATAATACGTAGTCTGCTTGAGGATCTACTATTTTATCGGCTATAGCAAACTGACAGCCCATAGCATCCATCGTTATTGTAGCTCCTTTTATATCAAGTAGTAATGGTATTACTGTGATCTCATTTGATTACTCATTCACCTTTATCTGACCAAAACATAAGTTATTTTTTGCAGACCAAGCACCCACTGGCTAAAGGCATGGGAAAACTCTTTCGGCTTTAAACGATTCATAACATCATTAAGCGTATCGTGACTTGGGATCCCATTTTCTAAATCTAAAAAACTTTTAAGCCAGCTAATTTTAGGTTTACCATACTCTTCAATTGAGTGAAAATCATCACAACCACAGATAATTGTACAGATAGAGATCGTCAATATATTAACTAAAGGATGACGGAGGCGTTGATTTATGCTTGGGTCTGTTATTTCATCAAAAGCTTTACTGATAGCCGTTTCTTTCATAATAATTTAAGCAAAGACCATTATATGCCACGATCAAAATTATCAGTCAAATGATCAAATCTGCTTGCTTAAATTATGAGGTTATTGGTTGATTTAAACCCGTTTTCCCTTACTCTCCCTAGGATATGTTGCTAATTGAGAAAAAGCATTATCTTTGTTTTCATCAAATTGAATTATTGCTAATAAAGCTTCTTCTCTTGTCATTATAGTCTGTTATCTAAGATTAATTGGCTTACTAGTTGTTGACCTAAGTCAACATTAGTAGAAGAGCCATCGAGTGCTTGGCGGGTATCTTCAATCAGTTGTTGCATACTCTCTTTAATTGTTTCAGAGCTACTTAATTGTTGCTGTACTTGATCAATTGTTGATTCAACTAAACTCGCACTTGAAGAAGACATTGATACTAATTCTTGTAAACTTTCCATAGTGGTATTCGCAATATCTACACTGCCATCAATAATGGTTGTTACTTCTTTTTGTTTATCAATAATCGAGGAAGAAATCCCCATAATCTTTTTCATTTCATTTTGGATCTGATCTGCAGACTGATTAGCAGTATTTGCTAACGAACGCACCTCATCTGCTACAACCGCAAAACCACGACCATGCTCACCTGCACGAGCAGCTTCAATTGCAGCATTTAACGCAAGTAAATTAGTTTGATCAGCAATGCCTTTTATAGATTCGACTAATTGACCAATATTACGATTATTTTCATCTAGGCTGGCTAAAAGCTCAGTAAATTCACTGATATATTGCGCTGATGTTGTAATATTGTCAGTTAAGCTTTCTAGTTGTTGAATGCCGTTAGCAGATGTTTGAGAGGTTGCTTTTGCTGATTCAAATGACTCACTGGAAGTATGTTCAACACTTTCGGATTGCTCAATAAATGATTGGATCAAGCCATAATTACTTTCTATTTCACTTAATCTATTTGAAGATGCTACATTTACATTTTGTGCATTTTCCGTAATTTGTTGTGCCATTTCTAAAGCACCACCAGAAATTAATTGATCTAAAACCTGTGCTTTAGCATTTAGATCCGCTAATTCTTCTTGTTTAATTAAAACATGTCCTTCTGGAGTTTTATCGCCACCAAAAAAATTAAACATTGGGAAATCCTCTTTATTAGTTATTCAGTGGCATCAGAATTCAACATCGAATCTACACTGGCATAGGTTGATACACAATATGGAACACAATAGGTTAATAATATTTTAATCAAATGGCTGATTGTAATTTGGCCATTGAATATTACATCGGCATGGTTTATGAAAACTAAAATAGTTCCTACCACCATAGCAACTTTTAATGAACGCAAAATTACGGAACTGCTTGTCGCTAAATTAAACCATTGCATATTAAATACTCACTGAGTAATCAATTGTTTATAGCGTAAACATACACGACAAATAAGCTAACTACCATAATAAATAAGCAATATATAAAAATTAAATTAATTTTAAATATAGCTCTATTTTCAAAAATAGTTCTATATTTAGATGTAATTAATAATTCTGATAAAAAGGAAGCCTCGATGTCGAATCATCATACGTATAAAAAAGTCGAAATGGTGGGGTCATCACCTACTAGCATAGAAGAAGCAATTCATAATGCGATAGAGGAATGCAATAAAACAATAAAAAATTTAGATTGGTTCGAAGTTGTTGAAACACGTGGTCATATTGTTGATGGCAAAGTCGGTCATTTTCAAGTCACTATTAAAGTGGGTTTTAGAATTGAAAATAGCTGATTGAATCGAATTATACATATAAATCCAGTGGTACAGCCTTAAATCTAAGTTTAAGGCTGTCAACTTATCTTCATCAAACTGTCACTCAAAAGTCATATCAGCACCTCATTATCATTAGCAAATCTCTTGTTATTTTAAATAATAGTGACTCGTAATAGATTAAGAGGTAATTATGAAACTACAACATCTAGATACTGTAATGTTTATGTGGTGTGTCTCTGGCCACAAAAGTGACAAGTTAAAACCTTTTGCTAATTTAATATCAAAAACAGGTGACGGCTATCTACAAGTTGCTTTGCCTATTCTTTTATTGTCTTCTGATAAAGGTATTCAGCTTTTCATCGCAACTTTAGTCGCATTTATAATTGAGCGACCTATTTATTGGTTATTAAAAAATACGTTAAAACGAAACCGTCCACCTAAGGCGATACCTTTTTTTAGAGCAAGTATCGTGGCATCAGATGAGTTCAGTTTCCCATCAGGACATACATCAGGGGCATTTTTATTAGCTTTTTTAATTGCGCAATACTTACCTTTTCTAAGCTTTTTAATTTACATATGGGCTACTTGTGTTGGCATTTCGAGGGTTTTACTGGGAGTGCATTTTCCAACAGATATTATAGCAGGCGCAAGCCTAGGTACAGCGCTTGGATTTTTAACAATAATAATGATAGGTCAATAAATGAAGATACTTTATGGCGTACAAGGGACAGGCAATGGTCATTTAACCCGTTCGCGTGTGATGGCAGAACATTTAAAAAATTCTGAGTTAGATGTTACTTATTTGATTTCAGGCAGAGAAAAATCTGAATTATTTGCCATGGAACCATTTGGTGATTTTGAGCATAGGGCAGGATTAACCTTTATTACAGAAAATGGAAAGATAAAGAAAAGAAAAACACTACAAAACAATAATATAAAGCAGTTCATTAAAGATGTTAAAACGTTAGATTTATCAGGATTTGATTTAGTAATAAATGATTTTGAGCCTGTTAGTGCATGGGCTGCAAAGCAACAAGGTATTGATTCAATCGGAATAGGGCATCAGTATGCTTTTAAACATGATATCCCTAAGGATGGAGGGACTTGGCTGACAAATACTTTAATTCAAAAATTTGCACCTGTTAGATTTCCAATTGGCTTGCATTGGCATCATTTTGATAGTCCTATTTTACCACCAATAGTTGATGTAAAATTAAGCAGCGCAGATATAATTGAAAATAAAGTCTTAGTATATTTACCCTTTGAAGCTCAAAGTGAAGTGGTCAATTTATTACAAAAGTTTAAAAATTTTGATTTTTATATTTATTCGCCTGATTTAGAAAATAAAGATAACGGTAATATCCATACCAGATCGCCATGCCTTAAAGGTTTTAAGAATGACTTAATTCAAAGCAAAAAAGTCATTTGTGGTGCAGGGTTTGAGCTTGTTAGTGAATGTATTCATATAGGTATTGATGTTTTAGTTAAGCCATTAGCAGGGCAAATGGAACAAATATCAAATGCAAAAGCATTACAAACACTAGGTTTAGGTAAAGTAATGAATAACTTAGATTCAAAAATATGTGAAATATTCTTAACATCAGATATCAAAGTACATCAAGCTAATTACCCAGATGTTGCACAGCACTTAGTGACTTGGTTAAAACAAGGAAGATGGCATGAACAGCAAGAGCTAGCTGATTTATTATGGAAGAGGTGAATAGCTTAACTGTGACAATACAAACAAAAAAGCCAAGCAATACCTGCTTGGCTTTTCAATATTAAATATTAAAGCTTATAAGATACTGTCGCTTTTATATTTCTACCTGGCTCATAATCTGTTAAGAATAAATCACCAAACCTCGGATGCTTCGAAAGACCCGTTCTTGATGACTGTGAAGCGTAATATTCATCAAATAAATTATCAACTCCAAGACTGATTGCTAAGCCAGTAACAGCAGATGGCGCCCAGCGAAGTGAAATATTTTGGACTGTGTAGCTGTCTTTTGCAGTATCTTCACTTGCGCCATCTAATGAAGGCGCATGATCTAGACTTGCAACGGTTAAAATATCCCAATGGGCAGTTAATTCTATAGCTTCAAAGTAATAATCTACGCTAGCACTTATTGTATCTCCTTGCTCTCGATCTAAACGAAAGCCATCTAAAGACTGATAATCAGCAAAGGCATTTAAGTCAGTTTCTGCAGCAGAATAACTTAATTGAATTTGTAATTGACCTAATTTATAGCCTGCATAAGCTTCAAAACCTGTTACTTCTAAATCACCTACATTATCTTTATGATAATCACGCGGACCACCACCTGGGATTTTAGCATAATCATAGATATAATTATCTACATCTGTTTGGAATAAAGTGATACCTGCTGTAAAGCTATCAGCACCTAAAACTTCTGCGCGGTATGCAATAGCAAATTCTGAGTTTAAACCTGTTTCAGCTTTTATGCCTTTATTTGGCGTAACTTCAGAGCCTGCTCCAGTAAATACTTCACTTAGCTCAGGACCTTTAAATAACTGGGTCGCACTGAGTTTAAATGTTAATTCATTACTTACATCATACTGTGCAGCTAAAGAGCCTGTCACTTTTGAAAAAGAATTATCGACTACAGTTGAATCAATATCAAAGTTGTCATAACGAACACCTGGTATAAGAGTAAAACCATTATCAAATGCTATTTTATCTTCGATGAACAAGGCTGAGTTAGTTGCTTCTTCATCTGAAGTTCTCATATCTCCAGTTAAAGCAATTGCAGTATATTGTGTTTCATATTTCACAATATCAATACCATAAGTAAAGTTATTGCTTATGTCACCATCTAAAAAGGTATTCCCAATTAAGTTAATGCCTGTATTGTCGGCTTCACCTGTTACATTACCAGCCCACATTGCAAAAGCAGGATTTTCTGCCCAACCACTCTCATCTCGATATAACTCACTTTGATTATTAAAAACAGCAAGTTTTAATACTGAATCTTCATTGAAATTTAATTCATAATTTACAGTTATAGTATCGCGGCTAAACTCAGTAGGCCAATTTAATGGTACGCCCAAAGCACCTGAGATTGCGATATCAGTAGCAGAACCCATATCCGGACGATAGCTATAATCACCTTTATCTGAATAGGTTTCATAACCAAATTCAAAGCGCTGATTGTCTGATAAATCCCAACCTAATTTTAACAATGCATCATCTAGTTCACCTTCAAGACCTTTCACTTCACCATCAGTACCAGGGATCTTATTACCATGTTGATCTGTGATAACGCCACCACCAACTTCAAAGTTTTGACGATCTACAAAGTTATAATATGCTAATACATCTACTGAATCTGTCAATTGGCCATATCCAGAAAGTGAATATGAATTACCTGAATTATCGGCAAAAGTAGTTTGTAATCTGGCACCAAATTGTTGATCTTTGTCTAATAATTCACGGGCTTCTTTTGTTTCAAAGCGTACAGCACCACCTAAACCGCCATTAATCACTGAGTTTGTGCCTACCTCAATGTCTACTGATTTTAGAATGTCCGCGTGGATCTGTAAGTTACCCATATGGTGATACATATAAGTATTTTGATTTGCACCATCAATAGTTACTTTTAAATCTTTATCTTCCAATGAACGAATTGTAATTCTTTGGTTCATTGAGTGAGAGCCACCTACATCAATACCAGGAATAGTTCTTAATAAATCACTTAGGTGATCCGCTTGTTTTGAAGCAAGTGTTTCTTCATTAAAGTATAAAGAAGACGCTTTAACTTCAGTATTCCATATCTCAATCTGCTCTAATTCATTGTTTTTGTCTACCGATGTTTCTTCTGCATAAACGAAGTTAGTTGTACAGACACTTGAAATTAATAAACATAGAGCGCTTTTTTTAAAGTTGTGAGTTGGCATGATTTTCCCTTAACAAAATTCTAAATACGAATGATTATCGATATGATACAATCAAGGTGAGAAAAAGTTTCATTAGTCTGTTATGCAATATCGTCAAATGACATTTATATATCGTCAAAGGAGTACAGGAAGTTAAAATGGCATCAAAAAATACACATGTAACGATTGTAAACCAACAGCAACTAAGAGAAATGATTACATCTGTACATCATAGTGAATATCATTTAAACCTAGCAAATGAGCAGCCGATTATGTCTGGGTTGTTTTCTTTTTCTGATCTTGCATCGGGAATCTCAGTGCATTGCAATGATGTAATTGAAATGCAAAATATGAGCTCATCAATAGAGTTACCGCCTTGTTTAAGTTTTAATATTGTTTTTAAGGGCAAGATACATTTTAACTTAGGAAAACAGGCATATTTTATTGGTGGTGAAGATGCCCCTGAAGTTGAATGTTCAGCCATTATTTTAAATAAACCAGATATTATGACACGCCATATGAAGCAAGATGAGCATGTTAAAAAGGTAAATGTGTTTATAAAGCAAGAATGGCTGAAGAAAAGATGTAAAAACAAACAAGACATCGCAATATTAAATAAAATCTTTACGAAGGATTTAGCTGTTTATAAATGGCAAGCTTCAGATAATATAATCAAATTATCCAAATTGATCTTACAAGAAAAAGTCAAAACAGGGTTTGCAATTGAATTATTAATAGAACAAGTTGCTTTACAAATTTTAGCTGAATGTTTTGATATTTTAAGTAATCAAGATACGGTTAAACTGACTGAAACAAATACCAACAATAAAATAATGAAATCAGATTTAACGATAAAAAAACAAATTGATTTATTAATCACTAAGCCCATTTCATTAGAAGGTATCGCAAAATCTATGGGTTTAAGTATTAGTACATTACAAAGACGTTTTAAAAAAGACTATGGTACAACAGTTGTTGATTATATTCGCCAAACAAGACTTGAAAATGCGCGAGTAGCAATTGCAATTAAAGGCTTAAGCATAGGCGAAGCGGCATATCTAGCAGGTTATAATCATTCATCTAATTTTATAACGGCTTTTAAAAAACGATTTAATATTACACCTGCAAGTTTATTAAAATCACATGCGTTACTAGAAGAAAGCTAACAGTGACCATGACCAGTAATTTTATCTGTAATACTGATTTTAATTGTTATTAAATAAAAAGAGCAATAAGGAAAGCAGTTATGCAAAGTTATAAAGCCCCTTTAATGGATATTAATTTCTATTTGATGATGTATTTGATTATTACGGTCATTACCAAAAATATACTGGATTTGAAGAAGCAACACCTGATTTAATTGATGCTATTTTTAAAGAGTGTGCCAAATTTTGTGAAAATGAATTATTACCTTTAAATCGAAGTGGCGATAAAGAAGGTTTTAATTTGGAATTGCATAGTAACAACACTCAAAGGCTTTAAAGAAACATATCACTAATATGTTGAAGGTGGATGGTAGAGTTTATCGCATCCTACAGGGCACGGTGGCACCAAAAGGTACTCGGGGTATTGCACTCTTTATAGTGCCTAAAGTCAAGTTGAGTTGACCATTACAATGATGGCAGATCCAAAAACGTTAATGCAACTAGGTGAAGACTTATTAAGTTTTCTAAAATACGCGACATGTATAATGCTTAAATAAGCACTTACACAGGATGCCGCCGCAAGCATTTATTTCATTTTACTGTAACAGTAGTGAAATAAAAGATTAATTTATTTTGTGTATTTTATCTTTAGTGCTAACTACTTAAGTAAATTAGATGGAAAATAAATTTTTATTAATGGCTCGTGGTCCATCACATGTCAAATACTTTAAAAAATTATCTGCATATTTCAAATCAAATAAACAAATTAATATAATTGTTTATCGACCTTCCAAATCAATATTTAATTTAAAAGCGTTAAAATATATAAATAAAATAAATCCCTTTATTTTAAAAGGGAATTTAGCATTACATTTTTCAAAAAAGAAAAAGGCACACCCAATATTATCAGAATCCCTGTTTTGGCCAATATATTGCTTTATTAGATCATTACTTGAATATTACTATGTTGCTAAGCATTGTGCTGTAATAAATAAAATAGATCCAACAGTTGTAGGTGTTTGGAATGGTCAGAAATTTCCAAGCAGTACTATTGTGATGGCTGCTAATATATTACAAAAGCAGGTGTTATACTTTGAAAATGGCTTAATACCCAATACAACTGTCTGCGATTGGAAAGGTGTAAATTGTGAAAATAGCATACCTCGAGACCCATCATTTTACCGAAACTACAGATTAAAAACATTATTGAATTCAAACGAGGTTAAAAGGGAAATTCAATTAACAGCAAGAACGCCAACAATACCAAAAAGTATTGATTCTAATGAAATATTAATACCCAAAGAATATATATTTGTACCTTTTCAAGTTGAAACTGATAGTCAAATTATTCGTAATTCACCGTGGCTAAAATCGATGGATGAATTATTCGATGAATGTATCGTGCAACTCAATAAAAACGCAAAATTATTTTTTGTTTTTAAAGAACATCCTAGCGAAAACAGAAGCTATAAACACTTATATGGACAGCATGAAAGGGCTATTTTTTGTAATTCGGCTTGCACACAAACATTAATAACAAACGCAATAAGTGTTTTAACAATAAACTCTACGGTTGGAATTGAATCTATTTTACTTGGCAAAATGCCAATTGTTTTAGGTAATGCATGTTATAAAATTGAATGCCTGTCTCATATGCCTAAAAATTCAAATGAACTAATTGATGTATTAAGAAGTGCAGAGTTAGGAAATGAAAATAAGCCTTTACATAAAACATTTATTAAATTTTTAAATAATGATTATTCCATCCCAAGTAATTGGCTTAATGTTAATGAAGAGCACCTTGTAAAATTAGAAGCAAGACTATTAAAAATTGATAATATGGCTCAATTAATTAATGAAGAAAAGCCCTCATCAGAGGCTAGACAAGACTTAAATAAATATGCGCAAACAGGTTCTTTGATTACAATGTAACTTTATTCTAGCCATGTTCATATAGGTATTAAACTTAATATAAAATGATTAAGTTCTTGAGGACATTGGATGTTCAGGGCTTAATTGTAGTAAATCCCATAAATTACCATATAAATCTTCAAATACAGCTACGGTGCCATAATCTTGCTCTTGTGGCTCTCTTACAAAATTGATGCCATCTGATAGCATTCGATTATAGTCTCGCCAAAAGTCATCAGTACTTAAAAATAGAAAAACACGTCCACCAGTTTGATTACCTACAAACTGTGTTTGATGCTCGTTAGATGCACGGGCTAGTAAAATGGTGACACCAGTTGAACCTGGCGGAGAAACAACTACCCAACGTTTATCTTAGTTTGGTTGGTATGTATCTTCAATAAGATCAAACTTAAGTTTATTTATATAAAAATCAATTACTTAATCATAATCTTTTACAACTAAGGCAATATGTATTATTGACTAGTTCACTCATACTCCTTTACATTTGAATTAAATCCATTCTTGTTGATCAGATGAAACGGTTCTTTCACTCAAGTTTTCACCAGTATGGGCGGTTGATGCAGGTTCAATCATCATAAAGTGGGTATCAGGGAGTGCTTTTGGACAATGCTCAACTCCTTTAGGCACCACATACATTTCACCTGGGTTAAGGGTTATATTTTTAGCTCTTAACTGTAAGGTCAATTGTCCTTTAAATACGATAAATAGTTCATCTTCATTATCATGTGTATGCCAAACTAATTCGCCGCTTCCTTTTGCTATTTTTACTAATTGCCCATTCGATTGAGATATTACTTTAGGTGTTCATTGTTGATCGAACAAACCAAATTTTTCAGCGATGTTAATTTTATTCATATGCTCTGCTCGACAAAATTTATGCTTTTAATTTAACAGCTGTGCCAAAAACCATGATTTCTGAAGAACCATCCATAATAGCACTGGTAGTAAAACGAATACCAACAACGGCATCAGCTCCTTTTTCAGTGGCATTTTGAACTAGGCGTTGCACTGCGATATCTCGGGCATCGGTTAACATTTCTGTATAACCACGTATTTCACCACCCACAATATTTTTTAAACCGGCCATTATATCACGGCCAATATGCTTAGCTTGAACAACATTGCCTGTAACAACCCCCAATATTTGATCTATCTCTTTTCCTGGAACTGTTTCTGTTGTGGTGTAAATCATAAGTTTCCCTAAAGACTGTGGCTAAAATGTAAAGATGCTTGATAATAGTGCAAGTTCTTATGAGGTTAGCACTAATGTATCCTGGGGACAAATTACACCATAACACAATTAATTGTTAAATTAGATGTTACAAGATAGTGCGTTTGCAATATATTCAGTGTCGAGATTTACTGTTAAAATCATGGATTTTTAAGGCATATTAACTTAGTTAACATTATGATTATGAATGAAGCATTGAAACAAAAAATAATCACCGTTTGTAATAAAAAAATAGAACAAAAAGGTGATAACGTAGGTTTATCTTTTTATGCATTTTTTGCAAATAAAAATGATGATCCTGAATTATTAATGGAAGTCGCAACTTGGTGGATAATGACACACAAATTAGATCACTTCGAAAAGGCGGTTAAAATTAAAACTATGGTAGAGCAAATATAACATTTCAATTAAAGGAATATGATGTACACACTTTATTATTATCCACTTAACGCCAGTATGGCACCACATTTTGTATTAGAGGAAATGGGCATTGACTATCAATTACAATTAGTTGATAGAAAATCTAATGCGCATAAATCTGACGAATATTTAGCATTAAACCCTACTGGGCGAATACCTACTTTAGTTGATGATGGCGAAGCAATATTCGAAAGTGCCGCAATTTGTTTACATTTATGTGATAACAACCCATCACACTCCTTGATGCCAGAGGTAGGTAACAAAAATAGACCAAAATTCTACCAATGGTTAATGTATTTAAATAATACCGTTCAAGCTGAATTGATGTTGTATTTTTACCCTCAAAGACATAGCGGCAAAGAAGCAGATATAAATACGATAGTAACGATACAAGAGCAACGTGTCACAGATATGTTTGCACTGCTTGATAGTGAACTTAAGGGGAAAGACTATTTAGTGGGTGAAAGCATAACAGTGTGTGACTATTTTTTATTTATGTTAGCTGTTTGGGCTGATGAATTTAAAAAACCACCATTATCATTTAATAACTTATCGCGATACCTTAAAAAACTTGCAACTAGAGATTCCGTCGTACGTGTCTGTGAAAAAGAAAATTTAAGTTTGGTTGATTACCTTTAACAAATAGATGGGTTTTATTAATACTCATTTAAATGCAGTCGAGTCCTTTTAATTTTTAAGACATAATAGTATCAGATTCAGGTGATACTACGAGTAATCATAATGGCAAGCCAAAACTTGAGAGGTATAGGTGTTTAAAGGACTTAAATCTTGCTCAATGACCGTCGCCATGTCCTTATGTATTTTGGGAAGTTCACCGAAGTACTATTAATGGGTCATAGATAATAATTATCTATAGATTTGCTTTGGTTGAGAAACATGCATGTGACCTTATTTATTTTGATCACATGCTGTTCAGAACTTACAGATTTACTTTGAAGCTGTATCTGATGAAGATTCTGTATCTGACTTTGAGTCAGTATTTTCTTCTGGCTTGCTTAATTTAATTAAATTAGCTTTTAATCCAGCAAATTGACCTTTTTCTTTAGCCATTTGAGTAAGAGCTTGAAGTGTAGGCGCAGTCTCTTTAGCAAAGCGTTTTTGTTTATATGCAGCAGTTAACCATTTACTCAAAAATTTATGTTCTGAAGTTGGACCAAATCCACACTTGCCAGTTTGTTGTTCAATCGCTAAAGCCATCAATGCACATTGTGCCATGTCTGTGAGCAATTGCTCGTGAAGTTCTTCTTGTTGCAAAATTTCGTTTACCTGTATATTTAGTTGCGCATATTCTATCACTATTTATACAATCATAAAATATCTAGAGTATGTATAGGGCCAATAAAATACAATAAATAGTAAAAAAAAATAAAATTCGCAGATAAAGTTTAATTTTTTGTTTAAAACACGCTTTCAAAGTCTCTATTTGCGAAATTAACTAAAGTTTTATCACATTCATAGCGGCTATCTTTATCGATAAAGATAATTTTATAATTACTAGCATAATGCATTTGTTAAATGATCCTCCCTTAAGGACAAGATATATTGAATGGATTTTATCTGAGCTATTTATCAGGTTGAGTATATATGGTTTGGTAGCCAACTAAAGATCAGCTAAGAGAAGAAGTTAATAAAATGCTTTTGCGAAATTTTTGTATATTCTGATCTTATGGATGTATCTAATGGTCGTTTAATTAAACCTGTATATTAAGTGATGGCTTTACAGAATATGTCTGAATTACAAATAATCCTATCAAAAATTACAGTGTTTCACTTAATATCGGAAATTATGTTCACTTTTGCGAAACGTTAAATAATCTAACATTTGATTATTACGTATTAAAACAAGACTTAGTAAAAATAGAACAATATTTTAAATCTTGATGGTCAATAAAGTTGTGGTGCCTCAAATACTTTAAAAATGCAAGGGTTTACACAAAGTGTTAAGGTTTATGAAGATTTAGATTACATAAAGATAAAAAATATCAATAACAAGGATAAAGAATTGTTATCATTAGATGATGCAAGTAATAATTTATAACTGATTTAGGAAAAACCAATGTCAGCAGTAAAAAAAATGGAATATAAAACCATGACTCAGTTAGTCACGGAGTCTGTCAGAGAAAAAATACTCAGTGGTGAGATAGCTGTTGGAACACATATCCGCCAAGCTGCTCTGGCAAAAGAGCTAAATGTAAGTCAAATACCTGTACGCGAGTCACTTTTATTATTAGAAGGTGAAGGGCTAATTACTTTTAAAGCAAACAAAGGCGCCAGTGTTACTGAGTTTAATTTAGAGCAAGTAGATGAGCTATTTCTGTTAAGAGCAACATTAGAAGCTCAGCTATTAGAAAGTTCAATTCCTAATTTATCCCATGATAAAATAAAACAAGCTGGTTTTATTTTAGATACGTTAAATAATGCACTTAAGTTAAATAATGCGCCTAAAGTATGGTGTGATTTAAATACCGATTATCATACATGTTTATACTCATCAGCTGATTTACCTCAAACTCAAGAATTAGTGAATATTTTAAATACAAAGGCTGAGCGATATGTGCGTGTACATATTAACAGTTTAGGTGGGGTTGTAAAAGTGGGTACTGATCATAAAGACATTTTAAATGCCTGTATCGAAAGAGATGTTAAAAAAGCAGTTAAATTACTTAAACAACATATTTTAAGTTCAAGAGATGAAATAAAAGAAGTACTACAAGGTGTTTAATAGTTTTATTGCAATAATAATTCACTTTGATGAATTTTACATGAAACAGTAATTTGCTGTTTTTATTGAGCTAAAGTTTAACTATAAAGTTATGGTTAACAAGTAAACTCCATGTTTGAATTATTACTAGCAAATAAACATAAGTTAAATGATTTATTTGAAGCTGCGTTAGAAAAGGGTGATTCTAATAAAGCTTTAAAAATAGGGCGTAAATTAATAAAAAAAGATAATAATGATTATAAAAACCTGAACAATGTTGCTATGGTGCATTTTAGGTTAGGTTTTTATGAGCATGCTATAAACTATTTATTAAAAGCCAATATTGTCCAAGAAACTGCATGTCATTGGGAAAATATCGCCCAAGTACAACAAGCGCAAAAAAATTATCAACGCGCAATTAAATCATATAATAAAGCCCTAGAAATCGAACCAAGAAAAATGTCTGCTTGGTATTTACTCGCCCAATGTTATAAATCAAATAAAGATTTAAAGTCAGCTTGCTCTGTACTCACTAAACTTATTTTAGTGTATCCAGATAATATTGAAGCAAGAATAGATTTGGGACTTTACTTATTATTACAAGGAAAAATTCACAAAGGTAAGAAACATTTTGAGTGGGTTTTAAGTTCCCAAGATAAAAAAAATGCAAGGGACTTTATGTTGAGAAAATTATATGAATATCGTTACAAACCTTATATTAAAGAATTAATCTTTTATTATAAGGAATTGACGTGTATTGAAAAAAGCTTAACCTGAGCTAATTAAGTTAAGCTTTTACTGATTTGAGACTATTTAAGGTTATCTTTAAACTAATCTTGTGAAATCGCATTCATCATTTTTTGCCCTAAATCTACATGATGTTGCATAGTTGAAAATTGTTTTGTAACACCTTCTGGACCAAAAGCATAAACAGGTACAGGTGCGGCTGTATGTGTACCCGTTCCCCAAACTGTATTTTGATCTGCACCTAAAGTACGGCCAATTAAGTTAGCATGAAGTTCATCACCATATACATAAAATTCCTTGAAATCATTTATTTTAGGAAATTCTGCGGCAGATAAGTACTTGTGTTCAGCTATATAATACTCATTTTCTTCTCTCTCAGCGATATGCGCCGATTGCTCCGGCGTGACCTTAAAATCACTGTAATTATTGATTGCATTAGCCCATTGCTCACCGGTTGTATTACTGAAATCCCAATCAGAATCAACTTGGCTCATCATGTCGTAAAAAGTACCTGATTGCGCATGTAATCTGTCAAGTTTGTTTAAAGCGCCGAAGTTAAAGTTAGGTTTATAATCTTTTCCTTGCATGCCATCTCCAGACAATGTCTGTGCCTGAGGTAACTCTTTACGAGAGTAACTAAAACCAAAACTACCGGTTTCATGATCTGCTGTAACAACAACTAAGGTGTCTTCTCTGTCTTTAACCCATTCATAAACTGCATCTACAGCTTCATCAAATTTCAATAATTCATGTAGCATCCAACCGGTATCATTTACATGGCCAGCCCAATCTATTTGTCCACCTTCAATCATTAAGAAAAAGCCATCATCGTCTTTAGATAATATATTTAATGCTTTTAATGTCATTTCACGTAAAGAAGGCTGAGTACAGATATTGTCTTTTTTACAAGCTGAATAGGCGATACCATCAGCCATACCTGAGTTTGAAAATAAGCCTAGTAATTTATCACCTTCAACGGCATCAAGTTGTTCTGCATCAAAAGCTAAGTTATATCCGTGATCATCTTTCGCTTCTAAAATTATATTTCGATCATCACTACGTTTTGATTTTTTATAGGTACTTAAAGGTAAACCTAACTCAGCCATAGCAGCACGCTCAATTTCATCTGTTTTTATATCTGACGGTAAAAATACACGAGCACCACCAGAAAGTAGTACATCAACATTACCTGAACTGACCAATTCAACCGCGATTTCAGATTCATGCGAGCGATGAGGCTGATGTGAAGCAAAAGCAGCAGGCGTTGCGTGAGTGATTCGAGTATCTGATACTAAACCAGTCGCTTTACCCATAGCTTTCGCTTTTTCTAAAATAGTTTGAACTTTATTGCCGTTGATATCTAGCCCAACCATTTCTGAACCGGATGCAAGACCTGTGGCTAATTGAGTTGCTGAACAAGCTGAATCTACAACTAAGCTGCCAGTTTCACCATGGGGTGCGTTGAGTGATAAACCCATTTGACCAGCATTAGCAAATTTTGATAACGCAGTGATATTGTTTTTGGTGTTATAAATAGATTGCGGTGCTCTGCGGGCGTATTCTTCTAATAATCCAACTTGTTGAGCACCCATACCATCGCCTATCATCAAAATAACATTTTTAACTTTAGTGACTTCAGCACGAGGTACTTCTTTTATTACTTCGACCTTCTTGATCACTTCAATCGTTTTTTCATTATCGCTGCAACCCGATATTAAAATAGCCGATACAGCTAAAGCTAACATACTTTTGTACATGTTTTGAAACCTTTTATAAAATATATATTTAAGTAATATTTTCACAAAAGATTAAAGGAGTTATATGACAAATTAATGGCAAATATATGTCAGTTTGAGTATAAGCTCTAAAGCCAAAATAATTTAATGCCATTTTTACGAATTCTATTTACATTTATGTTCATAAAATGGCGAGCAACATATCTAAAAAATAGTTTTTTAATCCCAAAAAGGTTACTAACAAATCCGGTGTGAAAATCATCTGGTTGTGTATAAACCCTAAATCATCAGCGATACCTTCGCTTTGTATGCAAGTAGTCTCAGCATTAAAATCAATTTAATGTCATCACGCACAAAATTGTAAATTGCACTTATCACATCAAATATAGGTAAATTGCGCCATTGTTTTGTGCTATCAAGATTGTAATTTTTGATGATTAAAATCTAGTATTGGTGTTGGAAGTAGGAAGTCTGTTAATAAATTCCGCATGAGTTGCTGAGGTATTATTTAAGATAGCTTGTACTGCACACATCATTGTTCGCCATAATAAATACGGTCGCCACGAAACCCCTAATTCTTGACTGAATTAATGATTCTAATGATGGCCAAACCAATTGAATTGCTTGATGTGAATGGGATGCGGCATCAAAGCTAGTACCAAAAATACTCACGATACCAGGTTTAATCCAAACAGTTGGTTTATCCATAATAATGTTTTACCACTGACGGTACTGTACGGTTATATCATGATCAAATTTTAATCCAGCTTGTACGATAACTTTATCTATAAATTTGCATATGTCTTCACGTTCACTTGTTTCTATTAAACAGTTAAAACATCGCGCGTTTAAATCGTTTAAAGACAGAACTAACTCTTGAACTTCATAGGTCGCTGTATCATTTGTTTGTGGCTCAGAGCCCATAAATGTCATAAATTCTAATAGCAGTGTGATGCACTGTTCTACATCTTCTGAAGTATATTCAGGATCCTCTTCACCATCTATATAATCTAACATGCCGTATTGAATACTTTTAAGTAATGTTTTCATTTAATTAGCCTATAATTTTTAAGTTGAGTAGGCTACGTGATTCAGTTTTTTAAAACAATTAAAATAAGTTAAATTTCGCGATATTTTACTTACCAAAAAGTAAGTCTTTGATAAGCAAAAATACTAAAAATACTAAAAATACTTAAAACGTTTTATACTTAAAGAGTCCGATATAGCCAGTACGTAAATTATTTTGAATAACTTTGCCAGGAATATAAGCTTGATTGTTTTTGATTAAATATAACTCTCCTAGCTTACCAATCACTTCAAATTCACGATATCGCCATTGTTCGCAGTTATCTTTATTAACATCACAGTAGGTAACATATTCATAATTTTCAGGGTGCACAAAGTAGTCAAGTTTATATATGAGATTATTAAATGACCAACTAAAACGCCCAGAATAAGAGTCATACCAAGTACCTGCTTGATAATTTTGTTGAATTCCAGTGTGATCAATTTCGTAAGGTATTTTAAAATTAGTATTTATATCAGGATCAAACAGTGGTAATTCTGCAGGGATAAATTCACCTTGATGTGAAAATAAACTCAAATTCTGTTTTGCTACTAAATAAGTTGTCTTTACTAGAACTGGTTGATTGTTTTCGAAAACTCTATATTGATAAATAGGTAACCCTTGGTAATTACTTATTTTCGCATAAATGATTTTTATTCCGTTATCATAATTAAGTTGGAAACCGTCATCGTGTAAAGACCAAGTTCCAGTTCGACTTGTATTATAACTATCAGAATACTCGTTAAAACTACCATTAGCGTTGAGAATGAAACTCGCAGCAATAGTATCAAAAGAGGTATATATTCCGGTATCAGTATTCCCTTGCATATAATCAACAGTTTCAAAATGATACTCACCCGGCGAAATTTCAGAGAGTGAAGTTGTTATTAATCGACGACTTTGATAAAGGGTTTGGGTTGGACTATTTTCACCACATATATCATTATTTTCATCATCTGTAGTAATCTCATTACAGCCAGTTCTTTTTTCAAATAATATCGTATGTTTATTTGTTTTAAGAATACTTTTTATCTGAATATTTTGAGCACCAAAATTAAAGCTTTTAGCAACAGCGTTATCATCATATTGATATAAAAATTCTCGATTAATGTCTTCGACGTTAATATCGAGTTTGGAGTCTGTTAATTGCCAACTTATTTTTAGCGGAGCTTTATAGTGGTTATTTGTATCTATGTATCCTTGATTTTCATTATTTAGAATTAAATGGTCAGTGGTAAATAAAGAAGAAGCTTTCCCTGAACGGTATAAAGCATGCCTCCCTTGGTTTAATTCATCAGGAGTCCACGTTAATTGAGTATTATTAAATAATGATTCATAGGCTAAAATATAATCTTGATTATTATGAATTCGCCATTTTCCTAATTCTTTACTGATCTCAAAAGGTAATTGCATAAAGTCATTTATCGAATTAAAACGCTCAGGTAAATTTAACCCATTGTCAGAGATTATAATGTTCGCTGTCGCGGCTAAATCTATTACATAATCGTAATCAAGCTTTTGCTGTATGTCTGAAAGGGTTTGTTCTGTGACTATCGGATCCTGATTAATTTGATTTAATAGCTCGTATTCAGCTGTGGTAAAATGACTTATAGAATGTACACTTACTTCACCACTTTCATTTGCGCTTGCTAATAAACTACTAACAGAGCCGTAATGCGCAAATAGCTCATAAGATTTTTGTGGATATTTAACGTTTGCAACTACCAGACTAGACAAATTTTCTAATGGTATTTTAGCTTCAAAAACACCATTTGAATTAGTTAAAACTTTTATACTTTTATCAGATTCAGTAAATACCACCTCAATATCAGACTGTGTAAGATTGGCTACTTTACCAGTAAGAATGACACTATTTGAGACATCAAAACTAATAAACCCTGAATCTGAACCACTATAATTATCAGAAACCGTATAGCCAACGATGATTTCTCCTTCATAATTATATGGAGCAGTATAAGAAACTTTATTATCAATTATTTCTGCATAACCTTGCTCAGGTGAACTTATAGATTCAATTGTTAAATTATCACCTTCAACGTCGATATCATTTGCTAATACATCAATTTCAATAGTATGTCCGACAAGGACAGTGATGCTATCATTTAATACATTTGGTAATTGATTAGTTATATCAACTACAATAGTGGCAGTACTGCTAGCTCCATAATTATCTAACATTACATAGTCAAAGCTGTCTTGCCCTGAAAAGCCTAGCTGTGGAATATAAACAAGTTGATTATTTTCAATAGAAACATGACCAAAATTTGGTTGTGAATTTCCTGATATTGTTAAATTATCTCCAACAGCGTCTATATCGTTGTCTAAAACCGAAATTACAATACTTTGATTTTGTAATGTTTGTACATTATCGTTTTCAGCTATAGGGAGTTGATTTTCGATTATAATTGACACGGTGGCAGTGGATTCGTCTCCATGTGTATCTCTAACAACATAACCAAATGAATCCTGACCAACATAACCTAACTGTGGTACATAACTAATAACACCAAGATCATTATATATTTGACCACGCTTAGGTGGTGTCATACTAACTAAAGATAATTGATGTTGTCCTTGTGAGCTATCATTACCTAATAAGTTTAATTCAACAGAATTGCTTTGCGTTGTTGTTACATTATCATTGATAGCGTCTGGTGCTTTATTATTAATTGTAATGGTAATATTAGCGCTGGAAGACCCTCCTTTAGAGTCACTGACTATGTAGGAAAGGTTGTCATAACCAATAAAGTTTGAATTAGGTGTATAGGTAATTATTTTGTCAGAGAATGTTGCAACGCCATTTGCTGGTTTTGATATCTCAGTGATTGATAAATTATCACCATTACTATCACTATCATTTGAGATTACTGAAATAGGAGCTGTTTCATTTACCCAAATGCTGACTGAGTCATCAATTGCAACAGGCGCTTTATTTTTTTGTTTATTGTCTGTTTCATTATTAGTCCCGCCACTTCCACCACATGCTGCCATTGCAAAGCAAAATATTGATAGTACAAAAACCCGTTTGTATATTTGCATTATACTTAATACCATTTTGCTGTTCTTAAAAAAGAGGAATGTTAACATGATGTTATTTAATTAAGCTAGCAATAATATCAACAACTTACTATGTAACCTATATAATATTAAATTAGCGCCACTCTACAATATCAATCGCTTCTCTTGCTTGTGCTAATGTGCAATCTGTTTTTTCAATTAACTGATTAAGTGTAATAAGCGGTTGTTGTTTTATTAATTCAACAAGTTCATTAACTGATAATTGTGGTTTATGTTTATGTAATTCATTGATAAACCATTGCCAACTCGGCTCTTCGTTGACTTGCACATTATTTAAAATTTCACTGATCTGTGGCCAGTCGGCTTTTAATACCCAGTTACGAGAACGCCCTTTTCGTTTAAGCAAAGCACCTGTACCCATAACTAACGCTTTGAGTTGTTTATGGTCTTGAGTCCTGCGAACAAAACTATTGAGTGGAATTTCTATCATTGATGTATTTTTAATTATTTTAATCATACTATCCTAAACTGTATTTTATGCTTTTGAAAATACATATAACCTGAGGTTATGGTTGTTTGGTGTAAATGCATTGTTCGATGTTTAAAATGCATGTTAGTGTATTTATTCCAGCAATCGAAGATAATAATTATGAATAAAAATCTGTTGTTAACCCTTATAGGTTTAAGTTTAGGCATTGTTAGTGCGTGTAAGACGGTTTCAGCTATTGATGAAACAGGTAAAGTGAATATTACAGGTTCGCTTGTTGACGAACAACAAAGATCGCTTAAAAATGCTAGCCTTGTGGTAAATGGTCAAAGCTTTAAAACCGATACTAATGGTGATTATAGTGTTTGGGTATCAGCCGATGACATTTATGCTTTAACATTTTCAACAGAAAATTATTACACAGGTATTCAAACATTCAGTCATTATGAATTAGAGCAACAGGATATGAATATTCAACCTGTTGAGCTGGTTAGAAAAGTACAAGGGCGCACCTTATTTGCTTTTGGTGGCGATGTGATGATGGGCCGTCGTTTTGCAAAACCTAAGTTTGATAACGCTGTTATTATTGAAGCAGATAGTAAACAGCAAGATACAAAATCGATAGTTGAGCATATGCGCCCTTATATGAGCTTGGCTGATATGGCCGCGGTTAATCTAGAGACTCAAATTGCACATACAAAACCTAACGAACGCGCACCTAAATCTGTCACTTTTTATTCTCCACCAGAAACACTCACTGCCCTTGAATGGGCAGGTATAGACTTTGTTACTTTAGGCAATAACCATACTTATGATTATATGGACTCAGGCCTTAAATCAACTTTAAAATATCTTGAAAAAAGTACCTTAAATTATGCAGGAGCAGGCATAAATAAAGAGCAAGCGCTTAAAGCCCATAGACAAAATATCAATGGTACTGATTACGCATTTTTAGGCTATGTCGGTTGGGAAGGTGGTTTTACACCAAACCAAACAGCTTCAGATGATAAAGGTGGTGCAGCTTTTGGTTCTATGCAAAATATTGTAGATTCGGTTAGCCGTGAATCAGCTTATAACCATGCCACAATAGTGCAATACCACGGCAGCCTAGAATATAAAACAGAGCCAACTTTAGTAACTGAACAGAGATTAAAAACATCCATTGATTCCGGTGCAGATATGGCGATTGCCCATCATCCGCATGTAACTCAAGGTTTTGAAATCTATAATGATAAGTTAATAGCTTACTCTATGGGTAATTTTATCTTCGATCAGTACTTTTATTCTACACCACATTCATTTGTTTTATATGTATGGATGGATGGAGAGAAATTACATCGCGCCGAGATAGTACCTGTTTATTTAAAAGGGTATAAACCAACGCCTGCAACAGGTATGCATAGATATACTGTATTAAAACGTTTAGATCAGTTATCTCAAAAACGCGGTATAAAATTAGGCATATCTGGTGGCCATGCTGTTATTACACCCAATAAATTACCCGTTACTTCTAATAGTGATATCACTATTAAAGCCAAAGATGATCAAACGGTTTACCCACTTTACCATACAAAATGGCAACAAAGTATTGCTCACGTATCAAGTACAGATAAAGAATTAACCTATCGTTTAGGTGTTAATTTAGTGAATGGTTCTGACTTTGAAAGCTTTGATACCTTTAATAGTAACGAACGCGGTTGGAATATTGATCAGAATGCATTTGATATTACGTTAGATTCTGCATCAAGTGGTAAGAAGTCTGTTAAAGCTGAATTAAAGTCTCGTCAAATCGAAACATTTGGCATGACAAACTTTAGACGTGTTTATAACCCAAGTTCACCGATGACAATTAGTACCAATATTAAAGTAGATTCAGATACGAAAGTAAACTTTTATTGGCAAGGCCGTAAGACCCGAGATAAATTCTCATATGCAATTAAAAGTGCTAAAAAACATTTAATTGAAACTGTGACATTAGATGGCACAGAAGGTTGGACAAACCTAGAAGTCGCTTTTAATACCCAACGTGTTGGTTATCGTAGCTTTAGAGTATTACTAGAAATTGAAGATTTATCTGGTAATAAAAATACGGTTTATTTAGATGATGTAAATTTAGTTGAATGGCAAAGTGCCTATAGTAAATTGAATAGTTTACCAGTTTTGAATGATGGCAATAAACAAGCTAGTTTTATTGGTTTTAATACAACCCCTAAATCAGATGTGAAAATTGATTTGAAATAGTTTTACCATTTTCTTGAAAGTTTTGTAGTTATCACCCTTGAATCAAATGCCATCATATCTATGATGGCATTTTTTTTCATATTATGATTATTAACCTCATCAAATTTACCAGCTTAATAAACTATTTCATGTTTAATCAAAACTCTTATTGTTATTCTTAATGAAAATCATTATCATCTACTGTTTATTTCTGTTCCCATATTGTTTTCTAAGGTTTTTATGAAACATCTAGTTTTGATTTATGTTGCTTCAATCAGTTTTTTGTTTAATTCATTTAATGTATTTTCGTCAGATACAAGTACAGAAATAGTTACACAAAAAGATAAGAGTGTATCTATTGAAAAATTAGATGTATATGGTGTTCGCACGCGTTTAACGGATGCAGGCACATTAAAAGACAGCATTTCTAAAACTGAACTATTAACTGGCGATTATATTGAAAATACACAAGCAGCGAGTTTAGCTGATGCAATTCAAAATGCTATCGGTATTCGTGTATCTAACGAATGTTCAATGTGTGGTGCCAAAAGAGTAATGATAAATGGTATGAAAGGGGAGCATACTAATGTACTGATAGATGGTATTCCTATGCATACGATGATTTCAGGATTTTATGGTATGGACTCTGTAGCTGCAAGTGGCATTGGAACTATCGAAATTGCACGTGGGGCTGGGGCGTCATTAACTGCTCCAGAAGCAATTGGTGGTACTGTAAATATGATCACTAAAAGCGCATTTGAAAATGGCGTGCAATTTGATTTATCTGCAGGTGAGTTAGGTTATCGCAAGGCTTCTATGGTTGCGACAGGGGTCAGTGATGATAGCAATACAAATATCACACTCGTTGGTCAATATGATAACCGAGATCAATTTGATGGCGATAATAATGGTGTAAGTGAAAACCCTTTGTTAACTAATCAATCTTTTACGTTATATTTATCCCATGACTTAAGTTACACAGATAACATCCGTTTTCGCTATAATCAAAGTAACTCAGAAGTATTTGGTGGCCCTGTGATTGGTGATACAACACACAGTATTTCCGATGCGCTATCTAGCGTTGTTTATGGAAAGTCTGAACACTTATTTGAAGATAATGATGTTCGTAACAGTTATACAGGTTTGCCTTGGGAAACTGCTGAATGGGTAAAAACAGATCGTGAAGAGTTATCGCTGAGTTGGTTACATGAAATATCAGCTAAATCAAATGTAACTTCAAGCATTGCATATATTGACCATATTCAAGATTCATTTTATGAAGGTGTTGATTATCGAGCTGACGATGCCATGCTATATCTAAGCACCAGATTTAATTATGATTTAAATGATAATCACCTATTAACTTTTGGTATTGATCACCGAAAAGAAGAAATGCGCTCTAGCTCTCGTGCATTAAAGCAATTAGATAACTATGTCTCTGATAGTTTTGACTATGTAACAACAGGGTTGTTCATACAAGATTCTTGGCTGCCAAACGAAAACTTTGAATTAGCAGCAGCAATACGTATTGATAATATTCAGGCTGATTTTGTTGATCCTTCTAAACCAGGTATTGAAATAGATAAAACGCTTATCTCACCTCGCATAGATATGCGCTATTTACATAACGAACAAATTACTTCTCGTTTATCATTTGGTCAAGGTTATCGAGCACCATTATCTTTCTTTGAAAGTGATCATGGTATATTAGATGCTGGCAAAGGCTATATCGTTGCAGTTGATAGACCAGAACGTTCAGATAGCGTCACTTACTCACTAAACTTTGATGGTGAAAAACTTAGTACTACAGCATCATTTGCATATACACAAGTTGATCATTTAGCTTCCTTATATCATGACGAAGCAGGTACACCTGTACTTGGACAATTAGAAGATATAGCGTCAGTAACAGCAATTGATGTCGCTATCAATTACCAAATTTTTGAGCAATGGTCTTTATCATTAATTGCTGAGCAATATGATTATGATGAGACATTTAAAACTTCATTTGCAATAGCACCGGCAGAGCAAAGAATGACACTAAGTTCTGATTGGGATTACAAAGGTTGGGATGTAATCACTTCAACAACTTGGGTTGCGAGCCGAGACTTATCTGATTATGGCTATGTGGGTTATAACAAAAATGATGGTACACAATTGAAGTCGATCAATGCTGATTCTTACCTTACTATTGATTTAAAGATAATCAAAGCATTATCAGATGACCTTAAAATTTATGTAGGTGCTACAAACTTGTTTGACTACAACCAAGTAAACGATATGGATAGTCCACTCATGTTCCATGATGATGGCAGTTATGATGTTGTTTATATTTATGGACCGTTACGAGGTAGAAGTACTTATGCAGGTTTAAATTACGAGTTTTAATAAATGTTAAAATATCTTTTAATGGGTTTATGTGCATTTGGCTTTTATGCCAATGCACAGAGCATTTATCAAGAAGAAATGCAGCGTATTGATATCAGTAGTCAAACCCCTTACACCCTAAATATGTATAGTGGCTCACCGTTGTTAACTTCTTTTTTTATGCCCAACTGTCGCTGGTGTCAACGACAACATAAAGTCCTTAAAAAGTTACAAAAAATTTGCCCAACGCTGCAAACAGTGATGCTTGGCGTACAAGGTTCAAAGCAAAAATTAAAAATGGAATTGAAAAGGGAGCACAACAGTTTCCCTGCATATATCGCCAGTAGAAACATCATTAATGCAATAGGTACTAAAAGCCCAGTACCTATGATGCTTATTTTTAATGCTAAAGGGAAATTAGTTTTTAAAACACAAGGTTATACACCAAAAGATAAACTGATAAACCTACTTAATAAATATGAAATACCCTCATGTAATATATGAGTCTATGGTTACAATATATGTAGCGTAACTATAAGAGATAAAATAAAGTTAATTTGAAAAGTATTGCTGTGTGCCATGTGCACTTACGGCTTTATCAAACCGGCGCATAGCAAGCATATAAGCAGCATCTCTCATGCTTACTTTCTCGTTCATTGAAATATCCCATATTTCAGAAAATGCTTGGTTCATAATAGTGGCCAATTTATTATGTACTTCAGGTAACGACCAATAATAACCGTTTTTGTTTTGCACCCATTCAAAATAGCTTACTGTAACACCACCGGCATTAGCCAAAACATCAGGTATAACAGTGATGCCTTTTTGTGCGATAATATGATCAACTTCCCCAATAATTGGGCCATTGGCTACTTCAACAATATTTTTTGCTTTAATGTTATTCACATTTTTAGTAGTGATCACACCATCAAGTGCCGCTGGGATTAGAATATCAACATCAAGCTCTAGTAACTGCTCATTAGTGATCACATCATGATCGACTAACTCACATACTGAATGTTTACAATAAAGCGCAGTAATACGATTTGTTTCTTGTTTACCTTTGTAAATACTGTCAACATCAAAGCCGTTATCGGAATAAATCCCACCTTGAGAGTCACTAATAGCCACTATTTTATAGCCATCATCATGTAATAGCCTAGCAACGTGATACCCGCCATTACCAAACCCTTGTACTGCAACAGTGATATTATTTGGTTGCCATTTATTTTTAGACTCTAACTGTTTTATACATAAATAAGCACCTCGGCCAGTTGCATCATCACGACCTAAGCTACCACCTAAGCTACCACCTAAGCTTATTGGTTTACCTGTGATCACACCAGGTGCTTTTACTCTTTTTATCGTTTCATACTCGTCCATCATCCAACCCATAATTCTGGCATTGGTATATACATCAGGTGCAGGTATATCTGTGTCTGGTCCAATAAAATCAGCCATTGCTCGAACATAAGCTCTGGATAATCGTTCTATTTCCATGGCTGAAAGTTTTTTGGCATCAACAGTAATGCCACCTTTACCGCCAGCATAGGGGAGGCCAACAATGGCGCATTTAATGGTCATCCATAAAGCTAAGGCTTCTACTCCTTGGCGGTTTACATTTGGATGATATCTTATGCCGCCTTTTGAAGGCCCTAATAAATTATTATAACGACAGCGATATCCAGTAAAATATTGTGTTGAACCATTATCCATCCTCACAGGCAAACTTGCTGTAAGTGTAGCATGTGGGTGCATTAATGAGTTAATAACGTCTAAACTCACATCTGTATAATTTAGACTAGCTTAATTTCACTTTTTATGAGTTAAAATGTTAGTAATTAATTGTTATAACGCGTATTCATGTACTGAGAGCAAGTTATAAAATCTAAATAAAGATCATATAACTTGATCTTCTTCATTAAAAAGTTTTGTTAGATATTACTAATAACTCAGATAATTGAGTTTTTAAAATAGGATGTTCAGTTTCGGCCAATTTTGCTTCAATAATTTTTTTTTGACTTGCTGATAGAGATCTATTTTCACGCCTCAAACCTTGGGCTACAGCTATAATTTCTTTAGGATTATTACTTGTACTTGCATAATCAATAAGACGATCTTGGTATTTGATATCTTTTGCTAATATCTTTAAAGCAACGATATTTACTTCCGCATTTTTATTCCCGAGTAAATTTGATACATTTGCATTTAGTTTATTTGAACCTGAATTATTAATGGCTAATAAGGTCATTGCAGTTTTATTCGAATTGGTAAGCTGGTCTGATAAGTAGTGTTCAACTTCAGCTGCGAGATCAGGAGAGTTCTTAGCTACAGATCCTATATTTAATAATGCTGTATTCGAGTATTGATGCTCTTTATTGTCAGCTACTGCTTTTAAACTTGTAAAAGCATAATCACTCGCATTAATTAAGCGTGCCAAAGACATGATCACTCTTTGCTGATTTTGAGCCTGTAGATCTGGGTGCTCAAGTAAATTTATTAAACTTATTTCAGATTTTTGTGTATTTGATTTTTGTAGCGCATATATTAATGCTGACGCGTTAGGGCTACCATTTAATAGAGCCAATAATTTATCTGTATCATAATTTTCACCCAAATAGCGCCCGACCTCTGATAATAATGATTCATTTTGCATATTGTGTTTTAACTGTGCTATTGCGTTTAAAAGTTGGTTTTCATTTAATATTTCGTGTTTTTTAGGTTGCATTAGATGAATGGCACTAATACTAGAATTAGCATCTAGTTCATAACTTAATTTTTTAAATTCTGTTTTCGAATTAATTACTGTGACTTCTATTTCTTGTGTTAAATTTAATTCATTAATATCATTTTTAAATAAATTTTGATTAGTAAAATTCAATTTAATGATATTATTTTCTTTGTCTAATAACATTTCCCAATTTTCATTTTGATTTATTCTTTGCAAATTTAGATCACTGTTAAAGTAATCTCTATATACCGCTGTTCGTGTGATGCTATTTCCATTTCTTTTATATCTATATTCAGTTTCATTAGTCGCGCTGGTTATTTTTAATGGTTTATCAAATTGATATGAAAGCTGTTTTAGTAAAACTTTAATTGCATTAACTGGATGATCAGCTGTTAATTTTAATAAATTAACCTGGTCAAATACAAAGTTATTGTATTTGACCTTAAATGGAATGCTTTTGGATATATTAATTGTATTTGATTCTTCACCGACTTGACTAACAATTTTTACATCCTTTATCTGTCCAAGATATTGGTTGTTTACTTCTTCGGGCTTTAATAAAAACTTACCTTCAAAACTTGATTGATTACTAATTTTATTATTAGTTGATAATATTGTTTTAATTTTAAAATTAAATCCATTTAGTGTGTTTTTTTTCCTATGAACATCGTTAGATATATTGGTACTGAGTTCAAATTGAGCATTAACAACAGGTGGTGTTTTGCCTACATTTAAATTATAAAGAAATAATAAAGCCACAATAAAAACGAGCGCTATTATTTTAAAAGTCGGTTTCATTTATTTATTCCTATAAAATAGCGAAGCCAATCTTCGCTATTGAATTTAATTATCTAAATTTTTTCCCAAGAAGGACTAGCATATTCAAAAAAAGTGCGTTCATAAGTGTATATAGGATCCCATTTCATTAAATTTGCGCTGAAATATAATAATCCCCAAAGTTTCTTACAATATGCTTCTAATTTTCCATCGCCACCAGATAGTTTTCCTGTGACTTTTAATTCTAAAAAACCTTCTTCTTGTATGCCGTCATCATGTTCTATTCGACGAATCCCTGCTTCCATATACCCCTTTGCTTGTACCTTTACGATATTAAATTTACCTTTTACACCAGCCTCAGCAATACCGTGTCCAAAAGTTGTATATGCAGCTCCAGAAATTTGACCGCTCACATAAGGTGCCACTGACGCATATACATAATCAGGATTCCTAACACCATTAGGCGTGAATGGTTGCTCATTATTGTGGCCACCAATTACACCACCAGCTGTAAATTCTGCTCCTACTTCAACACCGACTCCAAATTTAACACCTATTTGAAATAAACCTAATGGGTCTAGTGGTACAACGACTTTAGGCTTAATAACATCTGGTATGAGATCAAAATAATGACTAATAGGGTAGGTAATAGAAGCGTCAAGTAAATCATCGCAATTTGGCTTAAATACACTGACAGTATCTTCCCCAACTTCTAAATTAAACGACATTCCTTGAGTACAATCTATTTTTGCAGGGTTAAATTCAAATGAGATTGAGCCAACACCGATTTTCATAGTGCGATCATGCAGCTTTACCCAATTACCAGCACTATAAGAGCCAGTTATACCCCCAGAGTCTGTATTATCAGTATATAACCAAGCTTTTTGATTTCTATGTTGTAATACGTTATCTAATGCTGAGTTTTTAACAGCATATCTTGTATTTTGTTCTACAGTTCCTGGATTTGAATAAATAGAGGCATGGATAAAGCTAGACTGTACTAAAGCTATGCCTAAACATAAGGTTTTAATATTCACAATAAACTCCTAATTATAAGTACCTCAAAATGGCACTCAATCAAGAATATAATGAATATATGTCATTTTTATTAAATTTAATTATTTCTTAGATGTAATCTCAGATTTTAACTGTGTCAGTTAGAAACAAATAGAAATGGAATTTTAAAAATTTAATTATAAAATAAAAATAATGGAAAATAAGCGGGTAGGGTTAATAGTCTAATACGTTAACTTTCATATAATACTATATTAAACCTAAATCCTTTAAGATATAGATAAGCTAACACATTAATAATTGTTCTATCGGCAATTTTGAAGACTAGGATAAAGATAAACTAACCCAATTTACGATTTATACACCAGTAAAAAAGAATGTGATTAAACAAAAAAACAAAATTGCTAAAGCATAAAATAATCCTGAGAAATATTTAGATTGTGTATCTTCATTTTGAAAATTTGACATGAATAGAACTCCAGATAATTTACTTTAATATGGCG
The DNA here is from genome assembly GCF_001269985.1 of Pseudoalteromonas sp. '520P1 No. 423'. NCBI lineage: Bacteria > Pseudomonadati > Pseudomonadota > Gammaproteobacteria > Alteromonadales > Pseudoalteromonadaceae > Pseudoalteromonas > Pseudoalteromonas sp. '520P1 No. 423'. Next base: position 1,253,072 of record NZ_BBZB01000002.1, on the reverse strand, counting down.
CGAATTTTACGTGAATCTTTTGCCTCTGTAAATGGGAATTCATCTCATTTAAGTTAAAGAAATGTTATCATTTTCTTAATCTTTTGAATGCATTCGTATGTATTAATATTTCAGTCTTAATTTACAATTAATTTTATGAATTAAGGCTATAACTAACTGAGAAAAATATAATTGTTAATATTTATGTAGGTCCCAGATGGAATTTGAAACAATCAAAAATACCGCCATTTATTCATCCCATTGAATTATGGTTGTATCCGTATTTGCGGTGAAAATTTTGTAGCAGATCGGGCTAGGGGACAATATGCTATTCATAGTACGATAGAGGCACATTAATCATGCGGATATTTATGGCTCGGGACAAAGTGAGTTATTATTTGATGAAATACTAAAAGCATCGCCTAGCTTACGAGATGACATGTTTATCACATCTAAATCGGGGATCAGGCCTAATTAAAGTGATGTCGATTATGCACCAAAAATATATGATTTTCTAAACAATATATTTTAGATTCTATTGATAACTCTCTAAATCGTTTAGGCATCGAGCAATTAGATATGTTTTTTATTATATAGACCTGATTATTCACAGAATTCGCAAGGAGTTGCAGATGCTTTTGATATATTACAAACGGTAAAGTTAAACATTTTGGTGTGAGTAACTTTAAGCCTTCTCAAGTTAACTTGTTACGTTCGATGATCTCTATGCCATTGGCAGTTAATCAAGTTGAAATTAATATTGAAAACATTACCACTTTATTAGATGACACATTAGATCAATGTCAACAACATGAAATAACTCCAATCGCCTCGTGCTTATTAGCTGACATTGCATATCCTAATGGAAAAATTCATTTACCACTGATGATCAACAAAGAATTGAAACTGGGTTAGCTCAGTAAGCTAAAAAATACCAATGTGAAATGTGGATTGTCATATTAGCGTGCTTATTAAAACACCCAGCAGCCATTTCCCTATTATTGGTTCAACCACCCCTGAACGCATACTTCCTGTAAAACAAGCATTATCGATAAATGATAGTCGAGAAGATTGTATAGAATACTAGAGTTTAAAAATGGCGTATCTTTGCCTTAATATTGTATGTAAATAGACCTTAACATTTGAATTAAGGTCTACTTTTAACATTAAAGTTTAAACCTTGCCACTGAGCTAGTTAATGACTGTGCAAGTTCATTTAGCGCTTTACTACGAAGTGACATAGCTTGTGCCTCGTTGGCGTTTGTATTAGCTGCATTAGAAGCTTCACTCATAGTTGACTCAATATTTTGACTAAAAGTCAGTTGCTCTTGAGCTGAATCATTAATACTTTTACTCATTTGATCTATGGTATGCAGAGCATGTTCGATTTGCTCGATTGCTTTACTTAATTCTTGGCTTTGAGAGACACATTCAGAAGCTTGATTTTGCCCTTGAGAAATGGCGGTTTCTGCAGTTTCAGTTTCGTTTTGTAAAGCATTTATCATCGTTTGTATTTCTGTTGTAGAATCTTGTGTACGAGAGGCAAGAGATCGGACTTCATCAGCTACAACAGCAAAGCCTCTGCCATGTTCACCGGCTCTCGCAGCTTCAATTGCTGCATTTAATGCTAAAAGATTAGTTTGGTCGGCAATACTACCAATTGTATCTAAAATACCTCCAATGCTATTACTGTGATCACTTAAGCGTGTCATAACGGCAACAGAGTCTCTTAAACTGGTTGAAAGTAATTCTATCCGATGCTTATTTGAATACGCTATATCTCTGATCTCATGACTATATTTAGAGGCTTGGGATACATGCTCAGCAGTCAAAGATGCTTCATCAGACACTAAAGATGAACTAGAGTACATTTGTTCAGCTAATTGTTTTGCACTATCAACTCGATTAATCTGCTCATTGGTTGTAGATGTTATATTTTGGCTTTGAATATTAGTAGACTCAGCTGATTTATCTAATAAGTGTGCATCTTTGCTGATGCCCTGGAGTAAACCGGTCAACTCATTACTGAGCTTATTTATATTTGTGATTAAAGTACCAAATTCATCATTACTGCGCTTTTCTATTCGGTGACTAAAATCTCCTTGTGCTATACGCGATAGAGCTTTATTAACAGCAGTTAATGGTACCAGCATCGCCTTGGTTGTAATGGATGCGATAAAACTGGCAAGTACCACAAAGATTAAAGCCATTACAACAGCAATTGTTTCACCTGTCATTATTTTTTCATTTGCTGCTTCTTGTATTTTTTTAAATTTCTCATCAGCTAATGCGACTAACATAGAGAGATCTTTATAAGTTACATCAAAACTTTGCTCTGCCGTAGAATAAGCTTGTTGTGCTTGAAGTTTTGAAGCTAATGCTTGTTTTTGTAATCCATATAACTTTCCTGGCTGAGATAAAAGTAAATTAAGATCGTTAAGATTTGCAGTAAATTCATTTAATAAGCGATCATCATTTAATGGTTCAGCTTGTTGATTTAAATAATTAAAGTTATCTTGAATGTTGCTTAATAGGAAGCCAACATCCTCTTTATGTTGGTTGATGGTGTCTAAATCACTTACTCTGTTTAAACCTGCCATCGTTTCTTTTAAAGTAAATAATAAATCATCAATTCGGGTCCCACTGCCAATCACCACATCTAATAACGCAAGTTGATTAGCCGCATCTATGGTTTCTAGGTCAAGCATGTTATCACTTGCTTTATTTCTGGTATGTACAAATATCTCAAATTGCTCAGCATAGTTTTGCTTTGCTTTTGCAATATTTGTTTTAGCGCTAAAAATTAAATTGCTTTGCTTTACAAAATTAACATATTGAATCTGAGTTTTTTTTAATGCAATGAGCATTTTAGGTTCTTCAAATAGCTTGTTTTGTAAGCTAGTAACGGCTTTTAAATATTCAAGATTAAATTTTTCAAAATTTTTAATGCTTATATTAATAGATGAAATGTCATTTTGAGTGAAGCCCAAAGCACTTATTTTCATCATATTTAATAGTTTAATTTGCAGAGCATTACTTTGCTTTTGGACAGGCACCGCAATGGTTTCAACGTTGCGGTTGGCGTTGCTGATAGAGTTTAGTGAGTAGTAAAAAAAGCTGCTTCCTGCAATTAATAAAACTCCTATCGTACTAAACCCTAAAATTATCTTTTGTTTTATGGTTAGTTGCAGGTAATACATTGTTATCTCTAATTAAAGTAATACATCTATTTCGTATAATAATCACATTTTATTAACAAGTATAGTAATTGAAAACTTAATTATAAAATAATAATAGGCTGTTTGGCTGTTATTGGGCTGCCTCTTTAGATAATTTCATGTTATTTAATGATAATGTAAAACATTTGTCACATTAGTGTCATTACTCTAAGTTTAAATGTTGTACCTAATACAGCACTTGGATAATAAAAATGAATAAAATTATAGCGGGAACATTACTTTTAGCTTGTTCAATAAATTCACATGCTTTTAGTCAAGAAACACATAAGAGAATTGTGATAGATGCCGTTGAATACATGAAAAGAAACGCACAAACAACTCAATATAACAAACTAAAGTTATGGGCTGATAGTTTAAATACAACACCTTCAGCATTAGCGAATTTAATGGGGCAAGCAGCATATGATGTCGATGATTTTGAAGATACTTTCTTATGTGGCGCGATAACTGGTTCATGTGTACAGGCCCCAATTTGGGGAGCCGCCGAAAGTATTGTTAAATACACGAGTTATTGGCATTTTCAAAATCATAGTCAAGGTCATGACGAGCATGGCAATGATTTTGGTGGATATAATTATGATAAATTAACCGTGTGGGGTGCAATAGATACTATGGCTGCCACTTGGTTAAAAGGCGATTACTTAGATGATGGTCAAGGGGGGGAAACAGGCTGGTTTAATGTAGATAAAACAAAATTTAATAGTTATAACGTGACTGAGGCCAACTATAGAATTGAAAGTCAATCACATTATGAGATGTATGATGATTTCGAAAAAGCACCTTTCCAGCCAATTGATAATTTGGGGCAATATTGGTATCAATCTTTTATCGAATCTAAGAACCCACAAATATTAGGGTTTGTATTTCATACTACAGATTTATTACAACCACATCATACTTGGACTACTTCAGATCTAAACCACAGTGGTTGGGAAACTTGGGTAAAAGATTATTATGACAAAGAAGAGTTAAACAACTTTGATTTAGTAAAAAATGCATTAGATAATTTTACCCCTTTAAATGTAAATCAACACGATGTAAGACCACTTTTGACACAAGGAGGTGCATTTTCTTATGCACAAGGTGGCATAGTGCTCAACTCAACCAATCATTATGATCGCCTTAACACTGCGCAACAAGTTATTCCATCAGCTATTGCTATGGTTGTACACATTTTAAACCATGCTATGGAACAGTTGTAAATGAAATTATTTATTATAATGCTAAGCATATTTTGCTTACCACTTAGCGCTTCAATTAAATTTTCAGATGCAGAAATAAATTTAATGCATCAAAAATATCGTGTCGATACTGCTAATGTTACTAAAAACCAAGTGGTCAAAAGGTTACTTGAAGGGCAGTACCTTTTAGCAAAAGCTAAAGAAAAACAGCCTAAATTGTTGCACACACAATCTGATGTTGGCTTTGATACCAATTATCACAAACGAAGATATTTATATACGCTATTGCAGCCTTTTGTCGATGATAAGCTAGCACTACAAACGCTGACTGAATTACCAATATCTAAGGAGAGTTTGAAAGCCTTGCTAGGTAATTATCCATTTAATGGCGAAATAGATGACATCACAAAAAGACACCTAAAATCTGAATATTTAGTTGATAATGAAATTTTAAAAATAACTTATTTTGAGTTATATAGCTCTTTATCGATGCAAAATAGATATCGATTACATCAAGGAGATAAAGAGTTATTATTACAAGAGGTAAACAAAAGATTGAATTTTAATCAGGTGAGTAATTATGTAAAGTCAAAATTAAAATTACAGAACCTAAGTTATACCACTTTAGAAAGCATTGCTTTAGCAGAAGTTCTAAGACTGCCTATGAAAAACTACTTTGGAGTCAACCAAATGATGCACTCTGATTCTTTGATGCTAAATTATTATGAAAAGTCAGTGACAGACGAACAAATAAACAAATATTATGCTAAAAATATAGAAAGATTCAATTATCTATCTCATGTGAAATCTAAAGGGGTTTATTTTAGTACACAAACACAAGCATTTGAATTCTATAACGCCGTCATTAAAAAGGGTTGGAGCAAAACAATCAACCACTTTAATGTAGAAGATATATTTCGACAATATCATAATCGCCTAGGAAGAAACTTGAATTCAAATGACTGGGCTATTCAAACGGCATTTAACTTTCCTGAAAATAAAACGTCGCCTCCTATTCGAACACCTGATGGTCAATGGCTTGTATTAAACAATGGTGATAAGGACTACGATGTTTACGAATTGAATACACCCACAGTGCAATATCAAGCTAAAAAACAGCTGGCTAAATCTCTTGCCATCAAAAATTATCATCAAGGTTTTCAACAGTGGTTACAAAATCAAAGTTCAAACGGCTAAACATCATTATGAGTGTTTTATTTATCATAATGTTAATACTTGCTATTTCATACTATGAATATAACGAGGTGAATGAATTAGTAATATCATCTAACTCATCATCAATTAACAAAGAGTATGTATCAAGTAACAATAAAAAAAATGAGAACTATGAGCTAGAAAAGCAAGTTTACATTTTGCCCAAACAAGATAACACTAGCTCACTCAATCACAAAAATATGGTTAATATTTATATACCAACAATAGAAAATTCAGTAACGCCTGAAGTATATCAAGGCGATTTAAACGACTTTGAACAATATGAAGTATTTGAAATAAATAAAGATATTCAGCTTAAACATAATTTTGTGAATGCAAGTAATGATAAAATTGCATTTTTAACTGAGTATTTACAAAAAGCACAAATAAAAGGTATTTCTCAAGAGCAATTACAGTTCGCACAAAAAAAGATTAATTCTTTAAAGTTACTCAATGAACATTTGCAAAACGAACTTACAATAAAACAATCACTTGTTATGTAAGCTAGGTAAAAAGTAAATTTATCTACAAATAGTCAGGGTAAAGCGTATTGTTAGCGCTATAGTTAATAAGTAAACAACTTCAAAATACTTATTAACTAAAAGGGTTATATGATGATCGAATCTAAATTTTATATAGGGCAAATCATCAACCATATACGTTTTAATTATCGTGGTGTCATTGTTGAAGTTGATCCCGTGTTTAATAACTCAGAACTCTGGTATGAACAAATGGCTGTAACAAAACCGCCAAAAGATAAGCCTTGGTATAGTGTGTTGGTGGATCAATCCGCTGATATCACTTACGTAGCTCAAAGAAATTTAGTAACAAGTGATAACATGGCACAAATAGATCACCCATTATTAGGTAGTTATTTCAATAAATATGATGGTAAACGTTATTACATTAAAAATAAAATGATGTAAAAAAAATGAGGCTTGAAGGGGAGGCAGCCTCATTTAGGACATGTTAACTTACTATTCTAAAATTAACTCTATTTCAGACTTTGGGGCTTTATGACTCATTGCTTGTAAAAGTGCCATATTAAGATCTTCAATTAAATCATCTGAATTTTCTAAACCGACAGAGATTCGAATTAAGCCATCACTAATTCCCGCTTCAGCACGCTCTTCTGGTGTATATGGGCTGTGAGTCATTGAAGCAGGATGTTGTATCAATGATTCTGCATCACCTAAACTGACAGCAATACTAAATAGCTTTGTAGAATCTATAAATCTTTGCCCATCTTCAATATTACCTTTTATTTCAAAGGCGATAACACCACCAGCAGCTGTCATTTGTTTGCCGATATACTTATTACCTTGATGGCTTTTTAATCCTGGATAATAAACATTGCTGATCATTTGATGTTGCTCTAAAAATTCTGCAACTTTTTGTGCATTTTCACAGTGGGCTTTCATTCTGATATGTAGTGTTTTTAAACCACGTAAAATTAACCAAGCATCATGTGGACTTATTGTGCCACCAATATCTTTTAACGCAGTTAATTTAATATGCTCAATCATTTCATTAGAGCCACAAATGATCCCTGCAACAACATCACCATGTCCATTTAAATATTTAGTTGCACTATGAATTACAATGTCGAAACCAAACTCAACTGGACGCTGTAATATTGGCGTTAAAAAAGTATTATCACAGATAGAAATTAAATCATGTTTTTTAGCAAAATCGCCGACCATTTGTAAATCAATTACAACTAAGTTTGGATTAATAGGAGTTTCTATAAATATGATTTTTGTATTGTCTTGTAATGCATCGTCTAATTCTTCTGGTTTCGTCATATCGACAAAAGTCACTTCAACAGCAAACTTAGTGAGCATATGGCTAAATAAAGCAAAACTACATCCATATAGCGCTTTGGAAGCAATAATATGATCACCAGCTTGTACATTTGCCATAACCGATGCCGATACTGCAGCCATGCCTGTTGCCGTTGCAGCAGCATCTTCCATACCTTCGAGCACAGCAAGTTTTTGTTCAAATTGACGGGTAGTTGGGTTGCCTAAACGCGTATAAATATAGCCTTCTTCTTCACCTGCGAAGCGCGCTCTGCCTTGTTCTGCATTTTTAAAAACAAAAGTTGATGTTTGATAAAGCGGTGTTGCTAATGAGCCAAATTGTTCATCATTAATTCTACCCGCATGAACTGCTTTAGTTTCTATTTTGTAAGTCATTATTTGGCCTTTTGTATTAAATTTTTATTAGGATAATTATGATCAGTGACTGATCTTATAAATCGATTTTTAATATTTTTATCGGTGATTTAAACAGTCACTTAAGTTTTAATTAATTGCTAGATTCAATATCGGATAACAGCATTTATTACGCCAAAATATAAAACTCATACTTATCAATAACTTGTGGGTTTTGTTTGTTTTTAAAATCTTTGTTCGTTACATATATGTAACACTAGCAAGGTGAAACATGTAAAAATGATAGTAATATTACGCTTTTAGTGGGTTCAGTAGTGTGTTACCTTTTTGCAACGCGTTACAGAAATGAATCAGATATAAGTGAAGCTAAGAATTTTATGTGAAGACAGATTGGGGATGACTCAAGAAATCCTAAACACAATTGTTAACAAAGGCTGGAACTTGACCGCAATGGAAATGGTGAGTCAAAAGATTTTTGTTCATTTTGAAGAGCGTGGAGGTAGTTTTGAAACAATTAGTACTTCTCTTAAATCGATCAAAGGTGTTACCGATGTCAATGAAGTAGATTTATTACCAAGCGAATTAAAACGTAAACATTTAGATGCTTTATTATCAAAATTACCCGACCCACTTGTTGATATTGATTTTAAAGGAGAGGTATTGGTTGCCAACACAGCTGCTGAAATCGCATTTGGTTTAGAGAAAAGTCTTCTGATCGGTAGTAAAATTTATGAACTTATTGGTGTTTCATTAAACAAGGTATTACCAAATGACGAGACTTCCTTTGAAGTATCATGTGCAAATAAACAATATTTAATGGATATCACACCTGTTTATACACAAAACAAAACGACAGGTGCAGTGATAGTATTACGCAGTGCGCAAAGACTAGGTCAACAAATATCGGCTATATCGCCAAATAAAGGTGAAAATATAGAGTCTATGGTGGGAACTAGCCACCAAATGAAGCTAATTCAACAGCAAACAGTCAGGTTTGCTAAGTTAGATTTACCAGTTTTAATAATGGGAGAAACAGGAACCGGCAAAGAGCTACTGGCACGCGCCTTACATGAATCTGGTCCACGCGCAAAAGCACCATTTTTAGCAATTAATTGCGCTACACTCGCTGAAAACTTATTAGAGAGTGAGTTGTTTGGTTATGCACCAGGTGCATTCACTGGTTCTAAACAAGGCGGCAAACCTGGTTTATTCGAACTAGCAGAAAATGGCACTGTATTTTTAGACGAAATAGCTGAGCTATCCATTTATTTACAAGCTAAATTATTACGATTTTTACAAGAATTTACTTTTAGAAGAATAGGTGGCACACAAGAAATAAACGTAAATGTACGTATTGTGTGTGCAACACATAAAAATTTAGATGAGATGATTGTAACAGGTGAATTTAGGGATGATCTGTTTTATCGTTTAAATGTATTAAGTCTAAACTTGCCGCCTTTGAGAGAACGTGCTGAAGATATTCCCGCATTATTAAATCGATTTGCAACCAATGCAGCTGAGCAGGTTAATATTCCAAAGCCGGACTTTACCAATCAAGCAATACAATTATTACAAAATGCCCCTTGGCCCGGTAATATTAGAGAATTACAAAATGTAATTTTTAAAACTTTAGCCTTGGTTGATAAATCTGTGATTGATCATACTGATATTTGTTTTACTTCTCAAAATCAGGAGCTAACAAAAGATAAAACGCATACCAATGAAATAATATCGTTAGAAGCAGCAGTTGGTAGCTATGAAAAGCAATTGTTACAGGAACTCTATTTAAACTTTTCATCAACACGAAAATTAGCGCAAAGATTAAATGTCTCAAATGCGACCATTTCCAGAAAATTAAACAAGTACGGTATTAAATAAACTTAAAATTTTGTGAAATTAAACAGCAGTCGACGCCTTAAATACTTTCATTAAATGCTTAACAAAAGCTTGGTTATCTTCTTCCATACTCGAAAGGGCCAAGCCAAAGGAGGCTGATTCAATAACGCGGGCAAACTCTTCAATCGTAATATCAATTTTATCTAAAGTCATACGGCTTAGAGCAAGTTCTTTTGAAATCCTTAAGCTGATTATCTCACGTACTTTTATCTCGTTTTCGCTGATAATGTCATTACAATGGCCTTGGCCTGCATGCAGTAAATCAGTTCTTATTAATGAACTTGATACTTCTTCAAATAACCCATCACATCGCTTTAATATAAATGCTTCAGTTTCAGCCCAAAAGTCACCGGTTGATTGGCTGTAATCTTGTAAAAGTACATTGTTATCCGCTATATATTTTTCTACGACAGCTCGAAAAAGGGCCTCTTTGGTCCTAAACTGTTTATGTATTGTGACACGGGAAATCTCAGAATATCTGGCAATCATAGATATATTAGCGGCGACATAACCGTGCTGAAAAAAACATTCAGTTGCACAGGTTAAAATTCTGTCTCTTGAGCTCGGCAAAATTAATTTCTCATTTGATTTTGGCTTTATTAAACAATTTTAGCTTAGTATTGGTAGTTACTCAACAGGTTTACACTTATTGTAAATGTGTAAACCTCTTGCTATAGTACCACAAAATTAAATAGGCTAGGTAATAACTACCTGGTTAATGATAGTGTTTTGGAGATATCGTGAATCGAATATTAATAGGTGTTTTACTTTTATGCTTACAAGCGTGTTCTGAACCAGTTAAGCAAGAAAAAACTCAAGAACCCCTTGTAGTTCAACTTTTTGAAACTAAAAAGGTAGATATATCCAGTGAATACGAGTTTCCAGCAACCGTATCTGCAGTTAAAAGTGTTGACCTTAAATTTGAAGTTTCCGGTAGATTAATTTTTGAAAATCTTGTTGAAGGCAGTCCTGTAGCAAAGGGTGACGTTTTAGCGCGTATTGATTCAGCACCATTTGAACGTCGCGTTTCTGAAGCAAAAATAAGATTTGAAGATGCAGTACGTAACTTAGCGAGAATTGAAGAAGTGTTCAAAAAAAATGTCGCTTCTCAAAGTACATTCGATGATGCTAAATCACAATTTGCTATTACAGAGTTAGCCTTAGCGAATGCAAAACAAGACTTAAGCTATACCACTATAAAAGCGCCATTTGATGCGGTAGTAGGTGCAAGATTGATTGAAAATAATAGCTATATCAGTGCAGGCGATACCATAGCGAATTTGCAAGACAGATCTAAACTTTATTTTACATTTGATGTACCAGAGCGCGTTATGACTGCTAATGCAGGTAATCGAAATATAAAAGCAACTGCATTTATCATAGGTCAAGAAGACACAGTATTTGATATTACTTATGTTGAACATGAAACATCGCCCAATCCTATTACGCAAACTTATGGTGTTACATTTGCCTTAGATGGCAAAGTCAGTAATTTATTTTATCCGGGTTCAAGAGCAAGTGTAAAAATTGAAAATATTAGTGAACAACACAGTGCAATATTAATTCCAATCAAGTCACTTATGGGTGATAAAAATAAAGGATTTAAGGTTTGGAAATTCAGACAAGAAAATAATGATATTCAATCTGTTACTGTTGAAATAGCAAGTTTACAAGGAGAGTTTGCAGTTGTCTCAAGTGGTGTAGTGGTAGGTGATAAAATCGTATCAGCTGCGGTTAATCAAATGAGTCAAGGGCTAAAAGTTAAAGAATATAAGGCAGAGTATTAATATGGATATTGCACGTTATTCTTTATCAAAGCCAACAAATATATGGCTTATCGCACTATGCTTTATTATAGGTGGTGTGATAGCTATGGGTAAAATAGGGCGCTTAGAAGATCCTGCTTTTACCATAAAACAAGCTGTTATTTTTACATATTACCCAGGTGCAAGTGCCAAAAAAGTTGAACGAGAAGTCACTGAACAAGTTGAGATAGCACTTCAACAAATGTGGCAACTTGATAAGTTAGAATCTGTTAGCAAACCAGGTTTTTCTCGTGTCACTATGGAAGTGAAACCTACAATAGATGGACCTTTGTTACCGCAAATTTGGGATGAATTAAGAAAACGATTACGAGATATACAAGGTTCATTACCATTAGGAGCGAGTGCCCCAGTAGTGATGGATGATTTTGGTGATGTATATGGCATCTATTACACATTAACAGCACCTGATTTTACAGCTTATCAAATGAGAGAGTTTTCGAGAACAATTAGGAGAGAACTTCTTGCAGTAGATGGCGTGGCAAAAGTACAAGTTGAAGGCATAATTGAAGAACAAATTGTTGCTGAAATTGACAGTTATCAAATTGCAGGATTGGGTCTGTCATTCCCAGAAATAAAACAAGTTTTGGCAAGTAATTTAAAACCATTTGTTGGTGGTAGACTGTATGTTGATGATAAACAGATCCGAATCCCCGTTGAAAGTTCAACCAACCGCGTAGAAGAAATAGAAAATTTATCAATTGTGCTACCAGGGAAAAATGCTTCTATAAAAATTAAAGACATCGCCAAACTTTCTGTGCAAACAGTTGATATTCCAAGCGGATTAAAACGATACAATGGTCATCCAGCTATTACTTTAGGTATATCAGCACAAAACGATATCAATATAGTGGAAGTAGGTGAAAAAATAGAAGCTAAACTCGCCCAAGTTCTAAAACAGTTACCAGCAGGGATCAATGTCGCTTCAATCTATAATCAAGCTAAAGTTGTTGAAAAATCTGTAGATGGATTTATTTTAAATCTGGAATTATCAGTGGCAGTAGTAACAATTGCTTTATGTATATTCATGGGATGGCGATCAGGTATTGTAGTTGGTGGTACATTGTTAATTACAGTACTAGGTACAGTTTTAATTATGTGGTTATACGACCTTCAGCTACAACGTATATCGCTTGGGGCTATGGTAATTGCCATGGGCATGTTGGTTGATAATGCCATAGTAGTCGCTGAAGGCATGATGCTACGAATGGAAAAAGGAAAGTCGGCTTTTGAATCTGCAAGCTTTATTGTAAAAAGAACCCAATGGCCTTTGCTTGGTGCAACTATTATCGGCATCGCTGCGTTTTCTGGCATCGGTTTATCTGATGATGCAACAGGTGAGTTTTTATTCTCTCTTTATGCCGTAGTCTTAATTTCATTGATGTTAAGCTGGGTACTAGCTGTTTCTTTGACACCTTTATTAGGACGTTATTTTTATAAAGTTGGCCAAGCTAGCCAAGAACAAGATTCACATTCTTTTTTACACAGAGGATATTTAGTTGTTTTAAGAGCAGCACTCCATTGGCGCGGCTTAACGATTGTTACTTTAATTGGTATAACAATCACTGCTTACGCCAGTTTCGGTTTAATAAAACAAGGGTTTTTTCCACCTTCAAATACACCTGTATTTTTCGTTCACTATTGGGGCGCGCAAGACTCAGATATTAGAGCAACAGAAAAATATATGAAAGCGGGTGAAAACTTAATTCTAGAAACTGAAGGTATTGAGTCTTTATCTACTTTTATAGGTGAAAGCTCCGCACGGTTCACTTTAGTTTTTTCACCTGAAATGCCAAACGAAAGTTATGGCTTATATCTTATTAGGGCAAAAGATGCTTCTGAAGTACCTAGGCTAGCGCAAGAGATTTCAGATAAACTCAGAAAAAATAATGCAAATGTTGAGTACTTTGCTGAGGTCATGCAATTTGGACCAGGTGCTGGTGCTAAAATTCAAGCACGTTTTTCTGGTCATGATCCTGAAATTTTACGTCGTTTATCAGAGCAAGCTAAAGCAATATTCCGTCAAGATGGTTTAATTAGGGATATTCGAGATAATTGGCGTGAAAAAGGCATTGTACTTATTCCAGAGTTTGACGATATTGCTGCAGGTGTCGCTGGGGTTAGCAGAAGTGACTTTAGTGATGCTGTAAAATTTTATACTGATGGACTCACAATAGGCCAATTGCAAGATGGTGACTACTTATACCCTATAGTGGCAAAGAATCAAAATCAGACGCAAGATCAATTGTTTGGGCTAGAAAACAGCTTAGTCTGGAGTAGTAGTCAACGCACTTATATTCCTTTTAAACAAGTAAGCGGTAATATTACCTATCAAAGTGAAGAGTTACTGATCAATCGACGTGATCGTGTCAGAACGATATCTGTAAAAGCTGAAGCAGGTTATCAAGAAACAACTGGTGAAGCTTTTGCTCGTATTAAACCATTAGTCGAAGCCATAAAATTACCAGATGGTTATCAGCTTGAATGGGGTGGCGAATATGAATCTTCACGTGACGCACAAGCAGCGTTAGGTCAAGGTCTACCGCTTGGATTCTTAGTGATGTTTATTATCAGTGTTTTATTATTTGGTCGTGCTAGACAGCCTTTGATCATATGGTTAATCGTGCCTATGGCTGTAGTAGGAGTTGTTGCTGGATTATTAATAGCTGATATGCCATTTGGCTTTATGTCATTGCTGGGTTTTTTAAGTTTATTTGGTATGTTGATTAAAAATGCGATCGTGCTGCTTGAAGAAATTGATCTTCAAATAGAAGAGGGCAAAGAAAAAGGGGTTGCCATAGTTGAAGCTAGTTTAAGTCGTTTACGTCCAGTATCCCTTGCAGCTATCACAACTATTTTAGGTGTAATGCCGCTAGTGTTTGACCCATTCTTTGCTGATATGTCAGTAACCATAATGGGCGGACTGGCATTTGCTACGATTCTCACTATGATTGCAGTCCCAGTTTTGTATAGTATCTTTTATAAGATAAAAGTCCCCAGAAATTAAGTTTATTCGTAATTATATTAGTTTTAATACCAAGCCTCGCAGATAATCTCGAGGCTTTTTTGATGCATTTAATATTTTGGTAAATGCTTTAATATAAGTACGATAAACAAACGCACACTTAAATTAAAAATTGTTTATTATATTTCTGTTTTGTTTTTTATAAAATTATCAATGTATGACCCCACTAGATTTATAATTAATTCCTCTATTTAGTTGAGGTTGAAATTATACTTTGCGATCTATTATCAATCATTTATTAAATAAAAGGGGAATATACAATAAGTTAATATTACTCAAGCTATACTATTAATTATTTTTGGCCAATTACTCTTGCAATTAATGCATTAAATTCAAAAGCTTAAACAAAAGCAACCTTCAGTTGACAAAATTCAAAGCATGCTTGATAGTATGCAACTTCAAATTTTCCTATTCTGGCTACCAATTAATACATAAAGGATTTAAAAAATGATATTAGCAGACAAAATAGCTAAATTAAGAAAACAACTTGGTTGGTCACAAGAAGAATTAGCAGAAAAGCTAGACGTATCTAGGCAATCTGTTTCTAAATGGGAAAGCGCAAATAGCATACCTGATTTAAATAGAATAATTATGCTTGCAGATATTTTCGATGTGACTACAGATTTTTTATTAAAAGATGAAAATGAAACTTTTGAAAATAATACTCAAACGACAAAAGAGTCAGATACAATTCAAGTTAGTTTAGATCAAGCTACAAAATATGTTGAAAATAAGCTGGCGGTATCAAGTTTAAATACAAAAGGGATCATGCTTTGCATTTGCTCTGTGGTGCCATTGTTTTTCTTTATGGCGATGGCAGAAACGAACCGTTTAAATATAACAGAAGATATCGCAGGTGCATTAGGTGTTGTCAGTATCTTAGTTATGGTGTCTATAGCCATTCACTTTTTCATTAAAACGAATCAGTTTGAAACGCAAACATCAATAATCGACGATGAGAAATTTGAATTAGAATATGGTGTACATAGTATTTTCACAGATAAATTACATAAGATTAAACCAACTTATAATACAAGACTATCTATGAGTATATTTATGTTCATTATTAGCTTTGTTCCTGTCATGGTTATAAGTATGTTTTTTGATGGTTCAGATATGGTTATGTTAATGTTGATCTTGATGTTATTCATAATATCTGGCGGGATTTATATCATCTCTCCAATATCGGCTGAACATGATGCATATAATGCAATTCTACTAGATCATTCTATAGACACAGTAAAAAATAAACGAGCTAGACGCGCAGAGAAACTCGCATCTTTTTATTGGCCTTTACTTACTGCAATTTATTTAGGTTGGAGCTTGTGGACCATGGATTGGGACATCACTTGGATTGTATGGCCTGTTGGTGCAGTTCTGTTTACAGCATTAGTTGGTTTAATGGAGCTATTTGAAAAAGATGACTGCTAACTTTTAATTATAATGAGCTTATTCCAGCGTTCTAACCAAGCTTTAGAGGTAACCCTTTGATTAAAGCTTGATATAGAACGCTTTGGATTATGAGTCACTTTTAAGTCAAATAATGAATCAAATCCAAAAGCTGAGTATGAAAAATTTATTGCTTTAATTACAATTTTGCTTTTTCAGCTTCTATATCATAGCTCATAAAGCCTGCTTCACCGAAAACAGCAGTGCCATTAAGAAAATATATATTTTCTTTTTCATTTGGGTTTGATATCTCATAATCTAACAATTTAGCTATTTTTTTACTGATAGTGTAATGGTTAGGTAAAATACCTAATTCTTGCGAAACACTGCTTATGGCATCTTTAGTTAAATTTGCTCCATAAAATAAGAAAGGAACTTTTGCAATTTCTAAATCGACTTGATTATGCCCAAACCTTCCATTTTGACCAGTTAATTCTCCATGATCTGAAGTTAAAAATATATATGTAGGCCTGTTTGTACCAGCAAAAAAATTAAAAATATCTGTAATTACTTTATCATTAAATTTTACAGAATTGTCATAACTGTTTTTTAAATAAGCATTATAATTAACGTTGTCAACTGGATAAGCCTCAAATTCTTCTGGATAGTTATCTACATATGGTGTGTGGGCACTTGTCATTTGCAACGTTATAAATTGTGGTTTAGAGTAATCTAAGTCCATTTGATTAAGTTCTAGCAATAATCTATCGTCATATTTACTATGATAATGATTTAAATGACTATCATCTTTCCAAGTATCTATATCTTTTAAGGAAAATGAGTAAGTTAACCCTCCTGCATTCTTTTGAGTTGTAATGTAATGTGTATTAAAGCCAGATTGTTTAGCAAGCCTAAATAAGGATGTATCCATGCTTTGTAGGTGAGATATATTGTCAGGTTCATAAACAGTATTAAAAAATAAAGCTAAGGATACACGAGTAGATACTGCACTAGATAATGAGTGGCGATAAACAAAATTAGGATCACTTTTTAGCTTAGTTAAATTAGGTGTAGTTTGGCGTTCATAATCATATAGACCCATGTTTAAAGTACTTAAACTTTCACCCATAATTACGACTATATTTGCATCAACACTTGGTACTTTAGTAATTTGATATTTTTCATAATCAGGTATTTCTTTATTAAAACCTAAAGCTTTTTTTGTTTGGAATGCGATAAAATAAGAAAAGGAATAAAGACCATTTTTAATTGGTGAATGAGTTATATTAGGTTGAAATTTTTGTGATGAACTTGATTTTAAAGATTGTAAAAAAGGGAAACATAAAACTAAATATAGTAAGAAGTTTACACATAAAAAAGATAAAGACTTTTCACATAATTTATTATAAAAGAAGAAAGCTAAACTAGATAAAATAAGAGAAATAGACAAAGGAATTAGTAAAAATAGACTCACATCCCAAAAACCAGCCAATGCATCAGTTGTTTCTCTCATGGCTAAAATAAGATCAAAAGCGCTATAAAAAGATCCAAAATAATGAAAATACATCAATTGGCTTGCTTGCAAAAATATCAAAAAAAAGAGTATTAATTTAACAAGTAAATTAGGTTTAGAAAAACTAATAAGTGTTACTAATACGAGTGATGTAACTATACTTTTTTCCTGTTTGATTTCCTATATAATGTTAATTAACCAGACTATAAATATACTTAAAATTGAATTCCACTACTTGGCTCGTAAAATTGCTTATATGTTTTTGCCACATTCATCTGCACAACATTCACCTTGCAAGAAATGTAATACTTCCATTAACCTCGGATATTGCGCGACACAATATAAAGTACGACCTTCTCGTCGTTGTTTAATTAAGCATGCTGCCGCTAAACTTGAAACGTGGTGAGAAAGGGTAGAGCCAGGAATGCTTAATTGCTCTTGAATATCACCCACAGCAATCCCTTGAGTGCCAGACTTAACAACACGTTTAAAAATTGCTAAACGTGTTACATGCCTAATTAAACTGGCTTGATCCTGGGTATTGAGCAAAAAAAGTTTCAATCGCACCACGTTTTTGCATTGTTACAAAGATTTGATTGCCATTTTTACCACCAAAAGCAACATTAGTTGGATATTGTCCTTTAAGTTTTATTTCAGACAGTAGCTTACCTTTTGAGGAAACTTTAGCTATTACACCTTTACCATATCTGGCAATATACAAGTTGCCCTTAATATCAACTCTCATTCCATCTAAACCAAAATCAGCAAATTCTATTAATAAGCGTTTATTTTTAAGTGTATTATCAGGTTGAATATCATAAACCCAAACTTTTCTTTGCACACTTTCATTAACGAATAATTGTTTTTGGTCTGCACTGACTTCGATACCATTAGTTGTTCCCATACCAGATTCTATTAGGTGAGTTGAGCCATTAGTATCTATTCGCCATAATTGTCCAGTACTTTTTACCCAATTTGGATCACTCGCGAATAAAGTCCCTGTTTTCATTATCGCAATATCATTTGGTTGATTCATTTTAGGGTTATGCGCAAATACTGAGGCTTTCTTATTGTAGGCATCAACTTTTAATATGTTATGACCGCTATAATCTGCAATATACATATTATTTTTAATATCAAAACGTATTCCGTTTCCAGTACTGCCTTTAGGCAAAGTGATGTACAACTGAGCTTCACCTTTTGCTGTTACTTTTCCTATGGTGCCATCTTTTTCAAAATTCACAGCAAATAGGTGACCTGATTTATCAACCGCAGGGCCTTCAATACCTTGAGTGAATACCTTGTCAGTGATCCAATCGCTTGTTTGATATGTCTGTATTGAATGAGCAAAAAGTACCGGTGTAAATAGACTAATAGTGAGTGCGATTATTTTTTTCATAGGTATTTAAACTTACTTAATTATCGTTCTAGAGTGATAAATCAAAAAATATAAAGCAATAATACTTTGGTCTCAATTATAGGTAATTTATATCATCACCTGGCAAGATAATCGTTTGCATATTTTAATTATTTAGCGCAGTGTGCAATGGTAAAGTTGCAATACCTTTCAATGTAATATTTTCAACATCAGGTGTTTTTATTAATCGCACGACCTGGCGATCACCAAATTGTGAGATAGAAGGAATAAAAGGGCGTAACAGGGTAATAAATTTAACAAGAAATTGTGTATTGATATCACCTCCTAAAAATAATCGTTTCACAATTGTAACTATTCAGCCTTATCTTCAATAAATACATCTGGAAGCTGGCTTTTGCTCCCTTTGCAGTGCTGGAGAATAGCCAATTCTTTCTATGTATCCGTCTGGGGATCACACCTAGCGTTTAATATTCCAAGGTAATAGAGAATCTATGTCTGGCTCTGGTTGGCTGAGTTCTTCTAAGCATTGCACCAAGTAATCAAATGGAATAAGCCCATTTGCTTTGGCGGTTTCGATTATAGCCAGCATGATGCCTTAACGAACGTGCTGATGTACACTATTGATGGCACACAATACCACAGCTCTAAAACAGTGCATTGTGCTTGTTGTTATAACATGTATTTGCTCACATTATTGGCGTTCACCTTCCATCAAATATTTGAGTTAATCGATGGCGTTTATCAAGCCTGCCGTGTGTTATTGGGCTCAAAAGCTCATTTATGGGAAAACTTAAGAAGCACAATTAGAATGGTTATTGTAAAAGGTTGGGCGCAATTAATGGATTTGATGTTAAATCCTGATGATTATGAGGTGATGAAGCTGAAAAAATATTAACCAGTTAATTTTGAAAGAATGGACTTAAATGTCTAGCTCGACGGGTGCCTGATAGTAAAGGTTAAAAATTAAATTCTTCACAAAAAAATGAGTTAAATTAAAAGATGACTAAAAAAGTCATTTTGACTCGATGAAAATTAATTCACCGAGAATTGCTGACCAAGGATACTTACAATGTGATGGTTATGCTATTTATGATAATGTTGACAATATAATACCTGTGGGCTGCTGGGCACATGCCAGACGTAAATATAATGATGCACTTAATCAATGGAATAAATTAAATCGTTATATTGCATATGGTGAACTAGGTATAGACAATAATATAACGGAGCGTGATATCAGAGCATTTACCACGGGACGAAAAAACTGGATGTTCTCGCAATCAGTCAATGGTTCAGAGGCAATAGCGATACTTTATAGTATTGTCATGACATGTCGGGCAAATGATATAAACCCATATTATTACTTCCAACATTTATTTAAAGAAATACCCAATCGAGAAGAAAATTCAGATTTAACAGATTTAATGCCTTGGAATGTGCAGCTAGACTTTGATTATAGCTAGGTGCACTGCCTAGTTGCGCGTTTACCTATAAAACTGCGCTCTTGAAAATTTTTCCTAATTTATATTAGATCATTAACTTACTAGAATTGGTATAATTTCAATAGTTCATTTGCTCAACGTTTAATTTTAAGGAATAAAATGCAAAGCCCATCAAATCAAGACCAAATAGACATGGTTGACTCTTTAAAATCAATTGCGACCGAAGTGCAAAACATCGATACCTTAGATATCGATTTATTAGATTCTTTAGGTGTTGTTACAAAAATAAATAATGAAGATCAAAAAGTGGCTGATGCTGTTAAAGACATTTTGCCAGAAATAGCAAAAGCAGTTGATGAAATTGTTATTGCCTTTAACAATGGTGGCCGTTTAATTTATATAGGTGCGGGTACCAGTGGTCGTTTAGGTATTTTAGATGCGGTTGAATGTCGCCCTACATTTAGTGTTTCTGATGATATGGTGGTTGGCATAATTGCAGGTGGTCAAACTGCAATTCAAAGTGCTGTAGAGGGTGCTGAAGACAATACAGAATTAGGTATTCAAGATTTAAAAGATATTAATTTAACGTCTAAAGACGTATTAGTTGGCATCGCAGCCAGCGGTCGTACCCCATATGTTATTTCAGCTATGAATTATGCAAAGCAGCTTAACTGTAGCGTAGTAGGTGTGACTTGTAGCCCAAATCAAGGTGTCTCGGATGTAGCTGATATTGCTATATGTGCCCAAGTAGGTCCTGAAGTATTAACAGGTTCAACTAGAATGAAATCAGGTACGGCACAAAAGCTTATTTTAAATACACTGAGCACAGCAAGCATGATCAGGATAGGTAAAATATATAAAAACCTCATGGTTGATGTGAGTGCTACCAATGAAAAATTAAATGCACGTGCAATTCGTATTGTTATGCAAGCAACTGAGTGTGATTTTGATACTGCAAGCACCGCATTAATAAATACGCAATCGAATACTAAGTTAGCAATCTTAAATATATTAACAGGTGTTTCAATAGATGAGGGCGCGAAGCTTTTAGAACACAGTGCTGGATTTTTAAGAAAAGCAATTGATACCAATAAAAGTGTATAAATTTCAATCGATATTTGTTGATTATAAAATAGCAAAAAAGTTGAAAACACAAAGCGAATTAAATTAATTAACTCGCTTTAAATTAATCTAAAATGTTATCTAGACTGGCTGTAAATCTTGTCGTCTAAATAAAGTTTTAAATTTTAGAACTTAATTTCTTAAACAAAATATGACGACAGTTTTAAGGACTAGGCCGTCATATTTTTTATAAAGTCAGAATTAGTAATAATCGTTTACTTAATTTACCTCAAAAACATTCAGTGAATCACCTTTACCAGCAGTTACAATTAAGTATTGTCCATCAGTCGATAAAGTAACAGATGATGCACCAAGTAGATTATTTTCATTAAAATCTAAATTATTTATCGTATCCTTTAATGTGAGTGTGCCATCTACATTTCTAGAAAAAATAGATAAAGCATTGTCGTTTTCAGCTACAACATATAATAATCTATCATCGTTACTCATTAAAACACTACCCGCACCGTCAAGACCTGTGATTTGCTCACTTTTAATTGATTCTAAGTAACTTAATTTACCCTGATGGTCTTGATTAAACACTACAATCGCGCCACTGGCGCATGCTACGTATAAATATTCACCATTGTTAGAAAATACAACACTCTGTGGTTTATCTAAGTTATTAATACCATTAGAGTCATTTACTAGGCTTTGCTCTAAACGGAAAGTATTATCTACTTCTCTTTTAAAGTAATTAATTACATTCTCATTAAAACCAGCAACAGCAAAATGATTATCATCTGGTGATAAAGCCACATCAACAGCACCTTTTAAGCCAAAATTGATGTTATCTGTATCTTTAATGGCATGTGAAAAAATAGGAAAACCATCTTCATTAATATTAAAAATACTGACCGCATTACTCACAGAACTGGCTATATACAGTTGATTTCCTGAGCTGTTTATTTCGATATCATACGCGCCTAATAAATAAAATTTTTGTAATGCAGATGAGATAGGTTTTCCTTTATATTCCCACCATTTAATTTTATCTGTATAAGTATGTTGATAGTGAAATTTACCATCATCTGCTTTTTTAAAAATAACTAAAGCACTATCATAAAAACTCACTACATACGCATATTGACCATTTTTAGAAATAGCAACATCTGTCGCACCGCGTAAGCCTTTAATCTCTTGGTTATTTTTAAAAACTTGTGATAATGAAAGTGTTACATTATTACCCACATTGAATATTGCTAACGCATCATCATCAGCGCTTACAACAAAAAGCTGTGAATCATTTTGATTAAATTTTGCTACGCGAGGATTATCTAAACCATCAATATTATTGATAGTATCTTGCAATAGGTGAATGTGCTTAATATTTTGAAATTGCAGTCCTGATGAACAACCTATTAGGCTAAATAATGAAAAAACAAAAAATGATGAAACGAAAAGCTTTAAATAACGCATAACTTTCTCATGAAAATTTCGTAGTTCTATTTTATGCCTTAACTAAAGGTTTTTCCTCATTTTTGTGTCAAAAGTTTTTAAAAATATTTGTTTGATTGTATTTTAATCAAAATTTAGGTGAGGATGAGTGGGTCTAAATCAAAATAATTTAAACCCGTGGTAAATTATTCTAAGCCAGCTTCGAAAGTTAAAAACAATGTATTAAGCATCTTATCTGCTAAAGCATTATCTTTTAATTCTTTTTCATAAGTCGCATGTAATAAATAACGGCCAGCTTCTTGAGGAATAAATGAAACTATGCACTTATAATTAGATTTAACTTCAATTGCTTCAATTTGATTACGGTATAAAGTACCTTCCCTTACAATTGATACCTCAGCATTTTTAACTGGTTTACCATTAAAACGTAATTTAAATTCTGTAATATTTTTTCAACAGTATCAGTAGATTGAGTAATGGGAAGTAATTCAAAATATTGATTTGTTGGTTTAGATGCAGCGTCATTCGGGGTATTTAATGTTACGTAAGTTTCAACTCGTGAAAAATATAATGCGCCTTCTAAATCATAAGCACCTTTGGGAATCATCGCTTTAGTGGCTAATTTATCAACAGGTGTACGCACTGGCTTATCCGAACCTTTCATTTTATATCTTGAGTAATATTTGGCAGAAGTTTCTTTCTATAATCGCAATATTATCTATTAAATCTAAAGTGATATTTTGATAGGTCCCCGGCCCTTTATGCACAACGATCACTTCATCATCAGTGAACTCTATGCTATTAAAATCAACGCCCCATTGGCTTTTTAGTCAATGACCGCTTGCTTGCTGCCAATTAGAATCTAACGGTTCACTAGGGAGTAAATAATCTGGAATTGCTTGTTCGCTAAAGTGACTATTATCTGTTTTACTATCGAACCAGTCAGTGTGGTTTAATGTGATGCCAGTAAAAGCATAAAACATCATAAATAAGAATAATGCCATTGATACATAAATATGGATTGCACGTGCAATGCTAAGTGACTTTTTATTTACACGTTTTTTGCTTTGATGTTTAAATTGCGTCTACTTTTTACCACAGGTATTAGCTTATTACTAATACAATGCAAAATGAGAGTGATTATTTTAGGTTGTTTTGAAAAGTATATATATAACTTAAGTCATTAATATTTAGTATATTTGTCATTTTGGCAATAGTTTTATATTTATTGAACTAGGTTATCAAAATATTTTTTAGACTCTACATTTACTTTTTTTGCTAATAGTATGGTTGAAACCATAGTTGGAATAGCCATCAGAGCATACATAACATCTATCAAGTTAATCACTAATTTAAGGGATGCAATGGCGCCTACAATTATCAAAGCTAAATAAAAGATAATATAAAATCTTTGAAAGGTTTTACCTAATAAAAACTCGGCACATTTTTCGCCATAATACCAAAAACTTAATACTGTACTAGTACTTAAAAAGAATACCACCATAATAAGTAGGTAACCGCCAATCCCTGGGAAAGTATTTTCAAAAGCATGCGCTGTTAAACTAACACCGGTGAAATCACTATCTAATACTCCAGTGACTAAAATTGCTAAAGCAGTACAGGTACATACAATTAAAGTATCAACAATTGGACCTAAGGTTGCAACTAATCCCTCTCTTATTGGTTCGTCAGTTTTTGCCGCACCATGGGCCATAGATTCTGTGCCTATACCAGCTTCATTAGAAAAAGCCCCACGTTGCACACCTATCATAATAATCGTGCCTAGCAATCCACCAGCAACCGAACTTGAATTAAATGCATTTATAAATATTGAAGCAAAAGCAGGTATTATTTTATCTAAATTAATAAACAAAACACTTAATGTCATTAGTAGATAAACAATCACCATAAATGGCACTACTCGACTGGTTACTTTTGCAATTCTGGTCAGTTTACCCATCACAATTGAAGAGATTAAAATACAAAACAATATTCCACACATCAGATCAAAACTAAAATGCTGACTTGGAGATGCAAGTCCATTTGGTATCGCTATGAAATCTCTTAATATTTGAACCAACTGATTTATTTGAAAAATAGGCAATGAACCAAGCATACAGGCGATACAAAATAACCAAGCAAGTGGCAGCCATTTATGGCCTAATCCTTCACGTATTACATACATGGGACCACCTTGTAATTGACCGCTTCTATCAAGTCCCCGAAACTTTACTGCAAGTGTCGCGGTATAATATTTAGTTGAGATACCCACAATAGCAGTGATCCACATCCAAAATATGGCGCCAGATCCTCCTAAAGTAATTGCGACAGCAACACCACTTATGTTGCCTAAGCCGAGTGTGCCTGATAAAGCCACCATTAATGCTTGAAAATGACTGAGTTCTCCTTTGGCTTTAGAATCTTTATCATATTTACCAAGTGTAATATCTATTGCATGTTTTAAATGTCGATATGGCCTGAGTTTTGAATAAATGACAAAAAATAAACCGCCACCTACAAGAATTATAACCAGAGGTAATCCCCACAAAAAGCTT
This sequence comes from Pseudoalteromonas sp. '520P1 No. 423', assembly GCF_001269985.1. Taxonomy (NCBI): domain Bacteria; kingdom Pseudomonadati; phylum Pseudomonadota; class Gammaproteobacteria; order Alteromonadales; family Pseudoalteromonadaceae; genus Pseudoalteromonas; species Pseudoalteromonas sp. '520P1 No. 423'. The sequence continues at coordinate 1,227,740 of NZ_BBZB01000002.1, read as the reverse complement.
GCGATATTACCTAATGTGGTTTCAATTTGATTTATGAGTTGTGATGACATTTAAGCTCTTTTTAAATTTTTTGTTCAATTTAGTAACGATATAAATACCAGTCACAAATTTTAGAAGTAATATATTGATCTGTATCACTATCCTACATTCAAACTTAACTAATTGCGACATTATGTCACACCCCAAAGATGACATTGTTAATTACAATTGCATTACACTTTTTATTGAGCAATCAATTATGCAATCTTATTTAAAGATATCTCTACTCGCTTTATGTATTTCAGCAAGTTTTCAATCAAACTCTCAAGAAGTTTCCAAAAACAATGAAATAAAAGATATTGAAAGAATTTCTATAACAGCAACCAGAAAAGAATCTTTAGACACAGATTTAGCGATGTCTGTGCATAGTATTAATTCTGATGAGCTTAAAATCGATAACGGACAGCATATTGCTGAATCTTTAAATAGTGTATCGGGTGTATTAATAGACCAACTTGCTGGCGGACAGGGTCATAAAACTGCTATCAGAATGCCAATGAATACCAGCGGTTATTACTTATTTTTACAAGATAATGTGCCAATTCAATCAGCTGCTTTTTTTAATCATAACGCATTATGGTGGTCTAGCTTTAATTCAAATGCTGCTCGTGTAGAAGTATTAAAAGGAGCCGGCACTGCTTTATATGGCTCTGGGGCTGTTGCAGCAACAATAAATGTACTTTCTAAACCAATTAGTAAAAAGCCTGAAACTGATTTATCTATGACATTTGGAGAGTCTGAATATAATAAAATGGCACTTAGCCACTCACAAAACTTGGATGATAATAATGGCATAAGAGTATCGGCATCTCATTTATCAAACCAAGGCTGGCGTGATCATACAAGCTCTCAACGGTCAGAAATTACTGCTAGACATGAATATACCATCAATGATTCCCAATCATTAACCACCTCTGTGGTAATGAGTGATTTAGAACAAGAGATGGCTGCAGGTTTGTCTAAAGATTTATTTGAAAATAATCCTACTGATTCAGGTTTACCACAGCAAGTACTAGAAAATGATCCTCTTAGAAAAAGTCAGTATATAAAGTTATCTACACAATGGGATTTTTACTCAGGCGATAATTATTATTCTGCGATTGGTTATATTCGTCATAGAACTAATGATTACACAGCAACTTGGAATGCAAATATGCCAAACAATGAATCCCAAGTTAATTCGCTTGGTTTATTAGCATTAGCAAACTGGCAACATGACAATGATGCTAATTCTATTTTTGGGATCGATATAGAGTTAACAGAAGGCGAACAATTTTCAAATCAACCGACAGATATCACTACAACAGGTTATGGTGCAGATACCTTTCTCAAAGGTGAAATATTCTATGATGATACAACCCGCTATACAGGCATTTCACCTTATTTTCAGCATCAAAGGTCATTGAATCAAAAATTAGAGCTCACTTTAGGTGCGCGTTATGATTACGCTAAGTATGATTTTGATAATCATATGTCAGTGATAGGTGATATAGGTCATGGGTTGCAAAGCATAGCAGATAGAAGCGATAGCTTTAAACACCTCAGTCCTAAAGCCAGTTTAAATTACCATTTAACCGATGAATCAAGTACTTATTTACGATATGCAAATAGTTTTAGACTGCCAACAGCCGGTAGTTTATACCATATTAAATCAAGTGATACTGCTGATAATATATCAAGCATTGAAGCTGAAGTATCTGATACATTTGAGCTTGGTTATAAAAATAATCTAGAGAATGTATCTATTGATTTAGCGTTATTTTATATGGATGTAGATGATGCAATAGTGCGTGCATATGATGATAACGGTCAAAGATTTTTAACCAACGCAGGACGAGTAATACATAAAGGATTTGAAGCCGCAGCTAATTGGCAGGTGACAACAAATTTCAACATCTCTATGGCTTATAGTAAAGCCGACCATGAATATGATGAATTCATCATAGATGAGGGCCGTATCAAACGCGGAGAATTAGTTGAAAAAGATTTATCAGGTAACAGCATGGTTATGGCTCCAGAATATTTAGCAAACCTAAGGTTAAGATATCTACCTGAAGCAATATCTGGGCTATCAACTATGGTAGAAGTGCAATCTATTGGTGAGTATTGGATGGATGAAGAAAACGAGCAAAGTTATGATGGTTATACTATCGCAAACATAAAATTAAATTATGATGTCACCAATAAATTAAGTTTAAATGCCAGAGTTTTGAACTTAACAGATAAATTTTATGCGCAAGAAGCGCAAGTGAGATATGGTAAAGAAAGCTATCAACCGGCAGCTCCAAGAACAGCTTATTTTGGCTTGAAGTACCAGTGGTAATGACTATGAAGTTCTTATTATCAGTATTATTTATTATTTGGTGTTCATCTTTAGCTGCACATCAGCATGTAATGGATTCACCAGATCAAGCTAAGCTCAAAACCTGTCAAGCACAGGATGTGACATGTGCAAAAACAGTGACAATAGCCACTCATCCAAATGGCGATATCTGGCGTGTTTGGGCCAATAATAATCAAATGTATTATGCTATTTCACATGATCTAGGTAAGCATTTTGGTAAAGCAATTAAAATAAAAGCAATTAATGAAAAAATATCAGCTCGAGGTGAAAACCGCCCTAAAATCGCTTTTTCAAATACTGGTCATGTCTACTTATCATGGTCAAAGCCTGGCAGTAAAAAATATACCGGTGATATTAGGTTTAGCTACTCTCAAAATGGAGGTCAATCTTTTGCTAAACCCATTACCGTTAATAATGATAATTTAATAACGGGCCATAGTTTTAATGAAATGATCGTTACCCAAGATCAAAAACTCGTTTTAATTTGGTTAGATGGACGCGATAAATATAAAGCAAAAAAAGCAGGGCATCAGTTTAATGGATCATCGATTTACTTAGCACAAGCTAATTTTGAAAATGATCTCAGAGTCACATTTTCAAATATTAAGCTGGCGCAAGGTACCTGTGTTTGTTGCCGATTAACCTTAGTAGAAACCGATAAAAATCAAGTTTCTATTATGTATCGGGATATATTTGGCGACAATATTAGAGACTTTTCATTAATTAATTACGATCTAAACAGCAATGAAATTATCAGTCGTCACAGAGTTACTGAAGACGAATGGTTTATCAATGGTTGTCCTCATCAAGGTGCGGGTATTTCAAAAACAGCTAGTAGATTACACTTAACTTGGTTTAACCAAGGCAGTAAAGGGAAGGGAGTTTTTTACGGTTATACCGATACCTTAGGTAAAAAGATATCAAAACCTATACCTGTGGGGGAGCTTAGTAAACAAGCGGTACACCCAAATATTATTTCTAATGATAAACAGGTCGATATCGTATGGCTTGAGTTTAATGGCGTAAAACATGAACTATGGCATAAACAATCTCTTGATAATGGCCACTCATTTCAAGCTCCAACTTTGCTTACAACTTCAAGTACCGGCGCAGATAGGCCATTTTTATTCAAATCTAAAAACGGTTCTAATCATGTATCTTGGCATAAACCAAAAACAGCCCATTGGACAACTAAACTATGAGATTATTAAAAATGTTAACTCATATCTTAGTATGTATTTTATTGGGTTTTACAGCCTTGGAAAGTGCAGCAAAAAGTACACAATTTAATAAGCAAGTTTGGCATGATGTAAAAAAGCAAAACCTAAATGAAAATTGGATTGCAGTATTTTGGTCTTTAGAATGCCCACCTTGCTTTAAAGAGCTCAAAATAATTTCTCAAATGCTAAAAGTTAACTCAGATCTTAAAGTTGTTTTAATTAACACAGATTCAGATGATGAAATAAAGCAAGAAATTGATAAGATTATCAATGAATATGAATTAAATACTTTAGCTTTGTTGCACTTTGCTGATGAACAAGCAATGCAAAGTAGATATATTGTTGATCCAACGTGGTATGGCGAATTACCTCGCAGCTATTTTTTTAATAAGAAAGGGCAAAGCCAAGGTCGCAGTGGTTTAGTTGATAAACTTATTTTGCAAGAATGGCTAAATTAATGCTTTAACTGTCTAAATTTAAATGTAAATAATCATTTTGTATAGGGGGAAAATCATGCGATTTTCTCCCTATTTTTTAATTTAAGTCCCGCTCATTACAAATAGTATTAACGAATATGATAATGACGTCGACTATGCTCTTCACGTCGACCTTGGCTAAAAGCAGATATACGTTTTAAATAACCTATTACACGGGTACCATAATCTATATCTTCGGAGCCACATTCATAGCAAGTTTTTAAAAAATCTAAATGCGCTATGATGCTTTTACTGACTTTCTCAGCCCCCTGTGTATAAGAAAGTTTTAAATTATTGATTTTGCTTTAACTTTAAATGTGCGATAAGTTTATGGGCTTGCCGCTCACCTCCGAAGAAAACAACACAGGTAATGAGATTTTTGTATTGAGATAAGTAATTTGAAAAAGTTTTTGCATCTAATTCAACACCCGAGGTAGCAGTCCAGCTGTCTTGGCTATGACACCCATCACACGCAAAAGGACAACCAGTAACTAAAAATGCCAAAGAGACTTCATTAGGTACTTCTTGAAATACAACTTGTGGTTCAACGCAATTAAACATTATAATTACCATATATTGTGTTTATTTTTATATGAAAGCACAATATATAGTTTGTATGAAATCGCCAGTCAGTTAATTGCTCAAAAATTGTGTTAGATCAACTTATTTATAAATAATAAAATTTCAGTAGTTTAAAAGGGGTCGATATTAAATTTAAAAATTGTTTACATTTGAAATTTAAAGGACAAAGTTAAGCTGTGTTACTATGCAGAAATAACCTGAACAATGTTTAAAAATATGTCAAAAGAAGTTATCAGAATCCTCGTAGGTTCACTTAACCCTGTTAAAATCAATGCAGTAAAAAATGCATTTTCTAATATTTTTGCTAACAACCAAATTATTTGTAAAGGCATACATGCGCCATCCGGTGTTTCTGAACAACCTATGACAGCAAGCGAAACACGCCTTGGAGCGATAAACCGAGCACTATTTTGTAAAAATGGATCTAATAATGCCGATTTTTATGTTGCTCTAGAGGGCGGTGTTGATTTAACCGAAGACGGTCCAATCACCTGCGCGTACTTTTCAATTATTAATAATCAACAGCAATCTGTCGGCAGAAGTGCCAGTTTGCCTTTACCGCAATGTGTTTACGAATCATTAAAATCAGGTGAAGAATTAGGAAATGTGATGGATGATTTATTTAAAACAACCAATATTAAACAAAAAGGTGGGGCGATTGGTTTATTAACACATAATAATGCCACCCGTGAAAGCATTTATACTCAAGCACTCATTTTAGCATTATCTCCCTTTATAAATGCAGACTTATATCATGGAACAGGAGTGAGCAATGAATTATAAATGGGTATTATTTGATGCTGATGAAACGTTATTTCATTTTGATGCATATCAAGGCTTAAAGTTAATGTTTGAAAAGTTTGATATTGAATTTTCCATTGATGATTTTGAAATCTATCAAAGAGTCAATCAGCCACTTTGGGTTGAATATCAAAATGGTGATATTACAGCACAACAATTACAACATAACCGATTTAATGATTGGTCGAACAAACTGTCGGTATCTACTCAAACGCTTAATAGCGAATTTTTACATGCAATGGCACAAATCTGTAAACCACTTGATGGTGCTAAAGAGCTGATTCATTATTTATCAACAAAAGTTAAAATGGGGATCATTACTAATGGCTTTACTCAATTACAAACTGTGAGACTAGAAAAGACAGGCTTTAAAGATGTTTTTTCGACTTTAGTGATCTCTGAGCAAGTTGGTGTTGCAAAACCAGATATTGGTATTTTTGAATATGCCTTTAGAACCATGGGAGAGCCTAATAAAAGTGATATTTTAATGGTAGGGGATAATCCCCATTCAGATATTTTAGGTGGTATAAATGCAGGTATAGATACCTGTTGGTTAAATATAGACAAACAAGCCAGGCCAGAAGGGATCACACCAACACATGAAGTACATTCCTTATGGCAACTACTAGAAAAATTCCAGCAGTAATATATTAACTTTGATTATAAGCACCAATAAGGCATTTGTTTGCACAGTTTTAGTGCAAACAAAAAATTCATATAGAGCTCTAGCACTATGTTTTATATGAACTAAATTCAATTCACTGATTTAAAATCCCTTTTATAGAAACAAATTGAAAATTACTCATCTAAATAAGATCTATTATCATTTGAAAAGTTAATATTTTAATTTATATTAAATATCAATCAAAAATGGTTTATTTATTGCTCTATCTACTACACTAAGTTTTCTTAATCAAAGCCATAACATTTTGTTTTATTGTGGTGCAGTGTTCTCTTACACACACTGTCATAAAATCTAAATATTCATATGTTTAACTTTAATGAGCTTAAGTAACATCATTCAGAACACTGTTAAAACACTCGTTTTAGTAATGTTCGGCAAGGAATTTTTTCGGTTTAGAACTGTTAGGAGCCAATATGTTAATTAAAAGATTTTTTAAAACCAAACAAGAAGCAGAAGTAACATTTGAATTTAATGTATCAGATGTTAAGAAAGTACAACTCGTTGCTGAATTTAATGACTGGCAACCTATTGATATGAAGTTCATTAAGAAAGATAAAGTTTACCGCACGCGAGTAAGACTACCTAGAGACAAAGACTTTCATTTTCGTTACTTAATTAATGAAGATAAATGGGAAAATGACAATCACGCAGATGCTTATATTCAAAATAGCTTTGGTAGTGATAATAGTGTTGTAAATACCTATCAAGTTTAAGGCGAATATAGCCTTATGCAACCAATAACACAATTATTATATTTACAAGGTATTGGCAATCAATATACCAGTTATAACGGTGATCAAATCACAATTAGTGATGATGTAAGACGCAGTGTTTTATCAGTATGTGGATATGACCTAGAGGATTTAGATGCCGTCAATCTGGCTAATTTTCAATTAGATGTCGCCCCATGGTTCGATATTATAGGTCAAACAAGCTTTGTTTCTAATTCAGATTTTATTTTGAAAGTACGTGCTAATGCTGCTCAAGTTAAATCTAAAATTTGTTGGAAAATTTATAAAAACGCACATTTAGTGAATTCAAATAGTATTGATATATCGCAGTTAAAAGAAATTGGTAATTATCAATATAATGATCAAGTGTTCCGTGAATTCGCAGTCAAAATTGAAGACATTTCAATTGGGTACTATCAAATTGAAATATCAATAAACGATACCCACAACAGTGGTAAATTAATCGTTTATCCAAATAAAGCTTATTTGAATGACTGTAACCAAGCATGGGGTGTATCCCTGCAATTATATAGCCTTATTGGTGATGATAATTATGGGATAGGTGATTTTAAAGATTTGAAAAGTGTAATTCAGCATTCATCACAACGCGGTGCTGACTATATTTTATTAAATCCATTACACGCATTATTTGATCATGAACCTAATCGGGCAAGTCCATATAGTCCGAGTGATAGATTATGCATTAACCCTTTATATATACATATTCAAGATATTAAAGACTTTAATAATTGTGCTGATGCACAAGCATTAGTTAAATCTGATTTATTATCAACTCAGCTGAAGCAGCAAAAAAGTGAAAGTTACATAGATTATGAATTGGTATTTTCCTTAAAGTATCAAATTTATTACATCTTGTTTCAGTATTTTTTAGAACAGCATAAATTAATTAAATCGCATTATTACAAACAATTCATCAATTTTAAAAATGATACTGACATTAACAGCTATTGTGATTGGGTATGTGCTCAAGAAAACTTAAAAGCGAGTTATAAAGATCCAGAGTTTATTGCTTATTTACAATGGCAAGCCAATATTCAATTTGAGCAGTGCCAACAATTGAGTAAACAAAGTAATATGAGTTTAGGTTTAATACGCGATCTAGCAGTAGGCTGTGCTCAAGACGGTAATGAGTTCAAACAAAATGAAACCATTTTCATCAAAAATGCCAGTATAGGCGCACCACCAGATCCTTGGTCTAATGAAGGACAAAACTGGGGTCTACCACCCATAGAACCGATTAAATTAAAACAGTCAGGTTATAGCCATTACATCAAGCTATTACAATCGAATATGAAAAGCTGTGGCGCACTTAGAATTGATCATGTTATGGCATTATTAAGACTCTGGTGGTGCATTTTAGATAACTCAGAGCAAAACAAAGGGTGTTACGTTTATTATCCATTTGAGCAGATGTTAGCCTTACTCAAACTTGAATCTCACTTAAACCAATGTGAAGTGATTGGCGAAGACTTAGGTATCGTACCAGATGAAATTAAATCAGCATTGAAATCATCTAATATCTATTCAAATTTACTATTTTATTTTGAAAAGAATCATATAGGAGAATTCATCGCTCCAGATGAATTTGAGCCTCATGCCATGCTTATGGTTGCTAATCACGATGTACCAACATTTAAAGCTTGGTGGCAAAAAAGTGATATAAATTTACGCCATTCATTAAATTTATATTCCAGTGCAGATAAATGCCTTGAGGCACTAGCACAACGGCAATCTGAAAAAACCAAACTACTTAATTGGTTAAATCAATATAAAAGCCAATCTGACGTTAAAGAATTAACGTTAGATTCATCACATCAACACATTTATCTCAGCTTACTAATCATTTTAGCACGCACTAAAGTGAAGTTACTCACAGTGCAGCTTGATGATTTGGATGATAACGAGTTGCCCGTAAATATTCCTGGAACAGATAAAGAATACCCTAATTGGCGAAGGCGCTTACACAATAAACCAGAAAAGTTATTTTCAGAAAATACGTTTTTTAAGCAATTAAATCAGGCAAGGAAGCACTATGAGTGAAGCAATGTTAATAACATCTCAGGTATATAAACCTGATTATGATACACAAGTATCTGCTTTAAACTTAGGGGTATTTAGTGATCCTTTTTCGTTTTTAGGCGTACACAAGTTTAATGAAGATCAATATGTACTTAGGTGTTACATACCAGGTGCAACTAAAGTTTTTTATGAGACTAGTAAATGCAAATCAGCTTATAGCAGATATAAAAATACAGACTTATTTACTTTGATTTTAAATAAATCTCTTTTTAGTCAGCATTATAAACTCAATATTAATTATCCATTGTCTAATGAAATACATTCTGATGTTTATACATTTGAATCTACATTAGATTTAAATGCCATGTATTTATTTAATGAAGGCACATTAGAACAGGCATATCAACACTTAGGTGCGCATTGGCAAACACTAGAACAACAAATTGGTGTTAGGTTTACTTTATGGGCACCCAATGCAAAAAGTGTCAGTTTAATTGGTGATTTTAACCATTGGAATAATAAGCGTCACCTAATGAGAAAACATCCAGCATGCGGAGTTTGGGAAATTTTTATTCCTGATATTAGTGAAGGACAAAGCTATAAATTTAGTATTGTAACTGCACAAGGCGATAGATTAGAAAAATCTGACCCTTTTGCATTTTCAATGCAAATACCTTCAGACACCGCATCTGTAGTGCCTGAACAACAAGCATTAACTGGTTGCAATAAAACTCCCAAAGACATTAATGATCTGCAATATGCCAGAGAATTACGTAATGCAGTTGATAAACCAATTAGCATATACGAAGTACACGCTGGTTCTTGGCAACATGATACTCAAAAACTTGAACAGGGTTTAAAGGGCTACCTTAGCTACCAGCAATTATCAGAAAAACTGGTGCCTTATGTAAAATCTCTTGGATTTACTCATATTCAGTTAATGCCAATTAGTGAATTTCCATTTGATGGTTCGTGGGGATACCAGCCAGTTGGCATGTATGCACCTACAAGTCGTTTTGGCAGTGTTGCTGATTTTCAAAATTTAGTTGATGCCTGTCACGAACATAATATTGGATTATTAATAGATTGGGTACCCGGACATTTTCCTTCTGATCCCCACGGTTTAGCTAAATTCGATGGCTCTCACCTATTTGAACATGCAGATAAACGTCAAGGATTCCATCCTGATTGGAATACCCATATCTATAATTATGGTCGAGCTGAAATACAGAGCTTTTTAATTTCTAATGCAATGTTTTGGTTTGATAACTTTGCAATTGATGGTTTAAGGGTTGATGCTGTCGCTTCTATGCTTTATCTAGATTACAGCAGAGAGTCAGGAGAATGGATCCCGAATCAATATGGCGGTCGTGAAAACCTAGAAGCCATTGAATTATTAAAACAAGTTAACCAAAGATGTTATGGCAACTATCCAGGGATCATGATGGCAGCAGAAGAGTCTACAGCATGGCCTGGTGTCACACAGTTTGTTGAACATGGTGGTTTAGGCTTTGGTTATAAGTGGAATATGGGCTGGATGAATGACAGTCTCAACTATATGTCAAAAGATCCTATCTATCGCGCACATCATCATAATGAAATGACTTTTTCTCTCATCTATGCATTTAGTGAAAACTATATCTTGCCGCTTTCACATGATGAAGTGGTACATGGTAAAGGTTCTTTAATTAATAAAATGCCCGGAGATGATTGGCAGAAGTTTGCCAATTTACGTGCATATTATGCATTTATGTGGGCACATCCAGGTAAAAAATTATTATTTATGGGCGGAGAGTTTGCTCAATACAATGAATGGGATCATGACTCATCCCTTGATTGGCATTTATTAGAGTTTGAACCACATAAAGGCATGCAACAGTTGATCAAAAACCTAAATGCTGTTTATCAAGATCACAAACCTTTGTACCAGTTAGACAATAAACAAGAAGGCTTTAAATGGATAGATGGTGGCAATGCCGGTCAAAGTATATTTAGCTTTATTCGTTTTGCACAAAATTTGGATGATCATATCGTTGTGATCAGTAATATGACACCTGATACTCACCAAAACTTTAGAATTGGCGTACCAAGTAAGTGTGAATATGAAGTAATACTCAATACCGACGCAAGTGAATATTGGGGATCTGATTTTAGTAAACAATCACGATACAAACCTCAACTAATTCAATGGCAAGGTTTTGAGAATAGCATTTATTTAGACATACCGCCTTTAGCTACCTTGTATTTAAAAAGAGTAGATTAATGCCAATAGATTATGAGTTAAAACCTGGGTTAATTTTCCCTTTAGGTTCATCAGTTATATCAAGCAGTGAAGTCGATAAATACAGTATTAATTTTGCTGTATTTTCCAGTTCAGCTCAAGCAATACAACTTTGTTTATTTGATGAAAATGGTACTCATGAAATTGGGCGCTTTGAGCTATTTAAAGGCGAGGGCCATGTTTGGCATGGTCAAATAGATTACTTACCTAAAGATCAGTTATACGGTTACCGCTTAACAGGTGAGTTTAATCCTGAGCAAGGCCTTAGGTTTAATCCAAATAATCTATTGATCGACCCTTATGCGAAGGCGTTATTTGGCGAGTTTACACCAGCAACAGCTTTTGATTTTATTTTAAACTCAAATGAAAATTCAGATAGTGACTTGGGTGAAGCCTACAATCACAACAACACAACAGAAGAAATTAATAATTTAGATACAGCCGCATATATGCCCAAGTCTCAAGTATCGAATATTAAGGCTTATACAGGCAAAAAACCTTGTATTCCTTGGCATGATACTGTGATTTATGAATGCCATGTTAAAGGGGCAACTAAAAATAATACCTTAATTAATGAGTTACATAGAGGTAAATTTTTAGGACTCGCAGAACCGGCATTTATCGCACATTTGAAGAACTTAGGCATTACAACCCTAGAGTTGCTACCTGTACATCAATTTATCAGTGAACGTTTTTTACAAGATAAAAACCTAACTAATTACTGGGGCTATAATAGTTTAAACTTTTTCACACCTCATAATGCATATTTGACTCACGGTAATATCATAGAGTTTCAAACTATGGTTGCTCAACTACATAAACATAATATTGAAGTTATATTAGATGTTGTTTTTAATCATACAGCAGAAGGGAATCATCATGGTCCTACTTTATGTTTTAAAGGTTTTGATAACCCAAGTTATTACCGATTAGATCCCATTAATCTCGCTACATATATTAATGATACTGGTTGCGGTAATACAATTAACATCAGTCATCCTATGACATTAAAATTGATATTAGATAGTTTAAGATATTGGGTTGAAATCATGGGCGTTGATGGCTTTAGATTTGACTTAGCGCCCATACTTGGACGTGATCCTTCAGGATTTAAAACGCACCACACATTTTTTCAATCTATCAATCAAGATCCTATTTTAAGCCAAGTGAAATTAATTGCAGAACCTTGGGATATTGGCCCTGGCGGCTACCAACTTGGTAACTTTCCCTCTGATTGGCGAGAGTGGAATGACAAATATCGCGATGTAGTTCGTCGTTTCTGGCGTTCCGATCTTGGTTTACTGCCTGAGTTTGCTTTACGTTTTCATGGCTCAAATGATTTATTCGAACACTCTGGTCGAAATTCTAGTGCAAGTATTAATTTTATTAGTGCCCATGATGGTTTTACATTAAAAGATCTTGTAAGTTTTAATGAAAAGCATAATGAAGCCAATGGGGAGGAGAATAGGGATGGCCATAGTGAAAACTACAGCTTTAATTTTGGCATAGAGGGTCCTACTGATGAACTTGATATCAAAGCAAAAAGGTTAAAACAACAAAAAAATATTCTACTGACGCTGTTATTTTCTCAAGGCGTTCCTATGATATGTGCAGGTACTGAAAGTGAACACTCTCAACATGGTAATAACAATGCTTATTGCCAAGATAATGATATTAGTTGGCTTGCAGATCAAAATATCTACCAAAAATCACCTTTATATCGCTTTATAAGCCAAGCTTTATCTTTAAGAAAACAGTTTAAAGTGTTTCAGCAAACACGCTTTATTCACCAAAATGATAGTGAATTTGAACTTATTTGGCTTAATAAAGCGGGGTCTGCGATGACCGAAAATGACTGGCAGCTCGAAGATAACCATATTTTAGGCTATATGATTTCGAATAAGTCTCATAAAAATAACTTTGATGTATTACTGATTATATTTAATGCTTCACAAACTGACTGTTCGTTTCAATTACCAAACATCCAAATAACAAGCCCGTGGCAAGTCCGTTTAAATACCTTGTCTTCACCTAATTTAAATGAAATGTATACCTCAGAGCAGAGCATACTGATTGGCGCTCAAACAGCTTGGGTATTGTCTACAACGAAAGAAGGAACATTGAGTGAGTAGTGAAAATATTTCTAGTTTAAGGGATCTTCAAGAAGGACCAGTTATAGATGAAAATACCTTACATGATGACTTAACAAGACATTTTTATTATACCTTAGGACGAGATCGCGTTGGTAAATCTCATTTATATTTATATAACGCATTAGCATTAACAATCCGAGATAGGCTGATTGCACGATGTCGACAAACAAGACAAAGCCTAATTAATAAACCAACAAAACAAGTGGCTTATTTATCATTAGAATTTTTGATGGGTAGGGCATTAGGCAATGCCGTATTAAATTTAGAGCTTGATGAGAGTGTTAAAAAAGCTTTAGAACAATACTCAAGTACCTTAGAAGAAGTATCTGACGCAGAACACGATGCTGGATTAGGTAATGGGGGCCTAGGTCGATTAGCCGCATGTTTTTTAGATAGCTGCGCAAGTTTAGCCTTGCCTGTGACTGGTTATGGGATCCGATACGAATATGGCATGTTTAACCAGAGCATAGAAAATGGCCATCAAGTTGAGCACCCTGATAACTGGTTAAGGGAAGGCCACCCTTGGGAAATATCAGCACCTGAACATACCAGGAGAATAAAATTCTTTGGCCATGTAGAAATATATCAGGATAAAAAAGGTCGCAAACATCATCAGTGGTTAGGTACCGAAGATGTACTCGCTGTGCCTTATGACGTGCCCATTCCAGGTTATAAAAATGATGTAGTAAACACATTAAGACTTTGGAAAGCAGAAGCAACTGATGAGTTTGATTTAGATGAGTTTAATGCAGGGAGTTACACTGACGCTGTCGCACATAAAAATTTAGCTGAGCAAATCACTATGGTGTTATATCCAAATGATGCCAGTGAAAATGGTAAAGAGCTAAGATTACGCCAGCAATACTTTTTAACGTCAGCAAGTTTACAAGATATTTTAGCTGACTGGGTTGCTCGATTTGGTGAAGACTTTGCTGACTTTGCACAAAATAATGTTTTTCAACTTAATGATACACATCCAAGTATCGCAGTTGCTGAGCTTATGCGGTTATTAATCGACGATTATGATGTGGATTGGGACCGAGCTTGGTCAATCACCACAAAAACCATGGCTTATACAAACCATACTTTGTTGCCTGAAGCGCTAGAAAAATGGTCAGTGCCATTATTTAAAAACTTATTACCTAGATTATTAGAGATTATTTATGAAATAAACGCGCGATTTTTATTAGAAGTGGCATGTAAATGGCCTGGCGATATAAACAAACAAAGAAATATGTCTTTAATTGAAGAGGGAGAAGTTCCTCAGATCCGTATGGCGTATCTGGCTATTGTAGGCAGCTTTTCGGTAAATGGTGTAGCTGCATTACATACCCAATTACTCACTAAAGGTTTATTTAATGACTTTTACCAGCTGTGGCCAACTAAGTTTAATAATAAAACCAATGGTGTTACCCCTAGGCGTTGGCTATCTCATTGTAATGAAAATCTCGCTAAATTAATTTCTAAAAATATTGGTGATGATTGGATCCGAGATTTTTCAAAGGTAAAACAAATACGCAGATTTTTTGATAATAACGCTTTTCAAAAACAATGGCAGCAAGTGAAGTTTGATAATAAACAAAAGCTAGTTGCCTTAGTTAAACGAGATTGCAATGTCGAGTTTGATGCCAACATGATGTTTGATGTTCAAGTAAAGCGGATACATGAATATAAACGACAATTGCTCAATGTTTTGCATGTGATCCATTTATATGAGCGTATACGTAAAGGCGATACAAAAACGCTCACACCAAGATGTGTATTGTTTGGCGGTAAAGCTGCGCCTGGCTATTTTATCGCAAAGTTAATTATTAAGCTTATTAATAATGTAGCGCAAACAATTAATGCAGATCCTCTTGCTAAGCCATATCTAAGAGTTGCTTTTTTACCTAATTACAATGTTACAGCCATGGAAACCATTTGTCCTGCGACTGATCTATCTGAGCAAATTTCAACAACGGGTAAAGAAGCGTCAGGGACAGGCAATATGAAATTTATGATGAATGGGGCTATCACCATTGGCACTTTAGATGGTGCCAACATTGAAATTAAGCAGGCTGTTGGTGATGATAATTTCTTTTTATTTGGTGCAAAATCAGAGCAACTCAAAGATATAAGAGCAAACTATGATCCGAATAGCATTATCGAAAACTCACCGGATTTAAAAGAAGTCATCACATTAATAGAGTCTGGACATTTTAATTTATTTGAACCTGGTTTATTTCAACCTTTACTTGATTCAATCAAAAGTCCAACTGATGAATGGCTAGTAGCATATGACTTTGAAAGTTATGTAAAAGCTCAGCATATGGCAGAGTTGGCATATCAAGATAAAACCCATTGGACTCGCTTGAGCATTTTAAATACTGCAGCAAGTGGCTCATTTTCAAGTGATCGCACAATTAACGAATATAGCCAGGACATCTGGCAACTGAAAAACATTTAAATACTTACGGAGAAGTTAAAAATGCCAAATTATGAAAATCGTTATATTAGTAACTTAACTAGAGAAACATATGCCTTAATTTTAGCTGGTGGTCGTGGTTCACGTTTACATGAACTCACTGATTGGCGTGCTAAACCCGCTGTATATTTTGGTGGTAAGTTCAGGATCATTGATTTCCCACTATCAAATTGTATTAACTCAGGAATACGAAGAGTAGGGATTGCCACACAATATAAATCTCACTCTTTAATACGTCATGTTAATCGTGCTTGGGGTCATTTTAAAAAAGAACTGGGTGAATCAGTTGAAATTTTACCTGCATCTCAAAGATATGGTGATGATTGGTACTGTGGTACTGCTGATGCTGTTTTTCAAAATATGGATATTATTCGTCATGAGTTACCAAAATACGTGATGATATTATCTGGCGATCATGTTTATAGAATGGATTACGGTGCTTTAATTGCAAAACACGTTGAAACTAATGCTGATATGACAGTGTGTTGCATCGAAACTGATGTGGAAGAGGCTGCAGATACTTTTGGCGTAATGACAGTTGATAAACAAAACCGCGTAAAACGTTTTGATGAAAAACCAACTAGTCCAACTTCTATTCCTGGAAAACCAGGTACATGTTTAGCGTCAATGGGAAATTATGTATTTAATACTGAGTTTTTATTTGAGCAACTAAAAAAAGATGCACAAAGAGAAGGTTCAGGTAGAGATTTTGGCCATGATATCATTCCAGCAATTATAGAAGAGCATAATGTATTTGCATTCCCATTTAGTGATCCTGGCCATGAAGGTCAACCTTATTGGCGTGATGTTGGTACATTAGATTCATTTTGGGAAGCGAATATGGAGCTTGCTTCTCCTGAACCTCAACTAGACCTATACGATGCAAACTGGCCAATTTGGACATACCAAGAACAATTAGCACCCGCTAAATTTGTATTTGATGATGACGAAAGGCGCGGAATGGCTGTAGATTCAACTGTTTCTGGTGGTTGTATTATATCTGGCGCAACAGTTAGAAAATCTTTATTATTTTCAAATGTGCATGTGCATTCTTTTTGTGAGATTAATGAAAGTGTTATTTTACCAGCAGCTATAATTGGTCGAAATTGTAAAATTAAACGTGCCATTATAGATAGAAGTTGTGAAATTCCTGATAATTTAGAAATAGGCTATGACCTAGATCAAGATATTAAAAATGGTTTTAGAGTTTCAAAAAAAGGCATTGTTTTAGTTACCAGAGATATGCTTATCGCTTTAGAGAAAAAACAACAATCTACACAAAATATTGAACAAGTAGCTGAATTAGCTTAAGGAATATCAAGGATATGCGAATATTAATGGTCGCGGCAGAAAATGATGCGATTAAAGGTGCGAAGGTTGGTGGTGTTGCTGATGTAGTAAGAGATATACCGCAAGCACTTGCCAATCTTGGCAATGACTTAGATGTAATTATTCCTGATTATGGAAATTACACTCATATTTACGAATCAAATAAGTTAGCAACCTTTTATGTGCCATTTTCAGGTCACCATGAAGAAATTACTTTACATGAAATATTCACAGGCAAGGGGGAGCTAGCTGTAAGACAACTCATTCTAAGCCACCCTTTATTTACTTCTGGTGGCATAGGGCGTGTTTATTTAGATGATCCCTCTGATAGACCGTTTTCATCAGATGCAACAAAATATGCTTTATTTTGCGCCGCTGTTGCACAAGGTATTTATGAGCAACATATAATAATGCCAGATGTATTACACCTTCATGATTGGCATAGTGCACTTGTTGCTGTTTTATGTGAATACAACGAAAAATATCATGAACTGAAACAAATACATACGGTTTACACAGTACACAATCTCGCTTTACAGGGGATCCGTCCTTTTAAACATGATGAATCAAGTTTAGAACATTGGTTTTCATCTTTATCATATGATGGTCAACTAATATGCGATCCAAGATACCCTCATTGTTTTAATCCAATGCGTGCAGCAATTAATTTGGCAGATAAAGTGCATCTAGTTTCACCTACATACGCTTTAGAAGTGTTAGAACAAAGTAATTTTAATCAAGGTTTTTTTGGTGGTGAAGGGTTAGAGCTAGATCTGAAAAAAGCCTCACTTAATGACAAAGTGGTGGGTATTTTAAATGGCTGTGATTATCAAAATATACCAAATGTTAAAGTATCAAATGAAACGCTATTAAAATCCGCTAAAAGCGCTGTATTAGCTTGGATGTCAATAGAACCACATTTAAAAAGTGTTCACTATATAGCAAGTGAGCGTATAAATGACTGGCTTAATCGCGGTACTTTTGATGGCCCATTAATTACTAGTATTGGTCGATTAACAGATCAAAAAGTGCTTTTATTAAGACAAAATATCGGTAGCCCTGACACTTTTTCACAAATATTACGTCATCTAGATGCCAGTGAAGGCAAAATGATTATTCTAGGTTCAGGGGATAAACAAATTGAACTGGAATTAACTCAGCTTATGGCAAAACACGATAACTTTCTATTTTTGAATGGTTATGGTCAAAACTTAAGTGACGCACTATATCAATTAGGGGATATATTTTTAATGCCAAGCTCATTTGAGCCATGTGGGATCAGCCAAATGTTAGCATTAAGAGCCGGGCAACCTTGTTTAGTTCATTCAGTAGGCGGACTTAAAGATACTGTTAAACATTTAGAAAATGGTTTTTGTTTTAATGGCAATTCGATTATTGAACAGCAAAATAATTTAGTAACTGCTTTTAATCAGGCATTATATATTTTTAAATCAAAGCCTTCTCAATGGAAAAAAATTGTAAAAAACGCTAAACAATCAAGGTTTAATTGGCAAGATAGTGCACAGATGTATTTAGAAAAACTTTATTAAATCTTAATTTTAATAATACAGACGTTATAAATTATGATATCTGTATTATTTAATTAGAGGCATAAAATAATTATAAATCAGTCTATAATTTCATAATAAACAGTTACTAAATTAGAATTTAATTGAACCAAGAACTTAACGCACAGCTCATATCTAACTGAAATGCCACCTTAACTGTTATTGCACAATTGATGGATATTCCTGTTGTACTGGTAATGTCGTTAAATGGAAATCAGATTCAAGTTTTTTCTAAAAATAATTCAGCATTATTAATTGATGATTATAAAGATATTTCTATTGCACAAAATGAAGGTATTCTCACTGAATATAATATTGCAGATTTAATATCAAATTGCTTAAAAACAAAAGAAAACCAAATTACCGCTTTGAATATCACAATTAAACTCAAATGTGATACCAGCTTAATATTCAAAACATGTAATAACTTATTTTCACAAGTTTTGACACATTAAATCAATAATACATTAGTACATGCATTTGAACCTGAGACTAATAATAGAGTTATTAATATAGAGGCGATACAAGCTCACTCTCATTTGCAATTAGCCTATACAGGTAATGTCGGCGCAATAACCGCCAATATTCGAGATAAAATATTCAATCCTTTTTTTACTACCGATATGAAAAAAGGGCATGGCTTAGGGCTAAGCATTGTTGAAAAAATAATTTCCTTACAGCTCAATGGAAAAATAGAGTTAGTTCATACATCTCATGGTTCATCTTTTGAAATTTTATTGCCTAAATAATATCAACGGTTTAATATTTTTATGTGTTTGTGGTTAAACCTGTTAAAATCCCTGAATTCTATTTAGGCATTTTAAAGACCTAAACACTATTGAGAACACATAAATGACAAATAACGATCTACTTTTTAAAATTCACACAATCTTTGATCATACAACCGAGGAAATGCTTGAAATATTTTCCTTGGCTAGCCAAGAAGTAACGGCTGAACAATTAAACGCATGGATTTTAAAATCAGAAGAAGAAACGTCTGAACCACTAGATGATAAAAGTTTAGAAACATTTCTTAATGGTTATATTGTTTTTAAACGTGGCCCGAGTGAAAAAGGTCTACCAGCATTATCAGCTAAACTTAATAACAACATCATTTTAACTAAATTAAAAATAGCCCTTAATTTAAAAGCGGAAGATTTAATTGCGCATTTTCAAATCGCGGGATTAGAATTAAGTAAACATGAAATCAGTGCTTTTTTCAGGAAGCCTGCAAACAAACATTATAAAAAATGTACAGCTCAAACCTTAGCTTGTTTTATGAAAGGCGTTACATTAAAGAACTCAACTAAATAGATCCTATTTTATTTAGCTACCATTTAAAATTCAAGGCTGCTACTAAGGTGGTCTTGAATTAAACCACTGACAATAAATACATGGTCTAAATATGCAATAGCTACGGTGTCTACATGGATACTTAGATTTAATCTGAAACTATAACGCTATACTCTTAAGTTTGTCCTAATTTAGATTAGCCCATTACCTTAACTAAATTGAAATTAGTACAATATTCACCTTCTCTTGCATCACTCATAAAAATGTTATTTTGCACCCATTTTTATTTCATAATACTCAACAATTAATCTTATAAATTAAAACCTGTCAGCAATTTAGGTTAAATTGTAAATATAAAGTTGCATCAATATTAAATATTGTATACATTATCCATGTTGTACCTTTTATCTTTGCCATAATTTTAACTCTCGCTGTAAAGGCTTAATGGAGTTAACCTGGGTCATATTGTTGAATTTAGCATAATGATATTTGGTCTATGTCTGCTTAAAAGCAAACGTAAGTGCAACATTTATAAAAATAAATTAATTAGCACTAGGGAAAACCCATGTCTTATATGAATAATGCAACTAAGTTAATGTCAGCTTTACTCGCATTAACCAGTGTTTCTGCAATGGCCGGTTCAAACCAGTTAAGCATTAATACACTTAAAAAACAGTTAAACTCAACGCAACACACAAAAAACCAGCAAGGTAACGTATGTGGCACAGATACAAACTTGCAAGACTGGAATCAAATTCAAAAAAACAATAAGTTTCAACTTGAAAACAAATTAAGTAAAGCGAATGCTGTTTTACAAAAACTATCAAATAGCAGTGCAGATATACAAGCTGCAGCTGGTAATGGAATCGCCGGTCGCTATTACATACCTGTTGTATTTCATGTTTATGGTAATGAATTCAACTGTACTGACGAAAGTGCAATGTGTTTAACAGAAGCTAAGATTTTAGATGGTCTAAATAGAACAAATGAAGATTTTCTTGGTACAAATACACTTGATGGTCCGATTGCAGCAGAGTTTCAGGCGATCCGTGATAATTTAAACATTGAGTTTGTATTAGCTAAAAAAGATCCAAATGGTAACCCTACTAACGGTATTGTGCGTCATGGTGCAAAATCTGGATATGGTGACGGTTCAAAATTTGATAGTGAGATCTCTGCAGATGCATGGGATAACTTCAAATATATGAATATTTATATTCAGCAAGATTTATATAATGATGGCACAACAAGTAGCTCGGGTGTTGCATGGTATCCAGAATTAAACATGTCTCAAGCAGGCTTGTCACGTGTTGTGTATAACGGCAATTTCCTAGGTAAAAATTCAAGCGAAAACTTCCGCTCTGTATTTACCCATGAATTTGGTCATTGGTTAAACTTACCTCATACTTTTGACGGCGATGTTTGTTCTGTCCATCAAGAAGCATTTTGTGCAGCAACAGGTGATAATAACTGTGATACACCACAAATGAGCAGCAGTATTTTACAAAACAATGCACTTAACTGTTTGGGTCAGCCGACAAATACAGAAAACTTTATGCACTATTCTGATAACTATGCCATGTATACAGCTGGTCAGGTTCAAAGAATGACTGCGGCATTACATGGTCCTGCTCGTGCAACTTTATGGTCAAATGAAAACTTAATCGCGACAGGTTTATCTGACTTAACAAGTACAGCTGATCATTATTGGGATGGTTCTGGATTAGATATTGCGCCTACAGGGTCTTTAATTACTGAGGTTACTAATTTATCTGCGGCTAAAGGCAATGTTGATAATCATGTTGTAAATATTCCAAGTGGCACAGAAGCAGTTGCATTTTACTTAGATGGATATACAGAAGATCCTGATATGTATGTATCAAAAGGTAGTGTACCTGCTAAAAATGGTGATACTTGGACTGCTGATTATATTTCATTCAAATCTAAAGGTGTGCCAGAGCTAGTTACTGTTTCTGCACCATCATCAACTCTTGAATATAACACTACGGTAGATGCTTTTACTGCTTACTCTAATGCACGTTTACAAATTTTAGCGGTAGATGATGAGACTTTATGTAATGGTTGCGAGAGAGTATTTTTAGCTGAAGAAACAAACCTAAGCGCAAAAAAAGGTGACGCTGTAAAAACTTATCAATATCAAGTTCCTTCAGATGCAACAAGAACTGTTGTTGTTATTGCAGGGGGTTATACGGGTGATCCTGATATGTATGCAAGCATGAATAGTGTTCCAGATACAACAACATTTGATTGTGGGCCATTCAGTGCCCCAAGATTAAGTGAATTTTGTGAGTTAAACGCCGGTGGTGGCGAACTCAATGTGATGATTGAACCATTCTTAGATTACAGCAATGCAACTTTTAGAGTTTATTATGAGCGTTCTTTAGGTTCTGATTTACCTTTAGCCGAAGCAAATGGTGCATATACAGCAATATTGGGACAAAAAGTAATATTTAGTAGCGCAGGTACTACTGATACAAATGGCAGTATTCAAAGTTACTTATGGGATTTTGGTGATGGCAATACAAGTAACCTAGCTAACCCTGAGCATACATATGCTACAACAGGATCATTTACTGCAACCCTTACCGTAATAGATAATGATAGTAACACAGCCTCAGATACTGCAAATGTCATAATACAAGCATCAAATGAAGCGCCTGTAGCACAAATTAATGGTCCATATTCAGCTATTTCAGGTCAAGAAATAACGATGAATAGTAATGGTTCTGTTGATCCCGATGGTGCAATTGTCACGTACCTTTGGCACTTTGGTGATGGTAATACAAGCTCTCAACCAAATCCAAAACATACATATGCAGCTTCAGGTGATTATACAGTTACATTAAGCGTAACTGATAACGGTGGTTTAACTGCTACTGCAACAACAAATGCATCTATCACTGATATTTCTTATTGTTCAGCTTCAGGCAATACAGGATACGAGTGGATAGCTAATGTTTCATCATCAGGTGTTTCACATGCAAGTTCACAAGAAGGCTATGCAGATAATACATCTGTTATTATTCCTATGGTTATTGGAAACAATCCTATTGCATTGACTGCTGGTGGTAACTATACAGAGTATTGGACAGCTTGGGTTGACTTAAATGAAGATGGCACATTCACTAATAATGAAAAATTATTATCAGGTTTATCAGGAAAGAATCAAGTGACAGCTAGTATTACAATGCCAAGTTCTTTGGCTGGTAAATCGGCTCGTATGCGCATAGCAATGAAATATGGCAGTGCTGCAACAAACCCTTGTGGCAACATAGGTGATGGTGAAGTGGAAGATTATACTGTTACAGTAGGATCAGCTACAAACCAGGCTCCTGTTGCAAATGCAAATGGTTCATATACAGCAACATTGGGTGATTCAGTTAACTTTAACGGGTCAGGTTCAACTGATGCTGATGGCTCAATTACCACTTACGCGTGGAACTTTGGTGATACAAACTCATCAGATAATACAAGTGCCGCTATCAATCCGACACATACTTATACAAGCGCAGGCAGTTATACTGTCACTTTAACAGTAACTGATAATCAAGGTGCTTCACATACAGATACAGCAGATGTGACTATATCTCCAAAAATACCAACGACTAACTTAGTTGATGCTTGTGCGACTAAAAATGCTGTAACGAGTGGTAGGTTAGAAAATGGTGTTGCGGCATGTTTAGGTAATGCTTCAACCATGTGGTTTAGTATCCCTGAAGTAAATAATCATCAAAAGATTGCTATCACAACAGGTCATGGTCAAGGTAATCTAGATATTTTATATAAAAATGGTGGCTGGCCAAGTACTAATAGTAACGATGCTTCGGCATCTGGTTCAACAACAACGTGTATCGATGTTGCAGCAGGCACTAACTATTGGTCTTATTTAAAAGTATCAGGAGGGGCATCTGGTTCAACGATTATTGTTGATATGGATGCTGCTGGCTGTCGATAAAATAAGTCATTAAGTAAAATATTGTTTTTACAAATGGGTAACTTAGGTTATCCATTTTTTTAAACCGTTAGATCTGAAATACTTTGACGACATAATATCCTGCAAAGCACTAATTTATCGGTAATATGCAATTGCGCCCCCATTTCTTTTACCATCCCTTTACTTATACCTAAAGGAGAAAATCAGACACCCACCAGATCTTCAGATAATAGAAATTCAGTATTGATACGGATATATATCGCTTTTGAAAATGCACCTATAAAAGCTTGTTGAACAAGGAGTGTTTGTTGCTTGGTTTTTTCCTATAAACTGCCATTATTGGGCTTGTTCTTCTAAAGAATATTTTGGCTGATTTTTGCATAGCAATTCAAGAGATAGGCTTGCAGATACATATTGTTTTCTGCAAGTCGATAAATAGCTTCTGATCAAACAAAACATCTCTGCGCCTTGCATACTTCTAAAACATCCTGATATTTTCTTTGTGTGCTTGGGGCGTAAATGCCATATAAATATTTGTCGTATTAACACAACCCGCATTGCGATATGTATGTGAAAGTTGCATTTTATTTAACTCATGCATGGTTGTATTGTAGGTAAATAACAAAGCATCAATGCGTTTTTTTATCAAGTTTGCCTATGCTTTGTTTTATATAACGACCAAGATAAGGCTGAAACTGAAATTGTTCAGGGTGGGTTTTGACATAATCGTTTAGCTCTTCAATAGACGTATCGTTCCCTATGCCTATTTGCATATCTGAAAGTGATGATGCACCTTGATATTGCCAGTTAGAATAAAAGGAAGAGAAAAAACATACGTTGAATACCTATTTCTTCTTTTGGATATTTTAAAGTCGGGGCTTCAGCTTTGGCAGGACAGAGCAAGACATCAATCTTTCCTTCTTTAACGAGTTTTAGTATAAACAAGATTAGTCGAGCAGTGCAATACACTGCTTTATATTTTAATTTTTAAAAGAAGCTAATGACTGTTCAATGCAAATAGCACAGACGTTGCATTTTATTCCTGTTTTTTAATTTTTTAAGTCTGACATAAACAATACGCTAAGTTACATCATCTATTTTAAACTTTTGTAGTGATTTACCATAACCCATAACCCATAAAACACAATTATTAGAGTTAAGGTTTAGGAATACTTATTCGTTTTGTTAAATTTAATGCAGGATTAACAATAAACAAATCATAAAAAGCTGTTGAATCATTTATTATCTAACTATCTTCAGCTACTTTATTAGTTACAAAGTGAGACTTATTTTTACTAATTTAAAGAACTACTATTATTGATATATAAGACTTTTATTGGAGCTATTTTTAGCAATGAATCAAAATATATATGTTTTGCACGGTTTTGAGTGATAAAACCTTATTAATAAAACAATGTAATGCGGCCTATAAAGCCGCTTTGTTAGGTCGACGAATCAAAATATAGGCGCTTTTGAATCACTTTGGGGTATTTTGTACAGTTCACTTTTACCATATTTCGGCCTTACAGTTATTTGTTCTTGTTTATTAGCTTGTATGTGTTTATTACTTTTGAGCCAACTCATTTTCCTTAATAAGTACATCAAAGTAGTTTGTGTCGTTTGGGCGAACATTTATATTTCCAGCAAAGTCGTCCCTACAGCCAGGATTACAAAAACCAACAGTAAATCCGCGATACAGTGCTAGAGAATCAACTTCAACTATTTTTCCTGAACGAGGACAGAATTTATTAATCGCTGTATTAGACATAATTTGACTCCTTGTAACTCTTTAAGCAACTAATTGAAACACATAAAAGCTTAATAGGCGGATTTATTCCGTGTTTTAACACGGACTTTTTCCGTCTATCAAAGACACATTTACAATCTTGTATTCAATGGTCGGGTTTTTAAAATTTTATATTTTGCTCGGCAAAACCGAGCACACTTAGTTATTTTGATGCGGATAACCGCATCAATCTGGGGTATTTTGTACAGTTCACTTTTACCATATTTCGGCCTTACAGTGATTTGTATCCGCTACGCCGTTTTAAGCGGCAAAAAATTGTTTGCTAAAATGTTGAGGAACGAAAACAGCAAACTGTTTCTTGTCCTTTCAAATGACTTATATTGCATTTACTCATCAGCTTTTTTTCCCTTTTTCTTTCTGGAACAGAACAAAGAATAAAAAGGATAACCAAACGCTGAAGTGATAAGTAGACTAACCATATAAGCAAATGGGGGTACTATTAGGTTTATTGAAGCATACAAAAATCCCTCACCTTTAATCAAAGAGTAAAAATATGCAAATAACCCTAATAATAAACCAGCTCCAAAACCTACTACAGCAAACAACGAACAAAGTTCTTTTGGTGGCAATTTTTTCACGAAATATCATTATGCTTTATAACGCCCGACTTAACAGGCGGAAATAGCAGGCTAAAATTAGCGACGAAGGAGCGCAAGCCTGCTGTTTTTTCGTCCTTAGTTTAGGCACTTGTGTACGCCCGGCATGGGCATTTACTAATGAGGTGAAAGTCCTCTGTAGGAAGATCACCGTTTACTAACATGCTGTTATTAAACGCTAACTACTAGCGAATGGCAAGGGCTAAATCGTGAGAGATAGTCCGGAGGAAGCCGCTAGCAAATCTGCGAGTTGATGAACAAAAATATCATATGAGGCGTAGGCTGGAGGCGAGTTGGCACAAGACAACGAAGCCAAGTGATCTAACGGCCACCGTAAATGATGCAGCAGTGCACAGAAAGTGAATGCAATTATCCGGGGAGATCTGTTTAACATGCAATTGATAAAGTAACCAGTGAGGCAACTGGTCGATCAAGCCTTGGCAATCAGTTTAGTTATCGAATTGGTTGAGCGAATATAAGATAACAAATCAATCGCGTTTATCTGAGTAATCTTATAAGTGATTAAACAGAAGTCAGCAGACGGCATAGTAGCCAAATGCTCAGCGACCTGAACATTGGCACAGCATGGCAACATGTAAAATCCAATAAAGGCGCACCGGGCATTGATAACATGAAAATCGATGAGTTTAACGCGTTTGCTGTGCAACACTGGCAAGGGATTAAATCTAAGATACTCGATGAGACTTACCAACCTCTTCCGGTTAAACGGGTACGTATTCCCAAATCGGATGGTGGTGAGCGATTGCTTGGGATCCCCTCTGTTATCGACAGAATGATCCAACAAGCCATTTCTCAAGTAATAACTCCGTACTTTGAACCACTATTTTCATCTCATAGTTATGGGTATCGGCCAGGTAAAAGAGCAAGTCAGGCAGTAAGTTATGTTTAATCTTGTGTTAAACAAGGTTTTAAGACTGCGGTTGATATTGATTTATCGAAGTTTTTCGATGAAGTAAGTCATGACATGTTAATGAACCGCATTGGTCGTAAAATCAAAGATGAATCACTCATGCGACTGCTCGGTAAATATTTACGTGCAGGCATAGCAGAAGTTGAAACCGGTCTTTGGTTTGCATCGGATAAAGGCGTACCGCAAGGTGAGCCACTGTCTCCATTACTATCTAACATTTTATTAGATGAATTGGACAAGAAGCTATCTAATGAGCAACTCAAGTTTGCGCGTTATGACGATGATATTATCATTTTAGTGAAAACTAAAAGTAAGGGTACTCAAGTCAAAAAGGATATCAGTCATTACATTACCAAACGTTTGAAATTGATTGTAAATGAATCTAAAAGTCGAGTAGGCCCAGTGTCAGGCTCGAAGTTTCTAGGTTTTACCTTTCGTTACGCACAGGTGAAAATACATGACAATGCTTTAAAGTTATTTAAAGAGAAAGTCAGGAAGCTCACCAATCGTAATTGGGGTATATCTATGACACTACAAATTCATAAACTCACACAATTTTTACGTGGTTGGGGGGATTACTTTTTGATAGCCAATGTTTATCAACTCGCGGTTGATCTAGATGCTTGGATACGACGTCGATTGCGTATGTGTTATTGGCGTCAATGGCGAAAGCCACGAACAAAGGTGAGAAGTTTAATTAAACTAGGAGTGAGTGAATATTTAGCTATTTCATGTGGCATCACAAGTACCAAAAGTAGGCGCTTTAGGCGAAGGACCTTGTAGAAGCTCAAAAACCAAAGGGATCAATATAGCGATCAACAATGATTTTTTGGCTAAACAAGGACTCGTATCATTAAGAGATGTTTGGATAAAGATTCATTACGGGAGATGAACCGCCCATTGCGGACCCGCATGATGGGTGGTGTGGGGGCTGGAGGTTAGAGACCCCCGGCTACCCGATTATGTTTTTACTACTAATTAGTGAGTGTAAATCGAGTAAACTATAGGAGTAGAGTATATATCCCAGCATTTGCTCGCAACTAAGTTAACTTTTTGACCAGCTTTTTTGGCAGAAAGTAATGTTTCATACATTAAAGCACCTCGTGAAGTGTTGAGGAGGATAACTGGAATGTTATTGTCACAACCAAGAGCTGTTCCATCAAGAGTAACACCACCTAGATATACTCTAGGATTTGCATCATCAATAATTTGAATATTCCCAAGTTCTACAGGCCCTGATGTTACAACAGCAGCTTGAGCCGATGCGGCACATAAAAAAGTTAATAAAGTGATTAGTTTTTTCATAGAGTTTTTCCTCATTATTGTTATAGATAGATTAAAAATATGATCTGCCATTAGAAACATAACGCCTCAAACACCGGCTTGGTGAAGTTGGCGGCTTTTTTGGAACAAAAAAGGTGACAGCTTTACCAAGTCCGCGTGCTTTGACTTGTGTACGCCCGGCATGGGCATTTACTAATGAGGTGAAAGTCCTCTGTAGGAAGATCACCGTTTACTAACATGCTGTTATTAAACGCTAACTACTAGCGAATGGCAAGGGCTAAATCGTGAGAGATAGTCCGGAGGAAGCCGCTAGCAAATCTGCGATCTGATGAACAAAAATATCATACTAGGCGTAGGCTGGAGGCAAGTTGGCACAAGACAACGAAGCCAAGTGATCTAACGGCTACCGTAAATGATGCAGCAGTGCAGAGAAAGTGAATGCAATTATCCGGGGAGATCTGTTTAACATGCAATTGATAAAGTAACCAGTGAGGCAACTGGTCGATCAAGCCTTGGCAATCAGTTTAGTTATCGAATTGGTTGAGCGAATATAAGATAACAAATCAATCGCGCTTATCTGAGTAATCTTATAAGTGATTAAACAGAAGTCAGCAGACGGCGTAGTAGCCAAATGCTCAGCGACCTGAACATTGGCACAGCATGGCAACATGTAAAATCCAATAAAGGCGCACCGGGCATTGATAACATGAAAATCGATGAGTTTAACGCGTTTGCTGTGCAACACTGGCAAGAAATTAAATCTAAGATCCTCGATGAGACTTACCAACCTCTTCCGGTTAAACGGGTACGTATTCTCAAATCGGATGGTGGTGAGCGATTACTTGGGATCCCCTCTGTTATCGACAGAATGATCCAACAAGCCATTTCTCAAGTAATAACTCCGTACTTTGAACCACTATTTTCATCTCATAGTTATGGGTATCGCCCGGGTAAAAGAGCAAGTCAGGCAGTAAGTTATGTTCAATCTTGTGTTAAACAAGGTTTTAAGACTGCGGTTGATATTGATTTATCGAAGTTTTTCGATGAAGTAAATCATGACATGTTAATGAACCGCATTGGTCGTAAAATCAAAGATAAATCACTCATGCGACTGCTCGGTAAATATTTACGAGCAGGCATAGCAGAAGTTGAAACCGGTCTTTGGTTTGCATCGGATAAAGGCGTACCGCAAGGTGGGCCACTGTCTCCATTACTATCTAACATTTTATTAGATGAATTGGACAAGAAGCTATCTAATGAGCAACTCAAGTTTGCGCGTTATGCCGATGATATTATCATTTTAGTGAAAACTCAAAGTAAGAGTACTCAAGTCAAAAAGGATATCAGTCATTACATTACCAAACGTTTGAAATTGATTGAAAATGAATCTAAAAGTCGAGTAGGCCCAGTGTCAGGCTCGAAGTTTCTAGGTTTTACCTTTCGTTACGCACAGGTGAAAATACATGACAATGCTTTAAAGTTATTTAAATAGAAAGTCAGGAAGCTCACCAATCGTAATTGGGGTATATCTATGACACTACAAATTCATAAACTCACACAATTTTTACGTGGTTGGGGGGATTACTTTTTGATAGCCAATGTTTATCAATTCGCGGTTGATCTTGATGCTTGGATACGACGTCGATTGCGTATGTGTTATTGGCGTCAATGGCGAAAGCCACGAACAAAGGTGAGAAGTTTAATTAAACTAGGAGTGAGTGAATATTTAGCTATTTCATGTGGCATCACAAGTAAGGGATCTGGTAGAAGCACAAAAACCAAAGGGATCAATATAGCGATCAACAATGATTTTTTGGCTAAACAAGGACTCGTATCATTAAGAGATGTTTGGATAAAGATTCATTACGGGAGATGAACCGCCCATTGCGGACCCGCATGATGGGTGGTGTGGGGGCTGGAGGTTAGAGACCTCCGGCTACCCGATTAGTTTTCGATTTCTGATATTAGTTTACCATCGATCGACATTACACCATCTTTTATGACTACATCGCCCGTCCAGATAGAACCATAAAACCTACCATCAAGGTACAAATCTTTGTGGTATCTGCCTATAATTTCTAGTTTATGGAAATTTGATTGTCTGCCGAACTTTACAGTATGTCGTAAAGGAGATGGTGACGTTTTACCTATGGTAGAAATTGGCATTAGCTCCTGACTAAATGGTTCGATAATCTTTACAGTCAACCCGGGGTGGTTGACATTATATTCAACCCACTCACCAACTCTATTGCCAGAATCGGCACCAGTAAACCCTGTCAGACCAGCACAACCAGAGATAAAGGAAAGAAGTGCTAAAATACTTAATTTATATATATCGTTCATTGTGAACTCCAGAAAACTAACGAATGATATGGACTCCCCATCCAATTGGCATTTGTGCCATATTGAAAGTGTAAACAGTCAAAAAATGGAGAGCCCATATGTCTTTAATTAAAGTTGTTGGCATTGATTTAGCCAAATTAGTTTTTAGTATCCACGGTGTTGATAAGCATGACAAGTGTAAATTAAGAAAAACTATCAAAAGAAACAAGCTATTAGAGGAAATAACACAACTTCCACCCTGTATTATTGCAATGGAAGCTTGCTCCGGTGCCCACTATTGGGCAAGGGAATTTATCAAACTCGGTCATGATGTGCGTATTATGGCGTCTAAATTTGTTATTCCCTATCGCCAAAATGAAAAGAATGACGCCAATGATGCTGAAGCTATTTGCGAAGCAGCTACAAGACCAAAAACACGTTTTGTCAGTATTAAAAGCGAAGAACAACAAGCCGTGCTGTGTTTACACCGCATCAGACAAGGTGCAATTAAAGACAGAACCGCACGTATAAACCGATTACGCGGTTTACTCGCTGAGTTCGGTATCATCATGCCAAAAGGTCGATACCCTGCACAAAATGCCATTAACGGTATTCTTGAAGATGCTGAAAATAACCTACCTTTTCTTGCGCGTGAATTGCTCAATGATTTATGGCAAAGTATTAAATCTTTAAATGCAGAAATACTCAAATACGATAGAAAACTGTACAAACTCGCCAACCAAATGAAAGACGCCAAAAGGCTTATGAGTATTCCAGGTATTGGCGAGGTCACTGCAACAGCCGTAGTCGCCACAGTAAATGATGCTAAACATTTTGATACCAGTCGTTCTTTTGCTGCATGGATTGGTTTAGTACCAAGGCAATATTCAACTGGTGGGGTTGCGCGATTAGGCCGTATCAGTAAACGAGGTGAAAAACATATTCGCACTTGCCTGATACATGGTGCTCGAGCAGTAATCGCAAACTGCAAAAATAAAACAGACCGAACGAGTCTGTGGGTCAAAGACCTCATTGAACGACGCGGTTTTAAACGTGCAACGGTTGCATTAGCTGCAAAGAATGCCCGCTTAATTTGGGCACTGTTACATTCAGAAAAAGAATATCAAATTGATTATGTAAAATAAGTTTTAAAGTAACAAAGTTAAATAAAAAAGAGTTTAACTCACCGAGTCTGTGCATTAGCAATTGACGATAACACGGTCAGACCGAGAGCAAGAAAGCCTGTTTAGTCGGGAAGAATAATTCTTTATAAAAGAAGATTCTGTTTAACGAATGAGGCATTGCTCAAGCGCAAATCATCAGGGCGATAGCGTAACAAAGCTAAAAAACGCCGAATGTAGAGCTGCTGTCAGATCTTCTTGTTATCAAAAAGTGTTATTGCTTGACAACGGGGAGTCCATGTAGCCTCACTAAGAGGCAAAAAATAGTTGGTTAAAATAAGCGACGCAGGAGCAAAAACCAACTGTTTTTTGTCCTTTTGAGTGCCTAGTTAGATTTTACTGTGACACCAATCATCGAATCTACGAGCAAACTCGAGCAATATATAAAATAGTGAACCTACAATAAATGCAAATGGAATAGTCCAAAGTTCATGTTGCCATTTTAAAACCATGCATGACCAAAACGAACCTATTGTTATTGCACCAGCAATTGCATTTGTTAAATGTGAACCCAAACTATGCTTACTCGGTAGCTTTAACTTAGCAAAACCTCTTGCCAATTCCCCTGCACCAATACAACCAATAAAATAACCACTTAACTCAAAATTTATATTAAATTCCCAGCCAACCAAAGGAAAGAGAAACCAGAGAAGCAAAAAACCAATACCGTAGGCTGAGGCAAAAACTAAAACGGTTAATGCAGAGTGCAACTCTTGGCGAGTGTTACTATAAAAATACCTGATTAATGCTCCAAACATTTTATTAAACGCAATCCTTTCGTAAAATCTAACATTTGTATAAACGGCGCGCACACTTATCAGGTTAGACCTTTTAATATAAATTAAAAATAAGTAATTAAAAATAAATAGCTTAGAGATAAATAACGTCAAAAACGGAGGTAGTAAAGTGTGCATGCACGCTTTTCTGGTTAGACCTCTACGTAAAAATCACTATTTAATGCTTTATTATCAGACACATGTTGAACAATTTTTAACTAAATAAAGTGTGCTTGCACGCTTTGTAATTTATGTGCGCCTATTATATCGGAGCATATTTTCGTATGCGATTGATTGTACCTACTTTATTTTTTTACAGCAAGACAAAGCGTGCGCTCTATATTAGCAAACCGTGCGATGATTCTGTAATTATGAGGTCATTTATGCAAATAACATACTGGAATTTACAAAAAGCATTAAAAATACTTTAAAATTTACTGGCTAAAGTGATACAAAAAAAGCGTAGTTAAGCGCTTTATATTTTGCTCGGCCAAACCGACCAGACTTAGTTATTTTGATTCAAAAGTACAATTTAAAAAGAACTACATACATTATTAAATCGTCAGGTTAAAACTAAACTGCTCAAGTCGTTTAATTAATGCTTGATTGGTGATGTTTTTCTGATTGGTATCAGCAAGTGGGAAGTGGATTATTTCACTTTTGTTCATGCCAACCATGATATCACTTTTTTTATCACATATTGCTTCTACAGCACTAATACCAAGTTGTGTCGCTAAAACACGGTCCATGGCAACGGGTGCGCCGCCGCGTTGTACATAACCTAAAATCGCACTTTGGGTATCGACACCGGTATGGGCTGAAATCTTTTTAGCAAGCTCTGCAGTAGAGAATGATAGGGCGTTTTCTGCAACTACTATCACATAACTTTGCGGATAATTGTGCTTAGTTGCATCTTTAATTGATTCAAGTAACCCAGCTATAAATTCTGATTCGTTTTCAATCAGTTCATGACAAATAATTTGTTGTGCGCCCGATGCGATACCTGACTCCATGGCAATAAAACCACAGTCACGACCCATCACTTCAATTACAAAAATGCGGTCAAAGGCATCAGCGGTATCTCTTATTTTATCAATGCAATCAAGTGCGGTATCAATTGCAGTCCAAAAACCAATGGTTTGATCTGTGCCATTAATATCGTTATCTATGGTACCTGGAATGCCGATCAGCTGACCTTGCCATTTTTGGGCTAAAGCTTGTGCGCCTTTAAAACTGCCATCACCACCAATCACAACTAAAGCATTTACATTTAAATCATTTAAGCTTTTTGCGGCGTGTGCTACGCCTTCGCTTTGATACATGGCTTTACAGCGTGCTGTTTTTAAAACAGTGCCGCCTTTATGAATAATATTATCAACATTTTTTAAAGTTAAGTCGATATAGTCTTTTTCAATGATGCCATGAAATCCAGCGATAAAACCGAATACTTGATACCCATTTTGAATTGCTTTTAAGGTGACTGCGCGAATAGCGGCATTCATACCGGGCGCATCGCCACCTGAGGTAATTATGGCAAGTATGGGTTTATCTGCTATTACTATTTTATCCATGGTATCAAACTCTATATTTATCTTTGCTGACGCTAGATTATCGTAAGTTATCTGTCTGATCTATCTAAGATTTGGTCAATTAAAATTTAAAGTCAAAATTACAAATTATCAGCTTATTTAGTCCTGTAAATTTTTGGTGATACACCCGTCCAAAGTTTGAATGCGCGAGTAAATACCGCTGGCTCTGAAAAACCAAGTTGCCGTGAAATATCTGATATTGGAATGTTAGGTTGGCTTAATAAGTGAATTGCAGTATCACGTCTCACATTATCTTTTAATGCTTGAAAACTGGTACCTTCATCATTTAATTTTCTTCTAAGCGTACGAGTTGTTACATGTAGTTGTTGCGCAATTGCATCCATATTTGTTGATGCTATTTGTGCATTATTCTCTAAATAAGTTACAACTCTTTGTGTAAACACCTGAAAATAAGCTTGGCGCGTAAACCAATCAAATGGTGCACGTTTAAGATAGATTCTAAGTGCTTTAGCTGTTTGGATCACGGGCATTTTTAAATATTTGGTATCAAATATAATTGTCGTACTCTCTTGATTAAAATCTGCTGGGCAGGGATACATTAAGCTGTATTCATCAATATGCAGAGGCGCTGGATAGGCCAAATGAATAGACTTTAAAGGTATATGTTGGCCAATGAGCCAACTTGGAAAGCGATGCCAAACTAACATCAAAAATTCTCGCAAAGAATAATCAGGATCAAGAGATTCGTCGGCTAAAGTCATTGTAAAGTAGGCAAGGTTACCTTCAACTTTAAACTCTAATGTCACTGCATCTGTTATTAGGTTATAAAAGTGACTGATATGGCGATATACCGCTTTTAAGTTTGGACAATGAGCAGCTTGTTTTGCCATTAAGGTAAATACACCGTGTTTTGTTGCTTGACTTGCAAGGCCTAAAAAGTCGTCATTTCCTTGATGCCACAGCTCTCTCATTAATCTACTAAACTGATCAGGTGTGATCCTTAGCTGCGAATTTTTTAACATATCTAAATTCAAATCAGCTTTTTGTAATAATAGTTCGCAATTTAAATCTTTGTTTTTTGCAGCTTTAATTAAAGTAGTAACAAAATGAATTGAAATTGAATGATGTACTAAACTCACAGTAATGCCTATTTATTCTTCGAATATGTCCGTGGATCACATTTTTAAAGCTAAATACACGGTGATTATTATCAAATTTTAAATAAATTGTCCGAAAATATCAATTAATGCGCTTGTTTTGTTATTGTTTGTCGCTTGGATGCAAGGTTAAATAACCTTAATAAAGCGACGTGTGCTTAAAAAATAAAGGGAAAGATCATGAGTGAGTATAACCATCCATATAAAGATGTAGATTTTGTAATAAAAGAGATTGTTGAATTTGACGCTTTTTGCGAAAACGCAGGACTTGAAGATGTAAATAGCGAATTTGCATCTGTCATATTAAATGAAGCAGCTAAACTTGGTTCAGAAGTGATAGCACCATTAAATAAAACAGGCGATAGTCAAGGTGCTACTTTAACAGATAATAAAGTACTACAAGCAGATGGCTTTAATGAAGCGTATCAACAATATATGGAAAATGGTTGGTCATCGCTTACCGCTGAAGAAGAATATGGTGGTCAGAATTTACCTAATTTATTTGGTACAGCCATAAACGAAGTATGGCAAAGTGCTAATTTAGCCTTTTCTCTTTGCCCGATGCTAACGCAAGGCGCAATCTCAGCCATAAAACATCATGGTAGTGATAGTTTAAAACAAACTTGGTTGCCTAATATGATAAGCGGTCAATGGACTGGCACTATGAACTTAACAGAGCCAGATGCAGGCACTGACTTAGCCGCTATTAAAACAAAAGCGATTCCAAGTGATGATCATTACCTTATCTCAGGTCAAAAGATATTTATTACTTGGGGCGATCATCAAATGACCGAAAATGTCGTGCATTTAGTCTTAGCACGACTACCTGATGCTCCCGCTGGCGTAAAAGGTATTTCTCTATTTGTTGTACCTAAGTTTTTATTAGATGAGCAGGGTAATACGACTAGTCAGCTTAATGATGTTCACTGTACTGCACTTGAACATAAATTGGGTATACATGCGAGCCCTACGTGTTCTATGAGTTTTGGTGATAATGATGGCGCGGTAGGTTATATAGTAGGTGAACCACACAAAGGTTTATCGTATATGTTTACTATGATGAACCATGCAAGACAAGATGTTGGCCTACAAGGGTTAGCTGTTTCTGAGCGTTCATATCAACAAGCATTAAAGTACGCTAAAGAACGCTTACAAGGTACCAACAAAGATGGAAGTCGTTTTTCTATCATTAAATTTCCTGATGTGCGCCGTATGTTAATGCAAATGAAAGCGAGCATAGAAGCGATGCGCGCACTTGCTTATGTTGCTAGTAATGAAGCTGATAAATCACGATATGCAAAAACATCTGAAGAAAAAGCTAAACATTTTTCACGTGTAGAACTTTATACACCAATTGTAAAAGGTTGGTTAACCGAATTAGCTCAAGAAGTGACTTATCTTGGTACACAAATTCATGGTGGTATGGGTTTTATCGAAGAAACAGGTTCTGCACAACATTATAGAGATGCCAGAATATTAACCATTTATGAAGGCACAACAGGCATTCA
The DNA here is from genome assembly GCF_001269985.1 of Pseudoalteromonas sp. '520P1 No. 423'. Taxonomy (NCBI): domain Bacteria; kingdom Pseudomonadati; phylum Pseudomonadota; class Gammaproteobacteria; order Alteromonadales; family Pseudoalteromonadaceae; genus Pseudoalteromonas; species Pseudoalteromonas sp. '520P1 No. 423'. Next base: position 1,190,667 of record NZ_BBZB01000002.1, on the reverse strand, counting down.
AGCGCTAGATTTAGTCGGCCGTAAAACCTTATTTGATCAAGGTGAGCAATTAGCACAATTACTATCTGATATAAAACAAACAAGCAAAGATTTACAACACTATCCAGAGTTGGATAAGTTAGCTTTATCGCTAGACAATGCTGTAAAAACTGGTCAGCAAGCTAGAAACTGGTTATTAGATAATGCGCAAACAGATAAGTCTGCTGCTGGCTCTATCAGTGTGAACTTTATGATGATGTTTGGTTATATTTCTGGTGCGTGGATGATGGCAAAGGCGGCAATAAAGTCACAAAAAAAATTAAATTCAGCCCAAGGTGATCCCCAATTCTTTAAAGCGAAATTAGTGACAGTTCAATTTTACTTTGATCACTTACTACCGCGAATTCATACAAACATGGCAAGTATTCAAGCAGGCAGCAACAGCATCATGTCATTATCTGAAGACCAATTTTAAAATTTAAGAATAAGAGAATAAAATGAAAATATTAGTCACAGTAAAACGCGTTATAGACTATAACGTTAAGGCACGTGTTAAAGCGGATAACAGCGATGTTGATTTAGCAAATACAAAAATGGCACTTAACCCATTTTGTGAAATTGCTGTAGAAGAGGCGATTCGATTAAAAGAATCAGGTGCAGCAACAGAAGTAGTTGTTGTGTCGATAGGTCCTAAAGCATGTCAGGAGCAAATTCGTACGTCACTTGCACTAGGTGCCGATCGCGGTATTCAAATTGAAACTGATTCAATGCCAGAATCGTTAAATGTAGCAAAGTTGCTTGCTAAAGTGGTTGAAGCTGAACAACCAGGTTTGATCATTATGGGTAAACAAGCGATTGATAGCGATAATAATCAAACGGGTCAAATGCTAGGTGCGCTATTAGATATACCGCAAGGCACATTTGCATCTAAAGTTGCGCTTGTTGGCGATAAAGTACATGTTACTCGTGAAGTTGATGGTGGCTTACAAACGGTTGCACTGAATATGCCTGCAATCGTAACGACAGATTTGCGTTTAAACGAACCGCGTTACGCATCTTTACCTAATATAATGAAAGCTAAACGTAAACCACTTGCCGTTCAAACCCCCGCTGATTTAGGTATTGAACTAAAAAACCATACAAGTCTCTTAAAAGTTGAAGCTCCAACTGAGCGCCAAGCGGGTATAAAAGTAAACAGTATAGAAGAATTAATCGAAAAACTACAAAATGAAGCGAAGGTGATCTAATGGCTATTTTAATTATTGCAGAACATGATAACGCGGTATTAAAAGCGGCGACTTTAAATACGATCACAGCAGCATCTCAAATGGGTGAGGAATGTCATTTACTTGTTGCTGGTAAAAGCTGTCGTGTTGTTGCAGAGCAGGGCACTTTGGTTAATGGTGTTTCAAAAGTATTACTTGCTGATAATGATGCGTATGAATACCAACTTGCTGAAAATATGTCTAAGTTAGTAATAGAAATAGCCTCAAATTATAGCCATGTTGTATCTGCTGCAACAACAACGGGTAAAAACTTTATGCCACGCGTTGCTGCTTTGTTAGATGTGGCACAAATCTCAGATATTATAAAAGTTGAATCAAGCAATATATTTCAGCGTCCAATCTATGCAGGCAATGCGATTGCAACAGTAGAATCTCTAGATGCAATTAAAGTGATCACAGTACGAGGCACAGCATTTGATCCGGCGTCTGCATCTGATGTAAGTGCGCCGATTGAAAGCTTAGAAATTGTTAATGATGCACAAATATCAGAGTTTGTCAGTGAAGAAGTCGCAGTATCAGAACGGCCAGAGCTCACAGCCGCAAAAGTGATCATCTCAGGTGGTCGCGGTATGGGTAATGGCGAAAATTTTACTTTATTAGAAAGCGTAGCAGATAAACTGGGAGCAGCAGTGGGTGCATCTCGTGCTGCTGTTGATGCTGGATTTGTCCCAAATGATATGCAAGTGGGTCAAACAGGTAAAATTGTGGCACCAGATCTCTATATTGCAGTGGGTATTTCTGGGGCAATTCAACATTTAGCAGGTATGAAAGACTCTAAGATCATCGTCGCTATTAATAAAGATGAAGATGCGCCTATTTTCCAAGTAGCTGATTATGGTTTAGTTGCAGATTTATTTGACGTACTGCCAGAGCTAACCGACAAGTTATAAGTGAGATTTGAATATGCGTGAATCAATGGAGTTTGATGTTGTAATTGTAGGAGCTGGACCATCTGGTTTAGCAGCTGCATGTAAATTGATGCAACAAGCAAATGAAGCAAAGCGTCAATTAACTGTATGTGTAGTAGAAAAAGGTTCTGAAGTTGGCGCGCATATTCTATCTGGCGCAATTGTTGAACCTAAAGCGTTGAATGAATTATTCCCTAATTGGCAAAAAATGGGTGCCCCGCTCAATACGCCTGTTACAGAAGATCAGCTGTTCATGTTTCAAAATGAAGAAAAGTCGATAAAATTCCCAAATATGTTTGTGCCAAAAACAATGCACAATACGGGCAACTACATTGCCAGTTTAGGTAATATTTGCCGTTGGTTAGCTGATCAAGCGGAGCAACTAGGTGTAGAAATATTTCCTGGTTTTGCAGCATCTGAAATTCTTTATAATGAAAGTGGTTCCGTAAAAGGTATTGCCACTGGAGATATGGGAATAAGTGAAGAAGGTGAGCAAAAAGACAGTTATATGCAAGGCATGGAGTTACATGCAAAATATACCCTTTTTTCAGAAGGTTGCCGCGGTCACTTAGGAAAATCATTATATGAAAAATTTAATTTAGATAGTAAAAGTGACGAACAGCATTATGGATTAGGTATAAAAGAGCTTTGGGATATTCCTGCAGATAAACACCAACCAGGCTTAGTGATCCATGGTTCTGGCTGGCCGTTAGATAAAGGTACTTCAGGTGGCTTTTTTTTATATCATACTGAAAACAATCAAGTGGTAGCAGGTTTAATTGTTGATCTAAGCTATGAAAACCCATACTTAAGCCCATTTGATGAATTCCAAAGACTCAAACATCACCCTATATTAAAGCAATATTTAGATGGCGCAAAGCGCGTTTCATATGGTGCACGTGCAATTACCAAAGGTGGGTTTAACGCTTTACCTAAAATGACATTTCCGGGTGGATTACTCATAGGTTGTAATGCAGGGACTTTAAATTTCGCGAAAATTAAAGGCACTCATACTGCAATGAAGTCAGGTATGCTAGCTGCAGAAGAAGTATTTGAGGCAATAAACAATGGCTGTGATGGTGCTAAAGAACTAACGACTTTTGATGACAGGTTTAAAAATTCTTGGGTTTATGAGGAGCTAAAACAGAGCCGAAACTTTGGTCCTGCGATGCATAAGTTTGGTGCAATATTAGGTGGAGCATTTAATTTTGCTGACCAAAATATATTTGGTGGAAAATTACCTTTTACTTTACATGACAATAAAGCTGATTTTGCACAATTAAAAACACTGGCAGCTTACAGTGTTATTGATTACCCTAAGCCTGATGGGAAAATAAGTTTTGATAAGTTATCTTCTGTATTTTTATCAAATACTAACCATGAAGAGGACCAACCTTGTCATTTGAAGCTAGCTGATCGTCAGATTCCGATATCATACAATTTACCTGAATTTTTAGAACCAGCTCAAAGATATTGCCCAGCAGGCGTGTATGAAGTTATTGAAGAAGAGTCGGGACCTAGATTTCAAATAAATTCTCAAAATTGCGTGCACTGCAAAACCTGTGACATAAAAGATCCGTCACAAAATATAACTTGGGTTACACCGGAGGGCGGCGGCGGCCCTAACTACCCAAATATGTAAAATACATTTAACTCCACCTATAACCTGAAGCGACACTTCAGGTTTTTATATGGCTGTTATTTTGCGAAGATATAATTTGATGTCTATACTTTTTATAAGTGCAAATTAAATTAGCAGAAAATCAATACGATGAAAGAAGACAAACGCCAAAATATTGAACGTAAAATTCAAGAATTATTAAACGAGTTAACATTAGCTCAAAAGCTATCGCTTAATGATGTTGGCCAATTTGGTTATCATTTGGCATTTATTAGAGATATGCCTGAAGGTAAAACAGCGATTGTCACTTTAGATGAATCAATTATATCCATCGCTGAAGATGGTGAAGTTGATCATAAACCCGATATAAAATTAAGAAATTAAGCCCTTTGAATTAAAATAATTTATTAAGTATTACAAGTTCAATCCTATAAATAAAAATAGAAGCCTAATCGCTTGTTTATTGTATTTTAAATCAAACAAAATATATTGCTCTAAGTTACAAATATTTCACTTCCTATCACTTGTTAAATCAAACTTATCGTTTTCGATTTCTGTGCGTAAACTTATTTATACATTTAAGTTATTGTTACAAAGAAATAAAGTGTGAGAAACAAACAATAGTTTACAAATTCGATAAAGTGCCTTTTTTAGGTATTTGTTGCATAAATGTTAATCTGAGATTATATCTTAGGTGTCACTTGTGGCTTTAAGATTAATAAAAATAATGAGAGAATTATGAATATAAAAAACAATAATACAAACACGGTGAGTAAAAACTTATCAGTAATGTTAAAGACTTCAGCAGTTATGGCAGGCTTACTAACTGGGTCATCATTTGCTGCTATTGACGATGGTGTTACACCACAAATTGTAGGTGGAACAGCTTCTACGCCATATTCTAGACCTTATCAAGTTGCTTTACTAATGAATGGACGCCAAGGGTGTGGCGGTACCTTGATCAGCAGTAGTTGGGTATTAACAGCAGCTCATTGTTTAGATAACGCTTCAACCAGCTCCTTAACTGTAAAAGTTGGAGCTCATAGTATGCGCTCTGGAGATGGACAAACTATTCGTGTTAGCCAAATTATTAACCACGAAAATTGGCGTGGTGCAAATGGTATTCGCTCTGGCAATGATATTGGGTTATTAAAGCTAGCATCACCTGCAAGTTCGCAATATAAACCAGCAAAATTACCAACACAGTTAATTGAAGATCAATATGCAGGTGTTGGCAGTTATGTAACTGTATCTGGTTGGGGTTTAACAAGTAATCGTGGTTCTCAAAGTGACATTTTAAGGGAAGTTGATTTGCCAGTAATTTCTAATGCATCTTGTAGTAGTCAATTACAGTTTAATCTTCCAGGTTCTGTGATCTGTGGTGGAGGTACAGGTGGTGTTTCTGCGTGTAACGGTGACAGCGGGGGGCCTTATGCGATATCTGCTAACGGCGATTTCTATAGTATCGGAACAGTAAGCTGGGGTAGTGAATGTAGAGGTGCAACTGCTTTTACCCGTACAACTAGTTATGTTGATTGGATCAAAGCAAAAACAGGTATTGGTGAAGTTGATGATATGCCACCAACAGCACGTTTTAGTGCTCAAGTAAGCGATATGTCCGTTAATTTCACAAGTACCTCTACAGATGATAAAGGTGTTGTATCATATAGCTGGAATTTTGGTGATAATAATACTTCAGTTCAAATCAACCCTAGTCATGATTATGCTGTAAAAGGTGATTACACAGTTTCATTAACAGTAACTGACTCTAGAGGTCAAACAGATACAACTTCTCAAGTTATTAAAATTGATGGTGGTGTTGTTTTACCTGGTTGTGATGGCATTAATGCTTGGAGTGCTAGTACAAGTTACCAATTAGATGATATTGTTAGCTACCTAAACAATAAATACCAAGCAACTTGGTGGTCTACAGGCGCACAACCTAATGTTTATAGTAATGTATGGAAAAACCTTGGTGAATGTAGCTCAACTGGCGAAAATCAAGCGCCAGTAGCAAGCTTTAATGTGACTACTTCAGAGTTATCGGCAAGTTTCACTGACAGTTCTACAGATGATCAAGCTGTGGTTTCTCGTGTATGGGATTTTGGTGATAATACGTCATCAAATTCAGTAAACCCGATACATGTTTATAATTCTGAAGGCACTTATTATGTGACATTAACAGTTATGGACGCTGAAGGTTTAACGAGTGTATCAACACAACAAGTAACAGTTAATGAATCAACAAATACAGGTTGTTCAGGTATTGAAACATGGACTGCAACAGCTGTTTATTTAACAGGTGATGAAGTCGCACTTAATGGTGTTAAATATAAAGCCAACTGGTGGACTCAAGGGCAAAATCCGGCAGAATCAGGTGATTGGGGTCCATGGACTGAATCAGGAACATGTAATTAGGATAGCTTAAGTTATAAATGAAATTATTGTTGTAACAAAGGAGTCCCCTGGCTCCTTTTTTTATGCGCAAGCGTTAGAGATAAATATAATGCGGGTTAATTTCCTTATAACTATAATTTAAGATAGAATTCTAGATAGGCTAAAATAATTATTAAAATATATGTCTTTTAAAACAAAACCCCTTACAAATGAAGATTTTATTGCACTAAATAGAACAGGTGAAAACTTTAAAAGTGTTTTAAATGGTCTATTCTCACAATTTCCGCAATCAGCGCATTCGATATCAGGTATGTCTAAATGGCTTGATTACAATAAATCTAACTGTCAGCGTATTTTAAATGCTTTACAAAAGAGTCGAAACGGAAAAGAAGTATTAACTCTATTACCTGGTATTTCCGGTTTAGATGACTTTATCTCTAAATTAAAGCATGTCTCATTACAAAAACAGCATATTCTAGAACTTGAAAATGTGGTTCAAGCTTTTAATCATCAAATTAAGCTCTATGCAAAAAGTCATGCCCATTTAAAACGGTTATTAACTGATAATGAGCCAAATAAAATCACTGAAACAGTCAGTTTGTCAGCACAGCAAAAAAGAAATCAACACTTTTTGTGTTCAAAACAATTGCTATCATCTTCTATAAAAACGTTATTTTCGTGTTATGTATTAACTGAAAATCAAAATGATAAGCAGTTTTTACAAGAAGTCGCCATGATCACAAAGATTGGTATTGAGCGAAGCAAAGCTTCACCTCCGTTTGTTCAGTTTTATACACACCCAAATCCAACTGGTTTTATTGCACCTGACAATGTGACTTCAAACTCAAGAATAGATACAAGCAAATTCCAAATTGGCATAATAGATGAATTTTCAGATCCTAATTTAGCTGACTCATATTCTAGTTTTTCAGCGAGTAATTCAGGCATAGTATTTAATGACTTAGATAGCAATGCACCTTTTGATGCTAGCTTTTTATTTAGTAACCCAGATGAGTTAGCTAACCCTTTGGTGCACCAGAGTAAATGTAGTTCAACAAGTATTAGTATTAAATCACCGACTGAGAAACTCGTAATGATGGTTTTTTTAGACAAAAAATTAGATATGAGAAGTTCAGTTAATGTGGGATGTTACTCTAATAATCAAAGAGTAGAAGAGGGTAAACTTAGAGCCTCAGATATGTGGACTGAGCGATTACCAGAGTTCCCAGAGCTTAATGTTTTACATTCAAGTTCAGAGCGAGCCAAAATAATTGGCACACTCAAAGTGGGCGATATGAGCGACTACTTATTTAACTATGCAAACTTAAATAAAGATGACTTTGTGTGTTATATGATGGAAGTTGAATATCCGATTTGGTCATCTACATACCGTATTTACTTTGAACATTGCTAAAGTATATCTTTTCTTACATAAGTATGTAAAAACGCCACAAAGTGGCGTTTTATTTATCTATATTAAGGGTTACAAATTAAACTGCATACCAGCATAATATTTGCGACCTATGCCATCATATAATAAGCCACCGGCATTTAAATTAGGCAATGCTGCTGGTTTTTTATCTGCTACATTGTCTATTCCTAAATACAAAGATATGTCATCATTATATGAATAACTTAAGTTAAGGTTATGGTAAGTATATGCTTTAACTTTATTATTGAAAGATTCTGGGAAAGCTTCAGGCTTAGCATCCTTATCAAAAGTAGATTCGCCTATGTAGTTTACAGTCCAACTTGCTACCATATTATCAGTTTTTAAAGCTGACGTGACTAAAGCCCTAAAATGAGGAGAGCCTACTTCACCAGCTTGGCTGTCTATATCAGTTGGATCTGCTGAGTTTTGTTGAAAGGTTTTTTCATCTAAATAAGTGCCTTTGAAAGTAAAGTTTAGCTGACCGAAAGATAAACCATGGCTATAGTTAATATCTAAGTCAGTACCACTTGCTGCAAAATTTGCAGCATTAATACTTTGTGTAGAAACCAGTAAAATTTGACCTTCTGTATCTCTTTTAACAGCATCACAAAAAACGCTATTTAAACTTTGACCATCAACACAGTTGTTTAAAATATCAGTAGCTTCAAAGGTAGTGATAGCGTCTTCAATATTGATATCCCAATAATCTACTGCAATACTAAGCTCACTAAACGGGGTATAAACTAAACCAACAGTTAATGTATCTGCAATTTCAGGGTTTAGTTCAATATTGCCTTTACTTTCAACAGAGCGTGTACCAAAAGACGCATTAGATACAAAATCTGGTGCTAAACCTAAGCTTGCGCAATTGGCTACACGACTGCTGCCATCAGGGCCTAATAACTGATTATCAGAGTGACATGGATCTGTCATATTTGCGCCTCCAATTGATTCTGCTGCAAATAACTCTTGTATATTTGGCGCTCGAACGGCATGAGAGTATGTATAACGTGTTCTAAAATTACTGTTAATAGCCCAATTAAGCGCTAATTTATAAGTAGAGTCGCCACCTGTCACACTATGATCAGAATAACGTGCCGCTAACTCCAAATCTAGATTCTCTATTACAGTTTGGCCTTCAATTATAGGGACAAGTAATTCGCCATAAATTTCTTTTACAGTATAGCTACCGGTTACAGGGCTTAAATATGAATTTTCAGGGCGGGTAGGACCAGTACGAGAACCCACTAAACCTGAGCCAACGCCATCTGCATCTACTGCTTGGGATAATAAGTCTGGGGTACTGTTTGATGTTTCTTTACGGTATTCTACACCTACTGCAAAATCTACAGTTCCAGCAGTTGCTTCAAATAATTCACCACTTAAAGAAAATGCTGCGACTGTCTGCTCGATAGAATTCCTTTGTTGTAATGTCACACCCACGTAATTTTTTGCTTCATCAGAGGCTAAACCATCAATTGGATTAAATGCGACACACTCTGGGTTTTGCGCAGCATCTCGACAAACAGCGTTACCGTTTTCATCTGTGACAGCATCTAAAGAACGATAGTAATTTTCATTTAATATATCAACAGAGTTTAATTCACTATCAACTTTACCGTGTTGAATATAAAAATTGTAATCATAATCTGAAAATGAACCTTCACCACCCAATGTGAATTGACTAGTTTCTCTGATGTTCTCATTTCTTGCAGTTAAACCAACAACTGCTAATGCAACAACATCGAGTTCCCTTTGATGCATAATATCTACAAGTTGCTGTGGTCTAAATGGGTTATCTTTGGTAATAGAAATAAGCGGCCCAAAGTTATCATCGTGAAAAACCGACGCTTGTGTCGATACAGCCGATTCTACTTTGCCATATTTAGCTTCTGCAAATAATCTAAGATCATTATTTACATCATAGTGACCATTAATATTAAAAATTAAACGTTCACTTGGTGAGTTTAGTGTGCCCGTTTCCTGGGTTCTGAAACCATCTCCACCATCACATGGTACAACCTGACAATTTATACCCGGAACAAAATCTCTGAATTGACCCGTTTCTCTATCGATCGCATATGTGTCATAGCCTAAGCTGAAAGGATCATCTGCAAAAGTAGGAGGCAGTGGATTGTTAATAATATCAAAACCAGTATCCTTTAAAACCCAATCATCATTAGGCACATAAAATAAACCTTCTTTACTTAAAGCTTGATATCGTACATCGTTAAAGAAAATAGTATCTGCTATACCGTCATCTGGACCAGTGTTGAGTGGATTAGCTCTAAATGCATAACGATTTAAAGCGTAATCTCTTGCTGTAAATGGGATTTCTTCTTCATTTGAGTAAGATAAATGTGCAGTGATATTACCATTATCATTATCAAAATTACGACCATATGTAAAAGAAGCGTCTTGAGTTTCGCCATCACTTTCACCAGTTACCCCTGCTGAAATATCAACTTTTAAACCTTCAATATCATCTTTTAAGATAAAGTTTACAACACCTGTAACAGCATCTGCGCCATAAATTGCTGATGCGCCACCAGTAATAATTTCAATATGATCAACCAGTGCAGAAGGGATCATGCTCATATCTACTGCGGAGGTACCGGCAGCACCTGGCACATGACGGCGACCATTTACGAGCACTAATGTTCTGTTTGTACCTAACCCTCTTAAATTAGCAAGTTCTAATCCTGCATTATTTAAAGAAAAACTCGCGCCACTATTGGTATTATTACCTGCACCACCAATACCATCTAATAAGGCAGGGTATTTATTAAGTAAGTCGCCTATATTTTTAGCACCAGACATCTCTATTGCTTCAGAATCTATGACGGTGGTAGGTGTTGTCATTTGTGCACTCGATCTTTGAATTCGAGATCCTGTCACTGAAATACGCTCCACTTGCTCATCAGCCAGTTCTTCTGTGGCAAAACTCGGTGTCGCGGCATAAATAGAACTCAATGTAGTAAATACAAGCGCTTTTTTGACTGCATCAGCCAGTTGCGTTTTATTTAAAATTAGATTTTTAGTCATTTAATTACACCCCAATTTATATCTTTTTAGATATATAAATCCTGTTGATTTTTATATTTATGATTAGAATTATTGAGATATAACAATTATCTCAGATTATTTCTGAGATAAATATAACAATTGAGATACATGTGGGCAATATTTAGTTATATATATTTACAATTTAAATTTTTAAAGGCAGCTAGGAGGTTAAGTCTTATAATTTGAGATTATCAATATTTACACATTTTTCTTTTGGGCCAATGGTGTGTTTGATTTGTTTAACCACTTTTTTGGCTGTACTTCTAAAAGTTGTTAACTTACCACCATATAAACTGATAATGTGAGGGTTTTGAGGTGATTGCCAGATAATGCTTTCTCTAGGGCGTGAAAAAGCAGCATTTTTTTGCTTAGGTAATACACGTACTCCTGCAAAGGAGCGAATGATTTTTGGTAATTCTCCTTTATAATAACTTTGGTAGACTGATAATAAATAATCGATTTCCTCTGCATGGGGGCTGATATATTCTGGAAGTTCTTCTAAAACAACTTCAGTAGTGCCTATTAGTGTTTTACCATACCAAGGCATAACAAATATCACACGTTGATCAGCTTTAGACTCTAAGTAGAATATTTTTTTGGGCGCCGTTTTATCTAAAATAATATGCGTACCTTGCACCCAATCAATATTGCAGCCCTTAACTTGTGGGTAAATTTTATCTAAAGTTTCATTCACCCAAGGCCCAGTTGCGTTAATTATCATTAGTGTATTAACTTCACTTATCCCTTTATTTATATTAAATGATACTTTATATCCGCTACTGAGCTTTTCAGCTTTAATAAATTCGGCATGAGAATGAGCACTGGCTCCTAAGTTAAGCGCACTTTTAATAATACTGTTAGTTAATAATTGATCGTTTGTTTGTGCATCCCAATATTGGAATACTGCAATTAACCCCTCTGTTTTTATATCTTTTAATAGTGACCAATCTGTTTTTGGTATTTCTTTATAACGGCTTAGCTTATTAAATCCAGATAGTAGAGCATATAATGATAAACCTAATCTTAATGTCCAAACACTTCTTGAGGTATCACTATATACAGGAATGTAAAAAGGAATAGGGTGTACTAATTCGGGGGCTAATTTTAATAATGAGGCACGTTCTTGTAATGCGTTGTATACCAAGTTAAGTTGCATTGTTTCTAAATAACGTAAACCCCCATGTATTAACTTACTTGAACTACATGAAGTTTGACTTGCGTAATCACCTTTTTCCAAAAGTAATACGCTGTAACCAGCTGCGGCTGCACATTGGGCAACGCCTGCACCTGCTATACCTCCTCCAATAATAGTGACATCAAACTGCGTCATAAACTTATAATCTCAATAAGACCTTATTAAGTTAAGTTTGTAAAATATATAAGAATAATCAAGTATAAAAGTGAATATTTTTGAAGGCGTTATTTAAACTCCCACTCAGGGCCAGTTAAATAACACAAATGGTATGATATAAAGGCTTATTGTATAAGTAAGCTATTGTGGATGGTATTTTTTAATATTGAAATGAGTTAGAACACGCCGGGTTATTTTGTGCCTCATAGTTTATATCCTGCTGGTTATCATTGTGATCCAAGTTTGCCACTGCCATTTACGTGTATGGCTAATCAAAGAAATTTTATTGCTTTATATAGCTCTTCTATATAAATATAATCATTATTTTAAACTAAAATATATTAGTGAATAGTTTTAAATATCTAACTTGAATGGTATTTTAGCTTTTAAAAGTATCAAAAAAGCGAATATATGACTAATAAGCCAGCTTTAATTTCTAATCTTTGGATAAAATCAATTGTCTTTGGCTGCTTTGGTGGCCTAATCAATTTATTACCGCTGTCTTTTTTATCAAACACCGAATTTCTTTTTGGTCAATTATTTGCATTTTATATCCTATTCAAATATGGATTGCGTTATGCACTTGTAACAGGTTCTTTAGCGAGTAGTTTCTTATTTATAAAGTGGGGACATAGTTGGTCTGCAATTGTACTTACTCTTGAATTATTGTGGTTATATAGATACTCAATTCAAAAACATAAACCTATCTTTAGCACTGGAATCGTGTTTTGGTTATTAATAGGCATCCCAATTATTGGCGTAATTGGGGTTGTTATATTTAATATTCCTTGGTTATCTATTGTCATTGCACAGGTTAAATATTTATTAAATGCAATGGTGTGTTTGTCAATCGCAAATATGGTGTATTTATATTCATCTCATTTTATATCACAAAATAAAAATCATAAAACGTCTTTAGAAAGTCTACTGAATCAAACAATTAGTACTTTGGTTGGTTTAGCAATTTTAGCTGTTACGCTTATTGTGATTAATTTTAACCACCAAAAGTTTCAATTTGATGTGCGTACACAATTAGCCAATAAAGCGGGTGGTATTGCAAATCTAGTTGATACACATTTAACACGCCATGCAAATGCAATAAAAGTTGGCTCTCAAAGTATTGTTAATGGTGCATCTCATCAAGATGTCATTAATAACTTAACAGACAACTATCCTAATTTTTTAACCAGCTTTACGGCAGATAAAACAGGTTATATAGAAAGTGCGGTACCAAGTAGTTTTCTTAAAAAATTAAAAAGTGGTAGCTTCTCAGTAACAGATAGAGAGTATTTCAAACAAAGTGAAATGAATAAAAACGTGTACATATCAGATGCTTTTGAAGGTAGAGGTTTTGGCAATGATCCTATCGTCGCAATTGCTAAAGGTATTTATGATAATGACCGTTTTACAGGTATTATTGAAGGCTCATTAAATTTAAAAGACTTATCAAATTATCAACCTAAATTGTTTGATCAAGTTGTGGATTTGTTGATTTTAGATAAAGAAAATAAAGTGGTATTTTATTCAGGTGAAATGGATTATCCAATTTTAAGTAAAGTATCTCAAGATAAATTAGCATTATTAAATATTGATGATAACAACCCCATATTTACCACAAAAGAAAACGAAGCATATTTTGTAAGTAGTCAAAAATCACAGCAAAGCCAGTGGCGTTCTGTTTTGTTTTTTAAACAGTCTTATATAGAAATGCAATCAGCTTTATCATGGCTCAAAGCGATTTTAGCGATGTCATGTATTTTTGTCTTAGTGTTTATTTTCACAACCAAATTAAGCCGTTGGTTAGTATCTGGAATACATTCTTTAAGTCAGCAAATGAACGACTTTGACCCAATGAAAAATAATGGAGTAGCGCTTAATAAACAACAGTCTTGGTATGAAATTGATCAGTTACAGCAGCAGTTTAATATACTGGCCAATAAGCTTAATATTAGTTTTTTTGAGCTGGCAAAGTCAGATAAAGAAAATTCAGATCTTAATAGCAAGTTGAGTTTATATAATGAAAACTTGGCCTCAGAGGTAGAAAAAACCACACAGAGTTTAAAGCTGAGTATGCAAGTTGCTGAACGAGCTAATAAAGCTAAGTCTATTTTTCTTGCCAATATGAGTCATGAAATTAGAACGCCGATGAATGGCATTATTGGTATGAACAATATTATTTTAAAAATGCCTGATTTACCTGATGATGTCTTAGACAAAGTGCAATTAACACAAAGTTCTGCAAATACATTAATGACGTTACTAAATGATATATTAGACTTTTCTAAAATAGAAGCGGGTCAATTAAAGCTAGAACACTGTAAAACAAACCTTCATGATTTATTTGCAGAATCGATACAAATATTTAAGCTGTCTTCATTACAAAATGGGGTATCATTTAAAGTAAATGGCTTAGAACAGCTACCTATCTGGGTGGATACAGATCCTGTTAGATTGAAACAAATCATTTCCAATTTATTAAGTAACGCGGGTAAGTTCACTCATCAAGGCGAAGTGAAATTAAATATGACATATTCAAATCATATTTTAAGATTTGCTGTAGTTGATACTGGTATTGGTATAAATGACGATCAACAAAAAAAATTATTCACCGAGTTTAATCAGGCTGATAGCTCTACCACCAGAAAGTACGGTGGAACAGGTTTAGGGCTAGCCATCTGTCGTAAACTGGTTTTATTATTTAACGGTTCAATGGAGCTTGACAGTGAAATAGATAAAGGCAGCTGTTTTAAAGTGATGCTCCAAATATTACCTTCACAAATAAAAAGTGACAAAAAAACAGGTGTTAAGCAAGAGACTCATTTATATGGAAAAAAAATATTATTAGTAGAAGACAACAAAGTAAACCAAATCGTAGCACACACTATATTGGAGTCTTTTGATGCTAATGTAGAAATAGCTGAAAATGGTCAAGAAGCTTTAGACAAGTTATCTCAAACAACATATTCAGCTGTTTTAATGGATTGTCAAATGCCGATAATGGATGGTTTAGAAGCAACGCGATTAATTAGGCAGTCTCCAAGTAAGTATGGTAAACCTATCATCATAGCTTTGACGGCTAATGCATTTGATGAAGATCAGAAGAGGTGTTTAACAGCAGGAATGAACGACTTTATAAGTAAACCGATAGAGAACGAGGTGTTATTATCGGTACTTAATAAATGGACTTGTAAAAACTTTGAATGAAAAATCTTCTAATTTAAAAAAAATCAGAGCTTTAAGGGATTTATTTATTGCTAAATTAATTAATTTTATTGGCATTGCCAACAGTTAATGATTGTTGGGGCACTAAACCATGTCAAGTTACTATTACCAGAAGATTCTGCCCAAGGAGTAATTTCAGGATATGCATTAGTGATCTCAACTCGTTCATATGGGTGCTTCCAACGTGATGTAATATTTAGTGCTCAAGGTAAATTATCTGAAGTCATATAATATCTGCCAATTACACTTGATGAGTCACCATCTTGTGTTCCAAACTGAGATTGGTCAGCTAAGTCTGTTGGTAGTTTATTAGGTAAATGAACTTCTATTCCTCTATTATGCGTAGAAAAAATAAATGGGTTATAAGGAGCTGTTCCCAATAAACTCCTGTCAACCGCATCTGTGAAACTAAATGAGAAAGTAACGTCCTTAGATACTTTAACATCAGATGAATCAAATCCATCAAAACTCAAAGCAAAATCGTTGCTATCAGTTGGTGTTATGGTAACACGCCAGCGTTCGCCAAGATTTGTTTGACTTGAAGGTATTGTATTTCCAGTATGTTCTGATTTACCTGCAAAGGTATCATCTACAAAGTATCCTTGGCCAAAATCAACAAACCAACGATAGTGGTATGTAACTGAATCATTATCCGGATCAGCTTGTGTAGGCCCAATAATAGCTACTATTAAGTCATCATTTACGGAGGAAGCAGTATTAGGTGTAAAACTAATTTCAGGTTGATATGGAGGAGAATTATTTATTCCTTGAAGTAGACTTGGATCTAAATCTATGCCATCAACTGCAATGCCGTCATACTCACCATTTTGGCTATGAGTCACCTCTGAATCGACATCCCAGGCCCTGACCAGCAAGGTTGCGCTTTGTATTTGCTTGTGATTGCATTGACCAATTAAAGGTATCTGATACTGTAATATCTGAAAAACCAGTTGATTGAACAGGTTCTTCAACAACGATAGGACTTGGTTCTAGCTCGGTGGAAGTCGTTTTTGCTTTATCGCTGCCACCACCACATGCCATAAGGTATGGAAAAAATGAAACTAATAGTATGCGTAACTTTGTCATGATTAAGAGCTTTAGTTTACTTTAAGATGCTAATAACGCATAAAGCGAGCCACTATTAAACTATTGTTAATTATAACAATTAATTTTCACTTATTTGCATTATGCAATTCAGATTGGCTTTTACAATGATTTTGTTATTGTATTAAATAATATATATTGATGTGCAATAAGATATTTAACTGATATCACAAAATTTAAAAAAGGGTTTTAAATGAAAAAAGTTTTAGTATTTGGTAATTCAGGTTCAGGAAAATCAACTTATGCTAAAAAGCTAAGCTTAAATGAAAACTTAGTACATTTAGATTTAGATACAGTGGCATTTGAACAAGACAACCCAATACAAAGAAGACCGCTTAAAGAATCAATGTCTGAAATAATCCCCTTTATTGAGCAAAATGAAAACTGGGTGATTGAAGGTTGTTATGGTGATTTAATTCAGTGCCTTTTTGAGTACGCTAACGAATTAGTTTTCTTAAACCTTCCTGTAGAACTTTGCCAAGAAAATGCAAATAATAGACCATGGGAGCCTCATAAATATGAATCAAAAGCAGCACAAGATAAAAACCTGCCAATGTTATTAAATTGGATTTCAGGTTATTATGACAGAGATGATACGTTTTCTTTTACTTGCCATAATGAACTTTATCAAAGTTTCTCAGGTAAAAAACAACAGATAACATCTAACTGATAACAAGAATAAGATAATAAAAATAGAATATGCATCAGGGTTAATTCTGCTTAAGCCAAATACTGAGAAAAGTAGAGCATTGGCGCCGTGTGATTGCACCACGCCTTGATGAAGCTGCTGCGACTTTACAAGATAAAGAAGTACAAATTGAATCTTGGTTTAAAATATAAATACCATAATAAAAAGTATTTATTATGGTATTTAAGAGCAAATCGATTCAGCGGGTATTTGAAATATCAATGCAACTAAAACATCCTATAGATAAATTTTATTATGAAATTATGTCAGAGATCACAGCTAATAATGGTAACATTTTAGAGACATCTTTGATTGATATCCCACGGGAGTAATATCTGTACATTTATTTTATATCATTATACAAAGAAATTTAATTTGACTAACTTCGGAGTATATCTATTATTACCATTTAGTGTGTTAATTGGTATTTCTTTAGCATCTCAAGCAGGCGTAAATTCACAACTCAGACTTGCCTTAATTAACTCAATTCAAGCAGCTTTCATTTCGTTTTTGTTCGGTACAATTATTTTAGGTATAGTTGCTTTTATACAAGGAGATGCTTGGCTCAAACCAGGTTCATTAGCTCAGTTCCCTTGCTGGGCATGGATTGGCGGTTTGCTTGGATCCTTTAATATTGCAATGTCTATTTTTTTAGCACCTAAGTTAGGTGCCTTGGTTTTAGCGGTATATGTAGTATGTGATCAAGTTATTGCATCTTTGGCACTTGATCATAATGGTTGGCTAGGATATCCAAAAATTGAAATTAATACTAACCGAATAATAGGCGCACTATTTGTTGTTATAGGCTTGGTTTTGGTTGCTAAAAAATAACGGTTTGTATTTGATCAGCTTAACTTTTCTATTAAAACACAATAAAAACACGGATAAAGATAACCAAAGAGCCATGCAGTTATATCGTGCTATGGGTTTTGAGAGAGATAGTGACAATGTATATTATCGCGTGCCATGTTAGTATCTCATATTATTAATATATTTTTCAGATAATTAAGGGGAATTTATGCAGGATTATCAAAAGCTCGTATCACATTTTGAAAAGATTTCTCGATTTAAACATTTGGCTTCTATATGTGGTTGGGATCAGGCCGCTGTCATGCCAAGTGGTGGTAATCAGGCGCGTTCAGAATCAATGGCAGAACTATCAGTTCATATTCATCATCTATTAACGCTCCCTCAATTAGGTGACTGGTTTTCTAATGTTAATCAAAACGAACTATCAAGTATTGAAGCTGCTAGCTTTATTGAAATGAAACGCCATTGGCAGCATGCGACAGTATTACCTGAAAAACTTGTAGAAGCTAAATCCTTGGCTGGATCACAATGTGAACATGCTTGGCGTACTCAAAGAGGCGATAATGATTGGCATGGATTTGAAAATAACTTTGCTCAAGTTGTTGCACTATCTCAAGAAGAAGCCAAAATAAGAGCACAAGCAGCTAATTTAACGCCTTATGATGCCATGCTTGATTTGTATGAGCCTGGTATAACGACCCAATCTTTAGATGTCCTATTTAGTGACGTAAAAACTTGGCTGCCAGATTTAATTACACAAATATCTGATAAACAATCCAAAGAATCGTTTATTGCACCAAAAGGCACATATCCGCAAGAACAACAAAAACAACTAGGCCTAGATGTGATGAAGATGCTAGGGTTTGATTTTAACCACGGCAGATTAGATGTTAGTGCGCATCCTTTTTGTGGCGGTGTACCGTCAGATGTTCGTATTACTACCAGATATGATGAAAGTGATTTTGTACAATCATTAATGGGCATAGTCCATGAAACAGGCCATGCACGTTATGAACAAGGTTTACCTAAAGCATTAAACACATTACCTGTTGGCAGTGCGCGTTCTATGGGCATACATGAGTCACAAAGTTTATTTTTTGAAATGCAACTAGGGAGAAGTGAAGCTTTTATAAATAGCTTAGCCCCTATGGCTGCATCTATATTTAAACAAACAAATTCACCGGTATTTGAAAGTGATAACTTTTTAAAGCTTTATACCCGAGTGTCTCCTGGATTTATTCGAGTAGATGCAGATGAAGTAACTTATCCTGCACACGTAATCTTACGTTACGAAATAGAACGTGATTTAATGAATGGAAAAATATCTCATAAAGATATCCCTGAGTTATGGGATGCTAAAATGAAAATGTATTTAGGTTTATCAACTAAAGATAATTACACTAATGGGTGTATGCAAGATATTCATTGGACTGATGGCTCGTTTGGTTATTTTCCATCATATACTTTAGGTGCTATGTATGCTGCACAGTTTATGTCTGCTATGAATAAAGAAATTAAAGTTGATAGTTTGGTTGAGCAACAAAACCTGAGCCCCATATTTGATTGGTTAGGTAAAAACGTTTGGTCAAAAGCGTCATTATTATCAACAGATGAATTAGTTAAACAAGCTACAGGTAAAACTTTAAATGCACAGCACTTCAAAATCCACCTAGAAAACCGTTATCTTTAAATGTTTTTAATCATAGCGCAATAATATCTGCGCTATGATGTTTGCTTTATTTAGCCCTTAAAAGATAACATAACAACGAAGTGTAAATCCCCATAGACTCCTGTAAGGCGGGTTTAAAAACGATTTATACTGCGTTAAATAATTTTGAAATACGACTGAATGGATTCAGAAGGTAGCGCAATGCAGGAGCTATTGCCGAGAATAACTATGACTTCAATTATTTGCCTTGTCTAAAGCGCTTTTATCTCCCGCTGAATGGGAAGTTAATTAATACAATTGGTATTAGTATCATTTTGCATCAATTCAATTTGAAACCCAAAATTGTCTATAGCATTTCAAGTGGAAATCCTTACACTAAGCATCCTTAGCATTAAAATCGTAAGAAATAAGAGAGTCAGTTTTGAGTATTGAAGAACAAGAAATAAAGACACTGTTAACAAACTTAGAGTGCAGAACTAACTTTACAATGAAAAAAATCACTGAATATATGCTACCTAAAGTAAAAGAGGCTTTTTATCTACATATTGAGGGAAATACACCACATATAATTATCCGCCCGGTATTTGAAGTGTTTGTGACTGATTTAAGTGATATTGACGGAGTTACTAAAAGAAGTGATTATTTTCATAATGCTGAAATGACGCGTTTTCCAAAAAGGGTGCGTAAAGGCATAAACGAAATACATTACGGCATATCATTTAAGTTTGATGACAAAAAAGCTGTAAAAAAATTCATTAAAAAGCTGATTAACATTATCAATCCACAATAAGTTGGCTTAATGATTGCTTGGGTAATTGCTTTATTCGTTAATTAAAGGAACAACATGTCAATTATCAGCAATCAATTACCTGGAATAAATTCAGCAAATCATTCAGACAATAATATCTCTAAAACCACATCAACGAGTTTTAAATTATTTGAAGTTATGTCTAAACAGCCTGATCCAATGGCTGGTTTTGGCTCCGATGAAATTTCAGATAATGTACAATCACTCTATCGTGAACTTGGGGTAGAAGTTCAGCAAACAATGGATTCAAGTTTAGAAAAAAGAGAATACGATTTAAGCTATTTTAATAAGGTAATTAAAGAGATCACTGAAGTACCTATCAAAGTGGAAGTTGAGCGTCATGAGATGAAAGATGCCATTTTATTTGCGCGTTTAGGCATTGATTTCTTAAAAGTTAAAGAGATTGAAGTTAAAATTGATATGCTGACTTTAACAGGTCAAGATATTGAAAGTTCATCAGCTTTAACACAATCAGATAAAGATATATTACGTGAACGCATTAATGATCTTAAAGTGCAATTGGAAGAGCAAAAGGCAGCTTTAATGAAAGGGGAGACCCCTGAAGAGCTTGAACCATTTAAAGCGCTAGACTTCAAACAAGCCGATGAAATTAATCCTTTGTACAATCAGATACAAGATTCAAATAAATACTTATTTTGAAAAATCATGTTAAATTTATGACTCAATTGAATAAAGCAGCTAGTATATGTTTTTAGAGTTTATTTAAACAAGGTAAAGAATGGAAGTTTTACCCGCAACAATGGATCACTTAGAGTCTTACAAAGACTTTTTGCTAGCATGTTTGGATAGTGGTATTAAGAAGTATGAAATGCCACTTCAAGACCCAAAGTCCTATCTAGAAAAAATAGTGTCGCATACCATCGAAGATTTTCTTCCTGAGGATTGGCCTAAAACATCTACTTTTTTTTGCATCGAGAATGATGAAATATTGGGAACTATTAGAGTTCGACATGGTACAACACCTTATATCGAAAGGGTTGTTGGCCATGTAGGTTATGAAACTAAACCTACGGCAAGGGGTAAAGGGGTGGCGAAATTGATGCTTTCTTGGTTGCAACAAAATATTATCAGCCAAACTGTGATTATTACCTGTGAGTCAAATAATATTGCTTCAAGAAAAGTAATTGAAAGTTGTAGCGGAAAATATATCAATGAAATATACAGCCATGAAAAAAATGCTGAGGTAATGCGCTATCAATTACCAGGATTTAAAAAAGAATCTAAATAAGCGTATCTTGTTTAATATTAAAAAATACTCCCTTTGATATGCTGATTTCTAACAATGATAAATGTAATTCTATATATAACGAATATTAAGCTAGTCAAAGTTATTAATAATAGTTATCATTAACCTTTATTTTTAGTGTTCAAACTAGGTTATTATGAAAAAATTATTATGTATTTCAGCTGTTATAGCGTTATCAGCATGTTCTATGACAAAAGACCAAGTAGCGCCAACAGCAGATGAATTATTTGCAAATTATAAAGACAATGCACAGAAACTTGTTTCTTTAATTTCACAAAAAGGCAATGACGCAAAAGTTGAAGAATACTCAGAAACTTTAGTTGAGGTGTCTCAACCTATCATAAAGGCATTCATTGCAAAGTTTCCTCAGTGTGATGAGTATTTAACTGCAGTAAGTAAAGCTGCTGATATTATTCCTACTTTACCATTAAGTGAAATAGAATCTGGTTACCATGCAGATGGTAAATTACCACAACTTACAGATGCAAACTGTTATCACGCAAAAGATTTGTTAGTACACCCTGCAACAGTTCAAGCTATGGCAGTGATAGGTATTAAAACTGACAAACAGCGTGAACAAGCTAAACATGAAGTTGAAGAAGTTTTAACGCACTTTGCACAAGTAGAGACTGCTTTTAAAGGTCTTTAGGTTTTATACTTTTAAATAAGTTTAAAAAACAAAAAAGAGCAGTTAATACTGCTCTATTTATTTCTACATAATGGCCCTATTTAAGCGAACAAAGATTAAATTCAGGTTGTAAGTCACAAATGTTTTTTTTAATTTTATTTGCTGATGTTAAGTTATCAATTTCTTTTAAATAATTGGCCATTTCCCAAAAAGAATCAGCGTTATTTCGATTTAAACTTAAACCATAATTAATCACATGTTTAATATTTAGTGCATCTTCTGGCTTAGTAGACATTGCAAAATAAACACTTAATTTTTGTAGTAACTCTAATTCAATTTGGGCATCAAATCCAAAACGTTTACCAAAATCATCATAGTGCTGCTTTAGATTGGTAAAGTTACTTATTTTAGTAAAGAACAGCAAGAATTAACAAAACTGATAGATACTGAATCTTTAGATTTACAGCCGTTATATTCTCCTTCTGAAAATCGATTTATATATCAGACAAGCAGGCGAGGGTTTTCGCAATTAGTTATTAGTGATAAGGAAAGCGAAAAGGTATTATTTATTAATCCTGAACATGAAGAATTCTTTGGTTTTACATGGTCACCTGATGGCAGTAAAGTTGCTTTAGCCACTACGACTCAATTGTATATGTTTGATGCTAATACAGCGTCAGAATTAACAAAAGAAAAGTTAGATAATAAAATATATATTAGAGATTGGTTTAATAAAGATCATGCTTTACTCGTTAACTTAATAAAAAATGGGCAATCAAAACCTGCGAAGTTAAATCTTTCATCCACAAAGATAGACGTTTTAGTGGATATACCAGCAAGCTGTTCGATCTTAGATTCAGATGATAATATATACTTTAATAACAATAAACAGATATCAAAAATTGATAACAATAATCAGATTTCAAAGCTTTGGTATAGTGATACGGGCAATATTGAGAATATTCTAATAACAGATAAAAATGCTGTAGTTCAAGTTAATTTCAAAAATAACAATCAAATTTGGATGGTTGACTTAAAATCACTTCAAAGTAGGCAGGTTTACCCTGATCTAGATCCTAGGTTAATGATTTCTGATATTTCAAAAAATGAAGAAGCATTATTATTTCATTCTCATTTAAGTGTTAAAAGAGAAATCGCAATTTTAAATATGACAAATAATCTATAAATGGATACAAAAAGCTCGGTTTACTTATTAAGCTCCGAGCTTATTTTATACCCAAATTTATTCATACCTTAATGACTTAATAGGGTTCTTTCTTGCTACAGTTGCTGCGTTTGAGCCCACTGTACTCCAAGCGATTAATAAAGATAAAACACCAACCGATAAACAAATAGGCACTAACCATAAAGTATCTATACGATAAGGGAAGTTCTCAAGCCAAGTTAACATCATAAAAGACGCAATAGGCCAAGCAATAAGATTAGCTAATACTACTGGTTTTGAGAATTGCCAAATAAGTAAGGCTACGATGTCTTTTACGCTAGCGCCCATCACTTTACGAATACCTATTTCTTTAGTTCTGCGCTCTACCGTAAAAGCTGATAAACCATATAAACCTAAACACGCGATTACGATGGCAATTAATGAAAAGACTAAGAACAACTGCGCTGTAGTTAATTCATCATGATATTGCGCCGCCATCATTTCACTTAAAAACTGTAAGTTAATAGGCTGCATAGGTACATTACTTTTCCATACACTTTCAATACTACTAATCAGGTTTGGCATGTTATCAGCAGTAAATGAGATGTTTGCTACGTTGAATAATTCTGGATTTAACGTATACACTGACGCCCTTACACCAAATCTAATTGAACGAAAGTAAATATCTGGAATCACACCAATGATGGTTAAATGTTGCTTACCACGGATATCAGTTGCCAATGTTTTACCTATGGCATCTTGTGGGCTTTTAAAGCCAAACTTTTTCAAAGATGAATGGTTGAGTATAGCGCTGCTTTGACCCAGTTCTCCTGCTGCCACTTGTTTAAGTGTATCAGTGCCAAAATTTTCATCAAAGAGCCTACCTGCCAGAGGTTTAACACCATAAGCTTCAAAGAAGCCATAGCCCATATTATACTGATTCATACTGAGTGATTCGTTGTTAACACCCGTTTCATGAGTTTCTAAAAGCTTAAATCCACGATTATTTTCATTATCTTGTGAAGGCGCCTCTGAAGACAAAGTCACACTCGTCACTTCAGGTAGATTTAATAATTCTTGTTTTAAACTTGCAAGATTATCGCCCGCCGAACGAATATTAAGGATTAATTTATTGTCACTTTTATAACCGACTTCCATGTTATTAGAAAATAGTGTTTGTCCGTAAATAACTAAAGTTGATATTACTAAAATGATTGAAGTCGAAAATTGAAAAACAACTAAAGCACTTCTAAATTTAGCTGAACTTTTTGACTCAACACTTTTACTCGACTTTAATATTTTTCCAGGTAAAAATCGTGATAAATACAATGCTGGGTATACGCCTGCACCAACTCCTACACATACAGCAAGTCCAAGTAACATAAATAATAGACTAGGTTCATCAAACAAATGTAAGGATAACTCTTTACCTAATACTTCATTATATAAGGGCAGTATTAACTCAACCGCGACTAAGGCAAAGAGCAATGACAAGAGCACTAAGCCAATCGCTTCCCCTAAAAACTGAATAGCTACTTGGGTTCTACTGGCACCTAATACTTTTCGCATTGCTACTTCACGCGCTCTTTTACTGGCTTTAGCCGTAGACAGATTCATAAAGTTAATACAAGCAATTAATAACACTAAAGCTGCGACAATAATGAAAGTGATGATCATATTCCGATCGCCCATGGGTGTTAAATCTCCCATGCTACCAGCATCCCGCTTAGCTTGTAGGTGCAAATCTGGCACTGCCATTAACTTTAACTGAAAAACATCAGTAACGGTTCCTGAAGGGGAGTTTTTGGCAAAACGTTCGGTTAACGGACTCTCATTGTTTAGCCAATAATTAATCCGTTGCTGTAATTGCGTTATTTTAACGCCGGGATTTAATTTAAAATAACTGTAAACGTTGACGCTGGTCCACGTATTTAACATCTCATCGTTTTCGCTAAACAAAGCCGGCTGTAAATAGACGATTAAATCTGTATTTAAATGCGTTGCCTCAGGCAAATCCTTGATAACCCCTGTGATAGTCAATGTGGTGGTATTTTCTTCAACACAACAAACTGTTAGAGTTTCGCCAATCACGTCACTTTTTCCAAAGTATTTATAAGCAAGTTCTTCACTAATAACCAAATCCATCGGTTTGTTGAACGACGACTCTTTAGAACCATGGACAAAAGGCAAATCAAATAGGTTAAAAAATCTGCTATCAACCATAGTAAAATCTTCAGGAAAAGCATCTTCATTTTGCCTAACTGTCATACCAAACTGAATCAAACGCACGCCCTCTTCAATTTCTGTTTTAGCATAACTTTTGATCGCAGGCATCATTCTGCCTGCAGAACGTACAGTGTCAAAAACCTCCTGATTTGGAAGAGAGTAAGTGGTGTGCATGCGAACTAAACGATCATTGTCTTTTAGCCAAGTATCAAAGCCTGATTCTTGGCGAACAAATAACATGATTAAAATACAGCACATCAAACCAATGGCTAGACCAAAAATATTAATAACTGAAAAAACACCGTTTTTAATGATATTGCGCCAAAAGGTAATAAAGTAATTGCGAAACATAAATTTCTCCTAATATTAATTACATTAATTAAGGCTAAGCTGTTTTCTCAGCAGCACGAATACTTTGTGCCACAACATGACCATCAAATAAATTAATAGTACGTCTGGCATAATCTGCATGTGCTGGACTATGTGTCACCATAACTATGGTAGTGCCTTCGTCATTAAGCGTTTGCAGCATTTCCATGACCTCTTGACCATGAGCACTATCTAAATTACCGGTTGGCTCATCGGCTAATATCATTTGTTGATCGCCAACCACTGCTCTCGCTACTGCAACACGCTGTTGTTGTCCACCAGATAATTGACTAGGTAAGTGCTTAGCGCGATGGGCAATACCTACCTTATCCATGACCCTCTCAACTTTAGATTTACGAACTGCCGTAGGGATGTTGTGATAAATTAATGCCAACTCAATATTTTCAGCCACGGTTAACTCATCAATTAAATTAAAGTTTTGAAAGATAAAACCAATGCTTTTTTTACGAATTACTGAAAGCTGCTTTTCTGAATACCCAGCAACATTCTCTCCATTGAAAATGTAGTCGCCACTGCTCGGTGAATCCAACATGCCAATAGTATTGAGCAGGGTCGATTTTCCACAACCCGAAGGGCCCATAATGGCGACAAACTCTCCTTTAGCTATATCAATGCTGACATTGTTTAAGGCAGATGTTTCTACGTCATCTGTTTGATATACGCGTGTTAAGTTATTTAGTTTTAGCATGATAAATTCCTAGTGCTCTGCTCGAGCTTTTTAATCTTTGGTTCAATCGTTAAATTTGTATTGTTTTTTTATTAGCTAGTTAAAGTTCAGTCGGTGCATATCTTGGTAACTGCTATAAGGACTAGTCACCACTTGTTCACCTAATTCAAGGCCTTCAATCACTTCAATAAATTGATTATTACGACGGCCTAGGCGTACATTGCGTCTTAGAGCTTCATTATCATCTTGGTTAACAACGAATAACCATTTACCACCGGTATCTTGGAAAAATGCGCCATTAGGGATCAGTGTTGCTTCACTAGCATCACCTAAGGTCAGTTTGATTTGAATGGTTTGGCCACGACGAATACCTTTGGGTTGTGCGGAGACAAACTTAAAGTCCACCTCAAACTGACCGTTTTGAACTTGTGGGTAGATCTTTGAAATTTGTAAATCATAATTTTCGTATTTAGCATGCTGACCAAGATCAACTCTGCCTAAATAGAACTCATCAATAAACGCCGTTAATTTGAAATTGTTAGGTGTATCTATTTGCCCTAATCGTTCACCTCGACCAATGCTTTGTCCTACTTCAATGTCAAATCCTGACAGCTTGCCATTAACTGGTACACGAACATTCATGTTATCTAGGTTTTGACGTGATATTGCTAAGTTACTTTCAAGTCTCTGACTGGTATCTTTTAAAAATACTAACTGTGCTTTTTGCATGCGTGTATCTGATTGTTGGCTTTCTAAAGTCAACGATAGACGTGCTTGATACCATGAAAGCGTATCAGATGTATCATCATATTGAGATTGCATAATCGCGCCTGTAGGTAAAAGATCCTTTTCGCGTTTTAAAGTTCGCGTTAAGATTTTTATTTGATGTTTGATGTCGATGATATTGCTTTTATGTTTTAAACGGTTTTGCTCTAAGTTCAGTTCAATCGTGCGCATGTTATTAAGTTGTTCGGCAACTCTAGCTTCATTACCTAAAACATTTAGTTGTAATGAAGCATTTGATAACTCAACAATCAAATCACCCGCTTTTAAAGTGGTGCCATCCTCAACTAATATTTTTTCAACTCTGCCACCTTCAACAGCATCTAGAAATACAGTTTTTGCTGGTGTGACTCTTGCTCGTATAGGAATAAAGTCTTCAAAAACACCTGTTGTAACAGATGAAATTACAATTTTATTACTATCAACAGATAAAGCTTTTCCACTTGGTTTAGAAACCACGCTATAAGCAATAACTGTCACACATATCGCTATAAATAAAACAGTAAACCACTTTTTTAATGGTTTAGATATGTTTGTAACCTTACGGTCCATACCTGAACCGTTTACCGCAGGTGTTTCAGGAGTTACTTTAAGATGTGATGCGTGTTTCATATTTATTTCTCAATAATACATAAAATCATTTAGTAGATTTGTATTTTTATAATTCAAAGACAACTTAGTTATAACAAAAACAATGCCAATTTTTAATTCGTTGTTTATAAGTCTGTTTTTGTAATAAGTTAAATTTACTTTTAAAACAACTGTACGTTAATGAACACTTGGTGTACGTTAATGAACAATAAAAAATATGAAATGATGTGTGTAAAAGGATAAAAGTGTGAAAGCAGCTGGGCGAATATTAATAGTAGATGACGATGAAGATATATTGTCTGCAGGAAAGTTATTATTAAAAAGAAAATTTACGCATGTCAATACGTGTAATGTACCAGAACATATTCCTACCTTTTTATCAGGCCAAACGTTTGATGCAATTTTATTAGATATGAATTTTGGACCAGGTGAAAGTTCAGGAGATCAAGGCTTTTATTGGTTAAAGAAAATATTAGAAATAAACCCACAAAGTGTGATCATTATGATCACAGCTCATGGCGGTGTTGATGTTGCAGTTGATGCGATGAAATTAGGCGCAACAGATTTTATTGCCAAACCTTGGGATAACGAAAAAGTCATTGCTACCATTTCAAGTGCTGTCCTATTAGGTAAATCACGCTCAGAAGCACAAACTCTACGTGAAACAAATAAAGTATTAGTTGAAGCTGCTAATTCGGTGGGTAAACAGACTATCATTGGTCACTCACCGGCAATGCAACAAATACATTCTTTGATCCAGCGCTGTGCACCGACCGATGCCAATGTCTTAATATTAGGAGAAAATGGCACAGGGAAAGAATTAATTGCGCGAGAAATTCATAATCAAAGTTTGCGTAGTCGGCATGTATTTATGTCTGTTGATTTAGGTGCTATTTCAGAAACGTTGTTTGAAAGTGAGTTATTTGGACATAAAAAAGGGTCATTTACCGGGGCACAACAGGATAGAGTCGGGCGCTTAAAAGCCGCAGACGGCGGTACCTTATTTTTAGATGAAATTGGCAATTTACCACTGCATTTACAAGCAAAGCTATTAACTGTACTTGAGCAACGAAAAGTCACACCATTAGGTGCAAACGAAGCTGTACCCTTTAATGTGAGAGTTGTTAGTGCCACAAATATTGATAAACAAATGCTCAAACAGGAAACAAAATTTAGGCAAGACTTATTATTTCGCTTGAATACTGTTGAAATCGATTTACCGCCATTGCGACAAAGAGTCAGTGATATTGCATCTATCGCACATTATTATATTGAATCCTATTGTAAAAAATACAATAAACAACCAAAACTGATGACTGCCGAGGCTTTAAAATCAATAGAAGCTTACACTTGGCCAGGAAATATTAGAGAGTTACGTCATACCATTGAACGCGCTATTATTCTAAGCCAATCAGAACAGTTAGATTTTCAACTTGAAGCGATCGCTTCTTCTAACAATGATGTAAACGTAGAAGACAGTAATCAAGGGGAACTTCCTGATGATTTAAATTTAGAAAACATAGAAAAAAATGCAATTTCAAAAGCGCTTAAAAAACATGGTTTTAATATCAGTCATACAGCTAAAGAGCTTGGGTTAACACGCGCAGCATTATATCGCAGGATGGAAAAACATGGGCTTTAAAAAATTTTCATATTTGATAATCATACGCACAATATTTGTTATTACCTCTGTGGTGATCTTGACTCAAATTATTATGAGTCCGGGCTATCACGCAGCCACTGTATTAATGAGTTTGGTGCTAGGTTTTCAGTTTTACGAAATGATCCGCTTTGTATCAAAAACCAATGAAGAATTAACACGATTTTTTGAAGCTGCCCGTTATGCTGACTTTTCACAACGTTTTGATGCAAAACAATTAGGTTCAGGCTTTGGTGAATTATCTAATACATTTCAGGATATTTTGAATCGTTTACAGGAAGTTAGAACTTCTCAAGAACAAGAACTCAAACATATAAAAGCAGTCATTGAGCATGTGCCGGTACCGCTATTAAGCATTCATAATGACGGTCAAGTATCGGTTTGGAATAATAGTGCCAGACATTTATTTGGTACACATGTTATTAACCATGTTAGAGATTTTGCACAATTTGATGAAAGTTTCCCAGCAAAATTAAAAGCGTTTACTGTAGGTGAACGTCAGTTACTGAATTTAGAAATAGATGGTGTTGAACATAGGTTAAGTATCGCAGCAACTCAGATCATTACAGCAGGACAAAAAGAAGTATTGCTTAGTATGCAAGATATTCAAAGTGAACTAGACACAGCACAATTAGAAGCTTGGCAAGATTTAGTTAGTGTATTAACACATGAAATTATGAATAGTATTACACCAGTTGCATCTTTAGCTAAAACAGCTGTCGATATTGTGGGTGATATGCAGAATAAAATACAAAATCAACCTGAGCTAAGTGAAGACTTAGAAGATGTGCATGGTGCTGTACAAACTGTAGCAAGAAGAAGTAACGATTTAATGACCTTTGTAAGTAGTTACAGGCGGCTAACTAGGCTACCTACACCTAATAAAAAACTTATTAAGATTGTTCCATTGTTTGAACAAGTCGAAAAGATTGCTACACAAAGCTGGGAAACTAAAAATATTAAGTTAATTTTCAGGGTTTTACCCATCGAATTAGATGTGTTTATTGATCGAGAAATGA
Source organism: Pseudoalteromonas sp. '520P1 No. 423' (assembly GCF_001269985.1). NCBI lineage: Bacteria > Pseudomonadati > Pseudomonadota > Gammaproteobacteria > Alteromonadales > Pseudoalteromonadaceae > Pseudoalteromonas > Pseudoalteromonas sp. '520P1 No. 423'. Next base: position 1,159,930 of record NZ_BBZB01000002.1, on the reverse strand, counting down.
TAGAACAAGTTCTAATTAATTTATTAAAAAATGCAGAGCAAGCATTTGAAAGTAACATTGATGCATGTGTAGCGTTAACTGCTAGTTTAAATTTACGCGGTAGAGTGGTTATTGAGGTGTCTGATAATGGCTGTGGTGTACCAGAAAAACTGGCATCTCAAATATTCGTGCCTTATTTTACAACTAAAAAGGAAGGTTCAGGCATAGGGTTAGCGCTTACAAGGCAAGTTATGATCGCCCATGGAGGCAATATTGTACTTAAAAAGTCAGATAAACAAGGTGCTATATTTAGCTTAACTTTTTAAGTAAAAAAAGAGCATACTCTAAATCGGTATGCCCTTAATTTTATTATAAATATGGAATGAAATACAGATTAACACCCGCCGTCTGCACCACTAGAACCGCCATCAAAACCTGAGCAAGTATTACTTGATGATGAATTTGATGTGACACTTGATGCGATAATTATTGGGGTAGTATCACTGTTTTTAGATGCTTTGGATGAAGTATTCGTATTCCTAGTCTTTTTTAAAGTACTCAGAAAACATAAGAAACATAGTGCAATGATCCCGATTGGATAAGACCATACTTGAGTTGTGAAAGCGCCATATAAAGCAAACAAAACGATTATTAACAGTAATATTCTGAATCCGATTTTCATATTAAATCTCCATTAAAGACCTGAACTTGTGAAATGAGTATTTGTATTACAACTTCACTCACAATAAGATAGGTAATGTTCCTAATTAATACATTACCTATTTATATTTAATTGTCAAATTACCGATATTCTACTTTTAAAAGGTTAAATCACTATGTTTAGTCATAAAACCCCATTGGTCATAGCTGGAATATTCTCTGCTATAGGTGCTTTGCTACACCTTGCTACCATAATCGGTGGGCCTGATTTTTATCGTTTTATGGGAGCAGGAGAGGGCATGGCCCAAATGGCTGAAGATGGGTTGGCTTATCCCACTATTGTGACTTCAATTATCGCTTTAATTTTATTTACTTGGTCAGCGTACGCTTTTTCAGGTGCAGGTGTGATAAAACGTTTACCATTATTAAAAACTGGTTTGGTTTTGATTTCATCATTTCTAATGATAAGAGCAATATTTGGTATTATTCTTATGTTTATAAACATTGAGCATGTTTACCTTAATGAGCTTCAAGCAAGACCTACTTTTATGGTAGTTACATCATTGATTTGTCTGATATTTAGTTTGTTATTTATTACGGGAACATACAAACAATGGCTATCAATATCTGAAAATAAAATTAGGTAATGACGCTCATACTATGAAAATAAAACTGACATTATCTCAATATGTTAAACGTAGAAACAGCGTTCCTTTAGGTGGTTCAGGCTCATTTAGTGAATTCTGGAAATATTGGAATCAGATATGGGGGTATTACCTATCGCGTTATATTTTTTCACCATTAAATGCGCGTTTTTATACTACAGTTGCAGTTATTTTGACTTTTATTACGAGTGGACTATTGCATGATTTTGCTGCATCTTTAATTAAGATGAAGCTCATATTTGTTACTACCCCTTGGTTGTATTAATGGGCTTCACTGTTGTAATGTCAGAACGACTCAATATTTCATATGGTCACTTTAATTGGTTTTATAGGGCTGTTATTAATGTATTTATTATTGTTATAAATTTTTTTTGGCATTATTTTTAAAAGCACTGCTATGAAAACCAGTGGCTACTATTTAATATTATATAAATAGTAGCCACTGTTTTAAATCGCGTTTATAAATGGGCTTCAGATACACGTTTCTTGTTAAAATGGTCAACTATCACATTTACGCCTAACCATATAAAACCAATAATAAAACTCAAAGTCGCAAAATCTAGATATCTAAAGTTGCCATGGATCTCATATTGATTATTAAAATCTGCTCCTTTTAAAGTAGGTATTACAATATCTATTACCCAAGCGCTCAATAGAATAATGGAAAGCGATAAAAATAACATCCACCCAAATTTAATAATAAAACTAAAAGTGACATTCTGAACAGGTGCTTTATTATTGAGTGCTAACGGGTCTACATGAAATACAGACGCTAAGGCTTTATGTGTTTCTAATGAACTATTACCTGTTTTCTCAACTCTCTGAATTGTTCTGATACTCAGTCCAGAAATTGCGGCTAGTTCATCTTGGCTCCAACAATGTTTTTCTCTTAGGTTTTTTATTTTTTTTGCATTTAGTTTCATGATGTTGCTCATAATTTTTCCTTGTTTATTAATTTATTTGAATAGGATAATAAACAAAGCGGGCAAATTTGATACTGACATTAAGGCGACACTAACATGACACGAGTGTGTCATGTTAGTGACATTCACATATTAGCTATAAATTTTATCAAGTTTAAGTATTAATACTTAAAAATGAATTTTATAAAACAGCAATTTTGTTCAATATTTAAAAATCCACCTTGAGTATATTCAAAGTACAAAAATGAATAGTAACTCAATCATGACAATCATCATTTCAATGTTTATATTTGCGTTGATAGGCGCTATTTCGCCAGGTCCAGTTAATATTATTGCAGCGGGTTCAGGGGCCTGCTTTGGCTTTAAAAAAACTTTACCACATGTAATGGGAGCAAGTTTTGCTTATACATAAATCGTTTTATTTGTTGGTCTTGGGTTAAATAAATGGATAAGTTTATATCCCCAGTTTATGGATATACTGCAATATGTCGGTGCTGCATTTTTACTTTATATGGCTTATAAAATTGCAACAACAAAACCAAATCAAGTTAATGAAGCAAAACAGAGCGAGCAGGCGCCTTTATTTATTGAAGGCTCACTTGCACAGGTTTTAAATCCAAAAGCTTGGTTGGTATCTATGTCAGGGATCAGCCTTTTTGTGAGTTCTCAAAAACAACCTTCTCTTTATTTATTAATTTTTTGCCTGATTTCATTTTTGGTTTGCATAATTGGCATATCAACTTGGGCTGCAATGGGGCATAGTATTAGTCGTTTATTATCAACACAAAAACGACAACTTAATTTTAATATATTTATGGGTCTGCTTTTAAGCGGTACAGTTGTTTCAATTATATTAAATTAAATATAGAGGGAGTTATGAAACAAGATAAAAGTATGTTTTTTAAAAGAAATGAAACACTGCCTTTTATTGAAATGCGTCAAGCTAATTTATCTTCGGCTTGTTATCATAGTCATTCTTATGATTATTTACCTTTCTCGGATATTTTAAATTCTTCAAATATTGCATACCAGCAATTTAGTCCAAGAATCAGGCTTAAGTCGATTTCATTTGATACGAAGCTTCAAACAAACTTATGGTTTATCCCCCCATGCTTATCAATTAGATAAGCGTATAAAAAAAGCTAAAAACTTATTAAAATCTGGCCATTCAATTATTGAAACATCCCATTTATTAGGCTTTGCTGATCAAAGTCATTTGCAACGAAATTTCAAAAAAAGATAGGCTGTTACCCCTGAGCAATATCAAGGTTTTTTATATGAATAGGGAAATATGCTAAATCAAATATTTCCCTCATCATGTATGATCATATTGAATAAAAACGATTAAAGTAACTTTAACATAGCCTTGGCTTCTTCTTGTTCTGGGTGAATTTTAATTAAATTTTGTAATGTACTTTTCGCTTTCTGTGTATTGCCAAGGTCTTTAAACCCTTTGGCCATAGTTAAGCTTAATTTTGGATGGTCAAAATAAAGAGAACCAAGCTCCATTAAGGATAAAGACATTAACTTATCACTATCATTTTTAGCCGACTTTAAGCTATAAAAACCATACATAGCTAGTAACTGAGGTTGATAACCGGTTGATGATTTTTTGTATTCATCTGCTGCTTTTTCATTTGAGTTAATTATTTGAGCAATGAGTTCATAGGTTCTTTCATCATCCCAAGGGGTACGCTTTGCTAATATGATGCCAAGAGATTGAACTAAGGCTTCTGCTACTTTGACTGTTGATGCAGGATTTTGACCGGTAAATAAACGCGTATCACTGGCTAAATGCGCTAGCATCATAGGACTGTTTTGAAATTTCGCACCTCTTTGTTTTAATTTAGTCTCTAATAAAAAGTCAAACTCTTTAGACCATTTTTTACCAAACAAAGCTTCCTCTTCATTAGTAAAGCTATTAACTATTTTATTCGCTACTAAATATTCACCATTTGATAATTTAACATCTACTAATGCAGCTGGGCCATGACAAACAGCACCAATTGAACCATTATTTTGATAAACATCTGCAATTAAACTCTGTAAATTACGATCAAAAGGTAAATCAAACATCGCACCTTTTCCGCCAACAACAAATATAGCAGCATAATCTGAACTATTAACTTGGGATAGTTTTAATGAGCTACTCAGCTTTTCAACAGCGTATTTATCATTGAGAAAATCTTGATTATATGGCTTGTCAGCATCATATTTATCAGCTTCTATATTGCCACCTTTTGGCGATGCAATATCTATTTCTAGACCGTTATTTTTGAAAATAGAATAAGTTTGAGAAAACTCGTCAAATTCAAAACCCGGTTTTGTTTCTCCTTTATCTACACCATAACTGCTGAGTACAATAAGTACTTTAGGAGCGGCATTTACAAAAAAGCTATAAAAGCACATTATTAAGGGGATAACGCATGATAAAACATATTTTAAATTCATATTAAATTCCTCATTTATTTGGGACTTGTGGTGTCTAATACCAATTGGTATAAAAGCATAAAGTAAGCGTTTCATTGTGAAAATAATGTGAAAACGGTATTCATTTTTCGTAATTAATTCTGATTAACTGCTTGAATCAGTTTATCAATTAAGGGTAGATTCGGTAATTCAGAAGAAGCACCTATTCCGGTCTTAATTGAAATCATGGGCCAATGGATAAATATTAAAAGTCAAAAAGGCCAGTTAGAACGAAATTGGTTAGCCCAACAACAAAAACTGTTAGAGACCGAAAAAATAGCTTTATCAAAAACCTTACATCAAGCAAAACTCAGTAAAAGCGATGTTGATGACAAAAGGCTTGCTTTAATAAAGCGTAAGACATCATCTTGATAATCTCTTAATCGTTCCAACAATGCTCTAGATTTTGTTCGTGTGAGAGACCATTTTTTGCGTTATTAAGCATGGATCATTTAATACACGACGAACATGGAATAACATATTCAATGACAGATGGGTATGACTGTTATAAAAACGCATTGGCGGAGCGAGTAAATGGGATCCTGAAGAACGAATATTTACTAATAAAACCCAAGGACTTGGAAGAGGCTAAAAGAATGGTGAAGCAATCTATCAACATCTATAATCAACAAAGGCCACATTCGGCCTTAGGATACAAAACGCCCGATAAAGTTCATCGAGCGCTTTCATTTTTAAAGTGTAAACCCATGCTGGGATGGGTCAATCTTTAAATTTACTTTTCTTCAGGTAAGGTCACATTTAATTCTAAGACTGCTAAATCATCTGCATTTTGTTCAAGTTGTACTGAAACTTGATCTGAAGATATTTCAACATATTTACGGATCACTTCTAAAATATCTTTTTTTAGTTGTGGTAAATAATCTGGTGTACCACGTTGCGATCTTTCATGCGCAACAATAATTTGCAATCGTTCTTTAGCTAAAGAAGCCGTTTTAACTTTTGGTGAGCGGAAATAGCTTAATAATGACATTTTAACCTCCAAAGATTCTTTTTAGTAATCCTTTCTTACGTACTTGTAAGAATCGATAATCAATATCTTCACCTAGTAATCTATCAATCGCATCTTGGTATGCTTTACCGGCATCAGATTCAGTATCTAAAATTACAGGTTGACCAGAGTTTGAGGCACTCAATACTGATGGCGATTCAGGAATAACCCCTAATAAGTCTATCGCTAAAATATCGTGTACATCTTCAACAGATAACATTTCACCTTTTTCAACGCGCTCAGGATTATAACGTGTTAATAATAAGTGTTCTTTAACGCTATCTAAGCCTTCTTCTGCACGTTTAGATTTACTATGTAAAATGCCTAAAATACGATCTGAATCACGTACTGAAGATACTTCTGGGTTAGTTGTTACTATTGCTTCATCAGCGAAATAAAGCGCCATCATAGCACCAGCTTCAATACCTGCTGGAGAATCACATATTACAAAGTCAAATTCTTGCTTTAATTCGTTTAATACGCGTTCAACGCCATCTTTGGTTAAAGCGTCTTTGTCCCGGGTTTGAGATGCTGGTAAAATAGATAACTTTTCAACTCGTTTATCTTTAATAAGTGCTTGATTAAGGTTAGCTTCACCATTAATCACATTTACAAAATCATATACAACACGGCGTTCGCACCCCATAATTAAATCAAGATTTCTTAAGCCAATATCAAAATCCACTATAACGGTTTTATAACCTTTGAGTGCTAAACCGGTACCGATAGCAGCACTAGATGTTGTTTTACCAACACCACCTTTTCCTGATGTAACAACAATCACTTTTGACATGATATTTATCCTTTAACCAATGCTGTAATTTCTAACGAATTGTTTTTGTAATTTATAGCTGCTGACTTGCTCCATAATTCTCCTTGAAGAGAATCACTGATCCAATAATTGCCATCAATTGATACAAGTTCGGCCTCTAACCTTTGACAAAATATTGCGGCATCCGTATTACCTTTTGCGCCAGCGATTGCGCGGCCTCGTAAAGCACCATAAATATGAATATTCCCATCAGCTATCACTTCAGCACCGTGACTAACGGCACCTAAAATAATTAAATCTCGATCTTTAGCATAAACTTGCTGACCAGACCTTACTGTTGAGTTAATAACTTGAGCAGGTAAATAGATTTCTCTTTCAACAATTGACGTATTGAGCGCTGAATTTGCAGGTGCTTTAGCTTGAGGTTTGACATCTTGAGAGTAGCTTAAAACTGATAACATACTTTCTTTAGCTAATATATTTTGCGCATCACTGCCATTACAAACACCAACCGGATTAAGTTGTAATCCAGTTAAGATTTGTTTGAGGTCATTAAAGTCAACTTTTTGTTCTGAAATAGACTTTAGATTGATCACTATGGGAGCACCATAAAAGAATTTAGGTGCTTGTGATATTTTCCCATCAAGTTGCTTGCTTAAAGCTTGTAAGTCATTTTTATACAAGTTTAAAACAGATAACGTGAAAAGATTCCCTTTAAGTTCAAAAATTTGTTCCGACATAGGCGCTTTTTAATTATTCTTTATCAGCGTTCTGATTGCAAAACGCCTCACTTTCTTGTTATGACATGTTATAATGCACGCCACCGTTAAGCAAGTTCTATAGGCACCAAATGTTATCTGCTATATATAAAAGCACACGTAAAGTTGACACATATCTTTTTGTTGAAAAGAGAGATGATTTTTCAAAGGTACCAGAATCGTTATTAAATACTTTTGGTAAGCCTGTTTTTGTTATGTTAATCAATATAGGTAATCGTGAAAATTTAGCGGGCGCAGATATCAAAAAAGTAAAACAAAACTTAGCTGAGCAAGGTTATTACTTACAAATTCCACCACCAACCGTAAACTTGTTAGAAAAATTTAGAAATGAAAATGGGGCGAACGATTTAACTAATTAAATTAAATAGTTAATAGAATCTATTATGAATAAAAGTTTAATTGAGTCTCAATTTTGGCTGCATAAATCCCTTGAGCAAATGAACAATGAACAATGGGAAGCGATTTGTGATGGTTGTGGAAAGTGCTGTCTAAATAGTTTTATAGATAGTGATGATGAAGATGATTTTGAGTCGACTGACTCTCTCAGAGAAGGAGAGGAGTTAATCTTTACCAATATTGTTTGCCAATATCTAGATACAAAATCTTGTTACTGTACTGAATATGAAAAAAGGACACAATATGTGCCCTCATGCGTTCAATTAACAAAAGAAAATGTGAAAGATATATTTTTCATGCCTCAAAGTTGTAGTTATAGACGGCTTTATGAAGGAAGAGGTTTAGCAAGTTGGCATCCATTGCTCAATAATGGCAGCAAACAAGCGATGCATGATGCCAATATCAGCGTGGTAGGTAAAGTTGTAAAAGATAACGAAGTTGCTTTAGAAGATTTCGAAGATTACATATCTGATTGGCCGAAGCACGATAGTGATTAGTTTTAACATAAGAAATTTATAAAAAAGAGATTTATATGAAAAAAGATGGATTCGCTTGTTTAGGTTTATTTAACCCTAAAAGCCCAAGCAATGTCGGTGCTGTGATGAGAGCGGCAGGATGTTATGGCGCTAACTCGGTATTTTATACTGGCAATAGATATGAACATGCTAAAAAGTTTGTCACCGATACAAAAAAAGTACATCAAGATATTCCTTTAATTGGCGCAGAAGACTTAAAAAAAGTAATTCCATTAGGCGCAACACCTGTGGCAATAGAGCTAATTGAGGGTGCTAAACCTTTAACAGCTTATACTCACCCAAAAAGTGCTTTTTACATTTTTGGACCTGAAGATGGTTCATTAAATAAAGAAGTACTGTCTTGGTGTGAAGATGTTATCTATATACCGACTCAAGGTTGCATGAATCTTGCGGCTACCGTAAATGTTGTTTTATACGATCGTATGGCTAAGTCAGATAACATCGCTCTAGGAGATGATATTATTCGAGGCAGTCGAGATAACAATAACAAGGTGAAAATTTAGTTAAAAGAATCTCTTTAATCACGCTAGAATAAGCTCCAAAATAAAAGGAGCTTATTTATGCCATTTCGTATGTGCCTTACTGCAATTCTCATTTTATGTTCTGGATATGGCGGTGGCTCAGAAAGCCCCCCTGTAGAAATAAATTAAAAAAAGATAGCAAACGGATTCTATCTTGAGAAAAACAATAGTAATAATGCTTTAATTGTTTCAGATTCCATTGCCATGGCATATTCTCGCTTAGAGGCGATATATGACCTGTCTAAAGTCATTTCAATTTATTCCAACTCTAAAACTGATGCAGTTCATAAAGATAGCGCATCAGATACATGGATCCCAGTAATAGGTTCGTTTAATGACTATCAATACCAATATCAATGTAAAAATACACAAGATGCTGGTAGTACTTGCATAAATGCTTTAAAAAAACTTAACTTCAAACTTGATCAAAGCCGAACAGCCCAAAGACCTGCAAATTCAACATTAAATCAAACATATAAAATTAATGATAGGGTATTAGAGTTTAATGGAACACATGAACAATTTACGTTGAACTTTGATAATGGCAGCTTTTTATCTCGCTCGTTTACATCTCAAGTAACGAGTTGGGGCAGCTATCATTTAATATCTAATACACAAAGTGATAGGGCAATAGTCACGTTTTATACATTAGCCAATAAAAGTTATTTTGACCTGTTAATTTACACCGAAAGTGAAAGCTATAAATTTGTAGGCATAAAAATTTAATTAACATCTATGAGGGAATTTATTTCTTTAACAGAGCGTAGCGAAAACCCCGGGGGCTTGCCCCCGTGCTGGATAGTGTAGACTGAGCTTACATCAGTCTGTAGTATCCACTACATGGAACTTCAAAGAAATTCTCATCATGTCTTCAGACTAATGTATCACTTTGTGTGGATACCTAAGTATCGACGTAAAGTTTTTTCTGAGCCTTACCGTGAAGCGATGAAAATTATAACTAAAAAAATGGCTATGACTACGATATAGATATAGTCGAATTGGAAATACCTGAAGACCATATTCATATGATGGTAAGAAGTGAGCCAAAGATGTCACCAAGTCAGATAATGCAGGTGATAAAAAGTATTTCAGCCAGAGAGTTTTTCAAATTATAGCCAGATATCAAAAAACGTTATTCCTGGGGAGGTAAACTTTGGACTCAGAGTTATTTCGTTGAAACAATTGGAAATGCAACGGAAGGTACAATTCGAAAATATGTGCAAAACCAATTGGTTGAACTTGATAAAAAAGAAGCTCACAGAAATTAGTTAGGACTCTTTTAAACTCGGTCGCTTGCGGGCGATTCTTTTATATATAGCGAGCCCTACAATACGTATTTAATGGGTAATCATTATAGAGCCGGTTTTTTGAAAATGAAATAGAACAAAACTCAAAAACGGGTAACGGTGATATAGATTGGTGCTTGTATAGATATAGGCAGTTAGTTAAAAATGCATTTGCAAGACAGAAGCACTTCCGTGCTAAAGGGACAAGATATGGGACAAGATATGATAAATTGAAGTTACAGTTTGAAAGTATGCTAGTACTAGTGTGTGCAATGATTTGGCTGCCAATGTGAAAGATCAACAGCCCCTTCTCTTGTTATTATTTACTAAAACCAAAGCGCTACCAAAAAAGCACCTAACGCAGATAAAACATCAAAAGATACACGGTTAAGTGCATCTATACTGTTACTACTTAAGATAGAAAAAGGTTCAGCATAGTTAAGCCCAAATGCTGCAGTATTAAAAATTAAAATAACCCAAGATAAGAGTATTAATAAAGTTAGTTTACTGTTCAATAACTGCTGTAAAGGGGGTTTACATAAAGTAACCATTGGGGTCGTCAGGCTGTAAATAAATTTATTAGGTGCTTTTATCTGTAAATAAATTTTTAATTTTATTTTTTGGTTTTTACCTTTCTTTGCCTTATTTTAGTTGATACAAGTTCAGAGCTATATTCAAACAAAGACCAACAAATTATGCTCGCACTCAAAGCAATGTAAAATGATCGGCTAACAAATACACCTTCTAACCAGTGTGATGAACCTGACGATTCAAACTGACTCATGCTGGCTGTATTAGCAAATAGGTCGAGCCAAAATAAAACATCATATAATTGTGTATTTAAAATGCTGCTACCGCAAGAATAGGAGAGCCTGTCATACTCGTTAAAATATAAAGGTGTTAAATATTGCATAGCTCACCTGTTTTGTTCAATTCAAAAAAGTATCTGTCTAGTAAACTAACTTCAACCAGATGTGCATCGGGAGTCGGTTTTGACTCGGCATAAATTCGAAATGTAGGTTTACCGAATCGTAAGGTTTTACTTAAAACATGCCTGCTTTTAATATCTGTATCGGTGTTTTCAGGTAATACAGATGTGCTCCATACTTTATTATCTAATGGTTTAATAAGACCTTGCACATTGTCATTATCTATTACACAACCTTTATTAACTAATACCACGTGATGACAAAGGTTTTCAATATCTGACACAATATGCGTTAATAACTCTTCTATTTGCTTGGTATACTCAGGCTTGGATAAACACCAAATTCTTGAGGCAAATAGCCAAGTACCTTTCTAATGTCCTGTTGATTTTTTTAAAATATCAATGCCATCAAAGATGATTTGCCCTGAATCGCTTGTTTGTAATCTTGCAAGTGTGCGCATATTTTATAACTCAAGAACTAAAGATATGCTCACATTAAATAAGTTTAATAGATCGGACTATTACATAATGATTAACAACCCAAATTTAATGATGAAATGTAATAAAGCATGGTTTTTATGTGATAAGTGACTTTCATCATTAAAACAGTTACTTTTATCATTCTATAGATGACAAATAGTTTCTATTAAAGACAAAATTAGCAATCAATACTGTAAATGGTGCAATAAAGCGTGTTAAAAATTAAAGAGTTATTCATAAGAGACTTTTAAAGGTACTTACCATTATTGTCAGTTATTTTATTAGAAGCGCATATTTGGTTTTTAATAAATGGTACGCAGGCAAGATTAGAGCATCTTTTAGTATCATTTAAGGTTGTTTTTGAATGTTTACCACTGCTAGTTGGGCATTGTATTGCAAGTAATCAATCTCATATTAAAGCTATACTGACCTGGCTTACCTGCTTTATCCTTTATCCTTTATCCTTTATCCTTTATCATTAATTGTTTTAAACGGACAAAATGCAGTTTTTGAATTGTGGTCCTACTTTAATTTAGATGTTTGGTTTATCACTATGGCAGCCAGTTTATTATGGTTTATCCAACACACCATGAAGCAAGGCCAAAAAAATAAATTTATAACCTTTTTTTCAGGATTATTTTCGCCATATAACTACCAATTTATGTTTGTTGTATTTGCAGTCAGTACACCAATAATTTTAGCTTTTGAGCGACAAAAGCAAGATGCTAAGATGCCATGATGAAAATGCAAACTCTGATGCAAAAGCCACAAGATATGCAAGCCTGGTTTGAAAGTAAAAAAATAAAATTTGAATCGTTAAAGGATGACTGAAAAATTATGATATATATAGGCTGGTTTTCAATCGTATTAGCTTTTTTAGCCTTAGCGCCTAGCTTAGTTCCAGGTGCTTTGTCTTTATTGGCTTTTTACCTTTCTTTAGTTTCATTAATCATCTCCATCACAACTATTAAATCTTTTGGCATTATTTACTTCAAGAGAACTTCAATAATCGTTGGTTTTGGCATGTTAGTCATTAATGATTATCTGAGAATCTATGGCTCATTGCCTCAATCTACATGGGTCGAAAAAATGAGTCTGTATGGTCTATATCTGATTATTTGTTCAATAGGACTATTGAGTGTAAAAAGACATGGCAAAGTAAGTAACTTAAAAGAGTGAACTAATGGAAGTAATTTATAAAAAGGTCCCCCCAAGCGATAGCCATCTTTATCGTGCTTTAAGATTAGAAAGTTTAAAACATAACCCTGAAGCTTTTGAAACCAGTTATCAAGAATCTATAAATAATCCTCAGTTACATTTTGAAAAAATAATAAAAGAAAACTACCCAAATAAATTTGTAATGGGTGCCTATGTCGAAAATCAACTTATAGGGATGTGTGCATTTGTTGATTATAACAATCACGATGCAATTGGTTCAGGTACTTTAATCCAGATGTATGTTACTACAAAATTTAGAGGTTTAAATATAAGCCAATCTTTAATTTTGGCTATCAAATCTGAGGTTATGGAAATTAAACATATACATGCCATTTTACTCGAAGTTAAAATATCTAATTCAATAGCAGTTAATACTTATATTAAAAATGGCTTTATTAATTATGAAAAACATACCCATGTTCAAGACTTTTTAATGATCACTCAATTGAAATAGCTTTCTATATTTATTCGCATTAATAATTTGAAATATAAAAATTATGGGTGTAATAAAGTCCATCTTGTTTTTTTATTGAATTATTGAATTATTGAATTATTGAATTATTTAATTATTTAATTATTTAATTATATATAGTAAAACATCGTAATAAACTTAGCTTAAAACATAAGGATAAAATGTTTAAGTTTAAACAAATAAATTTAATTAACTGTGTATTTTACAACCTTATATTTATACAAACATTATTATTTAGTTTTTATAGTGATGCAGAAAATAACAACCAACTGAATAAAATTGTGATCCCACTTAATAATTGGGCGAGTCAACGGGTATTGTCTAAATCAATTGGTCAACTCTACGAAAACCTAGGTTTTGACGTGTCTTATCAAGATATTAAAGTTAAAAATCAATGGGGTGCTTTAAAAAGAGGCCTAATCCATATGCAAATAGAAGTGTGGGAACCTTCTATGGGCGAAGTATTTAATGAATATGTTGCAAAACAACATATTTTAGATATGGGAAGTCATGACGCAAAAGTAAGAGAAGAGTGGTGGTATCCTCAATATGTATAAAACCTGTGTCCTGGGTTACCCCAGTGGCAAGCATTAAATGAATGCGCTGAAATATTCAGTCAAGCAGGTTCAAATAAAAAAGGGGTTTATAACTCAGGGCCTTGGCTTTATAACGATGCCGATATCATAAGAGCGTTAAACTTAAACTTCGTAATTAAAGAATTACCAGATGATAAAGCACTTATTTCACAGCTAAAAACTTCAGCAAAAATGATGAACCCTATTTTGTTATTAAACTGGTCACCAAACTGGACAGATACTCGTTTAAAAGGGAAGTTTATTGAGTTTCCTGAATTTTCACCTGAATTTTCACCTGAATGTGAAACTGTGCCTGAATAGGGATTAAACACAAAGCATGTGAAAGATTGTGGCAATAAAAAAAATGCATGGTTAAAAAAAGCTGCTTGGCCTGGTTTAGCAACATATAATCAATTCGCTTTTGATTTACTTAAAAATATAAATCTAAACTCTAAAATGATCTCTGAAGCTTCGGCTTTAGTTGTAGTAGATAGACTAACAGAAGCCCAAGCTGCTGTGGCTTGGTTGAATATGTTTCAGCAACAAGTAGATACTTGGTTGCAAGGAGTATGTTCTAATTCAAGGAAATAAAAACAATAATCTTTTAAAAGTATAAATTTAAAGAAAAAATTAATTAAATAGATCTATACTGATCTTTATAATGTGTATATAAAATGCCTATTCATCCATAGAATATAAATCATTAATAACACAAAGCTGTAGAGGTCAAATATGATACATGGATCTTGTTTGTGTAAAGAAGTCACTTTTACAATAAATGGTAACTTACATTCAGGGCGATATTGCCACTGTGATAATTGTCGAAAGTTCTCAGGAACATCGCCAGCGGCTTGGGCTATGGCACAATCCGCTGATGTGGTGATCTGTAGTGCAAATAATTGTGTATCAAAATTCAACTCGGGTAGGGGACAAAGATGTTTTTGTAGTCATTGTGGTTCACCGCTTTGGTTTGAATCATTAGAGTATCCAGATACGATTGCAATACCACTAGGTGTACTAGATCACGGTTATATTCCACCATTAAGAATGCATATATGGACACAATCACGGCCAACTTGGTGTGCTATTCATGATGAATTACCACAGCATAAAACATATCCATAACTTTCAAACAAATTAAAATCCGTAGCTTGCTCCAATGACGATAGCATTATTTGTATCATCAGCTTGATTTCTAAATTCTAAATAAGGTTGAAAACCAGATCTTGTCCAAGTAACTCTCAGTTCGTGGTCCATGGTATCGCTATGGGTAAAAAATACATTGTTATAACTAAATGAAAACTTTGATTCTTTGCCAGTATAACTCACTCTCTTATCTAATCGATAACCTGTTTTATTATCAGTATCTGTAGCATCTATCCTTGCTCATGTTCTATTGCTAATAGATATACCTGAATTAAAGTTATAACCTATTTCTGCTAAAGGGCGATACTGTAATGCATTGCCATCATGCAATAAGTGATGATAACCAAAAGCAACCGAAAGATTATCATTTACATTTATATACTGTTCCATGTCTAAAGTGATATATGGTGAGCTTGCTAATGAATCACCTTCCTCAGTCTTTTTGAGTTCACCCGTTTGAATTGCATCAAACTCAGTTAGAATAGTTAAACCACCTAAAGCATTATCAAATGTATGACCTGCTTCCAATGTTGATGTCGCACTTGAGCCATGCAGCAAGCAATCATGGAGTTGCAAATTACCTGTAACATAAGTGAAGTCGGCAAGTACACTTGTAGAACAAAATTAAATAAAAGCAACTGTCCTTTCATTGCTTTAACTTTATAGAAAGTGCAGGATAAATGAATAAACTGAATGAAGCGTTGTTATATCGCCATAGTGGAAACTATTGGTTTTAAAGCGTGTTACCAATTGTTATTTGGCTGTAATTACCAACCAAAATTAGCGGTAGCTATTTTGATTGGTAATTACAAAATATAAAAGATTTGTTTGTTAAGCCTTGAATAATTTTAAGTTGATTGTTAAAAAATTAATTTTAGATAAACTTTTGTCTCTGTAACATGTTCTCAAGTTGGGCCATGCCAGCGGGCACATCAACTTTGATACCTAAATCTTTAAAGGTTGAACCAAAAGCATGGATTGTTCTAAACAGGTTATGTTCACGGCATTGCTCACCCATTTGGCCAATACGAACAATAGGAGGACCAAAAGAACCCGCTATTTCTACGCGGTAGTTTTTAGATATGTGTTCACAAACTGTTTTAGATTCTAATTGCTCAGGCAAACGGATACCTATAACAGAGTTAAGCCTATTTTTACCGTCAATATATAAGTCTAAACCTAAGCTTTCGACTGCACTTTGTAGTGCTGTTGAGCAAGTTAAATGTCTTTGAAATCTTTTTTCTAATGTTTCATTACATATCAAACGCATGGCTTCATGCAATGCAAGTAAACCAGAAACTGGCGCGGTATAATGATATGAGTCTTGATGCCAAAAGTTAGAAGCTAGCATGGCATCTAAAGTCCATTGGGGAATTTGAATGACGCGGTTGCTGATACGCTGCCAAGCGCGATCAGAAAATGCAACTAAAGATACACCAGGAATAGAACTTAAACCTTTTTGACCGCCAGTGATGACCGCATCAATATGCCAGTCATCCATTTTCAAAGGCATAGTACTTAATGTACACACCGCATCGACTATTAAATAACAATTATATTCTTTTGCTAATTTGCCAATTTCAGCTAATTCATGATTGTAAGTGGTATTAGAAGTTTCACCTTGTACTATGGTGATAACTTCTGGAGAATGCTCTTCAATTAACTTTCTAATTTCAATTGGATCAGCACTTTGACCTTCAATAATAGATGCTTGCTCAACTTCAGCACCAGCTCTTTGCGCCATTTGTGCCAATCTATTGGAGAAGAAGCCATTGCAGATACTTAGCACTTTGGTATTTTTCCAAACTAAGTTTGCAACAGCCATTTCCATGGCAGCAGAGCCAGGGCCAGCAACACCGACAATCCATGGGGAATTAGTTTGAAAAATATAACCCGCCATAGATTTTACTTGATGAATTATCTTCCCCATGGTTTCACCTAAATGATTGATCACAATACCATTGGCGTTGGCAACGGCTTGTGGAATAGGAACAGGTCCAGCTCCCATCATTAATAATGGTTCTTCTGGTAAAATGTGATCTAAGGTATCTATTTTGGGAACTGCTATTTTCATGTTTCTTAGCTTAAGTATTTATTAAAGGTGATTGTTAAAAATCCTAACATAATGTGGTGCAACAGGTAATTCATTATTTAGAATAAATATAAAATTTTTTCAGTTAAATATAATATCTAAAATATTATGATGTAAAATATTTACTGTGTTGATAAATAAGGATTTAATTGTAAGTTTAAACAATATTTTTTATATTATTCTTACTTAAGTAATCCAAATAAAATGCATATTTATTTAGCAAAACATAAATTTTAAAATATATTCAATTTTGTTAACTAATATTTAGAAAATCTTGCCAACTTACCCAGTCTTTTTTATATTTTCTTTTAGGTGTGCTGGGCAGTTTGCTATCTAATAATTTATATCTCGTGTAATAATCACTTGCACAACTAAACTTAAATTTTTTAGTTGCGCATTTTGCAGATAAATAGTTGGCATATAAATTTTTCGCCGGATCTTGAGTACCTAAAAAATCATACCAACTTGTCCATTGCTCTTTATATGCCAACTCAGGAGACGATGGCAGCCTTAAATCAACCGCTTTACGAATAACAGAATATTCAATTGAGCTTTTAATTTTAAGTCTATTAGCTGCTAGCTTAGCCTTAGAATAAGTTTGATAAGCTGAGCAACCATTTAAATTTAAGTAATCTTCCCAACTAATCCAATCTTCTTTAAATTTCTCATTAGGTGCGACAGACAGTGCTTTATCTTTTACTTTACACGTGAGCTTGTAATCTTTTATTGAATTAAACTTTAAAAAATGTGCTACGGATTTAGCTTTATCAAAGTCTTGATAAAGTCTGCTTGTATTTGGTTGCGTTCCTAAAAAGTCATACCAACTTATCCATTGGCTCTTATAAAATTTCTGCGGGTTTGAGGGTAATGCGCTATCACAAGAAGGGCGTCTACAGTGATAATCAATAGAACTTGTGAAATTATGATTTAAGGCAAATTGTTTTGCCAATTCAAGAGTCGGATAAAATTGATTTTCCATGACAACCTCGCAAGCTAAATTAGAAACATAGCTAAACTAAATCATCATGGTGTTTAATAAAAATAAAATCTATTACAAACAGTATAACCAAAAGCTATGGCTTTGCAGCTAGGCATTAGCCACCTTATGTATTTCATCTAATAAATGTTTAGATGTTTGTGATAATTGTTGATCGGTTAAATGTAACGCTTGTAAATTAAAATGTAGCGGTGGAGATAAAGGCGCAATTGATGTTTGTTCACATAAATTACCTTTAGCAGTATATTCATCAATTATACATACCCCCATCTCTTGTGCTACCAGCCTAGCGGCAATAAAGTATGTTTGAACTTGAATATTACATTTCATTTCAATATCTTGATCTGAAATGCGGTTAAATACGATATCACCAAGTGGGCCGCTATCCCAAATACCAATAATGTCTTGATTAATGAGCTCCTCTACATTCATCGATTGTGGCTGTTCAGGAAAAAACTGATTTGGATAAACAACCATTAACTGAGACTCCAAAACCAATTGCTGTGTTATGCCAGGCAGTGGGTGAGGAGAAAACATTAAAGCAAAATCTATTTTTCTTTCAAGCAATGCTTGTTGAACTTGTTCATTGTGCATAGTTTGAATATTAATATTCACATCAGGATGTGTTTTTTTAAATTCAGCCACCGCTTTTGGCACTAAATCAAACCCTAGAGCTGGGGCCAACCCTATATTGATGTTACCAGTTTTACTTTTTTTAATATTTTCAGCTATATTTCGCACTGAACGGATTTGTTTATATACCTTGTCTACTTCATTAAACAACATGTTCGCTTCAGCTGTTGGAATTAACCTACCTTTAACACGTTGAAATAAATCAAAGCCCAGTTGCATTTCAGCATGAGCCAACACCTTACTCACTGATGGCTGTGAGACATGAAGGAATTGGGCTGCGTTTGTTATGGAGCCAGTCATATAAACAGCATGAAAAATCTCAATATGTCTCAATCTCATATTATTACCTTTAGTGTGTTGTTTTGAGCATTCATATCAACCGAATAAAAATTGAGCGCATCATATGTTATCGATCCTGTCATATGTATCGAATTAAAACCCTCAATATGTCTAAGTCGCATTTAATTCCTCTAGTATTTGTTATTTTTTGTTTTTATTTATCTATAAAACAATTTAATTGTTGCCATACTTACAATAGTGAAATCACTTTCGATTAGATTTTAATTATCAATTTCAGAAGTTGTAAATAACATTAGAAACAAATTCTCATCAATTACCGCTTATAACTAATAAGCTTATGTATCCTGACATTGGTCTCATATAGTTTAACTGTTTTGATTGTGTAAATTACAATAAATTACTATCGTTAAATAGAACTTAACAATTAATTAATCAATTGTATTTTCTTTAAAATGTTAAAAGGTATAACCAAAGGTTATAGTCTTGTTATTAAGTGTCAATTGTTTAATTCACCATTTTTATTCATGGTTATAGAGACAAGCTATTTATCTTATTGGGCAGTTGGAAATAGTTTGAGTATAGCCGCTTAGTTTAATTGAACTAAATCAGCGGGAATAAGTATGGAAATTGATGATCAGGTAAAAACTAAAATAAATCTGATTAATTATAACGGGGCATGACAACGGGAAATCTCATGATCAAAAATACAACAAGTCACCACAAGCTTAAGCGTCTTAGTTTATGTGTTATTGCGGCTCTATCACCTCAGCTCGTGCAAGCTGAGCAAACAAAATCAGACGATGAACAAATCGAACGAATTAGCATCGTAGGTTCTAATATTAAACGCTCCACAGATATCGGTACATTACCAGTTACAACATTGTCAGAAAAAGACATCGAAAACACAGGAGCTGTGACAGGTGATGAACTTTTACGTTCAATTCCTCAAATCGGTGAAGTTAATTTTGGTGGCGCAACAGGTAACGGCGGCGTAAACGATGCACGCGGCGATGTATCTTCAATTAACCTAAGAGGCGTAGGCACAGGTAATACGTTAACTTTACTTAACGGTCGTCGTTTAGTAAATCACCCAGGTACACAATCAGAAAACTTTGTTCCAGTTACTACTGTTAACTCCAATACACTACCAGTTGCTGGTTTACGCTCTCTTGAAGTTTTACGTGATGGTGCTGCTGCTATTTATGGTTCTGACGCCGTTGCAGGTGTTATCAACTATAAACTAAAAGATGACTTTGAAGGCAATCGTATCAGTGTTACTTATGGAGGCTCAGAAGGTACACCACTTGATGAAAAAACATTTAACTTTTTAACTGGTTTTGATGTAAACGGTGGGAAAACACATATCACTGCATCTGCGACTTATTACGAACGTAATGGCATGATGGCAAGAGAACGAGACTATTCTGCAAGTCATGACTTACGTGAATACCCAACATTGCCAGAAGATTTTATTGGCGATACGCAATTAGATAACCGTACAACAGCAACACCTTGGGGTGACTTTCAATCTGATGAACTAGGGCGTTTTCACTTACAACCAGATTCTCAATCAGGCTGTGTAGTAGATTTATCAGGTGGCGTATGTGCTGATAGCGGCAGTTTCCCACGAGATAATCGTTATGATCGTGGCCCAGATCGTTCATTAGTATCTGATGTTGATCGTTTAAATTTTTATAGTTACATTACGCATGACTTAGGTAATGATTTAGAACTATTTGGTGAAGCAATTTACTACAGTGCGACAGCCGAAAGACTACGCGAACAAACACCTAACTTAACAGCGCAAAGATTTATGATCTCTGCCGATGCTGCATTTAACCCATTTGGTGAAGAAGTTAAAGTACGAAGCTATCGTGCAATTGATACTGGCCCAAGAAATGTAGAAGTGGATGATAAAAGCTACCGTGCGCTAGCTGGTCTTCGTGGTGTAACAGGAAATTGGGATTGGGAAACTGCAGCCTTTTACTCAGCAGCCGAAACTAATGATATGGCAAACCGTATCCATGCAAGTAAATTCCAACAAGCAATTAACAGCACTGATCCAGCAAATGCTTACAATATTTTCACCGGTGGTGATGTAAATAATCCAAATACTGGCGATACCAGCTTAAATCCACAAAGTGTGATTGACCAATTTATGGTTGACGTAACACGTGATTCTAAAACTAGCCTAGCTTCAGTAGATTTTAAAATGAGTAATGGCGAACTTTGGGATTTACCAGCCGGTTCTGTTGGCCTAGCAATGGGCCTAGAATTTAGACATGAAACTTTTGAAGATGACCGTGATGAATTATTAGATGGCAGCAACCCATTTATTGACCAAATCACAGGTGTTGAATTATCTGGTAGTAATGTACTTGGTAGTAGCCCGACACCTGATTCAAAGGGTGATCGTGATGTTGCATCTGCATTTGTAGAAGTACTAGTGCCGCTTGTTGATAACGGCGACCACTATGTTGAATTACAAGTTGCAGCAAGATACGAAAATTTTTCAGATGTGGGTTCAGCATTAAAACCTAAAGTTGCATTGTTTTGGGAGCCAGCTGACTGGATGAGCGTTCGTGCTTCATATGCAGGTGGTTTTAGAGCCCCAGGTTTACCACAAGTAACTGCTGAAGCAGTACCACGTAGTAATAGCTTGTACGACCCAGTTTTAGATAAAAAGTATGCAATTGTTGATGTAAGAAGTGGTAATACAGATTTAACACCAGAAGATGATACAAATATCTCTCTAGGCTTTGTATTCCAGCCGTCAGATCAAATGACAATTACACTTGATGCATGGAGAATTGAGCAAGAAAACCTAGTAGGGATTTTACCAGGCTCATCTCATTTACTTTATGATTCATTACTTCGTTCAGAAGGTTCATCTAACGAAAACGTAATTCGTGATCCAGATACCAAAGAAGTTGTTCAAATTAACAATACTTATCAAAACCTTGATAAAAGACAAATAGAAGGCATTGATTTAAGTCTAACTTACGATTGGGAAACAAATTTTGGTGATTGGGAATTCACACTGAATGCAGCTAAATTAACTAAATTTGAGCAAATCCCTGATGGTATTTCAGCTCAGTTATTAATTGCACAAGAAGCGGGAAATCCTGCAGTACCAGCTGATCAAGTTGTTAAAAATGTGGGTGACTTAATGAAGCAAAACGGTCGTCCAGAGCTACGAGCTCGTGCATCTCTTAACTGGCGCATGGAACAATGGGGTTCAGGTATCAGTACTAGCTATGTAAGTGAAGTAGAAGACTCAAGTACAACAGCTACAATTGATGATGAAGTAGTTAAGTTACCAGTAGATAGCTACCAAACTGTTAATTTTTATGCTGACTACCGATTTAAAGGTAAATCTGTACTTAATGACAGCAAATTACGTGTAGGTGTTCGTAACTTATTTGATGAACAGCCACCACTTGCTGACGAACTTGGTTACGGTTACTTTGGTGGGCTTCACTCAAATAGAGGTCGTTACTTCCACATGAGTTTCAGTAAGTCTTTCTAGTCATAATCTTATAAATCGGGTCTATATTGAGGCCCGTATTTTTTAAACTTAATACCAATCGTATCAATAAACATAATTATAAAGAGCTTAATTTTATGAAACGTATTCTTTTCCTAGGGCTGTGTGTAATTTCAAGCTCTGCATCACTAGCATGTGACTTTTCAACAGTTAAGTTTGAGCATGATTTTGCAGCAGCAAGATTAGATGAATGTAAACAGCTAAATGATTCAACATATCAACTAACTTTAATTCCTGAAAATACGCCTATTAATGATAGCCCTTGGTATGCTTTTAAAGTTATTGCAGACAAACCGGCTGATATTAAAGTGATAATGAAAGTTGAAGATGGCAATCACAGATATCCACCAAAAATCAGTCAAGATGGGCATAATTGGCAACTACAAAAATATAGACTAAGAAAAAATGTAATGTCATTTCACTTAAAAGTAAGTGAAAAGCCGACTTGGATTTCAGCGCAAGAAATTTTAACCAATGAACAATACTATCATTGGGGTAAGAACTTAGCACAACAGCAACATATCAGCCAAGAAGTGCTTGGCAAGTCTACACAAAAACGTCCAATTTATAAAATTGAAACAAAAGGTGAAGGTAAAGATTGGTTAGTGATATTAGGTCGCCAGCACCCACCGGAAATCACCGGCGCTTTAGCGATATTTCCATTTACAGAAACACTACTTTCAGACTCAGAATTAGCACAAAAATTTAGAAAACAGTTTAACGTATTGGTGATCCCAAATCTTAACCCAGATGGTGTTCAATTAGGTAATTGGCGTCATAATGCTAACGGCATTGATTTAAATCGTAGTTGGAAAAATTTTGATCAAATAGAATCAAAAATTGTTGATAACTACTTAACATCACTTGTTGATAATGAACAAAAAATGCGTATGGCTGTTGACTTTCACTCAACTAAAAAAGATATCTTTTACACTATGCCATCAGATTACGGTATGCAGCAACCATACTTAGTTGAAACTTGGCTCAATAGCTTAGATAAAGCATACCCAGATTTTAAAGTGATACAACAACCAGGAAATAACCCTGGTAAAGGTGTATTTAAGCAATATTTTACTGATAAATATAAAGCACACGCGATTACCTATGAAATGGGTGACAATACAGATAGAAAGTTTATCAATACTTTAGCTGTAAGTGCTGCAAATACTTTAATGACCACACTGTTAGAAAGCGATCCGGTAACAGGAAAATAATATGAGGTTACCTAAGGCAATTAAAAGCTCTCAACTATCGGTTGCTATCGTTTTAAGTTTAAGTCTTATGGCATGCACTGATAGTGCGCTGTCAGCTAAATCTCCTGATATTGATTTAGAGCTTAAAGTAGATGTGTTGATAAAATCCGGCACTGTCTACACAGGAAGCAATCAAAAGGCGCAAAATTTAGATATTGCAGTTTGTAAACAAATTATATGTGGAATTTATGCATCTAATAGCAAAGAGATCAACGCAAATAAAGTCATAGATGCTAAGGGTAAAATTGTTAGCCCAGGTTTTATTGATGCCCATACTCATTCACTTGAAGAGTTAATGAGTAAAGACAAAAATAGTAATCTCAATTATTTAACCCAAGGCGTTACTACAGTTGTAAATGGCAATGATGGTGCTGGGCCAGTCGATTTTATAAAAGCTAAACAGGCACTTGAACAAAATGGCATAGGTACAAATACCGCGCTATTAGTTGGTCACGGTAAGTTAAGAGCCCAAGTGATTGGCAGAGCAGAGCGCTTTGCTAAACCTGATGAAATTGCGCAAATGAAAGCATTACTCAATACTGCAATGCAGCAAGGTGCAATCGGTTTATCGAGCGGCTTATACTATGTGCCAGGTGCTTTTGCTAACACCGAAGAAGTTGTAGCGCTTGCAAAAACGGCAGCTAAATACAAAGGCATTTATGATACCCATTTAAGAGATGAAAGTACCTTTAATATAGGCTTTAAGGCAGCAGTGTCTGAAGCGATTGATATTGCGAAATTAGCTGATATACATCTACATATTGCTCATATTAAAGCTTTAGGTGTTGATGTTTGGGGACAAAGTGAAGATGTCATCAAACAAATTGAAACAGCACAACAGCAAGGCATTAGTATTTCAGCAGATCAATATCCATGGCAAGCATCGGGTACTATGTTAACAAGTGCAGTAGTACCTAAATGGGTGATGGCTGACTCTAACGCTAAGTTTCATCAAAGACTAAAAGATGATGCGCTTTTACCTAAAATAAAATCAGAAATAACAGAAAATATTCGCCGTCGTGGTGGTGGTGAGGCTTTATTAGTGACTGTTACTGAAGATCAAAATTTAGTAGGTAAAACACTTAAGCAATTAGCAGCTGAAAAAGGTTTATCTGAAACTGATACGGTAATTGAGCTAGTACAAGGACCTCAAATTCGTGTAGCTTCATTTAACATGTCATCAAATGATATTGAAAACTTTATGGTTAAACCTTGGGTTGTTACATCATCAGATGGTACAAACGGGCACCCTCGCAAATATGCAAGTTACCCTAAAAAGTATCGCCAGTATGTAAAAGAACAAAAGTTACTAACCTTAGGTCAGTTTATTAAACAAAGCAGTACACAAACTGCCAAAATTCTAAACTTAAAAAAACGTGGTGAAATTAAGCTTGGTCATTATGCTGATATTATTGTATTTGATGAAAATAACTTTTCTGACAATGCTAATTTTCAAAAGTGGAATGTATTATCAAGTGGTATAGAAACGGTGTTAGTTAATGGCGCTGTCACCATTGAAGATAGCAAATATACAAAAGTACTCAATGGTAGAGTAGTGCATTAAATTTTTAACCCTAACAAAGGAGCCTAAGGCTCCTTTTATGTTTATTGCTTCATACTTGCTTTCCATTTTCTCAATTATATTAAAGTAGAGATTCAACTAAACCGTCAGGAATCAGGGATAACCAGCAATTGCGCTTATTCAATACTTTCCTTCTTAATTCTTTTTCAATTATTCTAGTCGAACATTTTATTTCAAAAGCAATGTATTGCTGCACCGTATTTTTAACCTCGCTATAAACATGTTATATTCACAAAGTTTAAAATTTAATCCGTATTAGCTCCGTACATTTGCAGTTTGGCCGTTTAAATCTTATACTAAGTTTAATTACGGAATTACTCCGTACGGTTGGAGGTTTTATGGCTACTGCAAGACTTGATATCCGTTTGGATGAAGAAATCAAAGCTAAGGCTGAGAAAGCATCAGCTTTACTTGGTTTAAAAAGCTTAACTGAATATGTTGTTCGTCTAATGGACGAAGATTCAACTCAAGTGATTTCTGAACATGAAAGCATCACTGTTGAAGCAAATGTATTTGACCAATTCATGGCTGCTTGTGACGAGGCTAAGCCTCCGAATAAAGCATTACTTGAAGCTGCTGCATTTACTAAAAATGGTGACTTTAAGTGAGTTATTCCAAGACTTTTAAAGAATTGGATAAATCTCAGCACGATAGAGCATCATTTGACTGTGGCGAAAAAGAGTTAAACGATTTTATCCAAACTCAAGCTGCGAAACATATGCAAGCAGGTATTAGCCGAACCATGGTTTTACCTGCTTCAGCGCCATTACCAAATCAAAAATATCCAATTTGTTCGTTTTATAGTATTGCGCCAAGTTCAATTAGCCGTGATACGTTGCCACAAGCGATGGCTAAAAAATTACCACGCTATCCAATTCCTGTATTTCTTTTGGCTCAACTGGCTGTTCATAAAGAATTTCATGGAAGCGGGCTAGGTAAAGCCAGCTTAATCAAAGCTCTCGAATACCTTTGGGAAATTAACTCTCACATGAGAGCTTATGCCATTGTTGTTGATTGTTTAACTGAGCAAGCTGAATCATTCTACGCAAAATATGGTTTCGAGGTTCTTTGTGAAATAAATGGTCGTGTAAGAATGTTCATCCCGATGAAAACCGTTGGACAATTATTCACTTAGACCGTAAGAGAGAATATATCAATCGCATCAACACGATTTGCTACATTCAGCATTGTCAGTTTGCCTTTAGTTTTAGTGATTAAGGCGTTAAACATCCGATTCAGTAATTAAAGATTTGAGGAGTTTTTAGCTTCTTTTTTTATTTTAAAAACTTAGTGAAAACTATACTTTAAATTGTTTTAACATGTCCGTAAGTTGATTGCTCACATCGGTTAAGTTATTAGCCGCTTCCTCGATACTATCAACTACGTGATCAGTTTCTTCTGCTCCTCCTTTTATCACTACCAAAGAATTTGAGAGTTCTTCGCCAACAGTTGACTGCTGCTCAGCGGCTATTGCTATATGGAGATTAAGATCACCAATACGCTCAATATATTCATGTATATTGTGAATACCTTTTCTAACTTCTTCTGTTAATCCATCACCTTGCTCACCTTTGTCTTTACATAAAGCCATAGATTTCACAGTTTCTTCACTACCTGTACGTAATTCATCTAACATAGTTTCAATTTCGTGGGTGGATTCTTGTGTTCTTTGAGCTAAAGTTCTTACTTCATCTGCTACGACAGCAAAACCTCTACCTTGCTCCCCAGCTCTTGCGGCTTCGATTGCAGCATTCAGGACCAGTAAATTAATTTGTTCTGCAATGCTTTTAATAACATCTAGCACTTGTACTACTTTATCGCTATTTTCAGACAAATTACTTACTTGAGTAGATGCTAGTTGAATGCTTTCAACCAAAGCATGAATTGCCGTACTAGCTTTAGACATAGATTCACGATTTTGATCACTTGATAAACCTACATTCTCAGTCACACCTTGTGTTTCGCTGGTATTTTCTGCCACCTATTTTGAAGAAACTGACATTTGATGCATAGCTGTAGCGACTAGATCTATCTCTTTAAGTTGGTTGTGTGTTTGTTCATGTGTAGCTGCAGCATTTGTCAACAATTGTTCTGAAGAAGTGTTTATTTTATTTGAGACTTCAGTAAGTTCACCTATGATTTTAGATAAATTAACTCTTTGCTTTTCAATGCTTTGTAACATTGAATTAATTTTTCCTAATACATGCTCAGAAATAGGGTGACTTAAATCTCCATGAGCAATCAGTTGTACTTCTTATTCAGCGGATTTAAACCCTTTTTTTAATAGAGAAACTAAATGATAGGTCACAAGGATAGAAACAATTGTAGATAAAATTAAACTAATAATAATACTGACCACTAAATCTTCTTCATGCTTTAATGTTAATTTTATCGCTTGATCTGTCAATTCTTCTATATCAAATAATAGCTTTTCACTACCATGTGTTAGTACCTCAGCCTCATGTTCTATATCTTGTTCAATAGAAATAACAGTTTGAAGATCCCCAGATAACAGTGAATTAAGTGCTAACTGGCTATGTTCAACCCAAATTTTATGCGTATCCTCTAATGATTTAATATCTTTTAATAATTTATTAAATTCAGTTTTACTATGTTCCTCTAAATCAGGATCATCTATAAAAGTTGCGAGTAATACTTCTATCTCTTTCATTTCTTTTGAAACTTTATTGCCTAAGGTATTAAACTTATTAATTGTTTCATTGACTTTTTGTTCTGCTTTTACTTTTAATAAGGGGTTTTGAAGCTTTAAGCCTTCTTTGAACGCTTTTTCATATAAAATCTCTTGCTCCAGCTGGTGTTCAACCATCAAAGTGATCCCTTTAGTTAATGGCATATCTTTTTCAGAAATATTTTTAATTTCATGGCCAATACTAGCAACTTGTAAATCAGCATAAATTCCAACGCTTAATTGTAAGGTAAGTAATACACCTGATAATAATAAAATTAATTTAACAATTGTTATTTTCATCATTTAATCCTAGTGCTAGAAATAAGCCCAATCACTTGGTAAATTATAGCTATAAAGACTTTTATAACTTAGTTTTAGCTAACAAAATACAAATTATCAACTTAAACATAATGGGAATTAAACAGATAGGTTTATTATGAAAACTGTTGTTTATTTATTGCCTGGCACGATGTGCAATGAGCTACTTTGGCAAGATTTAAAGCACTTAATCAGTGAAGAAATAACCTTAAAGCATATTGCGCTGCCATCAGCAAAAACGCTAGATGATATTACTAATGCCTTGCTAAATATACTGCCTAACAATAAGGTATATTTGATCGGATTTTCACTAGGAGGATATATTGCCAGTAACTTTGCTGCTAATTATCCTCATAGAGTTCAGAAACTATTTATAATCTCAAATACAGCATGTGCCCTTAATACAAATGAAATCAATCAACGTAAAGAGTTACTAGCTAGCTTAAAACGGTTTGGCTACTCAGGCATAAGCCGTAAAAGAGCAATGAACTTGTTAGACGATGACCATAAAGATGAACGTTTAATAAATACAATTATAGAAATGGATAAACAATTAGGCGCAAGCGTTTTTTTATCTCAAATAGAGGCTACAACAAAACGTTTTGATTTATCTCAAAAACTCATTAACACGAAACTCAGTATGACGTTTTATTATAGTGAACTTGATAGCTTCATAAATACAAAATGGATAGCTGAACTTTCTAATAATAATGAAGATTTAAAAATGATAGTACAAAGCGGTAAAGGCCATATGTTACCTTTAGAACAGCCTGTATTATTAAAAAGCTATATAGAAACTTGGCTGCAGGAATAAGCTTTAGAATTACTTTAAAGTTTAATAAGCATAATCAAGAACATAAGTATAAAATTAACAATCATTAAACAATGAAAACATATGAAAGAACTCAGAAGGGTTACATTTAATTACAGATATGCAATAATATTTAATATAAAAGGATTATTAATGGAATGAACGATTTAAACCTAGCCAAATTATAATAACAGCAGGTAAACAGTGATTTCATTAAAAACAATTTTTTGCATTATTTATATTCTTCTCTTATTCCCCAATCTAGCGCTGGCAGAAAAAATCAAAGCAGCAGTTTTAAAAGATGAAAATTTCCAGCAGAGATATCAACAAATATTAGGTAAATTAAGCCCTTTAGAAATCGAAGAATTCACACCCAAGTCCGATGGTTCACATCTTGAGATCATTGAAATGATCATTTTACAACAAGCCTTACATTTAGGTTGGCTAAAAGAACCTATTATATTTGAACCACATGATATGGCTAATTTAGGTGAAATAGCCCCTATAGTTGACGGCACAATATTAATGTTTGGCCGCAGTATGTGGCTGCAAACCAGCGTAGATTATCAAGGCTCATTATATATCTCAGAGCCAGTTATAAAATATGGCGAGTTCGAAGCGGGACTTTATTACAATATCGCAAATAAAGATTTAAAAGAGAAAGGTATTGATGACTTATCTAAATTAAAAATAGTTGCTAATCCTCGCTGATTAGCTGATTGGCGCGCACTTTTAAATAGCCCTATGACTATGGTTAATTTTATCGGGCCATGGAAAAACATGCTAGCTATGTTAGATGCTAATATCGTTGACTTAATGCTAGTTAACTTCAGTGTTAGTAATGATTTAAATATGACTTTTAAAGATAAACAGTATCAACCAATTAATAATTTAAAAGTTGCTTTACCAGATTCTAGACACTTTGTTGTAAGTAAAAGACACCCAAGAGGAAAATAAGTTTTTGAAGCATTACAAAAAGGTTTAGCAATAATGAGAAAATTAGGAAAAATAACAAAGCTTTACCAACAAGCGGGTGTATTAAATTCTAAAGTGAAAGATTGGGATATAATCAATAAACAGATGTTAGTCCTATGATGCGATTTGTTTTAATTATCATTTTTGTAACTTCACCTAGCTTGAGTTTTGCTCAGCAAAACTTCATTGAATTACAACAACGCTACCTCAATCTTTCATTAAAAAATAAACTATTATCATCATCGGTTTTATTACCTGATCTGCAAGTCTTTATTTCACAAACATCAAATGATATCGAAAAAGTAGCTGCATTACAGATAATGTCGGAAATCTATTTAGAATATGATTCATATTTTGAAGCGATTAAAGCTTTAGATGATGCCGAGCAACTTGCTAAAAAATTAGATAGTACCACTAAAGCAAGCGTACTGTTATCACAAGCAAAACTCAGCCTTGCGCTTGAGAAGTACAATGAGGCGATAGATCAAGTTAATAAATGTATTGAAGCAACGAAAAACAGTAATAAATCTTTATTTGTAAAATCTTTGATATTAAAGGGCCGTTTATTTTATTACAAAGGTAGTTTTCGTCAATCTATTAAACAGTTTTATCTAGTGAAAGGCCTAGTTGCAAAAAACACCCGTTATTTTAACTTAGCGTCGATTTATAGCGCCCAAATCGCATTAGAATTAGGTGATAAACAACAAGCGAAACAGGTTTTAGATGGCATTGAACTAACATCTTTAAATTTATTATCTGAGGACAAACAGCTCGTGTATCAAGTGATATTAACCCGTTTAAATATGCAAAGCGTTCATTTTAAAACGGCAATAGAACAAGGGAAAAAATTATTAAATTATACCCTTGGAACACGGTTTTTAAATTTACAAGCACAACTACAATATATCTTGTCAAAAGCATACTTACAAGCGGATGACTATCAACAAGCATTTCTATATTTGCAACGCTACACATTAACCACCAATGCACTGGCTTTAAAGAAAAGAAACAACAAGTTATTACAACTGGAAATAATACATAACCTAGCACGAAAGCAACAACGTATTGTGTTGTTAGAAAAAGAGTCAATTTTAACCAAAGCAAAGCTAGCAAAACAAGCATTTGAGAAAAAACAACTACAAAGTGAGCAAGAAATACAATTTAGGAAATGGCTGTTATTGAGTATTTTAGCCATCATTATTAGCCTGATTTTGTATTACTTATGGCAAAGAGACAAAGTATTCAAACGCTTAGAAACCTTAGTTAAAACCAGAAGACAAGAGTTAGAAACTAAAAATAGATTATTAGAAAAATTAAGTAATACAGATAGTTTAACAGGCTTATATAATAGGCATTATTTGCATGCAACAATAGATACTGAACTTGCTAATGTGCGACGAAGATTTTATAAAGGCCAGGAACAACAGTATCTTGTCGCCATGTTAGTCGATATAGACTATTTTAAAAACATAAATGATAGTTACGGTCATACAGTGGGTGATACTGTATTACAACAAGTCAGTAATACCCTTAAAAATAATATAAGAGGTTCAGACTTGTTAGTGCGTTGGGGTGGAGAAGAGTTTTTAATCATTTTAAAAGAGTGCGAACTTAAGCAAGTACATAGTTTTGCTGAGAATTTACGTAAAAATATCGAAAACAAAACTATCACTATAAATGGTAATACAGATCAGAAAATTAAGCTCACATGCTCTATAGGGTATTCACATTATCCTTTTAATGAAAATCAACGCAATGCCTGGGTCGGTTTTACATTCAATAAAATATCTAATTCACCAGAACAAGTGATCAGTGATATCAATACTGCGATAAAAAACCAAGAAGTTAATGTTAACTCAAACATTAAAAACGAGATTAAGTTTAAGTAACTCTAGATTTAAATATTATATTATTTAAAAAGGGGTCGGAGTTAATTTATTTAGGTACAAACAAATTATTACTTTTAAAAAATAGTGTTCACAAGCATTTATAGATGGACGGGATTCGAATTAAAAAAAGAGCACTACTGAATGTAGGAGCAATGCTCTGCCAGGGAATACAAATGTGTTTTAATTGTAACCTTTCACAAAACGGCTTTCGTCTTGCTCTGAGTTATCAACATTTATAATTTTCATATACTTACCTTATTAAAAATGGTGAGGTTATGTCCTTATACACCTCACCCTAGGAAGTTAAAAGGTATAACTTGCTGATGCGTACATAGTACAGCCAAGTACGTCTACATAACGCGGATCATAACCAACTTGGTGGCTACCCGCTGAGCGTAAAGTTAAAGGAGGTGCTTTATCAAAAAGATTATTAATACCAAAATTAACATTTAAGTTATCATTGATATGAAACTTAGTTACGTAATCTATTGTTAGATATGAAGGCACATTCAGTTGTGTACCACCAGCGTATCGAGTAGAAATATCATCTGCTAAACGTATACGAGAACTACCGGCTGCCCAAAACTTATCTAGATAACCACTTTTGTAATTTACATTAAAGCTATGACTAAAATCACCATGACTCAGTGTATTTGTCAGACGGACCATATTTCTAAAAGTTACTTCAT
Source organism: Pseudoalteromonas sp. '520P1 No. 423' (assembly GCF_001269985.1). NCBI lineage: Bacteria > Pseudomonadati > Pseudomonadota > Gammaproteobacteria > Alteromonadales > Pseudoalteromonadaceae > Pseudoalteromonas > Pseudoalteromonas sp. '520P1 No. 423'. Next base: position 1,127,341 of record NZ_BBZB01000002.1, on the reverse strand, counting down.
CATCAGTACCGTATTTACCTAAGCTAGAATCAAAAATATCATCTTCACCAACGCGCAATGTTTCGTTTTCAATGATATAAGTTCCACCTAATACCATTTTGTAATTTGCAAAATCAAGTTCAGTAGATGATTCAATTTGCCAATCTATACCTTCATTATGGGATTGACCCACGTTTACAGCTGCTTGGTTTATTGCTAAAACATCGCCTTGTTCACCTTCGTCGTAAACTGTTAAGAAAAGATCTCTATATTTTTCAGGGTTAGTAAATATTTGCTCATCTGTTAAACGGTCAACTTGGTTTTCAAGATTAACTTGCCACCAGTCTATACTCAGACTAAAGCTATTATCTGGTGAGTAAACAAAACCAACAGACTTTTGCTCAGATGTTTCAGGTTTTAACTTATCATAACCTTGCTGAAAAACTTTATACTGAAGAGGCTCTGAATAACACGCCGCAGCAAGTGGATCTGATGCTGAAAATGGACAAGCCCAAGAAGACCCAGTTACACCTACTTCTGAAATTGGTTCAGCGATTTCTCTCATTGATGGCGCTTTAAATCCTGTGCCTATTGATGCTCGAATTAAAAATTGATCACTAGGCCTATATGCTAAGCTCACTTTATAAGTTGTATCATTAACTGAATCATTTACTTTTTTATCTGAAGTTCTCAAATCATCAGTTACACCACCGATACTGTCATACCTAATAGCGGCTGTTACTTCAAGATCGTCAACTACAGGAATAATTGTTTCTGCAAATACACCATATGTTTCTCGCGATAAATCATATTCTTGTGTTGCTTCTTCAAAAAGGATCACTTCAGCATTATTAGCATCTGAGTTAAAACGGCTATATGCAGATGCTCTGTAATCAAAACCTGTGCCTAAATAGACTTCACCAGCTGGTAATTCAAAAATAGGCATTGATGCTTTACCTTCAAATGCAAGGCTAGAAGTTTCTTGAGTAGTCCAAAGGCCACTATACATAGTACTTTTAACTGCTTGGTTTGCTTCATCACTTAAGTTATCCCAAGTATCAAAAATATTTACCGCTCCTGATTTAAGCAGTGACATAAACTCGTCTTCAAGGGGATAGCCTGTCATTCGGGTAACATTTCTATCAGTTGTGGCATAAGTTACTGCAAAATCATAAGATATATCTTCAAGATCACCGCGTAACCCCATTACAAAATGTGTGGTATCTACAGCAATTTCATCGGTACGGTTACCACCCGGACGAGCACGCCAAGCTGCTTTAACAGTTGTTAGGCTATCAACTTCTGCTTGAGATAAATGTGGTATTACATTTTCTTGAATAATGGCTGAATCAATAGGTAAAACAAAGCGACCTGTAGGATAAGGTGCAATTCTTGATGTCATATCATACTGAGAAAAAGATAATGTTGAGAAAAACTCCATAGAATCGGATAGCTCAACAATACCTTGCGCGAAAATATTATTACGTTCTGATTCAGGGAAAATTTCAAGCGTTTCAGTAAAGTCATACGCACACGTAGTGCCTTCTGACACATTTTTATCAGCACAATCACCGTGCTCAGCAGCATAAGGATTAAAGCTACGACTTGAACCGTCCGAGAAAGATAAATAAGCATTGGCAGGGATCGCATTTGTTGAGGTACGTAAGAAAACAAGATCAGTATTATTATGGGTAAATGCATTAATACCCGTATTAGCAAACTCTCTGTCTGAAGATTTTAGCTGCGCTTGTTTATCATGACTTAACGACAGCATGAAGTTATAACCATCAGAGTTTAAATCACCGAAACCGGTACTTATGCTAAAGTTACTACTTTGTCCACCTTGTTCTTGTGGTCTATCATATCTAGCTGTTACATTTGTTTCGTTAATATCTTTTTTAAGGATAAAATTAATAACACCAGCAATTGCATCTGACCCATATAAGGCTGATGCGCCATCAGTTAATATTTCAACACGCTCAATGGCCGCAAGTGGAATTGAATTTAAATCTACCGCACTACTTGAGTCTTGGGTTGCCATACGACGGCCGTTTAACAAAACTAAAGTATATTGATCACCAATATCACGTAAATTGGCAGTTTGATGTCCGCCGCCGCCGCCGCCAACAGAATCGCCAGCTGTAGTGAAACCTTGCATTGATGGAATTTTAGCAATTAAATCGGGAACACTTGTTACCCCTGAGCTCTCAATATCAGAACGAGAAATATTAGTGATAGGTAGTGCACCTTCAATGTCTGTTCTTTTTATACTTGAACCTGTGACTTCAATTCGTTCAATTTGTTCAACTGACTCACTTTCAGCAGAGAATGCATTTAACGATATGAAACTCATTGATGCTGTTGAAATGGTTATTGCAATTTTAACTGCACTGGCAAGTTTATTTTTTATCATGACGGTTCCTTGAAACATTGTTTTATAGTTGTTAATTCAGTAGCAGTTACCCCCTAGGAAATAACTTCATCTAAAGTATCGAATTAAATTGAGTGAAAGGGTGCAAGTTACTAATTATTAACACGGTAAATTAGTGACTTTTTTAACAAATATTTAAAATTTTAGTGAATAAAACTCATCAAATAACCTTATGATAGCGCGACAAATTAGGCCGTTTTTTAATGAAGTAATGATTCGATATTTATCTAAGGTGGGTATTTATTCACTATCAAATTCAATTTAAAATTTAAATAACTGAAATTAATACATATAATAATTATCGTTAATTTAAATTATGGAAAAACTTGCATAATCATTATTTAACCTGTTAAATTGTAAATAAGATGAAAATGGAATATTTCAAAAAGGTAAGCGGATAGAGTTAAAAATAAAAAGCGAGTAACTAATGAAACTTAAACGCAATAATAAAATACTAATTTCTACCTTATTTTTATTTCCAATGATCGCCCATTCTGCAACTTGTGGTATTAAAGAAAATATTGATGCTATTTGTTTTGCTGATGAACACCCAGAAGCTTTTGAACGCACAAGGCCTGTTGCCAAGATGTTTATTGATAAAGGCAATGGTAATTCTGGATCTTGTACTGCATGGCGTGTAGGAGCTGGAGATTTAATGATGACCAATTATCACTGCTTTGAATGGGATATATTAAGCATTGATTCACCAGAGCAAAAAGCACAAAAAATAAATGTCAAAATGCCAAATATTACACTGGAATTTAATTACCAAAATGAGACTTGTGGTGTAATGGAAACAAAAGACTCCCTATTTTCTCGTGTTACTTCTGTTGGTGCAAAAGAGCTCGTTGCCTTTAACGATGATCTTGATTTTGTTTTATTTAAAATAAAAAACCCAGAATTAGTTGAAGAGTTTGGTCACTTTGGCTTAGATATTTCTCCAATAACACAACGTAAACAAATCTTCATTCCACAACATTCTAATGGCGATCCTAAGTTGCTTGGTCTTCAAAGCGATCATCCTAGTGATGATGGTTACTGTCATATGTATATAAATGATCAGGATGCTACCAAAGTAAATTATTACTGTGATACTCAAGGTATGGGCTCTGGCTCACCAGTTGTTAATTATGCAAATAAAAAAGTAACTGCATTACACTTTTGGGGCAGTGATGATCCAAATTGTGAAACAGATACAAACTCTGCACACCAAATGTCATCAATTTGGCCTTTAATATCTTCTCATTTTAATAATGAAGTACCACAAGGTGATTTGGTATATGATCCAGGAAATGGTGGTACGACACCACCAGATAATGGTAGCGGAACTCGCATCGCATTTGATGAAAATAAAACAGTTTCAGGTTTAGCATCGAGCGTCCAGTTATTTTCATTAGATGCGCAAAACGGATTAGATACAATCATAGTGAATACATCTGGTGGGACTGGTGATGCTGATTTATATATCAAGTTTGGAGCAGATGCATCTTCTAGTAATTATGATTGTAAATCAAGTACAAGTACTAATAACGAAACATGTAGTTTACCTGCACAAATAGGCAATTATAGTATTGCAGTCAAAGGATATTCTGACTTTGCTAATGTTAACTTAATAGTAACGAGTACCACATCAACAACAGAGCCTGAGCAAGGGCAATTAAACAATGGCTCTGTCGTTAGCGCCATAAACTTAGCTAAAGATGAAACAAAACAATTTTATATAGATGTACCTGCAGGACAGAATCTAGCGGTGACTTCATCTAGCGGTTTAGGTGATACTGATTTATATGTCAGCTACGAAAATATACCGACAACATCAAGTTTTGATTGTCGTTCATGGAATAGTGGTAATACCGAAAGCTGTGAAATTACAAACACTAACGCAGGTCGTTATTACATTTTACTTTCAGGTTATAAAACTTCTGAAGGTATTAGCTTAAAAGCACAATATTGATTTATTTTGACTAGATTTTTATAAATATCATTTTTTATAGGCCATCATCTGATGGCCTTTTTTTAATAATTAAACCAAACTGACATAATTACACTTTGTTGATTGTAATTATTACATATACCTGTATGTTTACGGGGACTAAGGATGAAAACTGGAAAGGGATAACACCTTGATAAAGTTTTTAATGATATCTAACTTTTGGAGCTCAATGTGTATAAAGCAATTTTCAGTGTATTATTTTTATTTACTTGTGCAACTTTTGCCAACGAAAAAGAAGTATTAACAGTGGATAGAATCATATCGCATAATATTGAACTGGCATTTGACAATGATACAAATGAAAAACCTAAGCTAAGTGAATTTCAATTAGTGAATTATATTGTTATGAGTAATGATTTAGGTGAGCGCTGGGCCGTGGTAACCATAAAAAATCAAGCAAGCGGTAATCGTATTCTAGAAAATGATCATTTAATGGCGCTATTTGCCAATGGAAAAAGATCAAATCCCGCTCACTTAAAAATCAATTTTGACGCAAATGAAACAAAATCATTAACAATTTCATTTGGTGAAAATAAGTTTCCATTACTATCGATAAGTGTCAGTTCTTAATCTAAAAATAAGTTATAAATGGAAGCTTACAATGGATTTATCAGTTTTAACCATGTTTATTCCCGCTTGTATTGCATTAAATATGATTCCTGGACCTAACAATTTACTGTCAATGAATAATGGACAAAGGTTCGGGTTTAAATATGCGTTAACTGCAGGCTTCGGCCGAATATTCGCCTTTATAATAATGATGTTTTTTGCTGCAACAGGATTGGCAACTGTGCTGTATGCTTCAGAAACATTATTCTTAATAATTAAAGTTGTCGGCGCCGGTTATTTGTTTTGGATGGCATTTCAGCTTTGGCATTCAGATGTTGTAAATATAAAGCAAAATATTAAACAACAATCTTTGTATCAGCTTTTTAAACAGGAATTTTTATTAGCCGCTGGTAATCCCAAAGCAATTTTGATTTTCACCGCCTTTTTACCACAATTCATTGATATCAAATACCAAGCAAACTACCAGTTTTTAATTTTAGGTATCATATTTTTAATTTTTGAACTGTTTGCAATCGCTGTATATGCCTGTTTTGGTATGTTTTTAAGTGGTTGGTTTTCAAATTCAAATGTCAAAAAAATATTTAATCGATTATGTGCAGTGCTGATCACTGGATTAGGCGCTGGCGTATTATTAAGTAATGAAAAATAACTAGTCACATACAAAAACCAAAATACAACTTGAGGACACTATGATAGTAGAAAAACAAGCTAATTTAATAGAAGAAAATAAAAATAGAAATGAAGCATTAGCGACTGAATTACATTTTGAATTATTAAAACAATATGCATGGTTAGCGTCTTCTATTATTGGTGTAATTGTTATTCTAATACAGTTAAAAGTTGTTGAAATAGATAGATATGTTTATGTTTCAATACCCTCATTAGCGATATCAATTTTTATCAGTATCATATCACAAGATAAAATAGTTGATTCTCTATCAAAAGGTGAGACTATTTATTGTATTTCTAAGTCAATTAAAGTGATGCGGTTTTGCGCATTAGGTTTGTTGTCATTTGGTGCTGGCTTTTTTACTGCGGGATTAGTATAACTAGATACTGAAAAAAGGCTCTAAAAGAGCCTTTGCTTAGACAACAATCTCAAAGGAAATTGTTTTTCAGGATACGGTAAAAGCTGTTATATTAATATTTCACACTCAAGCTGACATCAGAAAAAGCTTTATAGCTATTTAGTAAAATAGAGTACTGTCCTGCAGATACGTTTGTTAGTTCACATATCTCTTCATTACCATTTTTAAAAGGGCGACAATCATAATTAGATTTTGATGCTTCACTATTAAACTTTACATATAAATCTGCATCTCCAGTACCACCAGACATAATAAAGCTAACAGGTGTATTTGCAGGTACATCTATAAAATAGGCAAGGCTTGTATTTGAGCTTAAGCCAGATATAACATCACCATTGTTTAGTTGTCCTTCACTAGGCGGGTTTACTATATCCCCCTTAATATAACTTGCTGTTAATTCGGTATTTTCAAAAGAACTATAGGCAATTACAGTGACATGATAAATGCCTGGTTGTGGATTATCTATAGTACACATTTCTTCATTGCCAAAACCAGCGGAACGGCAGTCATAATCAAAGTTACTCGCCTCAGATGAAAATTTTATATAAAGATCGGCATCACCTGTGCCTTGTTCCATTATGACTTCAAGGCTAGCGTGATTTGCTGGCACTTCAATTGTAAATTTTAATTCAGTACCTTTATCTGCTGAAATGATTTGGCTAATGTTGTTTTGTAAAACATTATTCACAGGACACATTTGCGGATCTGTATCACATGTTGCTGGTGGACAATTACCTGTATCTTCACAACTTGTATATTCATTACCAACATAAAGTAGTCGGTTAGGAGAGCCATTCGTGGTTTTAATTATATCTTTAACAGCGCGGTTTATTAATTCAGACTTAATTTGACTCGGAGTCAATGTTGGATTTTCTTGTAACAATAAAGCTGCGGCACCTGCAACGTGAGGAGATGCCATAGACGTTCCACTCATTTTTGTTGTCCAACTTTTCCAATGCGTAGACATAATTTGATCACCAGGTGCCAAAATATCTACACAGCTACCATTATTGGTGAATATCCATTGATCATCCATATCATTTGTTGCGCCAACTGTGATAACAGAATCCATTCTCGCAGGGGATTGGTTACACGTATCTGTCATATCATTACCAGCCGAAGTGATTACAGAAACACCTGAGTCTATTAAGTCCTGAATTGCGATCTCAAACCAGTCTAATTCTGGACCAGAAGCGGTATAACCTAAACTCATATTGACTACAGCCGGTTGGCCTTTTTGAATCGCGTCTTGTTTTATAAAATCGATAGCAGCTAAAAATGACTCAACAGAACCCGCACCACAGTTATTTTTAAAAGGTCTTATCATCACTAAAGTTGCGTCTTTTGCGACACCGTATTTTTCACTGCCCACTGTGCCTAAAACATGGGTACCGTGACCATGACAGTCGAACGCATCATTTGTATTGTTATAAGTGTCTTTTGTATATGCAACACGTCCAACTAAATCAGGATGATCTACTTGTACACCTGAATCCATAATATATACAGTAACACCTTCACCTGTAAATTGAGGCTGATAACTATCATCTAATGGCATATGTAACTGATCTATTCTATCTAATCCCCAGCTCAATACTGAATTAGTTGATTGTGTATTGTTCTGTTCACTCATATTTGGAAAAACAATGTCTTGAGCGGGTGGAAGCGCTATTTTCTTAAATGAATTTTCGATTACAGCATCTATTAATGGGTGGATTTGTATTCTAACTACGTCTTGTGCTGTCGCTTTAATTGTTCCACCAAAAAAAGCGGAATGATATATACGGTCAAATTCGATACCAAAATGATTTGTAATTTGATCTGCAGTGCTTTGATTATAGTGTCTTTTAGCTTGCTCATTAAAAGACAATACGCTTGGAGATTTAAACTTTACAACATAGCTTTTTATTTCTTGTTGATTGATTCGCTTTGATGTATCAAGTGTACTCGATTGATTTAATTGTGCAGATACATTAAATGTAAATGCACTTGTTAGTAATAATGCTGTTAAATTCTTATTCATAAATATGACCTTTAAAATTAATAACAAACAATAGTCATTCCTTTGTTTTAATTACTTATTATTGTTATGGAAATGGAGTGGTGGACCCACTCACATAGCGTAATCGTTTGAAAATGAAGATCCCCAAACGATTGATTATCTACTAATAACTCGCTGTAAGTGAGATACCAGAGAATGCTTCATATGCATCTAGTAAGATGTAATAGGTTCCAGCTTGGGTATTTAGCACTTCACAAGATTCATTATTATTAGAATTACGTGATGCACAGTCGTTGTCCCACATAACGGGCTCAGAAGCGCATTTAACTGATAGGTCTGCGTCTCCCGTTCCACCTTGTGATGTAACTTTTAAAGTTTTACCTGCAGGTACATCAATCAAAAATATCAACTTTTCAGAATGAGATAATCCAGATTTTGTTACACCGTTTTCAAGTAGATTTGATGTATTACAATCTTCTTCACAGCATTCACCTGGCACACAGCATGAAACGCCATCGCATATTTCAGCTGAATAAGTCGCAGTTAAAGTCAGAGCGTCATAAGATTTAAATGCTTTTACCATTAAATGATAAATACCCGGTAAAGGATTATCTATGGTACAAGTTTCATTTGAATTTGATGTATAACCACGACATAAATAATCTGAAGTAGATGCTTGGCCCTCATACATTACATAAAGATCTGCATCACCATTATTAGCTTGAGTTGTCAGCAATAACTGAGTTTTATTTCGCGGTACTTCAATTGTGAAATGTTTTTCACTGCTTTCTGATCCTGATACATTAATGGGCATACCAGATTGCAAAACATTGTCGGTAGGTGGGATTGGGCATAGTTCAGGATAAGTTTCACATGTTTGGCACCCAGGTTGACTTGGGTCAAGATCAACACTACATTGTTGTTCACTCCCTCCGGCCGCTTGTACTGTTAAAGACCAATTATTTAAAGTACCAGAAGAACTAAGTGAATTATCAATCAGTTTTAGCTGCCATTCGCCGTTCGCTGACTCACCTCTAAAATCGTAAATCATTTCATTTATAGCAAGTGTTTCATAATGCATACTACTATTAGCAGGTACGATTAAAGCTTCAGTGCCACTTGGTGAAACAAGTGAAATTTGCAGATCTCCGACCCACTCATGAGAAATATCAAAAGCGACTTTCACGTTATAAGCCGTTAAGTTAGTCTCAACACCATTATCATCTAATTCACCTTGCACTAATAATGAAGTCGTCATACCTTCAGGAAAAGTTTCAGGTAAAGGCATAGGCGTATTATTGTCTAAATTTACTGCAATCAATTCACCAGGGATCACTTCAACGTTCAGAGCTTGTTCGACTACTTCACCCGCGTTATTTGATACTAAGGTAATTGTTTGGTCTCCCAATGCGACAAATTCATCTACATTTATAATTAAATCAACCGACTCGCCATCAATACCAAAATCTTTACTTAAACTTGCCGTTATACCGTCAGGTGCAAGAACACTTACTTCAGATGAACTAGCCCAGCCATTTTTATTTGTCAGCATTAATGGGATGATAGTTTGCTGTGATTTTGAAATATAAACCTGACCAACTTGACTATCAAAACCAAGTCTAGGCGTTGGATCTGCCATTTTTAACATATTATGTAAATTGACACGTTTGCCACTGACAGTTTTAGTATGTAAGTCTGATAATTTGTCACCTGAATCCATTAGCATTTTTTTAAGTGCGATAGCTGATAAATTTGGATTAATTGATAAAGCTAATGCGGCTGCGCCTACTACATGAGGTGTTGCATGAGAAGTACCATTGATCCTTGCATAACCACCATGTGCAGCAGTTGAACGAACGCGGTTACCTGGAGCTGCAATATCGACAGAGTTTTGACCATAACAACTGTGATCGTAACTAAAGTTATCTTGTTGATTGACACTTGCAACAGAAATCACATTTTCTATTTCTAAACTTGCAGGCATTTGCGGCAATAAATCATTGTCTGTACGATCATTACTCGCAGCCGCTACAAATAAAATATCTTCAGCAGCGATTTCTTGAACAGCACTTTGAAAAGCTGAGGTATCGTCAGTTTGTATTGCATATGAGTTGTTTAAAACACGTATATTTACACCATGATTTCTCTTTAGGTCTAACATATAGTTAATACATTCTAAAATCGTAGACATGCTACCAGCACCACCTTTACCAAAAGCAGCACAAGAAATCATAGTGACATTCCAATTAATACCCGCAACACCAATACCATCATTTGAACTTGCACCAATAGTGCCAGCAATATGACTACCATGATCATCTAAATCTATCGGATCAGAGTTTTTTAATTTTGGGTTAATACCATGTATATCATCAATGTAACCATTATTATCATCATCAATTCCATTAGCTGGGATCTCATTTGGATTAGCCCATATATTTTGTTTTAAATCAGGGTGATTATAATCAAAACCTGTATCTATGATGCCAACAACAACATCTTTTGAGCCTGTTGAAATATCCCAGGCTTCCGGTGCGTCGATATCATAATCATCTGGATGATTAAAATTTAATTGTTCCACAAATCTTGGATCATTGGGTGTTTTAGCGACATGTACAACTTGATCAACAAACGCATATTCAATATTTGAATTTTGTTCCAACTGTGTTTGATATTCAGTTAGTGTTAAACCTTTTGGTTTGGTTATTTTAGCCATACGACCATTTAATATATGTTTAAACCTACGGTCTTGTCCTTGAGAATTCATATACTTATTTGTCAACCGCATTGGACTAACTGCGAAGGAAGAAGCTGACTGAGCAAATAATTGGGCTCTTTGTTCAAATGAGGTATTGGCTTTAAATACAACAATAAGTGATTTTTCTTCTTCAATTTTACTTAAGTTGTAGTGATTATTTTTATCATCTGATTGTGCTAATACAGATGGTATAAAGCTGGTAAACGTCAACAGACTAGCAATACAGTTAGTCAAAATTGAATTTTTATTATTCATAAACGACTCCTTGGTTATGTGCTTTAAATTATTTTCGCTTGTTTGTGATTTATTACTTTTTTGTCAAAGTGGTTATTAAACAACCCAACACCAAAAGCCCGAGAAGTGTTAACTAAAAATTAACTTTATTCAATTTACATGAATTAAAATGCAAGTCAATTGTTTCTAAAATAGAGTGAAACCGTAATATATTCTTTACTTTTAACCATCTCATTAATCAAATAAAATATACAAATACCGAATAGAGAACTTTAAACGCAAGTCAAATCTAACAACTACGTAAAAAACAACAAATCAATGCATATAAATACATTTAAAGTAAATTTATTATTCTTTTTTATTTTAAATATATGCGTTTTTAGAATAAGCGGTAAATTACAAACAAACACCATGTAATGAATAAAAATTCAAAAAAACATTGTTAAACACTCGGCATTGTGAAATTATTGTTAATGATTCGATATGGATTATTGAGTTATTTAATTACTTTGATGATTAGAAAAATAAGAAAACGAGGTCAGAAATGAAGAACAAATTCTCCAATAATATGATATCAGCGGCTCTTGTATTAATGGCATCTAATACAAATGCACTTAATATTGATGAAACTAAACACAGATATATAGTAACACTTGATATGCCAAATGTTTTAGCAGATGAATCACAAGCGAGAGCGGCATATCATAAGTTCATGGCAAGTGAAGTGAGTAAACAAATTGGCGTATCGGTTGTAAATGTTTTTTATGATGCAGTTCAAGGTTTTGTTATTGATGCAACAGACAAGCAAGTAAAACAACTGAGAACAAATAAACACATAGATAAACTTATTAAAGATACCGACTTTACACCACAAAAAGCATTTTTTAATGATTGGGGTATAAGTCGTATAGATCAAAGAGAACCTGGATTTGATACAACATATCAACCTTATAATAACGGTCAAGGGGTAGTAGCATATATTTTAGATACAGGTGTTGATTTATATAACAGTCATTTTGATGGCTTATTTCGAAGTAATGGATTTAGTGCAAATGATGGCACACTTAACGGAAATGACTGTGATGGACATGGCACGTCAGTAGCCAGTCTTGTCTCAAGTGAAAAATTTGGTGTAGCAAAACAAACACAACTCGTACCTGTTAGTATTTATAAAAATGTGCCTGAGTGTGAAACAGATAGAGACAACGCAGATTTAAGTGCATTAGAGGAAGTACATTTAAGTAAAGTATTAGATGCAATCGACTTTATTAAACAGGATGCTCAATCTCATGAATTGCCTTCTGTTGTAAATATTAGTTTTACTTGGTGGGTTGAAGGCCCAAGAGCAAGTTATTATGATCTGGCTGATATTGAATTGATGGAACAAGCATTACAGTCTGTAATTGATTCTGGCGTGACAGTAATTGCCGGTGCGGGTAACGATCAGCATGACGCATGTTGGAATTCCCCAGCTAGAATGACAGATGTCATTACTGTAGGTGCCATAGGAAAAGAAGATCATGTCGCCTTATATGAAGAGCAAATGAATAATGCGCCAACAATGACAAGTTATTCAAATTATGGACAATGTGTTGATATTTTTGCCCCCGGAACAGGTGTCAGCGCTGCAAGCGTTCGTTTTAATTCTACCAGCTTTACAGGAACATCAGCTGCAAGTCCCTTTGTAACAGGTGCTGCAGCACTTGCATTAAGTGATGACCCATATCTTACACCAGCACAAGTTAAACAAAAATTAATAAATGATTCAACTAAGGATGTGATTGTTGGTTTAGATAATTTACCACTTCCAACCCACAATAGGCTGTTATATGTAGGTTCAGAAGCGAGCGGTGGAGGTTCAATACCACCTAGTTGTGACACTGATCCAAGTTTATGTCCACAACCTGGTGAAACCATTGTTTTAATAAATAATCAAGCCGTGGCTGCTAATGGTGAAGCACAATCTGAAACTATGTACGCGATAGAGGTAACAAATAAGTTTGATGAGCTCAAAATCGAAACGCAAGGTGGCTCTGGTGATTTAGATATTATGGTTAAGTTTAGCTCACAAGCAGGGCTTAATGATTATGATTGCCGCTCTCAAAAATCAGGTACTTCGGAAACATGTGTCATTAACGAACCTAAAATAGGCACTTACTATATTAATATGTATGGTTACAGTACCTATAATGGTAGTCAAATTATGGCAAGTTTAAGTAACCATGTGATTACACCGCCAGTGGGTGATGACACTTTACAAAATGGTGAAAGCTTAAATAATTTGGCCGCAACATCGCAAATGCAGCATTATTCAATCACAGTACCTGCTTCTCAAACATTAAATGTTGATATTGCAAATGGAACAGGAGATGTGGATTTATATGTAAAAGCGGGATCTCAAGCTACTAAAAATGACTACGACTGTCGACCATTTAATATTGGCAACAATGAATCTTGCTCACTCACTAATTCATCAACTACAGATATAACATACCATATTATGCTTAATCCTTATAAAGCATATTCGGGTGTTACCCTAACAGCAAGCTACTAAAAATCCCCTTTGTGGCGTCGTGTATATTACGACGCCATTCTCATAATTTTAAATTCATAACAACATTGATAATTTTAATGGCGGTTTGTTTTGTCTGAAATTAGGGATAAATGAAAGACACTTGGGTGCATTTTATGTGCCTTTAACTAAATCCAACTAAGGTAAAACAATGAAAAACATCAAGCGAATGAAGAATTTCATGTTAATGGGAGTAACCGGTTTAGCATCGGTATTTTCCCCATCAAGTTTAAGTATTGAGCATGAAAATATAAATTTAAAAAAGTACATTATAACTTTTAAGCAACAATCAACTTTAGCGTTTAATGATCAATCCAAAGATAAATTGAATGCTGATACATTGGCACAATATTCAGCTTTGGACATTACCAATGTATTATCAAATGGTAGATCTTTGGTGGTTGAAGCTTCACCACAAACAATTGAGAACCTAAAATTTGATGCAAACATATTAGCGATAGAAGAAAACAAAACCTTAAGTTTCAAACCAGTCAAACATCAAAGTACGAATTTAGCATTAAGCAGAACTGAAAATAACGCCACTTGGGGTTTAGATCGCATAGATCAAAGAGTGATGCCTTTAGATGGTAAATATACAAGTCCTTATGATGGCACAGGTGTCACAGTATATGTATTAGATACTGGCGTAACAGGAAATTTAACAGAATATAATAATGCGCAGGGTATTAGTCGTGTACGTATGGGTATTAATTCCCATGAGGGTAATTTTGACAGTAATGATTGCTGGGGACATGGTTCTCATGTTGCTGGCACTATTGCAGGTAAAAATTATGGTGTAGCAAATAACGCAGATATCGTTGCTGTAAGAGTAATGGATTGTGGTATGAATAGCACCACAGAAGCCGTTATTGAAGGAATAGACTGGGCAATCGCTGACTATAAAAAAAATAATGGCCCAGCTGTTATCAATATGAGCTTATCTGATCCTGATGGTTCTGTAGCGTGGGACCAGGCAACTCAAAGGGCAATTGATGCTGGCATGACAGTGGTTGTTGCTGCTGGAAATAATAGCAGAGAAGCATGTTTAAATTCTCCAGCAAGATTAGAGTCTGTTATTACAGTAGCGGCAACTGGCACCGATGATGGATTAACAAGTGTCTCTAATTTTGGTTCATGTGTAGATATTTTTGCACCAGGTTCAAGTATAGAATCTGTTTGGAATGATGGTGTTGTGACAAGTTTAAGTGGGACATCTATGGCTGCACCACATGTAGCAGGTGCTGCAGTATTGTTACTTGAGCAAGATCCTAGTTTAAATCATTATGAAGTTAAATCTTTATTAAAACAAAGATCGTCTAAAGGCATGATTTCAAGAACACAAGGTGCGCCAAATCACCTTTTGTATATTGGAGAATCTACAGGGATATCAATTGAACATACTCAAATTTCTGTGGGAGAAAGCCTGGATGTGAGATATTTACAAAACGGTTATGCATATTACAAAACAACTGTTGGGGACAATGTATCCCAACTCAATTTTGAAATGTCATCTGATAGTTTTGCTGAAGTAGAACTTTTTGTTAAACATAACGATATTGCAGCTGTAACACCAGTAACGCATCAAAATGATTGTGCGGATATGGGTTTAGGGGGCAACGCTTTATGCACTATTAATAATCCATCCGCTGGAGATTGGTATATTTTATTAACTCGCACCAGCGAAAGTGCACAAACCCAATTATCAGTATATGAACAAACCTGTACTGAAGATTGTATCCCAAATACTCAACCGCCACAGTTTATAGATTTAAATAGTGATACAGCAATAAATACGATAAAAGCAAATGAAACTAAATCTGTTTATATTGAAGTGCCTACAGATACTCAAAAAATAAAATTTGTACTCCAAAGCACCCAAAACAGCGATTTATTTGTAAAGGTGGGTGAAATTGCAACAAAAGATAACGCAGATTGTATTTCAGAGCATATTAATCAAGCTGAATTATGTGAAATAAATGTATTACCTGGGCAAAAAGTGTATGCGAGTATTTTTGCTAATTCAGTAGATATAAATGATGCTGTCATCACAGCAAGTGTTGTTCCTGTGAACCCAGATCCTTGTATTAGTGATCCTAACTTAGATGGGTGTGATCAAGATGTAATGCTCATAAACCTACAAACTATAGTTGTTAATGCAGATAATAAGCAATCTCTATTTTTTAAAATAGAAGTACCAGAAAATCAAACACATCTGAACTTTACCACTTTAGGTGATAATGGAGATGCTGATCTTTATATTAAATATGGTGCTAGACCTACTAGCAATAGTTTTGATTGTAAAGGTTATACGTCTACATCAAATGAGATATGTGATGTCGCTAATCCAAAATCTGGTACATATTATGTGATGATTAAAGCGTATAAAAGCTTTAGGGATCTATCTCTCACTGCAATTTATAAAAATGATGGTGTCATAGTAGAGCCACCTGTAAACAATAATGAATTGATAAATGGAGATGTCATTTCAAACTTAACGAGTAATACCCATCTGATATACACAATTAATGTTCCCGCAGGTAAAACACTCAATATATCAACTCAAGGAGGCAGTGGTGATTTAGATTTATATATTAAATTTAATCAGCAACCAAGTAGTTGGGACAATGATTGTGCATCTCGCGGTGCGAGCAACGATGAAAGTTGCACAATTCATAATACACAAAATGGTGTTTATCACATCATGCTAGATGCATATACAGCATTCTCGAATGTGAGTTTAACAGCTTCTTTTTAATATGAGTAAAAGCAAGTGAACCGTGTTTACTTGCTTACTAAAAAGTTGAATAGTTATTTTAAAATATTGGTTATACCCGTAACTTAAACAGCCATATGTAAATTAACATCAATGTCTTTTACATTATTTTTTATATAGTTATGCTCATAATGTTCAATTCCATAAAAATAATAAAAATAATATGTGAATATAAATTCACTATAGGAGATGTATGAACTGGATTAAAGCATGTATCACAAGACAGCTTGTTGTAATGATAGGCGGCACTTTAATTATTGTGATGGCGCTTATATCTGCATTTAATGTCATCAATACAAAAAATGCTGCGATTGAAAGTATTAATGAACAAGTAAATCAACTCATAACTGTGAATAACCAAAAGGTAGTGGGCTTTTTTAAAGCAAAGGGAGAAATAGTTGAAACTTTTACCAATTCCCCTTTTGTAAAACGCTTTATGTCTGAACATGAAATAAGAGGTGCAGATTTATCTAATAATCAAGATTACCAAGACCTTAATAAATATTTTAATAACATCAAAAATAATGATAGCACGATCAAAAGTGTGTTTTTAGGGACCGCAAAATCAAAAGAATATATGGATGAAGAGGGCGTGATGCCACCATCTTATACAGTGATAGGTAAAAAATGGTGGAAAGCAGTAAATGAACAAGACAGGTTATTTGTTAATAGTCCAATAAAGCTTAATATTGCTGATACAGATCCAACCATGGTCTCAACTGTAATGAAAACAGTTTATGATGACAATAACCAGTTTTTAGGTGGGGCGGGTGTTGATATTTTAGTTGATACGATAGGTCAAGATTTATTATCAAACGTTAAATTTAAAGGTGTAGGCCAAGCTTTTTTAGTATCCGATAATGGCAGTTTAGTGTATTACCCTAAATTTACTAAAGACTTTCCAGCTGGTTCTAACATATCACAAATTGATAGTTACTTTACTGACTCTAAAGGTTTTACTGAATTAACGGTTAAATTTAATAAACACAACTATGGTCAGTCATTAGTAAAATATGACGGGGTAGAGCATCAAGTTTATTGGCAACAAGTGATTAATGAAAGCCCATATATAAACTGGAAAATCGCTTTTATGTTACCGACTAATATACAAGGTGGGATTGTACAAGATGCCGTTTTTAATACCTTGATCACATCACTCCTACTTATATTTATAATTTGTATTGTAGTCACCTTAATTGCTTCACAATTTACAAAACAAATAAATACATTAGTCACAGCGATGGAAGATATCGCCGAAGGTGAAGGCGACTTACGTGCAAGAATTGCAGTCACAAGGACAGATGAACTAGGTGATTTAGGGCTGTCTTTTAATAGATTTGCAGATAAAGTACACAAACTCGTTTTAGAGAGTACTAATTTAACTGAATCGGTATCATTAAAAAGTAATCAGGCTGTAGAAGTTTGCCATACAACCCGAAACTTTATGTCACAGCAAAAAAGTGAGATTGAAACAGCATCTGCTGCAACCACTGAAATGGCGCAAACCAGTAGCGAAATGGCCAGCTCGTCTGAACAAGTTGCTGCTCATGCAGATAAAGCCAATGATCAAATGATCCAAGCACGAACAGGGGTACAGCAAGCAAAACAAAATATGACTGAATTAGGTACTCAAATAAATGATACCAGTTGTGTTGTTGCAGAGCTTAAACAAAATACAGATCAAATTGGGGGCGTGCTTGAAGTTATTAGAACAATCGCCGAGCAAACTAATCTATTAGCACTAAACGCAGCGATTGAAGCTGCAAGGGCAGGAGAGCAAGGTCGAGGCTTTGCAGTAGTCGCTGATGAAGTGAGAAATCTAGCATCTAAAACCCAAGATTCAACAGCAAATATTCAACAGATAATTGAAAAACTGCAATCATCCTCGGTTGCAGCCGAGCAGGCGATGACAACTAGCGTACAAAGAGTTGAAGAAAATAAACAATCAAGTGATGTGTTAGTTGACACCTTAACTCATGCAACAGATTCGGTGAGTTTAATCCAGCAACAAGTTGTAGAAATCAGTGAAGCTGTTAGCCAACAAGCAATTGCAGCAGAAGAAATAGCTTCTACTGTCACGAAAGTAAGAGATTTATCAGATGAAGCTGTACAGTGTGGTAATGAGCTAGAGCAGAGCTTAGATATTATGTCGTCCGGTTCTGATGAGCTATCGAATAGCTTAAATCGTTTTAAAGTATAATAATTGGCTCGATATTACGCCTTTTCGGCATTTTCAATACAATTGTAAAAACATATTTAAGGATAAAACATGAAATATAATAATCAAATTGAACCTGAAGACTGTACTGGTATGGACGAAATTAGAGGTGAAATAGACCAAATGGATAAAGATATTATCGCAATTTTAGGTAAACGATTTAAATATGTAGAAGCAGCAGCTAAGTTTAAAACATCTAAAACGTCAGTACGCGCCCCCGAACGGTTTAAACTCATGTTACAATCACGTCGTGATTGGGCAATAAAAGCAGGATTAAGCCCTGACGCAATTGAAAAAATGTACACTGATCTGGTGAATCATTTCATTCAACAAGAAATGAATAAATGGCAATCTCTAAAACAAGAATAATTTGAGCCAGATGACATTTATTCAAAATCTAAGTGTGATGCAATAAGTTAATAATTTAAATAGCAAATAAATTAAGTGTTTCTATACTTTTCTATGCGGAGGAGTTATGAAAACCAATTTTAAAATCTTCATTTTTTTATTTACATTTATTGCATTCATTGGTGCTTTATTGTTTTCCCCAGCGAAATTACCCGATCCCACCGTTGAGAACTTTTCTGAACTACTTATGGTAATTGCATGTATTGCTGTCATTATTAAAATCGAACATCTTAGAAGTACCCCCAAAGTTTATTGGATCTTACTAGGGGGTGCTTCTATGACCTACTTAGGTGTTTTTATTGATTTTGCCGAAGAGTTTTTTGATGAACACGCGCTGGATTTCAGTGATTTTGAAGATTTTATTCAAACACTTGGCTTTATTACGCTATTTTTGGTATTCAATGCTGGCTGGCTTTACATATTCGAATCATGAAAAAATTGAAACTTATTTCTGAGTCTGATCACTTAACAGGCGCTTTAAACCGTCGCGCTTTTTATCAAAAATTAGCAAGAATAACTAAATATCATAAAAAACAAAAAGGAACCTTGATCATTCTCGACTTAGATCATTTTAAACAAATCAATGATACTTATGCTCACAGTTTTGGTGATATCGTAATAAAAGAAACCGCTGAGCAATTAAAAAAACAAATTAGTAAACAAGATCTACTGGCACGTTGGGGTGGGGAAGAGTTTTTAATTTTCCTTAGAGGTTATGATGAGCAAGAAGCTAAAATAATTGCCAACACTATGCAACAACACATCGCACAATATGAGTTTATTTTAACTGATGAAGCTATCAATGCCACAGTAAGCATAGGTGTATACCATTCTAATAATATTCAATTATTAGATGAAGGTATCAACCATGCTGACGAAGCCTTATATAAAGCTAAAGCAAATGGAAGAAACTGTGTTGTTGTATATAATGAATAAGCTCTAAAATTGACTATGAATAAACTCTCTTAAACTTTATCTTTATTTCTTACAATATACCTAGTTAAAATTCAACTTTTTTTTCTAAAATAAATCCAGTACTCTAATAGCGGTGTTAAAATCACTTTATAAAAAATAACATTAAATAAAACAATAATATAAGGAAAGTTTAATGAAAATTGTTGCAGTTTTACTATTATTTATTTCGTTCCACTCTTTTGCAATTGAAGAAAAAGGATTTGACGTTAAAATATTGCCAGATACATTAACTTTGCCGTTAGGGTGTGTTGCTGATATTAAATTGCAAAGGTTGAAATCTAACCCTAAAAAGTTTTCTGTAGGTTACGCATGTAAAGGCGACAAAATTGGCAAGTACTACATGGATTTTAGATTAAATGATATTGATATAGTGGCTGATTTCAAAGACGGTAAAGCTAAAGTTGATGTAAAGGAATCAAAATTTAAATCTTATACACTTTATGAAATCACAGCAAATGACCAAGGAAAAGTGTTTAAATTTGTATCATATTGCACAACCGATGTTTGCCTAGATTTGGTAGGAAATTATAAACCAGCTATTAAAACTTGGATCACAGCTCAATTAAAAGGATAAAGTGAAATAGCAAACAGGGTTATTTTAACCCTGTAACAATATACAGAATGCTTAACATTAAGATGCTTTTTTCAAATTAGTATTAATCAAGCTATCAATTGAATAGGTCTTAACTTCGAGTTTAAAATCAATAATTGAGAAAAGTTTATCTATTCGTTCATTTACTTCAATCATGTCATCATCAGTCGCCACAATAAAAATCATTGAAAATGTGCTTTGTTGATTTTCAGTTAAGCCCGCATAAAATGTTTTATAATTATCCATTAAACGATTTAAATAAGAACCATTAAAAGTATTTAAATTAATTCTTTTCACTTCAAATACCGTCAACATCTGTCCATTTTGAATCACGCCATCAAAAATAAATTTTGAATTTTGTGATTCAATTTTTATGTCTCGCTGAATTATACTATTGAAATCATTTTGTACTTTAGTTATCAACTGTTTTTCGAGTAATCTTGCTTCTTTCATTCTTTGATTATTAATACGTTTAAGAATGTCACTCTGTAAAGCTCTGTCTGCTTTGGAACTAATGGTATTATAGGTTAGTTGATTATCTAAAGAGTGAATCGTGTCAGTAAAATGGTCTTGAACCCGATTGTCTTCTTGCGTCCGTTCTATATCAATTGAAACTGATTCATTCGCTAAATGAATAAGTTCGTCTTCTATTTTTAGTAATACTTCTGAGGTAGATGCTTGTTGCAAATTCACAAAGTTATTTTCATCTTTGAAATCCGAAGGTGCATATAATACTTTATAGTTCCAATTGAGCGTTATAAAAAATAAGATAACTAAAGTAAAAGGAAATAGCATTAAAAACCATATAAAAAGCGCTTGATTAGCCGGGTTAATATGGGGCAATACCATAGTGCCACTAATTTCAGCTATACCTGCAAAAATCGCAATAACAGATAATGGGTTTTTAATAATACCAACTTTATTTTTCATCTTAACTTCCTTATTAATCTGACTTTTTTAATTCAGAGCAATAATTTTACCGATTTTAAATTTAATTACTATAGGACGCAGACTTTAATATATTCTGGTTATATTGATCTAAATAATTAGGCATAGACTCTGATAACCAGTAGTTAAGGGTTGTAGTATAATTTGGTGCTTTTAATACTGTTTTCTGTAATGCTTTATCAATTTTGCTTATCGCGTTTATTGCAAATGAATCTGCAGCACTTGTAGCACACCCCACGGCACCTAAAGTAAAAGCACTTTCAAGCTGTTTAATAGGTATAACTTCAATATTTTTATAACCAATTTTTTTATGATAAGTGGCAGTGACGGGATAATCAGTAAAATAATCTATTCTTTTTAATTTGAGTAAATCAAATAACACTGTTGCTGAATCTTTAAAATTAAAATTTACGATACTTCTTTTATAAGCTAGACTATTTTCGACGATAGGTTGCAGTTCTTTAGTATATTTTCTTGCGTTTTGCCTACCATATTGAATTTTTTTATTACTCATTAATTTTTCAATATCGATCGGATTGCCATAAAGTTTAGTCAGATGTGGCGCTAATTTTTTTGAAGTAATAACAGAAATTGCAGGATATAAATATGCTGGTAACGAATAAGTTGCACGAGATGTATTTTGTATCCTGTGTATCATACAGGGGTAACATATTTTATTGCCTTCATCCATCATTTTACCGATTCGACTTTGAGGTAAAATAGTCACTTCATGTCTGACATCAGGCATTGCATCAATTAGATGATTCATTAAAGCATCACATGTTCCTCTATTACTCATATTTGAATGATTAGAAATATATGTAGGTGGTGAGTCAGAAAGCGCCCAAGTGATCTTTAAATCTTGTTTAGATAATGCTGGAAATGTAAATAAAAGTAAAAAAGATATAACTAAATAAAGTTTATTCATATAGTACCCCCTTAACATCCTGTTTTTATAATGAGTTATTAAACTTTTTATTTTCTAGTTAATTGTTAATAGATTGCGTTTTTATTTTGCATTTTAAATTCAATATCGATATGGTCAACTAAATAACAATTCATTAAATATACATTAATGGTCATAGTGAATTATTGCAAATAATTAAATTTGAGCCGGTAAATTGGCATTTTTCTCTAAAAATCAACAAAAAACTAGTGATTTAAAGCGTAATTTTCAACATATAATATTTAAAGGTGTTTATTTTACCTATAACAAAAACCTAAACCGGTGAATAATAATGCAAATATCTCTTGATAGAATGGATAAACGAATCTTACAATTAATGCAGCAAAACGGCAGAATAAGTAATTTAGAATTGGCAGATCAAGTTGGTCTTTCTCCCACTCCTTGTTCAAGGAGAGTAAAACGACTAGAAGAGTCAGGGATCATCAGCAACCATGTTACTTTATTGGATCAAAAAGCACTCAACCTAAATTTAACGGCTTTAATTGGTATTGAATTAAATGAACATACACCTGAAAAATTTGACCAATTTGAACAAGCAATATCAATTTTACCTGAGATCATGGAATGTAGCATAGTGACAGGTCAAACTTCTGATATTATTATGAAAGTTATCGTAAGAGACATGGAACATTATGAACAATTTTTATTGAATCAGCTTATGCCATTTGCAGGGATCAGCAGTATTCATTCAAGTTTTATTTTAAGAAAAATAATAAATAAAACAGATTTACCACTAGAGTAAAAGAATCACAATTTATGGACAAATATGCAGTTTTATCAGATATTCATAGTAATATTTTTGCGTTAAAAGCTGTTGTAGCTGATGCAAAGTCAAGGGGCGTCACTAAATTTATTAATTTAGGAGATATTTTATATGGCCCTATTGCACCCAAAGAAACATATGACTTTTTAATTCAACAGAATTTCATTACGATTTCAGGTAATCAAGATAGGCAAATATATGAAGCAACTGATGAAGAAATAACATCAAACCCTACTATGGAGTATATCTTAAACGATTTAGGTGAAGCGGCACTAAAATGGATGAAGTCACTGCCTTTTGACCTACAACTTAATAAAGATATATATTTATGTCATGGAACGCCAAAAGATGACTTAGTATATTTGTTAGAAGATGTGAGTTCTGGTGCTGCTAAAGTACGTTCAGATCAAGCTATTATAACTTTATTAAGTGGCCAAAAGTCTAAGATTATATTATGCGGTCATACTCATACACCAAGATGCGTGCAGTTATCTACAGGTCAAATTATCATTAATCCAGGTAGTGTAGGTTTACAAGCATATTCTGATGATGAACCATATAAACATTCAATGGAAAATTTTAGTCCACAAGCCAGCTATGCAATTTTAGAACAAGATAAAAGTACACAATGGGTTATTACTTTCTTAAAAGTAAATTATGATGTAAATAGTGCTATTAACTCAGCCCAAAAGCAAAATAGGCATGATTGGGTGCACTTTCTATCTACAGGAAGATGTATGTAACAAACATCCATAGAGGCTTTGCTTAATTCTTGTAAAGCCTTCATTTTATCTAAGTCTAACTTTAGTTTTTCACACCTCCAATTTATTCCACCTAAATATATCCTTAGAAGATATAAATCTAATAAATCATTAAAATATACAATTAAAAATAATAAAAGCATAAATAAATGCAAAAAGCATTAACCCCATCATTCATGAAAATGAATATGAAATTCTATTAACAACGCCATTTACTGGTATCTATTTCACAAAACACAAATTAAAATCAACTATATTGATCGTAAACTAACCCTTACTGATTTTTATTAAATTATTTATGCAAATTGGCCGTTTATTTGATCTCAAATCAAACTGTATGTATTTTGCACTCATTGAATATTAATTCATAAAATACGAATATATAACAAGTCATCAGGTATTTCGTCATAAGTTATTCCTCTGGCGCATATAATAAAAATTAATTAAAGGGAAATTATGTTCACTTTAACTCACGCAAAAAAAGTCTGTTATCAACAACGATTGTATCTATTTTAACTAGTACTTCAGTTTTCGCCGAAGAAGTCACAGATCAAGATG
This sequence comes from Pseudoalteromonas sp. '520P1 No. 423', assembly GCF_001269985.1. Taxonomy (NCBI): domain Bacteria; kingdom Pseudomonadati; phylum Pseudomonadota; class Gammaproteobacteria; order Alteromonadales; family Pseudoalteromonadaceae; genus Pseudoalteromonas; species Pseudoalteromonas sp. '520P1 No. 423'. The sequence goes on along the minus strand of NZ_BBZB01000002.1, from coordinate 1,102,751 downwards.
CCATAGAGGTGATTGAAACAACAGTTTCAGCTCGTCGTAAAGATGAAACTATCATTGAAGTACCTATGGCAATTTCAAGTATTTCTGCAATGGAAATTGCTGATAGAAATTATCAAAATGCAGAAGACATATACCGAAGTTTAGCTGGTGCTGCTATGCCTAGAGGTCAATTAATTTTAAGGGGGTTAAGTGGGGGAAATAGCGCAGCTCCTGATACTACAAGTACTTTTGTTGATGATATTCCAATTGAGTTTACTAATTTATCAGATGTTGAACGCGTAGAAGTATTACGTGGTCCCCAAGGTACGCTTTATGGATCAAATGCGATTGGTGGAACTGTCAGGATCATTACTAAAAAACCCGCTTTAGATGAGTTTGAATTATTTGGCTCTATGCTCACTAGCAGTGAGAAAGACGTAGAGGGCTATGATACAAATATGTCTTTGGGCATAAACATTCCACTGGTAGATGGAGCAGTTGCTTTACGTGTTAACGGTAATTTACAACAAGATCATCGCCAATATACGAACATAAATACAGGTTTACAATCTGATGCACAAAGTAACTTTATTCGTAGTCAGCTATTATGGCAAGTGAACGATGAAGTAGATATCACATTAGGTTATTCATTAATGGAAGATCGTACACGTGGTTATAATCAAGGCGATACTTCCAAACCTGATTATGTTTGGAAATATAATTTAACCGAAAACCCTGAAGCTAAATATGGCTATGATGTAGATTTTTATAAAGATGATTCATGTGGTCAACAATATAGTCGACCTGAGTGTTTAAGTGGTTCAGCGCCAATTACAAATTCGGATGTGCCAAGTAAATATCAACTCTTTGATGCCATAGATCCTTGGTCTAAATCTAAAACTGATTTATTTACTTTGAATGTTAATGTTGAAAATATATTTGATGTTGCAAATCTGTCTTATGCAGGTTCATATCGTGAAATAGAAGAAAACTCTTTACATAATTGGAGTCGCTTAGATGGGTTAGACATGTTTAAAACATGGATAATCAATGACTGGCCAGTAGAAAGAACAACACATGAACTTAGAATTCAGAATTTAGATGTAAAAAGTCCATTGTCTTGGACAATAGGCAGTTTTTACGATAAATCCGAAAGAAATAATGTAGATGATTATCAAGCACAATATCATGAAGGTGGAGAAATCGCGACAGCTGTTATCGCTGCTTGGTGGTCTTGGGAAGACCCGTTTGAAGTGGGTGAAACTAACTTTAATAATCGTCAGCAACATTGGCAATGGAATATAGTTGAAAGCTATGCAGAAGAATTATCATTTTTTACTGATGTGTCATATGCATTTGATTTAGGCGAAGCAGGAGAGCTGGAATTAAATGGTGGCGTGCGTCATTACAATATTAAAGATGGCCTTAAAGATACCGGTGTTGGTATGTGGTGGGATGGTGAAAGTGAAGAAAGTGGTGAAGAAAGTGGTGAACGCTATAAGCTGAGTGCTTCTTATCGCCCAACTAACGATATGTCTATATATGGTTTATATACCGAAGGTTATAGGCCTGGTGGCAATAACAGTCCTTTATCACAATCTTGTGCTAGCGATCCAAAAGCAAAAGATTTCAAAAAGCGTTATGAATCAGATCAAATTGAAAATTATGAATTAGGATTAAAAGGCTCAGCCTTTGATCATAGTTTTAATTATGCTTTAGCAATTTACCAAATCAATTGGAGTGGTATGTTAACTGATGTTTACATGGACACATGTGGCTTTAGTTATACAGCAAATGGCGGTAAAGCAAGATCAAGGGGTTTTGAATTTGAATCTACATTACAAGTGGCTGATGATTTAAAAATGTCATTTAATACGTCATATACTAACTCTTCCATCCTTGAAGATAATGATGCGATCAGCGCACTAAAAGGGGATGACATGACTATGGTGCCAAAATGGAATGGTTATTTAGCATTAGATCAAGGTTTTTCATTGATGGGTAAACAAGCTTATTTACGTGCTGATTATTCATACTATGGTGATTACAAAACGCATTTTGATGTAAGAGATGAAGATAAAGTGCCTTCTTATGGAGTTGTAAATCTTTCAAGTCGTTTTGAAATATCTGATGATGTGACATTAAGCCTGCATATTAATAACTTATTAGACGATGATGCGATAAAGTACAAACGTGCCCGTAAACGCTCAGAAACCAATACTACCGCTCAAAACTATATAGAGTATTTACAAGGTAGGAGTATTGCCATTCGTTTAGATTACACTTTCTTCTAAATTCAGTTTAAACATTGTTAAGCAATTACCAAAGGTGTTTCTATCCCTAGTAATACGAAACACCTTTTTTAATTAATAGTCTAATTATTTTGACCACACTGCATATTCATTATTATTAACATCTGTAAAGTGAAAACGTCTACCACCAGGAAAACTAAAAATAGCTTTGGTGATCTCGCCACCATGTTGTTGTATTTTAGCTTGCGTATCTTCTAAATCATTACTGTAAAGTACCACCAAAGCACTGCCTGTATTTTGTGACATAGTTAAATCTGCTTTGTAAAAACCGGCATCAATACCGCTATTGCTTATACTGCAATACTCTTCGCCATAATCAATAAACGACCAAGAAAAAACTTTAGTAAAGAATGATTTACTTTCATTAATATCTTTAACAGGGATCTCAATATAATTAATTTTGTGATGCATCTGACATATCCTTATTCTTGTATTTAGTATCTGTAAAACCTGCAATATCGCCTAATACTAACCCGATACCATTATGAGTATTGTCATACTGTTTTAGATATGGATTGTGTTTCACCCAAGCATACACTTTACTGCCATTATACTGTGCTAATGCAGCAAATTTATTTGGCCAACCCCATATGTATTTTCCTAAATCAGGTGGCACTATGATTGTAGTATTTTTACAAGTATCGGGGAATTTTTCACTCCATCCATATAAAGTATAATCAATAAAGCATTGTTTGTTTGAGTTGAAGCTAATGACTTGTGCTTTAGGACTTATTTTGTCGAATGTCTCTATCATAAGACTACTACCAATATATAAAATTTCATTTTTATATTTAATATTAGAAGCTTGAATAAACTCGTTTAATGCAGGTATAGAATATTGATTTGGATTTTTTAAGTTAATCCAGTATCTTTTATCCGGAAACTCTGCAAAAACTTGCGATAAAGATGGCATTTTGACCCCTTTATCTCTGAACTTAAATGAACTGCCTTGATCTGAAGTCGCATTATAACCAACATCAAGTTTTATCAGCTCCTCTAATGTCATTTTAGCCACTTTACCTTTGCCATCTGTCGCACAGTCGACCTTCCAATCATGAAAAACGGCAAACTTATTATCACGTGTATAATGCACATTTAAATGTATGATTTTAAATCCACTGTCTACAGCATGTTTAATACTTTGCAGCGTATTTTCTATATATGGATTTTCAGATGTTAATTGATTATTTGCGCCACAAGATGATTTATCCATATTATCGTAATCAATGTTTTGACCACCGCCTCGATAAGCAACTAATTCCCCTTTAAACAATAAAGGCAGAGTAGGGGATTGCACCATATAAATGCCAATAAAAGCGATACAAATGAAGAATAAGAAATAAATTTTTATCAAAATTAATGTTTTATGATTATTTTTAAAATATTATAAGGCGAAAAATAAACAGTAATAAGCCTCTGAATAATTGAAATTGTTACGAATAATAAAATACAGAGATTAACGTATTGAAAATGGATTACACGAAATACACTGTTAGTGAATTGTTAGATGTACAAGAAAATATAGATAAACTAGCCCACCCTGAACGCTACCAGCTCATATGTGAAGAGGTTAACTATGAAAATAAAACGGCGAATATAACGCCTATCTAAAGCCTCTTACCACAGATAAAAATGAAGAAGATAGCGAAACAGATATTATTTATCACTACTACGATCTTAATTTTGATGTTTTCTCTGCAATAAATATAGGTAAAACCATTTGTCAAAAATTAGCAAAAGCGTTACCGACATATAGCCAAGTATCTATTTGGCAAAGCGAGGGTTATGTATATCAATTAGCGTTAGATTCAAAGATAGAACTGCCATATAAAAAGATGAAAAAATCTATGGTTGAGCTGCAAACTGATGGTGTAGAAATGTATTTATTTCTATTAATAGGCTTATGTTTATTGGTTTTAAATCTCTAGCTAATGCAATTAAACCAGGTTCATTTTCCAAAGATTAGAAAAAATTACACAGTACAACTATAAAATACAACTGTGCAATTTCAATCTAGATTAATAACTGTATTTTAATGTGACATTATCAAAATTATCATATGCTTTTAAGCCAATATACCATTGGCCTTCACTTGGATTAGTAATAGAGCAAGACTCCGTATTACCATTTTTATATGGTCGGCATTCATAACTACTACTTGTTGGGTTTGAACCCTGTCTTAGATATAGATCCGCATCACCTGTACCACCAGAAATTGATACTTCAAGTGAACTAACTGAAGTAGGTAAGTTAAAGTTTTTATAATACCACAGGCCTTTCGATTGAGATAAATTAGTGATTGTATCACCACCAGAATTACCGCCACCGTTTCCTGCCACATAGCTGCCTTTTACAGTGACGCCCGAAAAAGTATTATAAGCTTTTAGCACAACATAATAGATACCTGCTTGAATATTAGTAATGTTACAGCTTTCTGAATTACCATTTTTATATGGTCGACAATCATAACTTGAGCTTGTTGGCTTTTGATTATACTTAACATATAAATCTACATCACCTGTACCACTACTCGTAGTAAAGTTAAGATTGGTTGCACCAGCAGGCACTTGCATTGTAAATGCTAACTCTTGGCCTTTTGCTGCAGATAAACTTGTGACAGGTGTATTATTCGTTAATTCATCAGTTACTGGAGGGTCTATTGGTGGTGTGCCAAAATCAATCACACTTTTTCCTACAGATGAACGATTTAATGTTAACGTATCGCCAATTTCACTCGCTTGCCACCAATTTATGTTACTTGGTAATAAAGTAGGATTATTTTTACGTTGTTCATAACTCACAGAATCAGCTGAACTATTAAATTGTGCTGTTTTTACTTCAACTTTATCTGACGCAACAGTGATAACCTTAAATTGTTGAATACTTGCTAAATCAATTGTCCAAGATTTTGGATCATTTGCAGATCGTGCAGGTGCGCCCCAGCTACCTTCACCTATGAAAACAGTACCGCCAGTCGTGGTAGTGTTATAACTGCTTCCAGAAGGTTTGAGTGCTTGAGTTATTTTATTGATATGGGTATCTGACTCTACGACCAAGTTCATACCATGATCATAAAAGTTTTGCGCCCACCAGCCAAATAACTCTGTATTATCTGATTTACCTGAATAATGCGGGTACATAGGTTTATGATATTGGGCGAATCGCCATTTTGTACTTGAGCCTGAACTGGTTAAATCTTGTTTAAGCCAATTATTCATGGCTGTTGCATAACTTGACCAGCCACTATTTTTAAATTGACTGTTTAAGGTATATACCCTGAGCAGAGGCGATATATTAAAAGCACCATAAGTATCTTTAGCATTACAGGTATTGTTATTATCAAAGTCTACGCCAAATACTTCACAAAGGGTTTTATAATTACCATCTTCATGATTGCCATGGGTTGCGATAAAAGGATAAATTCTTTTGTAACTAATACCATTGATCACATCACTAGACATAGTTAATTGCCAGTCATTTAGGTAGCTACTCATTTCAGATGCACTGTTTGCATTAGTATAATCCCCGCCATGCATAATAAATAACGGCCTAATTTTAGCAACAAGCTTGTTACCTTCTTTTCTTGTTGTCCAGCCAGTTCTAGTATCACCACCAGCAATTGCGATATATGGACTGTTATCTGTTGGCGCAGTTTTAAACCATAACCTTGTACCACAGCCACTATTATCACAAACACGATAATAAACAGCACTGTTACTAGGCAGCCCTGTTAGTTTTACAAACTGACTTGAAAGTGAGCCTTCAAATGTATGGCTTGCAGTCACAGATTTTCTAGTCCAACTTGTTTCATCTGTATTAAAACCATATTTTACATGATGATCGCTACTACCTGATGGTGTAAAACCTATGGTAGCTTGCGAACTTGGTGAGTGATCCCACACTAATCTATGTTGCTTGCTATCTGCAATAGCCCCTGATGATATTAATGCTGATAAAACACCCAGCATCGCCTTATTTATTGCTTTCATAAATGTTCCTGTTGTTGTTTTATAATTACGCTATGCGTACGGTTTAATGCATATTCGGCAAATTATCATTTACCAAAATTGCAAATGCGGCATTGTGATAGGGCAGGGTGAGTGTGTTTGCATCATGAAAGTTAACAGCTGATACGCCCAATTGATGTTTATTAAGTCGTTTAAATGATTTGTTTATTTGGCTGGTCCAATAATCACCATTTTTAATTTGAGGGAAATAATCCGTTGAAATTTGATTTTCTCCCGGACGATCATTTTCAACAATCAAACTCTGTAACTCGTGTATGGTAGGGAGTCGCCAACCAGATAAACCACAAAGCTGTTGTTTATTTGTTTCTTCAATCAAATCTAAAGTGTCGCAACGGTCTTTTTTAAAATAACAATCACCATTATTTGAGACACCTGAAACACCATCAAACCATGAATAAGTCCAATAACCATCATGGATTGTTTCATTATCAGTTTTTATTTCCCATAAAAGCTTTTGATTTAAATCTAATGTACAAGACCAAGGACCTTGCCAAGCTTTTAGTTGCTCTCCTTTGTGATTAATTTTAATAAATCTTTGATCTTTTTCACTGATAGGGAAATCTATAGCCTGATGTGCAAATAAAAGTGTTAACCCTAGCAATAATAAGCTTATCAATATTCTATTTTTCATAATGAGGCAAACTTTAATTGAATGGGTCTTTCATGGCGGGTGTGAGCGATTTGAGAGCGATCAAAAGCAGACGCCCATATACATACATCATCCTCTAAAACAACATCATGCTTAGATCCTGTATTTCGTTTTCGAGCAAGCTCAAGTGTCCATATACCTTTATCCCAAGTACCTTTGGCTCTAATATCAGCTCGATCTCCTTCGAATCTATTTGAGCGATATAGCACTGAGGGCAACACAGAGCCATTTTTATAATTATCATCCTTGAGCTCATATGGTTTGCTTTCAAACCATGAAAGAATACTGGGTTTTAATGCGTGTGTGTTTTGGTTTATATATGATGGTGCAATCGGTAATCTTTTTGGTGTAATTGAATCACGTTGATACCATTGCCAGTTCATAACATATGCGCCACTTTCTTTACCATCGGGTGTATAACCCGCTGTATATCTACGCTCTCCCGTCCTCGCTGTTTTTGCTTGGCCAATGTAATTATCATCCATCAGGATCATTTTATTGGTTCTAACTGCTTTCCAATGCCATAAATCTCTTACTGTATGATCTGGACTAACGTGATAACCTTTTTTATGGAAGTTTTTTGGTTTCCCTTTTATCGGAGCAGGTCCAAGTTTTGCTGTGCCATCCGCGCCAAAATTACACGTTTTAGAAACCAGCACTGCAAATTTATCTTCATAGAATGTCTTTTCATCAAATTCATAAAAACCATCTTGTTTAATTGTCCATTTATTATTCTCTTTAACTAAGGGCAGATGCGATAAACTTTGAGTGGGGTCTTGCCATTTAAATAAAAAATAAATTTCTTGGGGGTTAGCGACTGATTTAATTGTTACTTCGGTACTACCATTTATAAAATTAGCCCCTCCTGAGGTAAATACCTTTACTGCTTTGGCTTTTGTCCAAAATGTTTCTTGCTCTTTGCCATCAATATCAATTAAATCTTGATAATCAATCGCGTTCACTGTCATTTGTTGATGTTTATTTTTATCTAAACCAATAAAAAGTATAAAAACCACAGCAATTACACTTGAAATAGCAGCTGTCAGCCTAATATTTTTAAATAAATCAATGGGGGCAATCGCTGAAATTATTTTAATACCAAATTGAATTATGTACACATAGCTATGTAACAAGATAAAACAAACGATTAATAAACATGCAGTAAAATGCGCATTGAAAATATACGTTTGGCTAGTCTGAAAATATTGTAACCAGCCAGAAATCACAGCAAAAATAATCACAATATAGCCAAATCGATTAACCCAAAGATGGTATCTACTTTGCTGCTTATTTGTGCCTTTCTTTTTTATAAAAATATAAACTATGCAGATACTCGTTATGATAATACCACTTATGAAATGCACATCATGAATATTCCCTTGAGGTAGTAAAGGAGATAACCAGCGTAATGTATCATCTGATAGTAATCTGATCCTTAGACCTGTTGCTAAGCTTACAAAAATTGTAACAATTACAGTTAAGTGAAAAATAAAAAAGTTATTTTTCGCTACTGTTAAGTTCATATTTCCCATATATTTCAGTTTCTTAATTTAGAGTTACTTTATTTTTATAACATCGAATATATATCTAATTCGTGTCAATTTAATTACAATTTTCAGGTACAAAAATATAAGGGGATTATGTTTTCACTACAATAACAAGGTTAACTAATTGTAAAAAATAGAGCTAAATAGATTTAAAAAAGAGACAAATAGAGTTTAGTTATTGGAACAGGTAAGTTGGAGTTATTTGAGGAACATATGAAACAATTAAATTTTTAATTTCACAATATATTTCACCTTTTTTTCACATTAAATAACTTATATTGAGGTTAATTAAGTTATTTTGGGATCTCAGTTATGTCAAACGCTATATCTTTATCCAATGTAGGCCACCACTTTAAAATGAATAAACAAAAAATTAGTTTATTCGATAATTTATCTATGAAGATAAGTGACAAACACTCATATGCGATTGTAGGACCTTCAGGTGTGGGAAAATCGAGTTTATTACTAATATTAGCAGGATTAGAAACTCCCACTTCAGGCTCTGTATCATTTGAATATAACGATAAGATTTTATCTAATTTAGAATTAAGACAAAAATCTGGATTTATATTTCAGCAATTTCATTTATTACCTGAGCTTGATGCACTTAATAATATTGCATTACCGCTAAAGCTAAAGGGCGATAAACTGGCTCTAGATAAAGCCTTGTTTTGGTTAAAGCAAGTTGGTCTTGAATATAGATCTAAACATAAACCCAATGAACTCAGTGGTGGCGAGCAACAAAGAGTCGCAATCGCAAGAGCATTTGTGACAGAACCTAGCTTTGTATTTGCTGACGAGCCAACGGGTAATTTAGATGAGCAAACTGCCATTGAAATAACAGAGTTAATGTTTTCATGCTGTAAGGTAAATAACACAGGCTTAATTGTTGTAACCCATAGCCAAGAGCTATCAAGCCGTGCAGATTATTGTTATCAAATGTCAAAAGGAAAAGTAGACCTTGTAAACAATAAATTTGATTCAGTGACAGGAGTTGCTGTATGAATGTCGCAATATTAAAGCTTGGCTGGGATCAGTTTTGCCAACATTATCATACTAGTGATAGCAGATTATTAAGATGGACACAGTTTTGTTTACTGTTTTTTTTATTAACTTTAAGCATGACAAGTTCATCTATTCGTCATTATTTAGATAATAACCTAAAGCAATTATTAGGTGCCGATCTTGTAATCACACAATATGAACCATTAACCACTGAACAAAACCAGTATCTAAAAAGTAATTCAAAACAAATATCTGCGAATCAGCAACTTATAATAACATTAACCAATAATGAACTTTGGCAAGAAGTACAACTTAAAGTAGTCGATGATAACTATCCCATTCAAGGAAAACTCAAAGTCTCGGATGTATTATCAGTAGAGTCTTATTCAGCTGAGCAAGGACCAATGCCAGGTCATATATGGGTTGGTTCTCGATTATTTACAACACTTAACCTTAAAATCAATCAAGAATTACTTGTAGGTGGGTCGCATTTAATCGTTAAAAAAATTCTTCATCACGAACCTGATAGGTTACTTGAAGGGCATAGTGTCGCGATGCGTGCAATGATCAACCATGGTGATTTATTAAGTCTAAAAAATAATAGTCATAACACTAATGACCGCACTAAATATCGTTATTTATTAAGTGCAAATAAGGCAAATGTTGATCAGTTATTAACTTGGGCAAAAGAAACCATTCCGGGAGCACAGTTGTTACATAAAAGTGGAAAACACCCATTAGCATTGTTTTGGCAAAGAGTTGAAAACTTTATTGGTTTAGGATCTGTATTACTATTTTTGATGTCGACAATTGCAATTGATCAAGCAGGTAGACGACAAATTATAAATCAAAAGCGCTTTATTGCCCTATGCATGAGTATGGGGTTAAGCCGCTGGGGTTGTATTACTATTAGCTTTGTTCAATGGCTTATCAGTTTTACAACATTATTATTACCTGCTTTTGTTATTGCTTATTTAGCACAAGTTTTGGCTATATCTCAAATGCAGACGCTTTTTATTGGCATGGAAGTGAACTGGGATTTTTTAACTGTTTTAAAAACAAGCTTCATTTTACTTTTACTTTTATTAACTTTCCAAATTCCACAATGGATTGAAATTTTTCAAGTATCAATTTCGCAATTATTTAAACCATCAAAAAATAATAAAAATGTCATTTATCGCGTGTTTTTTTCATTATTAAGTATTTCAATTCTCACTGTATATTACTCAGATAATGCTTTATTAACTGGTATGATTTTAGGCAGTTTAGCTGCCACAATCTTTTTATTAATGGCATTAACTTGGTTTGTTCTGACCTTAGCTGAAAAATTAACCAAAGGTAATATGGGTTTGATCCCCTTTAGTTTTTATATGATGAAACAAAGACTATTAAGTAAAACAATGCAGATTTTAGGTGTAGGTCTTTGTGCTACTTTATTACTGTTCACGTTAAGTTTATTAAAAGACTTTAGTTCGACTATGAATAATTATATGCGTCAACATGATGGCAACTTAATAATATCTAAAGCGCAAAAGCATCATATAGACGCTTTAACAATTTGGTCTGAGGAAACAGATAGTAAAATAAAACAACTTAAACCTTTCATGTTTAGTCAGTTAGTTAAAATAAATGGCAAAACATTAGCTGAACATTCAGATACACCAAGTGAAAGCATGGCAACGTTATTAAAGCCTGTACGAATGCACTGGACGCAAGATATACCAGATAACAATATGCTTGTTACTGGAAAATGGTGGAATAAAAGTGATAAAGATTGGAATAAGATATCTGTAGAAAGTGAAATCATGACGGATATGGGATTAAACCTCGGTGACAAACTAGTTTTTAATATTCAAACACAACAATATGAATTTACCTTAACTAGCAGCCATGAGTTTAAATCAGGTAATGGTTCTATGACATTTTGGTTTCAAGTACCTCCTAGTGCACGAGAGAATATTATAGCTACGAGTTTGTATATGGGTAGTATGGAATTACCAGAAAAAGCTTGGTCTAGTTTATCTAAACTGTGGTTACAACATCCCGCATTAAGGCTGACTTCTGTTAAAGAGATCGCAGATAGTTTTGATAAAACTTTAGGTGTTATTATTAAACTTGTCTCGATTTTTAGCTTTATGATTATTTTAATCGCATTACTTGTAATTTGCGCATGTGTTCAAGGATATGAAGCGGATGAAAAAATTAAAAATGGTTTACTATTAAGTTTTGGTCAAACAAAAAGTGCATGTTTAAAGCTCAGTATTTTTGAATGGCTAGTAACAGCACTCATTGCCAGCGGCGGTGCAATATTTGGAACTTGGATTGCAGGAAGTTTAATCTACAAATCTCAGTTTTCTTTAAATTATATACCAGACCCAGTTTGGATTATATCGACTTTATTTATTTCAATTTTGGTAGTATGTTTAGTCGGAATATTGAGTAATAAAAAGAACTTAAACGTTTCTATCAAAAATTTATTAGTATAAAAACCCGTTTAAGCTAAATAGGAAAAAGTATGAAAGCAAAGGGCTTAACAATTTTGCTAGTTGAAGATCAAACTGAACTGGCAAAAAATATCATCCAATATCTAGAATCAAGAGGCCATGTTGTTGATTACGCCAGTGATGGCAAGCAAGGTGTTGACTTAGCTTTATCACAACCGTTTGATGTGATTGTTTTAGATATTATGATGCCTAAAATGGATGGGTTACAGGTATGCGAACTTTTACGTAATGAATCTGTAAAACATTTACCCATTTTAATGCTAACAGCCAGAGATACTTTAGATGATAAAGTAAAAGGCTTTAGCGTCGGTGCAGATGATTATTTAACTAAACCCTTTGCTTTAGAAGAGCTAGAGATCCGTTGTATTGCTTTGTCTCGTAGGCACCTTTTGCAAACAGATAACAAAATCAATATAGGCTCTTTGATCATAGATAGACAAACTAAACAAGTTGAACGTGATGGTCAGACGGTTAATTTAAATGCTATGAACTTTAATATCTTACTGTTTTTAGCACAAGCTTATCCGCAAGTCGTAAGTCGTTCTGAGTTATGCCAGCACCTGTGGGGTGATGACCCTACAGAGTCTGATTCATTACGATCACATATATATCAATTACGACAAGCGATTGATAAACCTTTCTCAGAACCTGTGATTAAAACGGTTCATGGCGTTGGTTTTACTTTATTAGAACACCAAAAGAGCATTTAAATGAAAAAACCTTACACTTTAGCAAGACGGATCATCATTCAGTTTTGCATCTTTTCTATTATGCTTTCTCTTGTATTTAGCTTATATAATTTTATTTTTTTATATACCCTTGAAGACAGCTTTATTGGGAAGGGGATTAGAATTGAGGCAGAACAATTAAAGGATAATTTTGAAGTAACAGGTAAATGGGGGATACCCCAAAAAGAAAATTTAACGATTCATCATTCAATTGACACTTTTCCAAATTCGATAAAAGAAAAGTTTAGCAGGGAACCAAATTCACGTGAATTTTATGGTGATAATGGCTTGCATTATCATATGACACGTCTTGCGAAAGAGCCTGATGTTTATTTGATTGCAGAAGTAAGTAAAGATCTAGTCGTTAGACCAATTCGTGTATATATTATCAATTTTTTACTTATATCAACTGTAATAATGGCATTGATAGCATGCTTTATTGGTTATCGCTTATCCAAAAAGTTAATTCACCCTTTAACTAAATTAGTAGATTTAGTGCATGGTGTTTCACCACAAGACTTACCTAAAAGCTTTGCTAAAGATTTTCCAAATAATGAAATCGGCATACTTGCTTCAAATCTAGAAACGTCAATGGAAACAATTAACGACTATGTTAATAGGGAATTACATTTTACAAGAGATGCAAGCCATGAACTGCGTACGCCTATTGCAATTATCAAAAATGCCAGTGAATTATTGGCTGATGATAAATTAACTGAAGAAGAATCAACAACATTAGTTCAAAGAATCAATCGCGCAACATTACAAATGGAGCAGTCTGTAAATACTTTATTATCGTTAGCGAGAGAAGAAAATGCATCTTCAAAAGCACAGATGGTAAAACTGCTGCCTATTGTTGAAAAAGCAGTAATACAACACGCCTATATATTAACTAATAAACCTGTAGAAGTAGATGTTGAGATCGGTATGAATGACCAATTACTGAGCCAGCCTGGTATTTTGCAAATTTTGATTGCAAATTTAGTAAGTAACGCCTTTCAATATACGACTCATGGCACTGTGAAAATTAGCTTTTCAGATAATAAACTCAGTGTATTTAATACAAGTGAAGGGATTGAAGAAAAGATCAAAGACTCTGTTTTAGAGCCTTTAATAAAAGGGGAAAACAGCCAAGGGTATGGATTAGGTCTCTCGATTGTAAAACGCTTATGCGAACACCATAAACTTGGTTTGAATATAGAAAGCAAAACTGATGGTATTTGCATTGTTATAGGTTTTTAAGCTAGATAAAGAGTCATCTTCTAAATTATAGAAATAGGATACGATATTGAATATAGATAAGATTTTGCGTTGGGGAATTATAGGTTGTGGTGCCGTTACTGAAGTAAAAAGTGGTCCTGCATATCAAAAAACAGATGGTTTTGAATTAACTGCTGTAATGAGAAGAGATCAAACCCTTGGGCAAGATTATGCTAAAAGACATAATATTGACAAATATTATGCAGATGCAAAAGACCTCATTAATGATGATAATATCGATGCTGTTTATATCGCTACTCCGCCAGATACGCACAAATTGTTTGGCTTGCAAGTCGCTAAAGCAGGTAAGATATGCTGTATAGAAAAACCTTTAGCGCCAAGTTTTGAAGATTGTTTAGCGATCTCTGACGCATTCGATAAAGTAAACCTGCCACTATTTGTTGCATACTATCGTCGTTCGCTGCCACGGTTTTTAAAAGTAAAAGCACTCTTAGAACAAGGGCGAATTGGTAAAGTTAGGCACATTACTTGGCACTTAAGTAAAGCTGCCAACGAAATAGACTTATCGGGCAAATATAATTGGCGTACAGATAAAAATATTGCTGTTGGCGGATATTTTGATGATTTAGCCAGTCATGGATTAGATCTATTTTCTCATCTATTAGGCGAATATGAAGATGTGAAGGGCATAGGGGTTAATCAACAAAAACTTTACTCTTCCTTTGATTCCGTATCTGCATGTTGGTTACATAAAAATGGCATCACAGGGACGGGGAGTTGGAATTTTGGTGGTAGCGCAAGACAAGATAAAGTTGTTATTTATGGCAGTGAATGTGAAATGACATTCTCTGTTTTTGACGAATCACCAATTCAAATTGATTCGAACAATAACACGGAAACACTATTCATCGAAAACCCTGAAAATATCCAGCTTTTTCATGTGCAAAATATGAAAAACCAGCTTTTTTCTGGCACAAAACACCCATCCACTGGTGCCACGGCAACACATACAAGTTGGGTGATGGATCAAATTTTAAAAGCGGGTGTTCAGATTTAAAAAGATAAAGTATAAAAACCTAAAAAAAATTCAAAGTCAAAAATTAAATAACAAAAATTAAATGATTTGTTAGCATTTGATGTTACACACTCAAAAGTAAGATTTTACTTAATCTGACAGATTTAAATTCTGTCAGATTCTTAGGAAAAGGCAGCTCTTGAGATATTGCCGGTGTGATATTAAATTGTTCCCGAGGTCCTATAAATAACTGCGTTTAACTGCCTCATATAACGTCATATAAAGTCATTTCAAAATTACTAAGTAATGCATCTCTCTAATGTAACTTGCTATAAAGTGATTCATTAATTTACTGATATTGTGATAGCTATAATTGATATAAAAGGCTTTTATTTGCACCATGTTTAGAAATGAGTCAAAACATATATGTTTTGTTCTGTTTTAAGCGATAAAACACAGTTTATTAAAGGAAAGAATGCGGCCTACAGAGCCGACTTTTTAGGTACATGAATCAAAACATAGACGGTTTTGCATCACTTTGGGGTATTTTGTACGGTTCACTTTTATCACTTTGGAGACATTAGCCCGGATTATTAAATGGCGCGTATGGATTAGAATTTTTATTAAAAATTAACCATAGTCTCTTGTTAGCCTTACTTACTGTAAACAATGAATATTTCCTTACCTATATTAGCAATTGCTTTATTACGTAAGGCAAAAGAGGCATCGGTCTGAGTTAAATAAATACTTATAATTAGAGGTGAACGTTTATCAGACCAAACAACAGCAGTAATCCCCCTTGAACCATAACCTCCAGCTCCAGAACGGTCAGCAATAGACCAACCTTCAGGAAGTACTGAACGAAATAAACTGCCAGTCACTTTATTATCTATCATCCATTGTTTTAGTTGAACTTTTGAATCTTGGGATAATATGTCCCCAAATAATAAAGTATGTAAGCTTTTCACCATTGCAGTTGGTGTAGTTGTGTCTCTTTTATCACCATCAAGTGCTTCATTTAAATAAGGTTCAACTCTATCCAACCGAGTGACATCATCACCAATAGAACGCATAAAACGTGTCAGTTCCTTTGGTCCTTTAATACTAGCTAGAACAATGTTTGTAGCAGTATTATCACTCATAATCATAGCGGCGGAGCATGCCTGTTTTAAAGTGAACAGTTCACCAACATGCTTTTTAGTTACCGGTGACCATTTAACAAGCGAACTTTTAGTAATAACACTAGAGGTATTAAAAGATTGAAGCCCTTTTTCTACATCAACAAGTAATTTTGCACATGCTAACGTTTTAAAAGTGCTCATTAAAGGAAAGCGAGTGTCCCCGTTATAATCCCATAATTTATTGTCTGTGACATCATAAATAGATACACCAATACGAGCATCTAGCTGGCTTTCTATTTCTTCAATTTTTTTAGATATAGTATTAGCATGTACGCTAGAAACGAAAGAAAGGTTAGCCACTAAAACTAAAATCAGTGAGCTGTACTTAAAAAGGTAAGTTTTAAAATTAAACTTCATAACACATATCATTTCCATTTTTTAATTAGATTAGCAGCATCATAGTTAAACATGTAAGGCAACGGTTTGCTAAGCGGCAATAAAATAGCTGGCTAAAATTAGCGACGAAGGAGCAAAAGCCAGCTGTTTTTTTTGTCCGTTTAAGCAACTTGAGTACGCCTGGCATGGGCATTTACTAATGAGGTGAAAGTCTTCTGTAGGAAGATCACCGTTTACTAACATTCTGTTATTAAACGCTAACTACTAGCGAATGGCAAGGGCTAAATCGTGAGAGATAGTCCGGAGGAAGCCGCTAGCAAATCTGCGAGCTGATGAACAAAAATATCATATGAGGCGTAGGCTGGAGGCGAGTTGGCACAAGACAACGAAGCCAAGTGTTCTAATGGCTACCGTAAATGATGCAGCAGTGCAGAGAAAGTGAATGCAATTATCCGGGGAGATCTGTTTAACATGCAATTGATAAAGTAACCAGTGAGGCAACTGGTCGATCAAGCCTTGGCAATCAGTTTAGTTATCGAATTGGTTGAGCGAATATAAGATAACAAATCAATCGCGCTTATCTGAGTAATCTTATAAGTGATTAAACAGAAGTCAGCAGACGGCGTAGTAGCCAAATGCTCATCGTAATGGATGAGACACGGTGAAGGCCTGAACATCTTAACTCAAGGAGATACCATAATTGAACTTGAAACAACATAGATCACCGTGTTGTGATAGTGAAGACCAGCGTTCGACTGTGAATAATACCTTAAATGAATTTAACCAGAACCAACAAACATTAATGACACAGATGCTTAGCGACCTGAACATTGGCACAGCATGGCAACATGTAAAATCCAATAAAGGCGCACCGGGCATTGATAACATGAAAATCGATGAGTTTAACGCGTTTGCTGTGCAACACTGGCAAGGGATTAAATCTAAGATCCTAGATGAGACTTACCAACCTCTTCCGGTTAAACGGGTACGTATTCTCAAATCGGATGGTGGTGAGCGATTACTTGGGATCCCCTCTGTTATCGACAGAATGATCCAACAAGCCATTTCTCAAGTAATAACTCCGTACTTTGAACCACTATTTTCATCTCATAGTTATGGGTATCGCCCAGGTAAAAGAGCAAGTCAGGCAGTAAGTTATGTTCAATCTTGTGTTAAACAAGGTTTTAAGACTGCGGTTGATATTGATTTATCGAAGTTTTTCGATGAAGTAAATCATGACATGTTAATGAACCGCATTGGTCGTAAAATCAAAGATAAATCACTCATGCGACTGCTCGGTAAATATTTACGCGCAGGCATAGCAGAAGTTGAAACCGGTCTTTGGTTTGCATCGGATAAAGGCGTACCGCAAGGTGGGCCACTGTCTCCATTACTATCTAACATTTTATTAGATGAATTGGACAAGAAGCTATCTAATGAGCAACTCAAGTTTGCGCGTTATGCCGATGATATTATCATTTTAGTGAAAACTAAAAGTAAGGGTACTCAAGTCAAAAAGGATATCAGTCATTACATTACCAAACGTTTGAAATTGATTGTAAATGAATTTAAAAGTCGAGTAGGCCCAGTGTCAGGCTCGAAGTTTCTAGGTTTTACCTTTCGTTACGCACAGGTGAAAATACATGACAATGCTTTAAAGTTATTTAAAGAGAAAGTCAGGAAGCTCACCAATCGTAATTGGGGTATATCTATGACACTACAAATTCATAAACTCACACAATTTTTACGTGGTTGGGGGTATTACTTTTTGATAGCCAATGTTTATCAACTCGCGGTTGATCTTGATGCTTGGATACGACGTCGATTGCGTATGTGTTATTGGCGTCAATGGCGAAAGCCACGAACAAAGGTGAGAAGTTTAATTAAACTAGGAGTGAGTGAATATTTAGCTATTTCATGTGGCATCACAAGTACCAAAAGTAGGCGCTTTAGGCGAAGGACCTTGTAGAAGCTAAAAAACCAAAGGGATCAATATAGCGATCAACAATGATTTTTTGGCTAAACAAGGGCTAGTATCATTAAGAGATGTTTGGATAAAGATTCATTACGGGAGATGAACCGCCCATTACGGACCCGCATGATGGGTGGTGTGGGGGCTGGAGGTTAGAGACCTCCGGCTACCCGATTATGTTTATAGATACACAAAACCAAAAGTTCTTTCAAATGATAGTTTATGCATTTTTACCACAGCATTTTTTATATTTACGACCATTCCCACAAATACAAGGATCATTTCGACCAATTTTAGGTGTAGCTCTAGTTAATGGGCTTTGTGGAGGAGGACAACAACTTGTGTTAGTACAACTTGAACCCTCTGACTCCAATGATGTTTCCGATAAATTATTACTTCTTTCACTCATGTTAATTAAAAAACCCTAATTAAATTAAAACACAAAATTCGATTATAAACATAGACACAATGACTCCCCACAAGGTGCTAGCCTATGAATATGGGGTAGTTTTACAAACCAGAGCCATACTATATGCGTGAACAATAGATAACAGAGGCTAACATAACATACTTTTCATCGGTTTAGATACACATAAATCATTTACTGAAGTGGCGTATATTGAAGATCATCGTGGTGCTAAACCTATTCATTTAGGTAAAATCCTTACTAATAAAGCCGCCTTTAAAAAACTCGCTAGACAATTACAATCAAAATACCCTGACGCTACCCTCCATTTTGTCTATGAAGCTGGCCCTGTGGTTATTGGATTTACCGCTTACTGACCAGTCTTAATCATTGCTGTTATGTCATCGCTCCTTCTCTTATTCCCACAAAACCAAGTGATAAAGTTAAAACCGATAAACGTGATGCACTCAAACTTGCTAAATTACTCAAGTCCGAAGATTTAACACCTATATACGTCCCTGAGCCAAAAGATGAAGCCGTGCGAGATTTATCCCGTGACAAAAAAATTAGAGACAAAAAAATTAGACAGACAAAAAAATTAGACAGACAAAAAAATTAGACAGGCAAAAATATCTCATTGATATTAAAACCCCACTGAGAAATTAAAAGCTTACGCTGGTTACTATAAATATATTTAATTTGAGAGTTTGATGTTTTATTTCACGAAATACAATACAAATTATTGAGGTTTGATTAATTACGCACACAATCAATTAAATTGCTAGATAGCAACAATTGTTAAACTTAAATAAGGTTGAGCAACTACGCAGAACCTTTATACCAACTATGATTGTGACTATGTGCACACTTCATTAAAGAAGATTTTGAACCTGCGAAGTTAGCATAATGCCGCCTGAAGTGTTGAATGGTATTGAGCCATGAATCAACTTCAATATTTAAAACAGCTAAAATTTTTGGAGTCGTTTTTAAAACCGAACCTCGTTTATTTGGCACGATTAAACGACTACTAAAATCAGCTAACTCTAAATAATCAAAAAGCGTAAAAGGAATGGTATTTTTATCCATTGAGCAGCCAAATTCTAATAGTAATTTTGGTTGCTGTAAGACTGTAAATTCAGGTTTCTTATTAGATTTACTATTTTTAGATCTGTCTTGTTTTTTAAAAGATTGGTATTGCTTGATTCGTTCTTGAATTGAGGTGAAATCACTGCCTATAAGTGAGTCAACCATTTTTGCTCTAATAGGATTTAAATCAACATACATCATGCAACTTAAAATTGCAGATTCATCTAGCAAAGCCTGTGATTTGAAACGTCCTTCCCAAAATTTACCCGTGCAATTATCTTCTTTATTCGCTTTACGCGCTATAAACTCATTTAGGCTGCGCATAAACCAACTAATATCATATAGCCTTATGCGCCATTCATTAACTATTTCATTAATTCTAAACATGTATGCAGCATTGAGTTTTTCACCCGACCTATAACGGTCGACCAAAATACAACCATGATATAACTGATACCAACGCGCGATGACTTCATCATTTGATAGGTTTAAAGCGTCGTCTCTATTAACTTTTAAAACAAGATGATAGTGATTAGACATAATCGCATAAGCTGCAATATCAATTGAAAAAACAGTAGCAAGGAATTTTATTCTATCGACCAACCAAGTTCTTCTGTGGTCAAAGTTATTACCTGAATATTTATCATCGCCACATAAGTAACTTCTTCGGATACAGCGATTTATACAATGATAATAAGGGGTTGCATCTAAATCGATTAACGACTCTCTCGCCCTAGCCATAATAACCACCAATAACATTTCATCAGTGGTTAAAGTTTAGTCTAAAAAATGAGTTTTAGACTAGTTTTCAATAAGAAAAGTATGGCTGTCTTATTTTAAGGTATTATAATAACCACCAATAACATTTCATCAGTGGTTAAAGTTTAGTCTAAAAAATGAGTTTTAGACTAGTTTTCAATAAGAAAAGTATGGCTGTCTTATTTTAAGGTATTAGACTAGTTTTCAATAAGAAAAGTATGGCTGTCTTATTTTAAGGTATTTTTATTGAGGCACCTCTTAAATCACTTAACCTAGCTGGACTAAATTTATTTTAAGCGAAAATACCATAGGTTTATATTGCACTATTGGATCACAGGCATAAAAATCAAGCTCATCTTGTTGCCAAAAAATAGGCGCGACCGCATCATAGTTATGTGAAATAACAAGATGCTTTCCTCTTGCAAGACTTGGGAATTCAGATTTTACTTAATAACCTAATTTAAATAAAATAGCTTGTACAATATCAAGGTCTATACCGTGGTGCTCACCTCTTATCATATGTGGTGGACCTTCACTAGATGCAATAGCAAGTATTATATTTTTAGCAAAACAGGTATTTAAGTGTATGATAAGTAATAAGAGTATTACAAATTAATGCATGTTTGGTTTGTTTTAATTCAATCCTTTACATTAACAATAGACTAAGTGTTTTTTCTTTGAATTTTAAATAATTTTAATTTTTTACATATAATGAAAGTGGACATTACAATTTTGCTTTGTTTAAATGTAACTCACTTTAAATACATTTTTGTGATTAAATAGGTCATTGCTTGATTAATATAAATGCTAAAAAGCAAAATTTGCTAAAGCAGCTAACATTAATTTTTATGTTAATCATATTTGCCTGCCAACTAACTTCATCAACAAATAATAACGCAATACAATATCCTAGTGATAAACACCCAATGGGCATTGAAGTCAGCCATCATCACAGCCACGGGCATGAACATCATAAAAATAATAACAAACAGTTAACTCACAATATAGAATCAGATTTACAGCATCATGAACATGCAAACCATTCACATACAGTCTATTTTCCGCCAAGCAATCTCGCTTTAACCACAGCTTATTACCAATCTTTAAGTGTGATTGGCTTTAGTAAAGAATATAAAAATCTCATATACGCACCACCAATACCACCTCCAACTGTTTAATTTTACTTCCTTAAAATAATAATTAATCAAAGTTATGCCTTATCTATATCTTGGTAGTGGTGTCTTTGTAATTTCCTATAAAAAAATAGAAGTAACTATGAAAGAAATATTAATAAAACATAGGTGTGATATATGACTATCTCATCTAAAAATATAATGCATTTTATAATCATCCTGACAGCAGTATTGGCTTCATTTTCAATATTTTCCCATGGTGTAGATGAAAACACAAAACAGTTTTTGACAAGTAATCAAGGGGTTTCAATTATTCCTTTTATCTATATTGGTGCTAAACATATGGTGACAGGCTACGATCACCTTTTGTTTTTAGTTGGAGTTATATTCTTTTTATTTAAAACAAAAGATGTGGTGATATATGTCAGCTTATTTACAGTAGGGCATAGTATTACTTTACTATTGGGTGTTTTAAATAATGTTCAAATAAATGCTTATTTAATTGATGCTATTATCGGTTTATCAATCGTTTATAAAGGGTTTGATAATTTAGGTGGCTTTAAAAGGCTCTTTAACTATCAGCCCAATACCCAAGCAGCAGTGATGATTTTTGGTTTATTTCATGGATTTGGATTAGCAACTAAAATTCAAGAGTTCCAGTTACCACAAGATGGGCTTATAACAAATATTATTTCATTTAATATCGGCGTAGAAATTGGTCAATTTTTAGCTTTAGGTTTAGTACTCATATTGATGAACTTTTGGCGACAACACACCAGCTTTATGCAGTTTTCAACTGCAGCAAACACCCTATTAATGAGCGGTGGTTTGATGCTAGTAGGTTTTCAGTTAACAGGTTATTTCGTAAATATTTAAAGGATAAAGAAATATGAATACAATTAATGTACCAATCCATTCTACAAAAACCTTAATAAAGGCAAGTTTACTCGCTTCAGTTATTGCTAGTATGTTACTTATAACGTGTATTTTACCATCAGAGTATAATATTGACCCAACAGGGGTAGGTGAAGCTTTAGGCTTAACCAAATTATCTCAAACAGCTGGTATTCCTGAACCTTTAAGTACACCAAAAAGTAACATTGGAGTTGGTGTTAAACCTAAAAGTGATATAGTACAAATCGAGATCCCAGCAAATAAAGGTCTTGAGTACAAATTATTAATGGATAAACATGCGCACCTTGAATATAAATGGCAAACAGATGGCGCAGAGTTATTTTTTGATTTTCATGGAGAGCCCAAAGGTGATACAACGGGTTACTTTGAGAGTTTTTCTATTACAACCTCAAAAGACATGAAGGGTACCTTAACAACTCCGTTTGCAGGCTCTCATGGCTGGTATTGGAAAAATCCATCTGATGAGCCTGTTGTTGTGACATTATCTATTAAAGGGGTCTATACGATAAAAGGTTAATCTATGCTTAACCAGCCCTAAATATTTAGGGCTGTTTTTATGTATTAACTTTTATTATTTGCTAATTGTTCAGATAAAGTGGCGATTTGAGCCTGTAACGCTTTGATCTGACCTTTGCTAGCAGGCTTTGTATCTTCGTCTTGATGCTCAGCCGCAAAATCTGCACTTTCTTTGGTCATTACTTCAAGTACCACGCCAACCATCATATTTAAAAAGATAAAAGCTGTTAAGAAGATAAAGCTCAGATAATAAATCCAACTTAAAGGGTAAATTTCCATTGTTTCATACATAACATCAGTCCAATCCTCAAAGGTTGCAATTCTAAATAATGTTAGCATGGCAATCGATAAGTCTCGCCATAACGTTTCATTTATATTCGTAAAAAGCATACTGCCAATCGCTGCATAAATATAAAAAATAACAAACATGAGTAAAGCAATATAACCCATCCTTGGGATCGCTTTAAGTAAAGCATTAACCAACATTCGAAGCTCTGGGATAATAGATACTAAACGCAGCACTCTAAATACACGTAATAAACGTGCGATAAATATAGTGGAGCCAGCAACAGGAACTAAACTACCCACTACGATTATTACATCGAATATATTCCAGCCTTTAGAGAAGAACTTTTTAAAATCATTCAGTGCGATATACCTGATAATAATTTCAACTAAAAAGAAAACGGTAATACCTGTGTCTAAAATTATTAGCGCACGATCAAACCATGGAGGTAATTCATATGTATGTGCTCCAACACTTAATGCGGATACTACGATGACAAAAATAATGATTGATTGAAATAGCTTACTATTATCAAGACGTTCAAATAGTAATTTTAATGAAGATAACATGTTTGTTTCCATGAAAAAATAAGTAAATAACAAGAAGGAAATTAAGTGATATATGATTAACTTATTAAAAAATGACTCCTATTAAAATATTTTCGGTGAGTTTAAATAGTTCTTATATTCAAATCAAATATCAATTGTTACTAAGTTTGAAATATTCAAAATGGTAAATATATGCTTTTGTTTTTTAATTCAATTCCATTTAACTATTAACAATTAATAAATTACTCATATTACTATTTTTCTTCTCTAGCAGTTTATTTGCAGAAGTCATTCAAAAAGATAAACATGGTTTTAAAATCATAATTAAAAAAGCTGTAAATGTTAGCTCTAGTGCCACTTACAAACAGTTTTTAAATATTAGTCAGTGGTGGAATAAAGACCATACTTGGTTTGGTAAATAATAAAACCAACTACCAAATCTAACTTAGACACCATTTGATTCCTTTCTTATATTATTTAATATTTCAACAGTCCCTATTAGATAACATAGCCCGACAAAAAACCATACAATTGCAGCAATAAATTCCCACATATCAAAGCCAAACTGTATTATGTATGGAATGACAAACGCCCCCCTGATCAAACACATACTACTTATCACAACCAGCGCTGTTTTAAGTAAAGGCAGCTGCCTAATAATGTGAATAGCAGATAGTGCATATAAACTACAAATAAACATTAAAGTAGCAACAAATATAGTTCCTATTGGTGCAAGCCAAGTTCCTTGTTTTGCAGAATCTATAATTTCTTTTGGTGCTCTGGCAAATTCAAACCAAGATGGTCCACCGATAATACATAATAAATGCCAAATCGCTTTACAAAAGGCGATTGAAGCGCCTAAAAGTAATAATTTTGATTGCATGGCTAATTTCAAAAAAATATCTCCTCAAATTCAGTTTATTGTACCTTTAACGATTATATTTCAACAATACTATGTTATGCTCAGGTTTACTTTATGTAACAAGATGTTTAATACATATAACTAATTTACTTATTTAAAAGGAATTAAAATGAAAAAATATAAGAACTTATTACTCGCAGGTGCGACTTTTGCTCTATGTACCGGTTTTTTTGGTGGTGATGACTATAATTTTAAAAGCTCTAAATCAGAAGGGATAGGCTCTTTTAAGGTTAACTTACCATACGTAAAATATGAAAAATACTTTGGTTATGTTGATACTAATATAAAGCCAGATGGTGAATATAAAAATAAAGATGCATATTATTTATATTTATGGGTACCTGCTGCAATAGATGAGCTAGGTGTTTCTATGGTTTCTCCAGCGAAAGATAAACCTGGAAAAAAAGATTTTGTTCATTCAATATTCAAAAAAAGTATGAAAAAAGATAAAAAGGCATATTTTGATACTTACTTAGTTTTGGACAAACTAGACATATCGGATCCTAAAAAAATTAAAAATGGTGGTAAAGTTGTCAAAACACTAAAAACAAATGACGATAGTAGTGAACTACCAAAAAACCCTGGTGGCAATAAATATAACTCTATATTACGACATGAATCTAAAATCAGTAGCCCAACAGAGTCATTAGTGCGTGGTGTATACCGTGTTTCTTTTACTTCTTTCAGAGGGAAAGTAAATGGTTCATACATGGCCACTATTGGTAGTAACATTCCGGGTGTAAAAGTAGCCAGCTCACTTGAAAAGTTAAATAAATTAGTTAATGACTAATATTCAAATCTAATTACTAAAATAAATAGGCCGCTACAATTTATAGCGGCCTTTCTTTTTTCTATATTATTACCAATTTTAAGTTTAAAATTCATATGTGTAATACCAATTACAATAAATATGTGATCAGTCTAAATATACAATAGCTGCGTTGCCTTAATGGATGCAGATACTTAGGTTTAGTCTGGAGCTATAAACGTAAGCGCTAATTTAACACCAGGTGTTCTGCGCAACTAAATCAGGACACTTTTCTTAAAGAATTTTCATAACTAATTTCATATTCAATTGGCGACATATCCTTGTTTGCCGTATGAAGCCTTTTTACGTTGTAATATCGCATGTATTCAGTTACATCATTTTTCATATGCTCTCTGGTTAGCTGGGGTACTTTAAATAACCAATCATGTTTTAAGCTTCCAAAGAATCGTTCTACTACAGCATTATCCCAACAGGCACCAACATCGCCCATACTAGCTCGAACACTATAACTTGTTAGCAACTTACGATAACTTTTACTGGTATATTGTGAACCTCTGTCACTGTGGAACACCAGACCTTTGGGCGGCTGCCGTAGGTTATACGCTTTAATCATAGCCTTGCTTACCAAATCTGTAGTCATTCGCTTATCAATATGCCAACCAACAATGCGACGAGAATACAAATCCATAACAATGGCTAGATACATCCAACCTTCAGTAGTTTTTAGATAGATAACGTCACCTGCCCAAACTTTATTTGGTGCCATAGGGTTGAAGTTTTGGTTAAGTAAATTATCTGCAACAGCATCACTATGCTTACGCTTGGTTGTTACTTTATAAGCAATACGCTGCGTTACAACCAAATTAAGCTGAGTCATTAGTTTTTTTACGCTATATTCGCTAATTTGAAAGCCCTCCTTGCATAATCGCTTTCGTAACTCTCTATAACCTAAGCTGTTACGGCTCTCTTTAAAGATAACCTTAGCGCTTCGATATAAATTTAATTGCTCTGCCGTTATTATTTTTGCTGGACGATTGAGCCAAGCATAATAAGCTGAACGGCTGATCTTCATCATTTTACAAAGTTTAGCTATAGGAAATATCGAAGAAAGCTGCTTTATGGTTTGAAATGTTACTTTACTTAGAAGGAGGGCACTGGCTTTTTTTAGGATCTCTTTTTCCATCCTTAGCTCTTTGACTTCTTGACGAAGTTTTAATAAATCAGTTTTTTCATCAACATTTAAGCTAACTCCTGATTGTTCTACTTCAAACTTAGCTTTCCAGTTATAAAGTAGCTTATCTGTTATTCCTAACGATTCTGCGGCTTTAGATACGCTATAGCCTTGCTCAGTAACTAATGCTACAGCTTCTTTTTTAAATTCAACTGTATAGCTTTTAATTTTTATTTTTTTGTCATTTTACACCTCAATAATTGGATTATATTCCATTATTAAAGTGTCCGGTTTAATTAAAGCAGAACACTACAATGTGAATCCTACACAGTGGACATTTGAAGATCGTACCGTTGAATATGAAAAACTCAGACCTTAATGTCAAAAAATACTAGATGTGAATTTTACACATCTAGTTTTCACTTTTAGATAAACAAATCAACTTCAAAATTTCTCTCATATTTATCAAACACTGTCGAGAAAACCCAGTGATCTTTAGTCGCGGGGTAGTTCATGATCTTTACTTATTGACACTAAGTAAAGATACGCTATTCTTTACTATATATTAAATAGTAAAGAGGCTGTTATGGCTAAAGTTAGCGCAAAAAGACAAATTACCTTACCGATTGAACAATGCGTTGTCGCGCATATTAACGCTGGTGATGATATTGAAAGCTTTGTTGATAGACAAGGTGTGATCTCTATCGTGAAGAAGCAATCAGGTGCAGCGAAAGGCTTATTAAAGGGTATTGCTACAAACTCAACAATTAGTGAGCAAGAATCTTTAGAGAGTGCCTTAAATAAATGATCGCTATTGATACTAATGTATTGCTTCGTTACTTGTTACAAGATGATGAAAAGCAAGCTAACAAGGCTACTAAGTTAATCCTTGGTACTGAATCAGTGCTTATCACTGATGTTGTATTGACGGAAACAATTTGGACATTAAAGGGTAAACGCTACAGCCTAAGTAAAGAACAAATTATTGATGTAATTCATGCATTGTTTGCAGAGCCTAATTTGACGTTTGAAGATGGTCAGTCGGTGTGGGGCGCATTAAAAGACTTTACTAATGCCAAGCCAATTAAATCAAGCGGTAAAACCAAGCAAGCAGACTTTCCAGATGCGTTAATTGTTAATAAATCAAAGCGTCATGGTCAGTTAAATAAAGATGAAATATCCACTATTTACACGTTTGATAAAGCAGCGTTAGAAATAGATGGAACTAAGCAACCTTAGGGGGAAAATCTCCCTTAACTGAATATGGATTCACAATGAATAAAAAAGACGTTGCCAACAAATTAAAAGAGCTTAAAGATGATTTTTTAACCTGATTAATAGGTGTTGTAGAGTAATTCAGTATGTATATCTTTATTACTCTCCTACAAAAGTCATCTCGAAAAATCAAATTTCACTTATGTTTAATTTTGTTAATTTCTTTGAAAAACCGTTCAATTATGTAGATCAACTCTATACATGTCTCGGTCAACTAAAATGACTTCTATCTCATCGGGCGTCTCTGTCTGAGTCAGCGTTTTACCCGTTCGGCCTTTTTGTCCACCCGCTGGCTTATCTGATTTATTTTTGGTTTGTTTTTCTCGGTTAATATTTTTGATGGCGCAATACGACTATTTTTACTGTTAAGTCCCAATTTACTGACAAGCATAACAACGATAACAAGAATAAGCTCGATAGACAGCTTCAACGCAGGCGTGAGCGTCTTCTCTTCTTGTAACTGAGTTTAGTTTGCTCAACTATTTCAGTGATGTTGATGCTGTTTAAATTCATTGAAGCTTGGGCGATTAAGTCATTGCACTGGCTTGGCATACTGGCAGGATCGGTCAATAGCTAAAAAGGCTCATTATAAAATAATTTTCCCCTAGTGAATAGTTACAGAATTACAGACATTATTAGGTGATTACTTTCACCAATCTGATGATAATAAATATGAAATGGAAGAATTGATTTGGGCAAAATATGGTGTAAGTGGTTATATATTAATAATGGATATGTCGGGGTTTTCTTTAGTAACGCAAAGATATGGCATCGTTTATTATTTAGCTATGATAGAAAAAATGAGATGTACAGTAAAACCACTGATATCAAAAAACTCAGGTACTTTACTCAAGTTTGTAGCAGATAATGAATTTGTTTCATTTCAAAGCGCCGAAGATGCGATAAAAACAGCAATTGATATCAATAATCAACTTGATGAAATTAATCAGGCATCTTCAAAACAATGGGATACTTGTATCCCAAAAAGCATTTGATAATATCAGTAATACCGATGCATTTACCGCAGAACATGTTCGATTTAAAATTTCAGGGATTTCATTAGAAGCTTATTCAATTAAAGCTAAATAATTAAATTTCAGTTGCTGTTTTATTTTTCTAGATTTAGTCTAAAATAATAGGTTCATTTAACTTATCAAGTGATCTTATGACAAAAGAAATAGACAAGTTATTATCCAAACATAAACAGTTAATCCATAGTGAGAATCAAAAAGTACTGTCGCATGTGCAACGAGAAACACCAGAATGGGTTCATAATACGGTTATGGTGCAAGGGTGTGATGTACCTTTCAAATATAATAGAAAACAGAAGTATAAAAGTTTAAAAGGTGCAGTCGTTAATATTACTTATTATCCTGCAACAGAAGTGATTGCTGGTTTTGAAATGGAAATAATGAAAACAACACGAATTAAGATCTCTTAATTGGAAATGATGCAATTTAATTTTTTTGATCACTATAATTTTATAAAGATAATTTGTAAACTTCAGTATCATATTTCCACGTGAATAAATTCAAATTATGCTGTTTTCATTATTAGATTTTTTAGCCTTATGCTGCTTTGTTTTTTGCTGGTCTGGTTATACTTATTTTGCACGTAAAAAAGCAAAAACAACTGATTGTATCGCAAGAAGTTTGCATCAACACCGTATTCATTGGATGAAAGAGCTCATGAATCGTGACATTCGAGTGGGTGATGCCGCGCTTTTGGCCAATCTAGAGCGAAACATTGCTTTTTTTGCTTCCACAACTTTGATTATCATAGCCGGTGTACTTACACTTTTTGCACAAATTGAAAGACTTGAATTAATTATTGCTTCATTACCATTTGCTCTTAATGCCAATCATTTTACAATTCAAATTAAATTGAGTTTATTAGCTTTTATATTTGTATTGGCATTTTTTCAATTCACTTGGTCTATGAGGCAGTATGGTTTTGTCAATGTGATGATAGGCGCTGCGCCAATAGATTTGACAGCTCATAAAAAGCACTTACAAAAATATGCCGTTGAAATGGCTGTAGTGCAAGATCAAGCTGCGCATTCTTATAATTATGGACTGCGATCTTATTATTTTTCTTTAGCAGCGATTTGTTGGTTCTTTCATCCTGTTTTATTCATTTTAGCAAGTATGTTTGTTTCTTATACTTTATATAGACGTGAATTTAAATCAAAAGCCGTCAGAGCAATGACAAGAGCTAAAGAGTACCTTAAGCAAGAACTCAATGAAAAGTAATATGTTTTGTTATATAGTTTCAATTACATAGCACTTTTAATAACTTATAAATACATTGAGAAATGAAATTTTATATGTTATTTTTTCTTGGATTTAATTCATTGTTTGGGTATATATTTTTTAGATGTTAAAAAATAGGTTATTATTTTTATTAGTGATGTTATTAATGTGCCAGCCTTTGCTGGATTTCATTGATGTGCAACACCATAATGAAAAGATTAACCAAACCTCCCAACTTTTAGTTCTACAAGCAGAGTTAGATTCTCATTGCATTGAAAATGGAGATCACAAACTTCATAATGTTGAACACCAGTCTATTTCCCAAGAACTTGATGAACAAAAAGATTGTTCTCATTGTTATAGCTGCCATACTGGGATATTTTTACCTCTTGTTTTAAACACTACGGATATTGTACTTAATCCTCTCTCAGTACAAAATTTAAGAGTATTATTTAGCTCTGAACACATAGCACCAGAACATCGCCCTCCGATAGCTTAATCATTTTTATCTCATAAATTTTAAACAAACCATAACTTTCAAAGTTACTTGTATATATTAACCATACATAAAATTTAGGTTTCTTTCATAAAAGATCCCGAACATTTATGTTGGAAATGCTTAAGAGAATTAAAATGCTTAAAACACTATTAACAACCAGCACGATTTTAATATTAACTATGACGTCGATGTACACATATTCATCACCAAGCCACGAACACAACAAAGACGAAGAAAAGGAAACCGCAACACAGTTCACTTTAGCGCAAATGCAAATTAGTAATATTGAAGTAGCAGCTTTAACACCTCAAAATGTAACTTTTTCACTTTATGCGCCAGGTGAACTAATGGCAAATGGATATACCAGCTACTCAGTCTCCCCAAGAGTTGATTCAATCGTACTCAAACGTCATGCTATTTTAGGTCAACATATCGAAAAAGGTGCAGCGTTAGTGACTTTATTTAGCGTTGATGTCGCAAAAGCACAAGCCTCATATAGACTGAGCTTAGCCCAATGGGCCAGAGTAAAAAAACTAGGTAAAGCAACTGTTACTGAAAAACGATATTTAGAAGCTAAAGCAGAACATGAAGTTGCTTATAGCACTTTAAAAGCTTACGGCTTATCTGAAGACGCAATTAAAAAATCAACATTATCTAAAATAGATAACCTTGGACAATATACTTTATACGCACAAACACCCGGTGCTGTGTTAGCCGATGCATTTTTACAAGGTAAAAGAGTATTAGCAGGTGACGAAATTATGTTGTTAGCAGATGAACACCAGCTTTGGGTAGAAGCGCAGTTACCGCCTAATAGCTTGATTACTATTCAAGAAGGCACAAAAGCGAATATTGTAATTGATAACCAAGAGTTTATCGCTGAAGTTATTCAAGAAGGCCATACCATAGACCAACAATCCCGCTCGAGAACAATTCGTTTATCCTTGAAGAATGAACAACATAAGTTACACCCAGGAATGTTTACTGACGTAAATTTTCTATTTAATGAAGACAAACCTGTCATGACAGTGCCTGAAACTGCTTTAATGCGTAGTGCTGATGGAGACTGGGTTGTATATGTAGAAGATCAGCCAGGGGAGTTTGAACCCGTAGAAGTGTCACTTGGTCGTCGATTTGTACAAGGCCGTGAAATTTTAGGTATTAAGTCAGGCACTAAAATTGTTATAAAGGGCGCATTTTTTGTTGCTTCACAAATTGCTAAGGGTGGATTTGATCCACATAACCATTAATGAAAACGATTGTAACTTGTGAATTTAACAAAGGTGGGATAATTCCCATAGCCATTATAGCTTAAGGCAAATTATGTTTAATAAAATAATAGAGTCAGCCATCAATAATCGTTTAATAATCATATTAAGCCTTGTTGCTTTAGTGATCACTTCATTTATTGTGATCCCAAAATTAAATTTAGACGCATTTCCTGATGTAACAAATGTTCAAGTATCAGTTAATACTGAAGCCCCCGGTTTAGCTTCCGAGGAAGTTGAACAGCTTATTACATACCCGATTGAAGCTGTAATGTACGCATTACCAGATGTTGAGCAAGTGCGCTCAATCTCAAAAACGGGTCTTTCTGGTGTTACGGTAGTATTCAAAGAGGGCACTGATATTTACTTTGCTCGGCAATTGGTATTTGAAAGGCTGCAATCAGCTAAAGAACTCATTTCGCAAGGTGTTGCCATGCCAGAAATTGGTCCAAATACCTCAGGGCTTGGCCAAATATTTCAATACTTATTGATTGCGGATGAAAACTCTGGTCTAGATGCTATGGCATTACGAAGTTTAAACGATTGGGTCATTAAACTACTCATTTTACCAGTTGATGGCGTGACTGATGTATTATCTTACGGTGGCGATGTAAAACAGTACCAAGTAAACGTTAATCCTAATAAATTATTAGCATATAACTTAACCCAAGATGATGTTGTAACTGCTCTTGAAGGTAACAACGAAAATGTTGGTGGCTGGTATATGAACCGTGGCCAAGAGCAACTGGTCATTAGAGGCATGGGCTGGTTTAATAGCGGAATAAAAGGTATCGCAGAAATTAGTCAAACGCCAGTTAAAACCATTAATGGAAGAGTGGTTACCGTTTCTGACATCGCAAAAATAGAATTAGGTGGTGAAATCAGACAAGGTGCAGTTACTATGACGCGTCGTGCTCAAGGTGACACAATCGAAACCTTAGGCGAAGTCGTATCTGGAGTTGTTTTAAAACGCATGGGAGCAAATACAAAAGCGACAATCGATGGTATTAATCAAAGAATGGAGTTAATTCAACAGGCATTGCCTGATGGCGTTACGTTGGAAATTTTCTATGATCAAGCTGATTTAATTTCAAAAGCCGTATCAACAGTTGTTAATGCGTTACTGTTAGCTTTTGTTTTTATTGTCATTATTTTAGCGCTATTTTTAATGGATTTAAGAGCCACGTCATTAGTACTCATATCTATTCCTATCGCTATCGCTATCGCCTTAATGATTATGTCATGGTTAGGGTTATCAGCTAATTTAATGTCTTTAGGCGGCATAGCAGTTGCAATAGGAATGCTTGTTGATGGCTCGGTTGTCATGGTAGAAAATATTTATAAACATTTAATCGACCACAATAATTCTAAATCAACCAAAGACCGCGTATTAATCGCTGCAAAAGAAGTCGCTCGTCCTATTTTTTTTGCAGCTTTGATTATACTCGTAGTTTTTTTACCTTTATTTAGCTTTCAAGGCGTGGAAGCTAAATTATTTCAACCTATGGCTATCAGTATCATGCTTGCCATTATAGCCGCTGTTTTTGTTGCGCTCATCTGTGTACCTGCATTAGCGATATTTCTATTTAAGAATGGCATAAAACCAAAAGAAAGTTTTTTATTAAAACCCATAGATACTTTGTATCATCGAGGGCTGAATTTGGCGATGAGAAGTGTAAACTTAGTAATTGGCATCGCTTTATCTTTAGTTTTATTTACTATTGTATTAATTCCTCAGCTTGGCACTGAATTTGTCCCAGAATTAGAAGAAGGTACACTTAATTTAAGAGTTACTTTAGCACCTTCATCTAGCTTAGATACAAGTTTAACAGTTGCACCAAAGATTGAAGCTTTATTACTTGAGTTTCCAGAAGTTGAATATGCACTTAGTCGAATTGGTCGCCCAGAACTTGGCGGTGATCCGGAACCTGTGAACAACATCGAAATATATATCGGGTTAAAACCTGTCACACAATGGACTAGTGCTACTAACCGTTTTACGCTGCAAAATCTAATGGAAGAAAAATTAGAAGTTTTCCCTGGATTACTTTATAACTTCTCTCAGCCTATCACGAGTCGTGTTGATGAACTGCTCTCAGGTGTTAAAGCACAATTAGCGATAAAATTATTTGGACCAGATTTAGATGTATTAGTATCTAAAGGACAAGAAATTGAAGCCGCTGTAAAGCGAGTACAAGGGGCAAAAGATGTTGCAATGGAACAAATATCAGGTGAAGCGCAACTTGTTATAAAACCAAACCGTCGCCAATTATCTCGATATGGATTATCTGTCGGTGATGTTATGGCAATTGTCAGAGATGGTTTAGGTGGCACTAATGCTGGCCAAATTATAAATGGCAATGAAAGGTCTGATATCTATGTGCGTTTGGAAGAGAGATTTCGAAAGGACCCACAAGTGATTTCGCAATTAAGAGTCAAATCTCCTAGTGGTGCTATTGTTCGATTAGAAGATGTTGCAACTGTTTCAATTTCTTCAGGACCCCCACAAGTTAGGCGTGACGATATTCAGCGTAGAGTAGTAATACAAGCCAATGTTCAAGGCAGAGATATGGGTAGTGTGGTTGCAGAAATTCAATCAACAATTGCTAAAAATATCGATTTACCCACGGGTTACTCAACTGCAATTGGCGGTCAATATAAAAACCAGCAAAGGGCACAACAAAGACTATCAATATTAGTGCCTATATCATTACTGATGATCGCACTTTTATTGTATTTTGCATTTGGCACATTCGGACAAGCCATGTTAATTTTAGTGAACGTACCTTTAGCAGTGATTGGTGGGGTTGTTGCTTTGTATGTATCAGGGCAATATTTATCGGTTCCCAGCTCAGTTGGTTTTATCACATTATTTGGTGTCGCTGTACTA
Organism: Pseudoalteromonas sp. '520P1 No. 423'; assembly: GCF_001269985.1. Taxonomy (NCBI): domain Bacteria; kingdom Pseudomonadati; phylum Pseudomonadota; class Gammaproteobacteria; order Alteromonadales; family Pseudoalteromonadaceae; genus Pseudoalteromonas; species Pseudoalteromonas sp. '520P1 No. 423'. Next base: position 1,067,579 of record NZ_BBZB01000002.1, on the reverse strand, counting down.
AATGGCGTGGTAATGGTTGAAAGTATTAATCAAAGAATTACAGCTGGTGAAGATGCCTCCATAGCAGCATTTAATGGAGCAATTGCTAGGTTAAGACCTGTTTTAATGACAGCTTTGACTTCAGCTTTAGGTTTGATCCCTATGTTATTATCTAATGGCATAGGTGCTGAAATTCAAAAGCCTTTAGCAACTGTGATAGTAGGGGGTTTAATCACAGCAACATTATTAACTTTGTTTGTAGTGCCTGTCTTATTTACGAAATTCTCAAAAGCAAAAATCGCACAGCTATCTTAAGATATAATAGACAAGCAGCATTAAATGTCGCTTGTCTACTTACACATTTAACACAGCACCTTCAATAAAAAACACTGCTTAACATCTATCGGCTACACTTTAAGTTTATCACGTCATTTTTAGGTTTTTACAATTGAAAATTTATCTGATGTTATTGTGTATTCTAACTATCTTTAATTTAGCTTTTGCTAATACACAAACAAATTTATTATTTTGCTATGAAGAAAAGAGTCGATGCCGCTTTATCTTTATGTCAAATAGATAAGTATGCAATGAAAAGACATAATGAACTTGAATCTCAATTTACACTTATATAGCCACCATTGTATGTTAAAAATGATTATTTAATCGTATCCCACGAGTACTACCAAACTAATGAACCATTGGTACAAAAAATTTGGAATTATCTTATAAATTTAGATAAAAATGCGATTTATAGCGAATATTTTAAATAATTTCTAATAGGTATATTAGCTGTTACCCACTTTCAATTAAATAACAATTAACGTAGCATCCGTTATTCTATTTTTTTACCGAGAGTAATATGGCTCAATTGTACTTTTATTATTCAGCAATGAACGCAGGCAAGTCAACGACTATGCTTCAGTCATCTTTTAATTACCAAGAACGTGGCATGAACCCAGTAATATTCACTGCAAAAATTGATAATAGATTTGGTGAAGGTAAGGTTAGTTCAAGAATTGGATTAGAAGCTGATGCTGAATTGTTTACAGTTGAAACACAGATATTTGATCATATTACTACATTAAATGAAAAGCAAAAAGTACATTGTGTTTTAATTGATGAAAGTCAGTTTTTAACAAAAGAGCAAGTACATCAAATTTCTGATGTTGTTGATACCTTAAAAATTCCAGTTTTATGTTATGGCCTAAGAACTGACTTTAGGGGGGAGTTATTTACTGGAGCCCAATATTTATTAGCATGGGCAGATAAATTAATTGAATTAAAAACTGTTTGTCATTGTGGCCGAAAAGCCAATATGGTGCTTAGAACAGATGAAAATGGTGTTGCAATGGCTGATGGCGATCAAGTTGAAATCGGCGGAAATGAGCGTTACGTCTCAGTGTGTAGAAAGCATTATAAAGACGCATTAAAATAACAAATTATAAAAAAGCAGGTTCACTACCTGCTTCCTCAATTTAATATCAAGGCTATTTGATATTAATACTTTCGTCTTTCAAGACCTGTTTCAGCCAATATTTTAGCCGATATTTCCTCAACAGAATGCTGTGTAGAATTCAAATATGGAATACGGTTCGTTTTATATAACATCTCAACTTCTCGTACTTCAATTCTGCATTGCCTGATAGAGGCGTATTTACTGTTTGCGAGTCTTTCGTTTCTAATAGCAGCTAAGCGTTCAGGTTTTATTGTTAAACCAAATATTTTCTTTTTATGCGGCAATAATGAAGGAGGGATTTTAAGATCATCCATATCATCGTCAGTAAAAGGATAGTTAGCCGCTTTTATGCCATATTGTAATGCCAGATATAAACTTGTTGGGGTTTTACCACTTCGACTGACCCCAACTAAAATGATGTCAGCTTCTTCATAATTTTTTAAATTAGCTCCATCATCATTTGCTAAGGCATAGTTCACAGCGTCAATTCTAAAATCATAGCTTTTTTCATGCATACTATGCGTTCTATGGGTACGAGGCACAGGTTCTACTTTGATTTCTTCTTCTATTTGATCACTAAAAAAGGTTAAAAAATCATAGCACACGCCTTGAGATGAGTTAATAATATCTGTTAATTCATGATCAACAAAAGTGTAAAAAACCAAAGGTTTTTCACCTTTAGAACTGATTGCTTTATCTATTTGGTTTTTAACTTCTAATGCTTTTTCCTTGGTTTCTACAAATGGGATTGTAATGTTTTTAAAATCCACAGGAAATAATGAGAGTGTTGCATGGCCAAAAACTTCGGCTGTAATTGCCGTACCATCAGAAATATAAAATGCTGTTCTCAACTGTTTAACCTCAAGTTTTTAAATATCTTGTTTTGTTAAGAATAATATACACTATAATTTGAATATATATCTAAACTGTAAATATATATATCAAAATCACATATTTGTGTATTTACCTAACCCCATTTAGCGGTGTAGAATTAAATTGACCTATTTGGAGGGTCATATTCGTTAATATTTGATAGTTGATACTATGTTGTGAGTTTTTATTGGAACGCAGTTCAACTAAAACAGGGTAAATAGCACTTAGTATCAATCATATAATCTGCTTTTGGAGATAGTTCCGTGCAAGAATCCGTTCTCTGGTATCAAGAACTTGGTATGCAAGATGTTCCTCGTGTTGGTGGTAAAAATGCCTCACTTGGTGAAATGATTTCTAACCTAGCAAATGCTGGTGTTCAAGTCCCTGGTGGATTTGCAACAACATCAGATGCTTTTAACGAGTTCCTTGAGCAATCGGGATTAAATGCTCGCATCTATAATGTACTAGATGACTTAGATGTTGATGATGTGATTAAGTTAGCGCAGGTTGGCGCAGATATACGTCAATGGATCATTGATACACCTTTTCACGAATCTTTCAATTCCGCTATAAAGCAAGCCTATACAGAGCTATGTGATGGTGCTGAAGAAAATGCTTCATTTGCTGTACGATCTTCAGCAACAGCTGAAGATATGCCTGATGCTTCATTCGCAGGACAACAAGAAACCTTCTTAAATGTCCGGGGCATTGATGCTGTAATGGTTGCTATCAAGCATGTTTTTGCTTCTTTATTTAATGATCGTGCTATTTCATATCGTGTTCATCAAGGTTATGACCATCGTGGTGTCGCATTATCTGCTGGAATACAGCGCATGGTAAGATCAGATAAAGCATCATCAGGTGTGATGTTTAGTATAGATACTGAATCTGGTTTTGAAGACGTTGTATTTATTACCTCAAGCTATGGCTTAGGTGAAATGGTTGTACAAGGTGCTGTTAACCCAGACGAATTCTACGTTCATAAACCAACTTTAGCTGCTGGACGACCAAGTGTTGTTCGCAGAAATTTAGGCTCAAAAGCGATTGAAATGGTTTATTCTGACGATGAAGGCCATGGCAAGCAAGTTGAAATTATCGACGTACAACAAAGTTTAAGCGATCAATTTTCAATTACTGATGACGAAGTACAAGAGCTTGCAAAGCAAGCTGTTATCATCGAAAAACATTATGGCCGAGCGATGGATATCGAATGGGCTAAAGATGGAAACGACGGTAAACTTTATATTGTACAAGCCCGCCCTGAGACAGTTCGCTCTAATGAAGATGCGAATGTTATGGAGCGCTATAAACTGAATGAATCATCAAAAGTAATTGCTGAAGGTCGTGCCATAGGGAATAAAATTGGTAGCGGCACAGTAAGAGTACTTGAATCAATTGCACAAATGGATCAAGTACAAGTAGGTGATGTTTTAGTAACAGATATGACAGATCCAGATTGGGAACCTATCATGAAACGTGCATCTGCGATTGTTACAAATCGTGGTGGTCGAACATGTCACGCCGCAATTATCGCGCGTGAATTAGGTATTCCTGCGGTAGTAGGATGTGGTAATGCAACTGATTTAATTAAAGAAAATGATGAAGTTACGGTTTCATGTGCTGAAGGTGATACAGGTTTTATTTATCAAGGTAGATTAAAATTTGATGTGATTACTTCTCGTGTAGATGAAATGCCTGATTTGCCAATGAAAGTAATGATGAATGTTGGTAATCCAGATCGCGCATTTGATTTTGCGCGTCTGCCTCATTCTGGTATAGGATTAGCTAGATTAGAGTTTATTATTAACCGCATGATAGGTGTGCACCCAAAAGCACTGATCAACTTTGCCAAACAAGATGAATCTGTCAAAGATGAAATCAAAGAAATGATGGCCGGTTATGACTCACCAGTTGAGTTTTATGTAAACAAACTTGTTGAAGGTATCGCTACTTTAGGTTGTGCATTTTCCCCTGAAAAAGTAATTGTTCGTATGTCTGATTTTAAATCAAACGAATATGCTAACTTAGTAGGCGGGCAACAATACGAACCTGAAGAAGAGAATCCCATGATAGGATTCCGAGGTGCTTCTAGATATATTTCTGAAGATTTCCGCGATTGTTTTGCACTAGAGTGTGAAGCAATTAAACGTGTTCGTAACGATATGGGTCTTACTAATATTGAGATCATGATCCCCTTTGTAAGAACCGTTGGTGAAGCAAAACGTGTTATTGAATTACTTGAAGAGCATGGCCTAAAACGTGGAGAAAATGGTTTACGCATTATTATGATGTGTGAATTACCTTCAAATGCGTTATTAGCTGAAGAATTTTTAGAGCATTTTGATGGTTTTTCAATTGGTTCTAACGATTTAACTCAGCTGACGTTAGGTTTAGATCGAGATTCAGGTCTTATTGCACATTTATTTGATGAGCGTGATTTAGCCATTAAAAAACTTTTATCTATGGCAATTCAAACTGCAAAATCCAAAGGTAAATATGTGGGTATTTGTGGTCAAGGACCTTCCGATCATGAAGACTTTGCAGCTTGGTTAGTAGAGCAGGGCATTGATTCTGTATCTTTAAATCCTGATACGGTTTTAAAAACTTGGTTATATTTAGCCGAACAACACGGTAAATAAATAATAATCAGATAAAAAGGAGCTATTAAGCTCCTTTTTTTATACTTGTTTGTTAACAATATGAATAATTATAATAACTGCCAATTAGATGATCCGTGTTTTAACTCCACCATGATATAATTGCCATATCAATTATGTTTTAAATATTGAAGCTAAATACAATGATAAAAAAACTATTGCAAACGGACACAGTTTCGGATTTAACAAATCAATTTGTTGAGCAACTTAAGCACACTGCATTTTCTGGTGAAATTGATATATCGTTTGCAACTCGAGTTGTAACGTCAACTGATAACAGTATTTATCAAGAAACGCCTCAAGCAGTTATCTTCCCAAAAAATGCCAATGATATTCAAATTGCATGTGCGCTTACGAATAAAGATATCTTTAAAACTTTATCTTTTGGTCCACGAGGCGGCGGCACAGGCACAAATGGTCAATCTTTAACTCCTGGGATCATGCTCGATTTATCTCGACATATGAGAAAAATAATTGAAATAAATGTTGAAGAGTCATGGGTTAAGGTTGAAGCGGGTGTTATTAAAGATCAATTAAATGATTTTTTAAAGCCTTTTGGCTACTTTTTTGCTCCAGATTTATCTACAAGTAATCGCGCAACTGTTGGTGGTATGATCAATACCGATGCCTCGGGTCAAGGGTCTTTAGTGTATGGTAAAACCAGTGATCATGTCTTAGCTATGGATGCTGTATTAATAGATGGCACTGAGTTTTCAACTAATAAAATGCCAGTAGAGCAAGCAAAAGCGCTTGCCAAAGAAAATACTAGTGTAGGCAATCTATACAATACCGTTTTAAATATAGGTTTAGATAATAGGGCACTCATACTAGAGAAATTCCCAAGACTAAACCGTTTTTTAACTGGGTATGACCTTGAAAATATCTTTAATAAAGATTTAAACGAATTTGATCTTGGCCGAGTACTGACAGGCTCGGAAGGTTCATTAGCAGTTATTACCCATGCTAAATTAAATATCACGCCAATTGCTAACTTCAAAACTTTAATTAATATTAAATATGATAGCTTTGATTCTGCATTAAGAAATTCACCATTTTTAGTTGAAGCTCGCGCAACATCAGTAGAGACAGTTGATAGTAAAGTGCTCAATCTTGCTAGAGAAGATATCATTTGGCATTCAGTTTCAGACTTAATTACAGATGTGCCAGGCAAAGATATGCAAGGACTCAATATGGTTGAGTTCAATGGTGAAACACAAGCAGAAATTGATGATAAAGTTAAAACTTTATGTGCAAGACTAGATGAACTCATTACTGGACAACAAGCTGGTTTAATTGGATATCAATTATTAACTGATAGAGATGACATATTAAAAATATATGCCATGCGTAAAAAATCAGTTGGTTTACTTGGTAAAACTGCTAGTAGTAAAAAACCGTTAGCATTTGCAGAAGATACCGCTGTACCACCAGAACATCTTGCCGATTACATTCAAGAATTTAGAGACTTATTAGATTCTCATAATTTAGATTATGGTATGTTTGGTCATGTTGATGCGGGGGTTCTTCATGTTAGACCCGCATTAGATATGGCAGATCAGAAACAAGAAAAACTGTTAAGGTTAATATCTGATGAAGTCGTAAAACTCACAGCCAAATATGGTGGTTTAATGTGGGGTGAACACGGTAAAGGATATCGCAGTGAGTACGGCCCTGATTTTTTTGGTGATGAACTATTTTCTAAATTAAGAGAAATAAAAACAGCATTTGATCCAAACAATAAATTAAATCCAGGAAAGATTTGTACACCTATAACAAGTGACTCTGAATTAGTGAGTGTTGACTCACAAAAAAGAGCTTGGTTTGATAAGGCAATTCCAACTAATATAAAAAGTAGTTTTGACAATGCTATGAATTGTAATGGTAACGGTTTGTGCTTTAACTATGATGAAAAGTCACCTATGTGTCCTTCATATAAAGTCACTAAAGATAGACGATATTCTCCTAAAGGTCGTGCTTCTTTAATGCGTGAGTGGTTAAGATTACAAAGTAATAAAGGTGTTGATTTATTACAAACTGAAAATGATATAAATAAACCAAGCAGTACATTTACAGACATAAGAGCTTGGTTTGAAAAACTAAAAAACTCTAAAGCAAAACAACAAGGAGAATACGATTTCTCTCATGAAGTTAAAGAGTCTATGGATGAATGTTTAGCATGTAAAGCATGTACTACTGCTTGTCCAATTAATGTTGATGTCCCTACATTTAGATCTCGTTTCTTAAATTATTATCACGATGTTTATGCGCGTCCGTTAAAAGATTATTTCGTTGCAAATATAGAACAAACAGCGCCAATCATGTCTAAGTTTTCAAAAGTGATAAATCCAATTTTGAAAATGAATCTGACAAAAAAAGTTATCCAAAAACAAATTGGTTATGTAGATACACCTCTATTAAGTGAGCCTTCACTTGCTTCACAAGTGAAATCTAAATACGATTTTAATTTTGATAATCTAAAAACACTCAGCGACGATGAAAAATCAAAAACCGTTTTAATTGTTCAAGACCCTTTTACCAGTTTTTATGAAGCGGAATTAGTGGTTAGCTTAATTACCTTAGTTAAAAAATTAAATCTGCGTCCAGTACTATTACCATTTAAACCCAATGGTAAACCGCAACATGTAAAAGGATTTCTAAAAGATTTTACAAAAACGGCAAAAACATCCGCAGAGTTTTTAAATCAAGTGAGTGAACTCAATATAAAGATGATTGGTTTAGATGCATCTTTAGTAATGTGTTATCGCGATGAATATAAAACAATTTTAAATTCACAAAGAGGAGACTTTGAAGTTTTACTTGCGCATGAATGGTTACAAGATCAAAAATTCCATCCTGCAAAAAATACCAATGATAAAAACTTTGTGTTGATAAATCATTGTACAGAAACAACAGCATTACCTAATACTGTTAATGTTTGGAAAAATATTTTTGAACAATCAAACTTAATTTTAAATTCTGTCAGCACTGGTTGCTGTGGTATGGCGGGCACTTATGGACACGAAGCTAAAAATTTAGATAACTCTCGTGCACTTTATGATATGAGTTGGAAACCAGTTATCGAAAAAAATCAGAGGCATGTAATTTTAGCCACCGGTTTTTCTTGTAGAAGCCAAGTGAAAAGATTTGAAAACTTTAAACCTAGGCACCCAATAGAACTATTAGCTGAAATATTATAAATAAAAAAAATGCGAACTTTGAGTTTGCATTTTTTATGACTGAACTATAGTTTTCTTTTTAAACCAGACTTAGCTCGTTCTTTAACATTTGTTTGAATGTAAATTTGATCTGTTGTTGCTATTTTTGAATGACCTAAATCTTCTGACAAATGTTTTAGTGGACGGGTTTGTGCATCATGTGTTGCACCTGTATGTCTTAACCAATGAGCCGTTGCTGCTTTTAATTGTTCAGCATCTTCAGTAAATCCATCTTTAAATAATGACGCTTCTGCTAAGTCAAAACTTTGCTGAACTAATCTTCGTAATTGTCGAACAGTCATGCCACCTTGACCCCGCAATTTATGAATTATCGGTTCGGGATCATCAGGACGAGGTAGGGGAGTTAACCCCCTAAAAATACGATATCGTTTTAAATAATCTAAGAAATCATCAGATAAGGTTACATCTCGTAATTTATTACCTTTACCCATGATCCTCAAAAACCAAAACTTATCATTATCTTGCCAAAAATCAGACATAACAGCAGACCATTGAGGGCGTTCTGATAATTCCGAAATTCGTAAATATAATCCTTTGAGACAGGCTAATATAAATAAATTTCTTTCTAAACTTGGATCATCAATACATCTATCTTTGGTTATTCCTAAAACATATTCCCACTGAATATCACTTAATGTATCAGGCATATTAATTTGAGACTGAACAACTAAGTAAGGACTATTTTTTTTAACCACAGGCACAAAATTGGCAAATGTTTTTTCTTCTAATATTGCAAACTTGTAGAATACGTTAAGAGCTGTGAATAGAGATGAGAAACTTTGTTGACTAAGCCCTTGTTCTTTAAATATAAAAGGGCGCCATTTTTCATTTTGAATACGTAAACCTTTATTATTTTTATAACGCCATTGAACGGAATTAGCAATCCAATCTGAGCTAGGGTTTACTACAAATTCTATATATTCTTCTAAATCTACACGCTTTAAATCAAATACTGATAATGCTTTTATGTTCCATGACCAAAGATAAAATCGTTCTAATTCACCTCTAAATCGATTAAATGTACCTTCTGATTTCCTACCGTATACAAATAAGAACTGATATAAAAAACTTAAATCGCTATAAATGTTATCAATTAAATTACTTTTATTTGCGATAAAATCAGATAATTGGGGGTATTCTTGCTGTAAGGTATTATCTTCTAGATGAGAAATTTGAAGACGTAGCTGCTTTAATGTATCAACCAATGCAATTAGCATATATTTTTAAACTGTAAATTAAATTTTGTGTTATTTTATAGGTGTACTGTATAAATGTCCAGTTAATGAAGCTATGTCCGGTACCTGTTAGTACTGGACATAGTAGTTCACCACAACAATAATTGTATATAAATCAGTCTACTAATGGCTGTTTAATTTATATATACAGGATTGTACTGTAACAAAGATGGATAAATAAATTATTTAACATAATATAATTTATAGGCTGTAGTATGTGCGGGTTTAATCATCTTCGAACTTAGACAATAAATATGCCTATGTTTTTGAGACTTCTTATAATGCTCAGTTCGTTTCGCTACTGAATTAATCGGGAAAAATAATCCTGACATTCATCGAAAAAAAATTGAACCGTTTGGAATATCTTACGTCCACCTTGTTGGATCTGTAAAATAACTCCAGTGATAATTTAACATTTTAAGTGACTCAACTATCACCGTTTTAGATTCTTGAAAGTTTTCATCTAATGCTTTTAAGTTTGCTTTTGGGTAACACTTTCGACACCAAATAACAAAAAGGTAAATTACGGCAGCTTCACTATAAAACTATATTCAGGCGCTAACCAAGGAACGTTTTTAATTTCTACTATTTGTGAACTTGCTTAATAATAGAAATATAATTTTTCTCATTTGGTGTTCCTTGTATTTTTGGAAAGAACGAGCCATAAAAGAACCGCTGAAAACTGTTACAGAAATCTAAATCTAACAAGTTATCATTTCATTTACAACTTTTACAACACTACTCTTTAAGTCTTATTTAATTTAAATTGTGTTTATTATTTATTACTGTATAATACGCATCTCTCCGACAGGTGCTAGAGATTTTGAAATAATCCAACTTAAACATATTTTAAGTTCAGCCAAGTTCGGTAAGTCATCTAACAGTTCGTAAAACGACAAGATGAGTACATAAACTGAGGTTGAAAGCATCTGTAAAATTTATTTTTTCAAATAAATTTACTTCACACTAAGACTGAGATCATGCATTTGAATAAAAACACAACTGTTTTTATCGCATTTTTCTGGATCAAGGGGATGTCTTCTAAGCTTTTGCCTCATTCTTTAAAAGAATAGATAAGAGACATACATGACTGATAGCGCAAACATCACTTTTGATTCATTAAACTTAAACCCTTCTGTATTACAAGCTATTACAGAAATGGGTTATACATCTCCTACGCCAATTCAAAAACAATCTATACCGGTATTATTAGAAGGTGGCGATGTATTAGGTGAAGCACAAACCGGTACTGGTAAAACAGCTGCATTTGGTTTACCAACGATTTCTAGATTAGATCCAAATTTACGTGCACCACAAATGTTAGTTGTGTGCCCTACCCGAGAACTTGCCATTCAGGTAGCTGAAGCTTTAGCGGATTTCTGTAAACATATGCGTGGCATGTTTGTTACTACAGTTTACGGTGGCCAATCTTATACCCCGCAATTACGTGATTTAAAACGTGGCCCACAAATTGTTGTTGGTACACCAGGCCGTATGATGGATCACATCAAAAAAGGTCGTTTGAATTTAGATAATTTAAAAGCATGTGTACTAGATGAAGCTGATGAAATGCTTAACATGGGCTTTTTAGAAGATATCGAGTGGATTTTAGAGCACGTACCTAATGAAACTCAAATGGCATTTTTCTCTGCAACTATGCCTGCACCAATTAAAAAAATCACGCGTAAATTCTTAACTGAACCGACACATATAAAAATAGAATCAGTTAAAGAAAATAAAGCAAAAATCACTCAAAAAGCATGGCGTGTTGGCCGTATTGGTAAAAATACTGGTTTAGAACGCATTGCTGAAGTAGTTGATTATGATGCTATGATTGTTTTTGTTAGAACCAGAAATGATACTATCGTTTTAGCCGAACACCTAAATAGTAAAGGTTTTGCAGCATCAGCATTGAATGGTGATTTACAACAACAAGATCGTGAACGCATTGTAGACCAGTTAAAAACGGGTAAAATTGATATTTTAATTGCAACAGATGTTGTAGCACGTGGTCTAGATGTTCCTCGTATTTCTCATGTTATAAACTACGATTTACCACATGATCCTGAATCATATGTTCACCGTATTGGTCGTACAGGTCGTGCTGGTCGTGAAGGCGAAGCAATATTATTTGCGACTGGTCGTGAAATGCGTAGCCTACACCGTTTAGAAAGAGTAACTGATGGTCAAATAGGTACTTTTGACATGCCAACGTCTGAGCAACTTGGTAAAAAACGTGTAGCTAAAACTCAGGAAAAACTACAAAAAATTATTGAAAGCAATGATTTAGCACAATTCACTGAAATTATTGAAACTGTTGCAAAAGATACTGAACTTTCACCGCTAGAGCTCGCTTCTGCATTATTGTTTGAAAGACAGGTGAAAATGCCATTTTTCCCGAAAGCAGACCCAGTAGAGCGTGCTTCGGATAGGAATGAACGTGGTTCTCGAAACGATCGCAATGATAGAAACGCTAGAAATGATCGTGGTGGCCGTAACAATGACAGAGCTGATCGTGGTGAACGTAGACTTCGTCGTGATAATGGTGAATTTAATACATACCGTTTCAATGTAGGTCGTGCTCAAGGTGTTCGCCCTGGTGATATCGTTGGCGCTGTTGCAAATGAGATTTCAATTAGTGCAAGTGACATCGGACAAATCCGTTTATATGGTGAGTTCACACATGTTGATTTACCAAAAGATATGGACAAGCAAGCTTTTGATAAATTACAAGATGTTCAAATTCGCAGACAAGATATTTCACCAAGTCTAGCAACTGCTGAACAGATTCAAGAAGCAAAGTCTGCAGATCAAAATTCTCAAGAACGTCGTGGCAATGGTAACGATCGTGGAAACAGAAATGATTCTCGTCGCGATCAATCTCGTGGTCGTCGAAATGACTCTAGAGGTCGTAGCGATTCGCGTAGCCGTGATGATGTTTGGTCTAAAAAACCACGTGCAAATAGTGGTAATGATTCAGGCAGAATCATTCGTCAATTTTCATAATTGATATATAAATAAAAAAGGGTAGCTTAGCTACCCTTTTTTATTTGTCTTAGTTAAAATGCATTTAGATTAAATATTACAGGAAAAATCAATGGATAAGCAAACACAAACAGAACTAGAAGCAGCAGCTTTTAGAAAGTTATTGTCTCATTTAGATGAAAACAAAGATGTGCAAAATATAGATTTAATGATCACAGGCAACTTTTGTCGTAATTGTTTAAGTAAGTGGTTAGTTTCAGAAGCTAAAGAACGTGATGTTTCACTTGATATGGATGATGCAAAAGAGTGGGTTTATAAAATGCCTTACAGTGAATGGAAAGAAAATCATCAACTTCCTGCTACTGATGAACAAATGGCTGCATTTAACAAACGTCAAAAATAATATTATTCTCCTTATAAAGTGCACAATTAACATTGATACCACTTAGATAAATAGGCGCATAAAAAAAGCTAGCAAATGCTAGCCTTTATTAATTTAGAACTTTAGAACTTTAGAACTTTAGAACTTTAGTTATTTGTTCGTTTTATTCCAAGGAGAATCTTCGGCAGCAACAGATTTTTTCTCAGATGGTCTAAATTTTTCACATAACCCGATTAAAAAGTTTCTTAATAACTGATCTCCGCAAGGCTTGAAGTTACGTGTACCACGCTTCCTAAATAGCGCAGTCAGTTCAGTTTTAGAAAATCTAAATCCTGCTTTTTTCATCACATCAAGCATATCATCATCTTTAAATTCGAACGCAATTCGTAATTTTTTCATAATAATATTGTTATTAAGTCTCACTACTTCAGCTTCATTTTTAACTGGTTGTGCTTTATTATCTTCTCTAACACCGCGATTTTTTATGATTAAACCGTCCAGAAACATTTCTAATACAACATCAGTACATTCAACAAACGCTTCATCTTCATCTTTTTTTAGAAGACAGCTAATTGAGAATTTTGTTATTTTATGTCCTGATAATGCGAAAATATCCGCCATAGATTCTTCACGCAAATTTAAAGCATAACGTAAACGGCGTAGTACTAGGTTATTAATCATAAAAACTCCAAAATAAGGCCGGCTAAAATACCATGAATCCTTAGAATAGTCATGTTACATTAATTAAATTATAAAATAATTGATATTAGTCTATCGCTAATAGCTCTACTTCAAAAATTAATGTTGATCCTGCTGTGATTTTACCAGCATTTCGGTTGCCATAGGCTAAATGACTCGGGATCACAAAGCGCATTTTATCACCCTCAACCATAAGTTGAACACCTTCAGTCCAACCTGATATCACTTGATTTAAACCAAATGAGATAGGTTGGCCTCGATCTACTGAACTATCAAATACTGTTCCGTCTATTAATGTACCATGGTAATGTACTTTAACTTTACTTGTCTTTGTAGGATGATTTTCTCCCTGTCCCTTTGTTATTAATTGATATTGTAATCCGGAGTCGGTTTCTAACACCCCTTCTTGTGTTTTATTAAATGCTAAATACTCTTTACCTAATTTAATATTCTCTAGAGATATTTTTTTAACATTTGCTTTATTATAAAAATAAAAAACAACTAAAATAATAGCGCCAATCGCTAAAATCATTTTCATTGGATACCCTTAACTTAAACCATTTATATCAAAAGCAGCATAATACCTGATTACTTTTTTAAATCTGCAATTTTTGACATAAAAAAACCCGAATTAATCGGGTTTCTTTATTATTGTTCAGTTATTATACGTAACATGCGTCGAAGCGGTTCTGCAGCACCCCATAACAACTGATCACCTACTGTAAAGGCACTTATATATTCAGGGCCCATAGCGAGTTTACGGATACGCCCAACTGGAATACTTAATGTACCAGTTACATTAACAGGTGTTAAGTCAGTTGATGTTAACTCTCTGTCATTAGGGATCACTTTTACCCAAGGGTTATGCTGCGCCAATATAGATTCAATTTTTTCTACTGAAATATCTTCTTTTAATTTGATTGTCATTGCTTGAGAATGACAACGCATTGCACCTACTCTGACACATAAGCCATCAATTGGAATAGGCTGCTGTGATGACCCCAAGATCTTATTGGCTTCAACTTGTGCTTTCCATTCTTCTTTACTTTGTCCTGAAGGCATTGGCACATCAATCCAAGGGATCAAGCTACCAGCTAAAGGCACACCAAATTGTGTTGTACTGAGTGATTCAGATTGTATTTTTTCACTTACTATTCGATCAATTTCTAAAATTGCAGATTGTGGATCGTCTAACTTATCAGCAACACTTTGATGAACTTCACCCATTTGCTTAATAAGTTCTTTCATATGCCTAGCGCCAGAACCAGATGCAGCTTGATAAGTCTGTGGGCTTACCCATTCAATAAGATCTTGCTCGAACAGGCCACCTAATGCGAGTAACATTAATGAAACAGTGCAATTTCCGCCAACAAAGGTTTTAACGCCTTGTTCTAAGCCTTGAAGGATCACATCTTTATTAACAGGATCAAGTACGATAATGCTATCATCTTTCATACGTAAACTAGATGCAGCATCAATCCAATAACCATTCCAACCGGTTTCTTTTAGGTGAGGATAAACCGCGTTAGTATAATCTCCACCTTGACAGGTTAAAATAATATCCATTTCAGCTAAGGCATCTAAATCCTTTGCATTTAATAACGGCTTAATGGTACCTGCAAAGTCAGGTCCCATCTGTCCAGCTTGAGATGTGGTGAAAAATGTCACATCTAAATTATCAAAATCATTTTCTGTTTGCATTCGGTCCATCAATACTGAACCAACCATGCCGCGCCAACCTACTAGCCCTACTTTTTTCATAGTTAAAAACCCTAAAATTTTTTCATTAAAAACCAATTACAAATTGCGTGAGTTTTTTAGATAAATTGGTATATTTGATTGCTGAATTTAGCATTGAAAAGCAGATAAAACTAGCACGAAATTAACAAAATTAATTTTTTTCAATCAAGAAGATTTATTGTTGGATAACAATTGTATTTCTATTATTTTTAGCCTCATACAATGCAATATCTGCTTTGCTATAAAAATCTTCAAAAGCATCATTTTCAGCCGGTACGCTGCTATATATTCCAGCTGAAATAGTTAATAATTCTGATACTTTAGATTTTTCGTGTTTCAGGCCTGCTTTTAATATTTCATCTTGAAGCTCGAGCAATTTCAACTCTTGAATCTCTGAATCTGTATTTACGATTAAAATAGCAAATTCTTCACCCTCTATTCTATAGCAAGAATCTCCTGTACGCTTAAAGGTCTGCTTTATTAATTTAGATATTTGTTTTAAACATTTATCACCTCTGGGATGTCCATAAGAATCGTTAAACTCTTTAAAATAGTCAATATCTATAATTGCCAAACTGAGTGATATTTTTTGTCTGGCATTTCTTTTGATTTCTGCATTTAAATTTTGTTTAAATTGCCCATGATTTAACAAACCAGTTAATGAATCTCGCGTTGATAATTTCTTTGCTTTTTCTACATAAAGTTTAAGTTCCCCTAAGGCATCTTCCATATCTCCTAACTCATCATTTTTATGTACTCAATTTGTATTTATATATCACCTTAAATATAGAGTTTTTTTCCGAGTATATGTAGCCAGATCGTAACTATCCACTAGGGGAAAATTATTTTCTAATGATCCTTTTTAGCTATTGACCGATCCTGCCAGTATGCCAAGCTAGGGCTATGACTTAATCGCCCTAGCTTCAATTAATTTAAACAGCATCAACATCACTGAAATAGTTGAGCAAACTAAAGCTCAGTTACAAGAAGATAAAAGTCTCACGCCTGCGTTGAAGCTGTCTATCGAGCTTATTCTTGTTATCGTTGTTATGCTTGCCAGTAAATTGGGACTTAACAGTAAAAATAGTCGTATTGCGCCATCAAAAGATATTAACCGAGAAAAACAAACCAAAGATAAATCAGATAAGCCAGCGTGTGGACAGAAAGGCCGAACGGTTACAAATAAGTTAATTTTTATTTCTTTTATTATTTTTTCTTAAAGCGATAATATTAGCTAAGCTCAGTGGTAATAATACAAGAAAAATAACGCTAAAAGCTTCTTTTTCATTTGTAATTATTAAAGCGCTAGCGATCATCGCTGAGGCCCACAATATCGATTGCGAAAGTATGCTTGATTTAGTTTTGTTTGGATTGGTATTTTGGCCTACAGTACCATATTCAAACGCACATAACTTTTGTAAAAAAGATCGGTTTTTTTCGTATTCACCAGCTAGCATATCTATTTCTCCCATTTTTTCTATCGCCGCTTTAAACGCTTGCTCTTCACTTTTACCATTTTTAATAAATTGTTCAACTTCACAATAAAGATGATCAATAAGCTCATCTATATTTTTACTTTTGATACTGTCATTACTCAGTACCAACTCACACCATTGCTGTATTGCTTGGTTTAAATTAAACATCATCATCTCCTGCTAACTGATCCAACATTTTATCGAGTTGTTTCCAATTACTTCGTTGCGCAATAAGTTCGGCCTCACCTGCACCGGTAAGTTGGTAATACTTTCTTTTTCGCCCGGTATCACTGACTCCCCATATAGCAAGTATAAATTCTTTTTTCTGAAGTCTATGTAATATTGGGTACAACATACCATCAGCCCATCGCATTTTTCCATCAGACAATTCATTTACTTTTTGAATAATGGCATAGCCATAGCTTTGACCATTTTTCAATATTGCTAAGATCAATGGTGTTGTGGATGCTGCTACAAAATCTTTTGAATAATTCATTTTTACACCTTGCCTAGAACTTCTATGTATATTTATACATAGAAGTTCTAGGTAAGTAAAGTATATTTGTTTATCAGACAATAAATTTGATGTTAATTTATACTGATATCTGACATAAAAGATTACCAAAAACTATCGATATCAGAATGGTTATCGTTTCTTATAATTGATAGTTTAGTTAATCAGTTTTTCAAATAATAAAAAAATTGCTCTGAACTTAAAACGTTAAGGAAATATCAATGGACATATTAGCTACACCTGTTGCTTAAATTTTACAAATAGCCGAGCCGATTTGGGATAACATTGTTTAAGGAGTAAAGAATAAAAACTGGTAACTTGTTTTCAAACTATATGCTTGAAGATAGGTAAGCGCTCAACCTGAAAAAGAGGACGAACAGCAATAGCAACAATAACCCATTCTCACTTCACTAAATAATTCAAAAGAATTTGTTGGTATTTTAAAAAGAAAAAGTGCCGTCACTGTTTTATGGAAGCATTCAAGTACAGCAGACGGAGGTGAGCATCTGGGCATATTAAATTTACAAACTATCAACTATGAAGTGAATTCTGTTGGTATGTTTGTTACTTAGTCATTCAAAAATTGAAAATGGACCATAAATAAAGCACAATCTAATATTCAATCATTTGAATATTAGATTGTTTCGTTATAAATGACCCATTGAGGGTATTTGATAACCAAGTTTTATAAAAGTGATATAGCCGTTAATAATTTGTCGATTAATTCTGGGTTAGTTAATTGACCTGTTTCTACATCAAAATTGTCGTAAAAGCTTGGGATGGAAATACTGGATTTTACATCCGCTGCAAAATAAGGCGCTGAACCTGACGCTGCTGCTAATACACTGGCTGCCCCGCCAGGACCTGGTGAAGTTGCTAACATAAGCATAGGTTTATTTTGAAAAACTTTCATATCGATCCGAGAAGTCCAATCAAATAAGTTTTTATATGCCGCTGTATATGACCCATTATGTTCTGCAAAAGAAACTATAATCGTATCAGCTTCTCCTAGCTTTTTATAAAATGCTTGCGCTTGTGCTGGATGACCTAGCTCTTTTTCACGATCTTCACTGAAAATTGGCATTTCATAGTCGTTTATATCTAAGATTTCTACTTCTGAATTTTCAACTAAGTTTGCTGTATATGTTGCTAACTGCTTGTTGATTGAATTTTTGCTGTTGCTCGCTGCGAATGCTAATACTTTCATGATATACCCTCATTTTGTATCTGATTTTATATAACTTATAAGTCATTTTAAAAATATGATGACTTATCTGCGTTTCGATGTGTAAACTATACATTCATTCCAAATAAAGATTAATAACCTAAATGTAAAAGGATTATTTCCAAATGGCAGTTAATACAAAGTTGTTTGATGGTATTGTGATCTTTAATCAGGTTGTAACGACAGGTGGCTTCTCGGCTGCGGCGTTTGCTACTGGTCACTCTACTTCGTATATCAGTAAAGAAATCAATAAACTTGAAGCAAGGTTAGGGATCAGATTATTAAACAGAACAACACGCTCTATCAGTTTAACGCCTGAGGGAAAAGCGTTTAATAATCAATGCCAGCAAATCATATTTGATGCCGAGCAAGCGCAAGGAATTTTAGATCAAAGTAATATATCGCCTAAAGGTACATTGAAAATAAGCTGTCCACTGGGTTTTGGGTCTATTTACCTAAAGCCAATTTTAGTTGAGTATTTAACCAAATATCCCGAAGTGAGTTTAGATATAGATTTTAGTGACCGTCAGGTTGATGTTATACAAGATGGTTTTGACTTAGTTATTCGAGCAACAACTGCGCTTGAAGATTCTAGTCTGATATGTAAAAAGCTTAAATCATTTTTAGGGTACACAGTTGCATCAACTGATTATGTTAAAAAGCATGGCAAACCCAAAACACCAGAGGAACTCATAAACCATCAATGTATGTGTTATTCCAATCTTAAAAACCCAACGCGTTGGATGTATACCACGAGAAAAGGTGAAGCTATTTATGTAGATGTACCACAAAAGGTATTATCTAATAATGCCGAAATGCAACTGGCTATGGTTTTAGCTGGTCATGGTATATGCAGATTACCTGAATTTTATCTGGCAAATGAATTAAAATCAGACAAATTAGAAATCCTATTTGATGACTATCAATCACAAACGATAGATGTATTTGCTTTATATCCAAGTAGAAAACATTTATCTCCAAAAGTAAGGTGTTTTATAGAACTGTTAACTCAAAACATCTCTTAATAATAAGTGATTTTGAGATAATTATAAATTTATTAAAATTTTATGAACTTATTTTAATTCCATGACTCTTATATTACGAGTTAGATGATTTCCCTAGAGTAATATTCGCGCGTTTTTAAACGCGTTTTTTTTTGCCTAAAATTCACCAGTTCACCTAAAGCCCATAACCAAAAGTTATACACTCGCAAAGCTTTAACATTGTTCTTTTTTTCACTGCTAACTTATCTTGGATTTATCAAATAAGTGAGACAATAGTTTCTTAAGATAATAAATTTCTAGTTATAGGCCTTTTTTATTGTCATTCACTTATCAAGTTTTCACTTGTATTAAAATATGGTGAAACGTTGACAGCGATTATCAAAATTTAAATAGATGATCACATTTTAAGTCACAGAATTTAGAGATAACCCATGACAAGAAAGCAAAAAATAATTCAAAAAGCCATCAACGAAAATATAATCGATAATAACTTAACCGCTATTGGGATCATGGACTTCGAACGATTAGATAAAACAGTTGATGATGTATATGCTTCTTTTCCTAAAAATTTCACCCATACTTTTGCAGTTAAAGCGAATGCATTAGTAGAAGTATTAAAGTCACTTAGAAAATCTGGCATGGGCGCTGAGGTTGCAAGCCCAGGAGAATTATTAATCGCTTTAAAAGCGGGTTACGAAGTAGAGAATATCATTTTTGATTCGCCAGCTAAAACAATAGACGACTTAACAACCTGTCTTAAAAATGGTATATCTTTAAATATTGATAACCTACAAGAACTTGCTCGTATAGATGCACTAATGCTGCAATATCCTAATACAAAATCAATTATTGGTTTTCGAGTAAACCCACAAATTGGCAGCGGAAAAATCAGCTCAACAAGTACAGCTACAGCTACATCAAAGTTTGGTTATGCATTAAATGATAACGATAATAGAAATGAGTTAATCGAAATATATAAACAACGTCCTTGGCTGAAAAGCATTCATACTCATACGGGTTCTCAAGGGTGTGAGCTTGAACTCATGGCGCAAGGTATTGCTGTTATCACTGAGTTAGCAGAAGAAATAAATGAAACAATTGGCTCGCAACAAATAGTTAGATTAGATATTGGTGGTGGATTGCCTGTAAATTTTGCATCAGAAGAAATCTCACCGACATTTAAACAATATGCAGATATTTTGCAAAAAACTGTACCATTACTATTTACTGATAAATACCAAGTTAAAACTGAGTTTGGTCGTGCTATTGCAGCTAAAAACGGTGTAATAGTAACACGAGTTGAATACACTAAAAATTCTGGTAACCGCCATATCGCAACAACACATGCTGGTGCTCAAATTCTTACCCGTACTGCTTTTCTACCTAATTCATGGCCTCTAAGAGTCACTGGATTTTTACCAACAGGTGAGGAACGAACTGAAGAAATTTCTCCATTAGTGACAACAGACGTTGCTGGCCCATGTTGTTTTGCAGGTGATTTAATTTGTAAAAACCAACAATTGCCTAATTTAGAACAAAATGATTATGTAATGGTACATGATACCGGAGGCTATTATTTTAGTAACCACTTTGACTACAACAGTCTACCTAGAGTGGCAGTATTTGCCATAACTGGTAAAGATGATGATTTAACAATCAAATGCATCCGTAAATCAGATTCTCTTGAAAATGTTCTCAATAAAATGTAACGGAATGCCGAGAAAAATTGCGGTCTGCGAGTATTTTTCACGATAGATCGTAACATAATTCCGATTGACCAATCATATAAACAAGAAGAGGAAAAATTCTCCAATGGATATCGAAGTTGGCATAATAGAAACAGTATTAGTCGCACTGGTGATTCTGTTTACAGGTTATTTTTGTAACAGTAAAGTCGCCTTTTTAAGAAACAACAATATACCAGAGCCTGTAGTTGGTGGCATCATATTTTCATTTCTTGCAGCAATTGCACATAGCTTATTTAATTTTCATGTGCAGTTTGATATGAGCTTTAAAGCACCGTTGATGACAATATTCTTTACAACGGTTGGATTAGGTGCAAGTTTTAAACTTTTATTAAAAGGTGGTCCTAAAGTTGTTTTATTTTTAGGTGTTGCAACCTTGTACTTATTGATTCAAAACGCCCTTGGCGTATCTTTAGCTATGGCTTCAGGTATTGAGCCACTAATGGGTTTAATTGGTGGTTCTGTTACTTTATCTGGTGGTCATGGTAATGGCGCAACTTATGCTGATTTATTTATTACAGAATATGGTATGCCCTCAAGCTTCTTTGAATTAGCAATGGCGGCAGCGACTTTAGGTTTAGTGTTAGGTGGCTTAGTTGGTGGGCCAGTAAGCAAACGTCTAATTACTAAATACAATTTAAAAGCTGACGAATATCATGAAGAACTCGATGACACGGTTACTTTTAATCCTGAAGATCACGATTTAGTAACCCCTAAATCTATGATGGAAACACTTTTCATTATTTTATTATGTATGACATTAGGCCACTTAGGTTATGTTGGTTTAAAAGAAGCAGGCGTTGTATTGCCTTCATTCTTAATACCCTTGTTATTTGGTGTGATAGCAACTAATTTATGTGAATTATCTAAGGTATATAGTATCAGCCGTGCATGTATCGATTTATGGGGTACCATGGCGTTATCACTATTTTTAGCTATGGCATTAATGTCACTAAAAGTTTGGGAGCTGGTTAATCTTGCTGGCCCTATGGTATTTATCATATTCGCCCAAACTATCGTATTAATGTTGTTTGCTTATTTTGTCACTTTTAGAATTATGGGGAAAAACTATAATGCTGCAATTATGGCAGGCGGCCATTGTGGTTTTGGTTTAGGTGCAACTCCTACAGCCGTTGCTAATATGGAAGCGTTAGTTGCACGCCATGGCCCCTCTCCACAGGCTTTTTTAGTTGTGCCATTGGTTGGTGCGTTCTTTATAGATATAACCAATGCGTTAGTTATTCAGTTTTATTTAAGTCTGCCTTTTGTAACTCCCTAAGTGCTTATTTAAAATACAATTTTAAACCAAGGCGATAATATGTCTTGGTTTTTTATTAGAATCCTCTTCTTTTATAATTTTGAACTATTTAATTACTTACTTTTATTATGACCTCAATTTTTACGTTTGTTGTATTTTTCCTGTTTCCTTTATGTTCTGTGATTTATGTTTATAGATTTCGAGGCCAAGCTAGGTTCAACTCTTTTGCAGAATATCTACGAAAAGGTTAGCCAATCTTTGCGCCTTTAAATGTTTTTCTTTATATGTACAAAACGCTTTGCACAAAAAGCATTTGTTAAAACTGAGAAGTTTAATAAATTAAATATCGTTGAAGAGAGCTGGCAAAAAATCGCACAAGAAGCACAAGGACTGCATGATAAAGGCTTTTTTGAACAAAACGATTTCAAAAGAAAATAGCAGTTTTTATGATGTCGGTTTTCGTACATTCTACAAATATTGCTGGAGTTAATTCTACTGTACTTGATACGTCACTAGCCTCAACTCTGCTACATTGTCCAAAAACTGTTGAATTATTGAATCAAATACCTTCGGTCAATGGTGCTATGTTCACATTACTACTTACAAAGTCAAAATTAACCCGTCACTTAGATCCTGTTGCCTGTTCTTTTAGGTACTATTTAGGGTTAAATACACCTAATAATGAATGCTGTTTTATTAATGTTGATGGTACTAAACAATCTTGGAAAGATGGTGAAGCCTTTATTTATTATGACACGTGTCTGCATTATGTAGAAAACAACAGCCAAGATATACGTTTAATCCTAATGTGTGACATCGAGCGTCCAATTAATATTTTTGGGAAGCTATTTAACAAAATTTATACGTTTTTAATTAGTAAGGTGTTGGTGCCTAATTTACCCGATGATCAAGCCGGTATCGTTAATAAATTATTTGCTAAAGTGACACCTTTTCTAACAGCCTTTAAAAAGCAAAACCCAAAGTTATATTATCCATTTAAGTGGTGTTTTAATCTCATTTTATTATGTGTTTTTTTAGGTATATTAATTTTATTAAGTAACGTGTTATTTTCAATGATATTAATAGATTAAATAATTGGTCATCTCAAATCGTAGTTTCATACATCTTAGGCGAGATTTACATAAGCCAAGGTCTATAGGTTGAATATGTCACTTACCCAAGCACGGGCTAATGGTATATTTTAAAACATAATATTGCGCATATTCAGGTCTAAGTATTGCAAAGCACTATGGCTGAAAAACAGACCCAATTGACTACCCAAGGAAAGTTAATTGATGCAGAGGCTTATGATGTCATATCACAGCGCAGCTAAACTTTGGCTATCTGAAAATAATAGCAAGATGAAAAATTGGATACCGCAGAAATGTCTTTATATTAAATAGCATTTTTCTGACTTATCAATTACCTGGCATATGTATCGTTCAATATATTTAAGCAATATATAAACACAAACTTACAAATCAATTTACATATATTTATAGGTTTTTGATATTATCATCTCAATTGTGCTTTCAAGGTGAATAAAATGAATCAAAAATGGATAAAAGGCCTATTACCTGTTGTTGTTTTAGCGTCATGTATTGGTAGTTCTGTAACAATTAATGCGATTGCCAAAAATACTGAAGAAAAAAAAGCAGTTGATAGTCGCCCAACTGTTAAAGTGGAAAATATAACAGCAAGTGATCATCAAATTGTAATTACTAGTTATGGAGAAGTTGCACCTTTAGAAAGTACGCAACTAGCAGCGCAAGTTCAAGGTGAAGTCATTCAATGGCATCCAAGCTTTATTCCTGGTGGCTTGGTTCATCGTGGTGATATTTTATTCACTATTGAAAAAGATAACTATGAAGCAGACTTATTACAAGCTCAAGCTCAGTTGGTTAGTGCTAAAGCGGCATTGATAGAAGAGAATGCAAAACAAGAAGTCGCTATTGATGAAGCGAAACGTTTTCCTACTAAAAAGTTCACAGATTTATATCTTAGAAAACCTCAAGTATTAAGTGCACAAGCTGCAGTAAAATCTGCTCAAGCAGCTCTAAAGCGTGCACAACGTAATCTAGCAAAATGTGAAGTTAAGGCTCCCTTTGATGCCCTAGTTATTTCAAAAAATATCGGCCTTGGTCAATTTGTTAACACCGGCTCTACTGTTGCAGTACTAAATAACATAGAGTCAGCTGAAGTGTTGATACCAATCGCTGGCTTTGATAGTGCGTTTTTACCAAATAATTTAAATGGCTTACATGCGACAGTTAGTAAAAAAGGGCTAAATGCTTTTAAACGTGATGCAATTATCTCTCGTGATTTAGGCGTAGTAGATAGTGATACGCGTATGAGTAACTTAGTTGTTAGAATTCAGGACCCTTACGGTTTGGATTCTGATTTGCCCGTGATTAAATTCGGCAGCTATGTTGAAGTTAATTTTGCAGGACAAACACTGCAAAAAATTTATAAATTACCACAAGAACTTGTTAATAACCGTACAGTTTGGGTTGTAGATTCACAAGACAAGTTAGAAGCCAAGCAAGTGCAAGTAATTAGAGAGGAAGGAGAGTTCTTTTTAGTTAATCAAGGTTTAAACAATCAAGATAAATTAGTTGTTACCTTACCTGAATATCCTCAAAAAGGGATGCAGGTAAATATCGCTGATTCTGATGTTTTAACGACTGAAAAATTGTAGTAAAAGGAATTTATAAATATGACACAGCAAAAACAAACAGGGATCATAGCTTATTTTGCTAATAACCCCGTTGCCGCTAACTTGATGATGGGATTTATCATCATTATGGGTATATTGAGTTATTTAACAATCCAAAGGCAAATGTTTCCAAATATTGAAATCAATTACATCAATATCAATGCATCTTACCCAGGTGCATCACCCCAAGAAATTGAAGAAAGCATCTTAATAAAAATTGAAGAATCAATTAAAGATGTAACAGAGATAAAAAAAGGTGTATCCCGGTCATTTCGTAATAGTGGCCGTATTTCTTTAGAAATCGATCCAAATAAAAATTTATCGGATGTATTGGATAAAATTAAATTAAGAGTTGATGGCATAGCCACCTTCCCTGCTGGGATGGAACCTGTCACTATTTATCAAGCGGAGTTTCAGCAAGATGTTATAGAGATGTCTCTAGTCGGTGATTTACCTTTAACACAGCTAAAACCCATCGCCCAACAAATAGAAGACGAATTATTGCAACTTCAAAACGTATCTTTAGTTAATTTAAATGTACCAGAAGATGAAATTGCAATTGAAATACAGCCTGAAAACTTACGTAAATATAATTTATCTTTAAGTGATGTAAGTAATGCGATAAGCCGACATTCAGCTAATTTTTCTGCAGGTCAGTTACGTACTGATACTGGTTTTATTTCTGTTAGAATCGAAAACCAATATTATAATGGTGATGAATTCCGCCAAATACCAATAAAAATAGGTGAAAATGGCGCAAAAGTGTTATTGCAAGATATTGCTGTTATTAAAGATGGTTTCACTGAAGGTGAACGCTATTTTAAATATTCTGGTAGTAACGCGATGTTTATGTCAGTTAAAGCGACTAAAGATCAAAATATGATCCCTGTCGCAGAGTCTGTTAAAGCCTTTATTGAACAAAGAAATAAAACATTACCTCCTGGTTTAGAGCTAAAAACCATAGTTGATATGACTTATTATCTCAACGCACGCCTAGATATGATGCTGAAAAACCTCATTCAAGGTTCAATCATGGTAGCACTGATGCTCACGCTTTTTTTACGCTTTAAGTTAGCAATTTGGGTGATGATAGGCTTACCTGTGTGTTTTTTAGGTGCTGTATTGATGATGCCAATTTTAGGTGTAAGCGTTAATATAATTTCCCTATTTGCTTTTATTATGGTTTTGGGGATTGTAGTTGATGATGCAATTGTAATAGGTGAAAGTGCCTATAGTGAAATCGAAAAGTCAGGAGGTGGTGTTGAAAATGTTGTCAAAGGAGCTAAAAAAGTAGCTACTCCTGCAACTTTTGGTGTACTAACAACTATGGCTGTATTTGCGCCATTCACCCTATCAAGCGGTCCTGAAAGTGCTTTCTTTTACGGTATCGCAGTTGTTGTTATTCTATGTTTAGCATTTAGCTTAATTGAATCTAAACTCATATTACCTGCACATTTAGCTCACTCTACCTTTACCCCTATTCCTGAAAACAGTTGGAGAGCGAAGTTTAATAAACGTTTTATGGGATTTGTAAATGGACCTTATAGACGTGCAATAACAAGAGCGGTTGAGTGGCGTTGGTTAGTCTTATCTGCGTTTATTGGATTACTGATCATTAGCTTTGCTTTGATCTCTTCTAATTTAGTACGTACGGTTCCAAATCCAAAAGTGCCACATGATTTCCCAAGCATTGAAATTGAAATGAACGATAATATTTCAGATCAGCAAACAATTTCTGCTTTAAAAACAATTGAAGCGGTTGTTTGGCGAGTTGAAGAGCAAACCAAGTCTGAATTTGATCAAGGCATGGTAAGAGACTTACTTGCATTTAATCAAAGCAGAACTGAAGCAAGGATCTTAGTACCTTTAGTTGATGAAGATTTGAGACCATTTAGTACATTTGAGTTATCTCGACGCTGGCGTGAGTTATTGCCAAAAATACCAGGATTAAAATCAATCACTATACAAGATGATGTGAATGGCTCAGGTTCAGACGGTGAGTTTGGCTACCTGCTATATGGCCCAGACGTTGAAACTTTGAATAAAGCCGGACTACAATTTATTGCGATGTTACAACAAGAAAAAGGTCTGTTTGATATTAGTTCAACCATTGATCCTGCCAGTAAAGAAGTGCAATTAACTTTATTACCCGTCGCTTATGATTTAGGACTCGATCTGGTAACAATCGCAAATCAAGTTGGTGCGAGTTTTTATGGCGGTGAAGCACAACGTGTAATACGAAACGGTGAAGAAGTTCGTGTCATGGTACGTTACCCTAAACTCACCCGTGAAGCTTTTGCCTCACTTAAATATACTGTTATCTCAACTAAAAACGGCAAAGAAGTCATGCTGGGAGATGTGGTCGCTTTGTCTGAAAAACCTGGCATAAGCTATATACGCCGTGAAGGTGGTTATCGTACAGTTTATATATATGGTGCCATTGATGAAGAAACTGTTGAACCTAATGAAGTAGTTAAAAGCATAGATGACACGCTTTTACCTGAACTTAAAAAGTTATTTCCAACGGTGAAAACAGAACTTGGAGGCTCTATAGAAGAGCAACAAGCGCAACAAAATGAGCAAATATTGTTTTTTGTTGCTGGGATGATCATTGTTTATATATTACTTGCTGTGCCACTTCAAAGTTATACGCAACCTCTTATTATTATGTCAGTTATTCCATTTAGTTTAACGGGGGCAATTTGGGGCCATTTCTTCTTTGGTTTAGATTTAAGCATGATGTCATTCTTTGGCATCATAGCTGCCGCGGGTGTTGTGATCAATGATAGTTTGGTAATGACAGATTATATTAACCAAGCTCGTAAAGCTGGCGCATCTATACGTGATGCTGTATTAGAGGCTGGTTGTGCAAGATTCAGAGCAATCACATTAACCTCTATTACGACATTTGTTGGTGTATTACCGATTATGTTCGAAACCAGCTTACAAGCAAGGTTTGTTATACCTATGGCTGTTTCGCTTGGTTTTGCTGTGATGTTTGCGACTGTGATCACACTGGTATTAGTGCCCTGTTTATACATTATAGGTCAAGATGTTCGTACCCCAATACGTGCATTAAAACGTAAATTTTCAGCGCGTAAGAATAAAACGGACACTGCTGAAGCTTAAATTTAACACCTAAAACAAAAATGTCGTCATGCAATATGACGGCATTTTTATTTATTAAAACCAGTAATAAATGAACATACAAATTTATTACAATTACCTAATTTAAAACAAAATATAAGTAAATAATTTCCACAATTTAAATAGAACAAAAAATATGAAATCACATTTGATAAATTTCTTTGTCATTGTTTTCCTTTGCATTATAAATGCTAAAGCGTTTGTTATTTCTCCTGTAAATGAATTGGAAGCTGTTATTGTTACCTCTTTCTCTTATGCAAATGATCACAATATTGCCGATAAACTGACGCCAATAGCAAAAAATTGGGTGAATGCAATGCGTACACAATTAAAATCCATTAGTATTGGAACTGGTGTGCCCCTTACTTAAAATGATGAAGATATCCTCACTAAGATATTCTAAATTTTTCAGAAACAACAATGATAGTCCTGAACAAAATAGGTTTATCTCAGCCGCCTTTTTTATATTTATACAGAATATATTTCATAAATTAAATCATGAGTAATCTCATACTTACCTAACATATAATTGATATAAGGGAGTCACAGGTATGGTTTACTTGATTTACAGTATAAATACATGATATTTTGCATACAATATCCATGAAATGTGAGTGAATTATGAAAACAACTACAAACAGAACAAGAATCATTTTTTTAGCGGTTTTAGCCTGCTTGATCTCAATCATTTATGTATTTTCACAAAATAATAATACCGAACTAACATCGAGTGAAACTAACGCCATACTTTCAAGTCATGTCAGTAATACAACAACAGATAATTTAACCTCTGATGAACAGCGTCAAAAAAGTAACGAACAATTTTCTGAAATAAACCATGATGTAATGAGTAATAATATCTTAGATGATGATAAATCAACTAAAGTTAATCAAACTACAATACTTAAAAAAAGCGTGAATTCTAAGCTTGCTTTAGATGCGCTACCACCACAACCACTTCCGGAAGGTCAGGAAATAAAACCCTCAAGACAACATCAACATATGCCACCTCCGGCACCAGATAGTAAATATGCAGTAGATCATCAACATTCAAATAGACCAGATATTGGGACTGTAGAAAAACACTAAATTCAATGTTAGGTATTCGTCAAACAGTTTATATCACTGTGATAGCAGGTGCAGTTTATTGACGCCTAATGAAAAAGCCAACGACCTAGTTGGCTTTTGTTAATTTTTTAAAAGAACTTTAAACTTGTATTCCGCATAAAAACTAAGAATGAAGTGATTAAAACTATAATGGCTGTCGAGATGATAGGTAAAAATAATATTACTGCATTAGTCATTTTATAACTTATTATCTAATAAATTATGGGTGGTATTTTACACATGGTACACACACCCATCTTCTTTGTTGGATTTAGAATTATTTAAAACACAGTAAAAAATGGTATTAAGTATTTACGACCATTTGATTTATAAACTTTCTTTTTAATTCATTTATAAATTTTCGAAGCACAACGGGTAATTTATTTTGATATGAATGGACTGCATATACATCTCTTTGCTGCCCTGAGTACTCAGGTAAAACCCTCTGTAATTGCCCTAATGTCAATTCTTCTTTTATAAAAACAGACGGCAGCAGTCCTATGCCTAATCCACACTTTATACTGTTAATTGCACTTGTTGATGTATTCATTTTTATCAAAGTATTACTATCAAAAATTAAATCTTCATCTTTAAGACAGTTTATAACAC
The DNA here is from genome assembly GCF_001269985.1 of Pseudoalteromonas sp. '520P1 No. 423'. NCBI lineage: Bacteria > Pseudomonadati > Pseudomonadota > Gammaproteobacteria > Alteromonadales > Pseudoalteromonadaceae > Pseudoalteromonas > Pseudoalteromonas sp. '520P1 No. 423'. Next base: position 1,037,537 of record NZ_BBZB01000002.1, on the reverse strand, counting down.
TGTCTATTTGCCAGGGTAAAACGACTAAGGATTGAATGTTTAAATTTTCGCTTGTGATCTCTGTTGCATTTGCAATGTATTTAGGCGATGCGACCAGTACACTATCGAGTTTACCAATTAATACAGCTTTATAATTACTGTCTTTTTGTGGGCCGACGCTGATAGCCAAATCTAGTTGATTATTAAGTAAATCTAAACGTTCATCAGTGTAGATTAACTCAGGTGTAAGTTTTGTGTACTCATCACATAAATTAGCAATAATCGGTGTGATTAAGTTTGTTTCAAAAGCATGGGGCGCTGTAATTGTAATACGCCCAGCGGGCTCATTATTATATGTATCTAAATCTTGTAATGTATCAGATAGTAAATTGACTAATTGCTCACTTCTTTTTACTAGCAACTCACCTGAAGGTGTTAAGTTTAATGTGCGTGTACTTCTAGTTAATAATCTGGTATCCAATGCAGTTTCTAGTTGTGTTATGTACAAACTAACAGCAGATTTTGTATGACCAAGTGAGTGTGCTGCTAAAGTAAATGATCCTTTATTAACAACTTCATCAAACACTAACATTTGATATGCAAGTTTCTTTTGTTCAGATTTAATGAACATATATTTCACTTTTTAGGTGATTATCTATTATTTGATAAACAATATACTTAACTTAATCAAATAACAAGGAAACACATCATGAGCCAATCAATTAGAAAAGAAGTAATGCAAGCGAGTCAAAACTGGATAAATAGCTTTAATAATGGTGACGTAAATGCGTGTATAGACAGATATACATCAAATGCATTTATGCAAGTACATCCTTTTGGACGCTTTAATTCTAAATCTGAGATATCTAATTTTTGGCAAGGTTTTGCAAAAAGTAATCCAACAGATTTAGTTTATAAAAACGTTCAGATAAAAGTACTCAGCGCTACACAAGCTATATTATCTGCAAACTGGAGTATGAATATTGCTAGTGGTTTTATTACAAAAGAGCTTTGGACTTTAGCTGACGATGGTCAATGGTATTTAGAAGAAGATGATTTTAGTGTTTTAACACAATTGAGCGAACCTTTAACTGATGATAAACGCTCAGCTTTGGTATTGGTTGACTTTCAAAACGATTATTTTGAAAATGGTAAATTTCAATTGGAAGAAACTAAGATCGCAGCAAATCAAGCAAGTAAATTATTAAATAAATTTAGAGATGAAAATCTGCCTATTATTCATATACAACATATTTTCGAAGACAAACAAGCTGCTTTTTTTGCTCCTGAATCAAATGGCATTGAAATTCACCATAGTGTCGCCCCTAGAGATAATGAAGTTGTGATTGTTAAACATTACATAGACAGCTTTACTGATACAGATTTGGAGCAAACTTTAATATCGCTAGGCATTCATAATCTTTTGATAGTCGGCGCTATGGCACAGGCTTGTGTTCAAACAATCTGCAGAACAGCAACCCATAAAGGCTATAAATGTACTGTTATTGAAGATGCAATAGCAGCACCAAAATTATCGTCTAAAGATGAAGATTTTACAGGAAAACAAATTGTTGCTGCTAATTTATTATCTTTAACCTTTGGTGGCGCAAAAATAAGATCCCTTGATGACTTGTTATAAATTTTGAATAAAAAGGCAAGCATAGCTTGCCTTGACGGGGCATGAAGGAATGCTAATTCATTGAACACGTGTTCAAACTACATGGCGTTTGCAACATTTAAATTGCAAAGCAATAAACCATTTCATATTCAAAACTCATTTAGTTTCGCAGTACAGCTAAAAGGTGTCTCGTTTGATAAATCAGCTTCAAGAGCTGTGTTAGGTAAAATGGAGGTACAACCATGAGAGCTTATCCATTAATCATTTTTTTTTATGGATAATGTAGCTGCAAAAGGTAAAATTTCTAAATCTATTTATGCAGATTTAAATAATAAACAAAATTCTGCATTTAATATCAAGATGTTATTTAACGGATTCATGAGTTCAGCATATGTAAGCCAAAGTAACTGTTCAACTCAAGATTTACTAAAACAAATAAAAATATTATCTAAGAGAGTGTCTGATATTGAAGCACTTCTGGATGAAAAACCTGAATTAAAAGCCTCGCAGAGAATTAGTGAAATCTCTGGTATCGTAATTGATGTGAGAGTCAGTGATTTTATTCCTTCACTTGCTCCTAAAATCAGAAGAAGTAATGGTGATATCCTTTATCCAAATGAAAAAAATATCAATGAGATGATAGCAAGCGGTCAAATAGAATCACTTTTGCTTCAGAGGTTGAATTCGCAATGGAACACCCTATTGTGGGTGACACGCCTTTATTAATAAAGGCGAATAAAATATGTAACAACAACAACAACAACTCTGTGATCATGTTAAATAATCAAAATGCTCAAAAGCTGATTTATTTAACAAAAAATAACATGTTAAAAGATACCGGAGTTATTATTGTATTAGATTAAGCAAATGCGCCATTACAGCCGTGTGCTTCAATTTGTAATACACACTGAGTAACGTTGAATTGTTTTTTCAATAGAGATTCTACCTCTAAACGGCATATTTCATCATGCTTGCCTAAAGTACAAGCGTGCTTTAATACAATATGTACACCTACGCATATCTCTTTGTTTTCAATTTTAATAATCAAGTTATGAATATTATCAACGTGATCTAGCTGCCGTAAGGCTTTTTCTATTTTTTTAACTGAAGGTAGGCGTACGCCACAAAAGAATAAGCCGATGACACACTTATGAACGAGTTTTAAACCGGTTACTAATACAAAAATTGAAATTATCATACTTGAAATAGAATCTGCAGCTAACCAACCCGTATAATGAATCACAATACTGGTTATAAACGTTATGATTGTGGATAATAAATCAAAAAATGTATGAAGAAAGACCGCGTATACATTTATGCTATCCTTTCTTCCTCTATATAATACGAAAGCAGAAATACCGTGGAATAAGAACCCAACTGCAGCAATTGAAGACATGATAAAAGTATTAACTTCTAATCCTGCGTGATGTTCATGCTCTAATAATCGTTCAGACCCTTGAAATAAAATAAAGCCACTGATCAATAGATATAAACAGCCATTAATTAACCCGCCAGTTAACTCTGCTTTACGGTAACCATCACTAAAAGTTGTTGCAAGTTTAATTGCAAGAGCAGAAGCAATTAAAGCGATAAATAATGAACTATTATGAACAAACAAATGGCCTGCATCTGCATACACAGCAAGTGAGTTGGCATAAAAAGCACCGATAATTTGTATAATCATAAAGCTACAAGTGATGGCCAGTGCTGTTAATAAACGTCTTTGAGAAGATTTATGGGTTGTAATATCTGTCATTTAAAAAATATATAATGTTATATAATCGCAATTGTATCCTCCGTAACAATCAAAAGCACTTTAATTTTCAATTATTACAGTTAAACACTTAGCTTATCTTCATTTTTGGATATCTACATGGTACATTTTACATATTGTATGCAATTGAGGGTTTAACATGACATTAGGCGTAGGTGGCTCTACGATAGAGAAAGAGCTAAATAAATTGTCAGATATGACAAAAGAGATTGATTCAATATCTAAAAATGAATTTGAAGCGCGTATTTATAAAGCACAATCGTTAATGCGTGAACAAAATATTAAAGCTATGTATCTAGATGCTGGCACTAATTTATATTATTTTACAGGTTTAAAATGGTATAAGAGTGAAAGGCTTGTAGGTGCTATTTTGCCAGCTCAGGGCGAATTAGAGTTTATCGCACCGCATTTTGAAGAAGGCTCTTTAAGAGATCATATGCTTATTCAAGGCCGTTTTAATGGTTGGCACGAGCATGAAAGCCCATATGCCCTATTTGCAAGTACTTTAAATAAAATGAGGATCTCATCAGGTAAAATTGCTATTGATGAGTCGGCTTCATTTTTTGTTTTTGATGGTTTAAGGAAAGCAGCGTCGCATTATGAATATGTTAATGGTTCAGATGTGAGCGCATTATGTAGGCAAATAAAATCAAAATCTGAAATTGCACTGATGCAGCGTGCAAAAGATATGACAATTGAAGTACACAAAGCTGCCGCTAGGGTTTTACATCCAGGCATAACAACATTGGAAGTAACGCAATTTATAAATGAAGCGCATAAACGAGTCGGTGCAACAGGTTCTTCTTTTTGCATCGTGCTATTTGGTTTAGCCACCTCATTCCCTCATGGTGTTAAAGATCCTCAGACCTTAAAAGAAAATGATTGGGTATTAATAGACACTGGGTGTTTATTACATGGTTACAATTCGGATATCACAAGAACTTATGCTTATGGAGAAGCAACAGCAGAGCAAAGAGCTGCTTGGCAGGTTGAAAAAGATGCTCAAATAAATGCCTTTAATGAAGCTAAATTGAATGCACCTTGTGGCAATGTTGATGACGGTGCAAGAACAGTATTAGAGGCTCATGGGTATGGTCCAGACTATCAGCTACCAGGCTTACCTCATAGAACGGGTCATGGATGTGGCTTAGATATCCATGAATGGCCATACTTAGTTAAAGGAACAGAAACAAAACTTGCAACTGGCATGGTATTTAGTAATGAACCTATGTTAGTGATCCCAGGAAAATTTGGAATCCGCTTAGAAGATCATTTTTATATGGATGACAATGGACCAGTATGGTTTACAACCCCTTCTCACTCGATAGATGATCCTTTCGGATTAGAAGCTTAAACATGTTAAAAAGCATCATTTTTATGATGCTTTTTTTATTAATTTAAAATCTGTCTAATATTTACAACTATCTAATTTTTATCGTCTATACTTTAATTGAATAAAAGAAAACATTTAGTTTAAAATGTTTTAAATAAAATATAATAATAAATTAAATATCTTAGCTATAACTAAGAAAAATTTCTGTCAGGGAAAACTTGCTCAAAAGATTACGTCCAATTCGGTGCAATCATGGAGATTAGTTATGACAAAAAATTTATATTTGAATTTTAGTTTTTTAATACTGACATTTTTGTGTTTTTCTATTAGTGCAGCTAATACAATCAGTAACCCCAGTAACCCATTTAAACTTGCTGATAACAACTCACCAAAAACCTTAAATGAGCAAATCACAGACTACGAAAATGCAATTGAAGAACTCGAATCTGCTGAAGGCGTTTATAGTGATAAGTTAGCTCAAGAATTAGCCAATTTAGCCGACATATATCAAAAACAACAAAAGCATGATTTAGCGATCACCACTTTTAATCGTTCTCTTCATTTAAATAGAATTAATGATGGATTATATTCAAAAGCGCAAATTTCCATTTTAGAAAAAATAATTCTAAGCTTAAAACAGCAAAAAAAATGGAAACAAGTTCATGAGAAGTACAATTATTTATATTGGCTGCATAATCGTAATTTTGCCGAGCAAGATGAAGAGATGTTACAAGTTTTGGTTAAGTTGGCTAATTGGAATTTAACATCTTACGCCATGAGCTACTCTCCTAGCCCTGCGCAAGATCTCTATAATGCACATTACCTATATAAAATGGCGTTAAATATTAGTGAAACAGTTTATGGTGAATTTGATAAGCGCAATATATATATATTGAATAACAAATTGATAATAAACTATTTTTTTGCAACTTTTGATATTTCACAGATTAATTCAAACTTAATAGATAATACCGAATATACCACTACAACGAATTATCAAAACCAAATTATTTCACTCAAACGTACCAGCTTTTCAAATGGTAGAGATACAATATTAAATGAAATTGAGATATTGGAAAATCAGACGCAACCGGATTATTTTACTATTTCTACAGTTAAACTGAAACTTGCTGATTGGTATTTATTATTTGAAAAAAGGCAATCCGCTATGCATTTATACAATGAAGCTTATCAATTTGCGATGCTAAATGATGCTGGTAATACATTTACTGAAGACTTATTCCAAAAACCAATTGCACTTCCTTATTTACCAAATTTGGCCACTAATACCCGAGAAAACATATCGAAGGATTTATTACTATCAAATACTAAATTCATACAAGCATCTTTTGATGTGACTAAACATGGTCGAGCAAAAAACATAAGGGTTGTTAATTCAAATATGAAAGAAAGCACAAGGTTAAGATCACTTGCATTAAAATCATTGAGACATACTAAATTCAGACCTAAACTTGTAAAAGGAATACCGATAAAAACCGAACAAATGAAACTACATATCTTTCCGAAATAAATTGGAGTTATATAATGAATACAGCACTTAAATTATTTTGTATGATGACTTTGATTTTTATTCTAGTGGCGTGTAAGTCTACCCAGACGCCTGCGCCTCCAAGTCAGCCGCCTTCGAGTTCGCCACCATCAAGCTCTTCGGCTTCAAAGTCTACACCTACAAAGTCGAGTCCCCCTTCTCAATCTCAAAGTAGCACTAAAAGCCAAAGCCAAAGCCAATCAAAGCCTTCATCTCAAAAGAGTCAAACTCAAGCACAAACGCGCTCTAATGATTCAGCACAACAATCAGAGCAACAATCAGCACAACAATCAGCACAACAATCAGCACAACAATCAGAGCAACAATCAGAGCAACAATCAGAGCAACAATCAGAGCAACAATCAGAAGATACATTTGGTAATGAACAAAGTAAACCAAGCAATAAAGAAATAGACTTTTCAGAAGAGGAAGCAAGTACATCCTCAAGTTCACAATCTAGTGCTAGTGAACAATCAAGCTCAGGTGAACAATCAAGCTCAGGTGAACAATCAAGCTCAGGTGAACAATCAAGCTCAGGTGAACAATCAAGCTCAGGTGAACAATCAAGCTCAGGCGAACAATCAAGTTCAGGCGAACAATCAAGTTCAGGCGAGCAATCAAGTTCAGGTGCACAATCAAGTACTGGCGCCCTTCAGTCTACCAGAGGAGAAATAATCGCAAAGCTTGAAGATAAACTGAATAAATCAATGAATGATTACGATGGCATGATACTGAGTGAAAGAGCTTATATTCAAAACAAAGGTAGTGAAGAAGGCAGTGAAGAAGAAGTAGAAAATGCAAATAATGGCAGACTTTATGACGATGTCCTCAATGGTGAAACTGATTCTTCTCAATCTACACAAAGAGGTATGAATTCGGATTCGAATTCAGGAAACGGATCAATGCCAATGCCTAGTAGACAACCTGAAGGAGACTTTAAGCATTCAAAAAATCAGCAAATATATGCACCCCCTACTGATATTCCCAGTGGTGAAGATGATGATATTGTTGCAAGGCAAATCAGAGAGGCAGCACTTAAAGAAGCTGATCCGATTATTAGAGAAAAATTATGGCAAGAATATCGAAAATATAAAAATCAAGGTAAGGAGTAAATGAAATGCTAAAATTTATACATGTTCTAATTCCTTTAATCATTTTGCAGCTAGGCTGTGCAACAACAGAGGTTAAAACGACTAAAGTAACCCCTGTCATACTTGTAACCACTGAAATTTCAGATGCACATCTGCTTGATATTGGAATACGAGTTTTTGATCCTGGTTTAGATAAGCTACAAGAATTAGATGATGATGCTATCTATTTCCCCGAAATACGTGTGGCTGAAGCGAGTTATTTTCCCTATCTATTAATGGAAACACTACAAACAAGTGCCGCGTGGGGAGCTGTTAGGGTTGTCCCTTTGGAGCATGATTCAGTAGATGTTTTAGTCGCTGGTGAAATACTTAAATCTGATGGTGAATTACTAACACTTAGCATAAAAGTAACAGATGCAACGGGTAAGCATTGGTACACTAAAGAATATCGACATAAAGCAAGTAAATATTCTTACAATGCTAAAATGCAGTTACCAAAAGAGCCCTTTCAGAATGTATATAATCAAATAACAAATGATCTATATCTATATCTAAAAACACTACAGCCCAATCAATTAACTAAAATAAGGCAAATATCAGAATTAAAATTTGCTAAGTCTTTTTCTCCGAATATGTTCGAGGGCCATTTATCACAAGATCAATCGGGCAATTATTCTGTGAACAGGCTGCCTGCCGAGGGCGATCCTATGATGGTTAGGATCAGACAAATAAGAGAGAGAGATTACTTATTTGTTGATACGCTTCAAGAATATTACGGTCGTTATGTTAAAGGCATGAAAACCCCATATCAAACCTGGCGTAAAGAAAGCTACAATGAAGTCATAGCTATGAGAACAATGCAAAGAAAGGCCAATAACCAAAAGCTCATCGGGGCAGCCTCTATCATCGCTGGTATTTTTGCTACAGGACACTCAAGTGGTGCAGCTCGTGCAGCAGGCACCGTCGCAGTGGCTGGTGGTAGTTACATTATTAAAGATGGATTCGATAGAGATGCTGAGTCTCAAATTCACATAGAGGCACTTCAAGAGCTGGGTGATTCATTAGAGGCTAACTTAGAAACACATGTTATAGAACTTGAAGATCGCACTATTACATTAAGTGGTACTGTTGATAATCAATATGAGCAATGGCGAGAAATATTAAAAGATATCTATAAAGTTAATGTAGGTGAATAACAGCTTATGATGCTTGTTATATAAGCGATTACCCATGACAAGGAAGTTGGTTTTAAATGAATTAATTTTAAATTTAATAATGCAATTCATTAATTTCTAAACTATATATTAAACATAGAAAAGATTTTAGATTATTCGTTAACTTAGGAGGCTGGATGACTCATAAAGATACTTCGGAACAACAAGAACAGGCGATAACTCACTCTAAAACTTTTGAATTAAATGATAAAAATATAAGGAACTCAAATACTAAGTTTAATAGCGTTAACTTTTATTACCTTATAGGGATAACAGCCTTAGTTTTCGCTTTGATTTTTGTTATTTTTTATTTACCAAAAAATATCTCTAAACCTGAGTTAGAAACTGATAGTAAAGTGTTTATGGAGAAAGAGTTAAATAAAGCAATTGATGAATCTCCATGGCATGAAGCACAATTATCAAAACATCGAAAAACCTCTCAAACAATTTTGGCTAAAGTGCTTGATAAACAGAATATACTCGAACAGCATCATGTTGAGCTATGGGGAAAAGAGAAGTTTGATCTGGCTTTTGAAAAAGCGAAACAAGGTGATTTATCTTATCGGCTTCAGGAGTTTAATAAAGCGATTTCACTCTATACTGAATCGCTCACTGAACTAACTAATCTAGAGCATGAAATTGAACAACACTATCAATTGTATTTAAATAAAGGCAGTGAAGCTTTAGCTAACAATAATGCAACGAGAGCAAAGAAACAATTACAAATAGCCATGTATTTAAAGCCCACAGACGTTGAGGCACAAAAAAAATACGATCGTGCACTAGTATTAGATGAGGTACTCTCATTAAATAATGAGGGTGTCATTTTAATAAAAAATAAATCATTAGATAATGCTAAAAAACGTTTTTTAACTGCTATAGATTTAGATAAAAACTCTCAATTAACACAAGATAATTTAAAATTAGTTGAAGCTAAAATCACACAAAGAGATTTCTCTAAAGCCATGTCTCAAGGTTATATCAGTTTAAATAACCATGAATTTAAAACTGCCATAAAGTATTTTACCCAAGCACAAAAAATAATACCTGATTCGAATGATCCAAATGCAGCAATATTACAATCTAAAAATCAACAAACACAGAGTCAAATTTCGAACATATTAAAATCAGCCTTAGAACTAGAAAAGTCACTTAAATGGCAAGATGCTGCTAAAGAATATAATAAAGCTTTATTAATAGATTCAAGCCTTACCTCAGCACGAGTGGGCTTAATAAGAACTAAATCAAAAGCTGACTTAGAGCATAAACTTAATGGCATTATTAATTATCCAGCGCGGTTATCAAACAATAATGTGTATCAAGAGGCACAAAATATTTATAAACAAGCAACTGAAATACAAAACCCAGATGTAAACCTACTAAAACAAATCACATCAGTACAACATATTTTGAGGCAAAGTAAATTACCAATCAATATTGAAATTTTATCTGATGATTTAACACGTATCACTATTTATCGTATTGGAGATATTGGTCATTTCACCAATAAAAATATGTCTCTAAAACCAGGTGAATATACTTTAATCGGCTCAAGAAATGGTTATAGGGATATTAGAAAAGTTGTGAATTTACTACCTGGCAGTAAAAATAATAAAATTCTTGTTAAGTGCGTTGAAAAAGTAAATAACGGGTGAAGTTATGAATAAAGATTCAAATTTTACGAATAACTCAAACAATATAATTAAACCGTCAAATTTTGTGCCTTCAAGTGAAGTGATAGCGCATAAAAAAAGTCAATTTAGCACAAAGCATCTGGTACTGGTAATTCTATTATGTATCAGTATTATCGCGATATTATATGTGTTTACTGCTAAATCAGTTACTTTCAGCACTATGCCCGCTTCTAAGAATATTACTTTATCGGGTGGCTTCTACGTTAAAATGTCAGATTACTATTTAATGTTGCCTGGTAAATACAGCTTAAAGTCAGATAAAACAGGATATTATCAACTTGATACTAGTTTTGAAGTAACTCAAGAACAAAATCAATCTTTCGATTTTGAGTTTACTAAGTTACCAGGAAATCTTGAATTAATTGTTAAACCCAAAGTCAAAGTCGCAGTAAAAATAGATTCTGAATCTGTTGATTTAATAGATGGAATTATAAAAAGCATTCCTGCTGGAGATCATACTTTAATAGTTTCAGCGAATAAATATTTTGACTACGAAACTCCCATAACAATTGTCGGTAAAAATAAAACTCAAAATTTAACGATAGATTTATCACCCGCTTGGGCTCAGATCAGCATAAGTTCAACGCCTACAGAAACTAAAATATTTAAAGATGGCATACATCTTGGTACGACTCCCGCCTTGCTCGATTTACTTCAAGGTGCTCATTCCTTAGTGTTTAAAAAGAAAGGTTATCAAGATGTTCAAAGAAATATAGATGTAATAGCGCTAAAAAATGAAACAATGAGAGATGTGCATTTAGAAAAGTTGTTAGGTATTTTGAAAATTACAAGCTCTCCTAGTGGTGCAAGTGTTACCTATGGTAATGAGTTTTTAGGAAAAACCCCTATTTTAGCTAATGTAGTTCCTGATCAAAGTGCTTCATTATTGATTTTTAAGGAGGGATTTAAGCAGCATAGTCAAACATTAATTGTTAATTCTAATACCCAGGTTAATAAAAATATCAGTCTATCCCCTATTCTCGGTGATGTTAAGTTTAAAGTCGCCCCATCTGATGCTTTGATTTATATTAATGACACTTTGATGGGACGCGCATCACAAGATTTAACTTTATCTGTTAAAAAACAAAGTATACGAATAGAAAAGAGCGGATATGTTACATATCACAAAGACATACTACCTAATCCCACATTAGCACAAACATTTAGTGTTCAGCTTAAAACGTTAGAACAAGCAAAGTGGGAAAATATGAAGCCAATTATTTCAGATCCCTCAGGTGGAAAACTAAAATTATTTAAGCCGAAAAAAACGTTTTACGCAGGTGCTTCGCGTCGTGAACAAGGTCGTCGTGCAAATGAGATCAAGCGTACACTAAACTTATCTCGCCCTTTTTATTTAGGGTTTACAGAAGTTACCAATAAACAATTTAAGCAGTTTCAAAGCGAACACTCTTCTGGCAATGTAAAAGGTAAAAGCTTAAATGGCAAACTTCAACCTGTTGTAAATATCACTTGGATTCAGGCTGCATTATTTTGTAACTGGTTATCAGACAAAGAAAAATTAAACAATTTTTATGACATAAAAGATAATAAACTGGTTTCATTTGATAAAAATGCCACAGGTTATAGATTGCCAACAGAAGCTGAATGGATTTGGTCATCAAGATTTATAGATGACAAAATGCTGAAATACCCTTGGGGGGATTCACTGCCTCCAGCTAAAAAGTCAGGAAATTTCGCTGATATTTCTGGCGCAGCAATTTTGGGTAATGTGCAACCTAAATACAATGACGAATATCCAGTATCTGCTCCCGTTGCTTCATTTAATAAAAACCAAAAAGGGATTTATGATCTTGCTGGTAATGTCGCCGAATGGAGTCATGATTTATATGAAATTCAAACCGGTCTATCTTCAAAAGTGCAATATGATCCTATGGGGCCTCTAACAGGAGACTATCATGTTATCCGCGGCTCAAGTTGGGCACATGGAACTCGGACAGAACTAAGACTTTCATTTCGGGATTATGGCAATGATAAAAGACAAGATCTTGGTTTTAGAATTGCTAAATATGCTAATTAAGAGGCAAATTATATGGTTATAAAAATAAGTGTTTTTATGTTCTTAATTTTTACAACATCAAGTGTATCAAATGAAGCGATTAACATATCACCTACTAGTAATAAACAAGCAAAAATATCAACAAGTGATATTGATAAGCTAATAACTGATAAGCCTAAAAGAGTTTTTAGCTTATCAGAAAATAAACCAATTAAAAGTAACGAAAAACCTAAAAACAAAGATAAAAAGTTTATTCCGACAGAGTCTATTTCTGAAGACTTATCTGTTCCATTCCCTGTTGATATATAAAGGATATTTATTATGAAACGAAGTTCTGGCAGTGAATTTATATTCCAAATATTTTCTTTATTGATCTCAATTTTAATTGTACATGCAGTTTATGTTGCTGTGATCAGACCCAATGCAGACGCGCTTTTACAACAGCAAGAAGCACAGCAACAAGCCGGTAGTGAAATTAGTACTCAAAGATCCCTTTATATAGTGCTAAAAGATTATGAACAAGAAACCTGCTTTATATTAATGTTTTGGGTATTGTTGATCATGGCATTTAAAGCAAAAAAAACTGTTCATGAAACTTCAATGCTAAATTTTTCAGTATTAAATATTCAACAAGGTACCAAGGTTTTGCCAGAAGATGCCAATAGTTTATGCCGTCCAATTGAGAACCTGTCAAAAGACAAACAAGTATTGTTATTACCACGCACAATTTTAATTGCACTAAAGCGATTTATAGCAACAGAAAATATCGCAGCAGTTGCGACCGCTATAAAAGATACCTGTGATTCAGAAGCTGATAGATTAGATAGTGAATTAGCAATGGTCAGATATATTTCTTGGGCAATTCCCTCTATTGGATTTATTGGTACTGTACGAGGAATAGGTGAAGCATTAGGTCAAGCGCATAAAGCTGTTGAAGGCGATATTATTGGGGTAACCAATAGCCTAGGTGTGGCATTTAACTCAACCTTTATCGCTTTAGTGATCAGTATATTTATCATGTTTTTCACTCATCAATTGCAACTATTTCAAGAACGGCATGTACAAAATACACAAGATTATTGCGATGAAAATCTGTTAAATCATTTAAAAATTGATAGTTCAGAGGAGTGCTAAATGGATTTTATTGTTATCGAAGTTAATGACTTTCAACTTATAGTCCATGATAGTCACTCAAGCTCAGAGTCAAGAGCTTATGCATATATCACAAAAGATAAGCTTATATTTGGTGAAGATGCTTTACCTAATATCAAATTATCTCCTGATGACTTTTATTCTCATTTTTGGCAACGTTTATGTTATGAAGAAATTAACTGTAAAAATGACAGTATTAGGCATTTTGCAGATTTAGCGTATCAGCAGCTTTTAAAGATTACTGAAAAATATGATTCAAATATTCCAGTTGTTTTCATCACGCCATCTTATTACAAAGAGCAAGAATTATCATTGTTATTAGGTTTAGCCCAAAGTTGTAATTTAAATACATTAGCATTGGTAAATCAAGATGTAATAAATATTGAAGCTGTTGATTATATGGGTGATTATACTATTGGCCAATTAGGGTTACATAATTGTAATTTATCGAATTTGACCATTAGCAAGACAATTAAACTCAATGAGCAAAATATATTTCTTGAATTAGGGTTTATTGAGTTAGTTTGGTATATATCAAACTGGTGCAACCAAAAGTTTATTAAACATATCCGTTTTGATGTTTTTCATAGTGCTCACACTGAACAAAGCTTATTTAACCAAATTTATACATTGCTTATTAAGTTATCAAATACAGGACAATTAGCAGATACTGATATATCTATTAATGAAAAATCAATTAATCTAGAAACTCAAGATTTATTAGAAAAAATAGCTGAATTTTTTAGTGTTCTATTTGAAAATAAACCAAATGATGCTCCATTATATTTTACACATGACTTTTATAATTTAATTGCTAATACTCAGTATAAAAATGACGGTAAACGATTAAAAAAACCTTCTATATTCGCCTTGATACAAAACCTACTACCTTTTATTAAACAGCAATCTGGCGTGTGTTTATTGGAACAAATCCCGACTCTAAAACGATACCAACAAGATAAGGTTATAAATATCAAGCATGCCACACATATTGTATTTAATCATTTAAGTGTGGCATTTAAAAATAAACATGTGTACTTAAACAATCCTAATGATAAAAAGACCATACACCCATTTAGTCGACATCAAACATCCGAATCTTTTGCAGTTTTGACTCCCAATGGTAACAAAATCACCTTAACTTCAATTAGAGCAAAAAGCTTAACTGTCAATGGTGCATCCGTTAAAGATAATATTCTTTTAAACAATGCAGACATAATTTCAATTTCCGATAACTTTAATTTCGAATTAATTACTGTTGAAGAGGAGTTCTAATCTATGACAAAAAAGCGCCAGTTTACAACTTTTAGCTTATCATTTCTTGATATTATGTCTTGCGGTTTTGGTGCTGTGATCTTAGTTTTTTTAATTATTAAACACGATGTTGATACTGTTGTTGATGCACAAAACATTACTTTAAAGGCTGAAGTTAATTTATTAGAAGAAGAAATTTTAGAAGGAGATAAAAATTTAGTAAAACTAAAAAATACAATTTCAACTTTAGATCAAACTTTGGTCGAAACAAGTGGTTTAGCCCGTAGGATTAATGATGAAATTGATGCAATAAATAATAAAGTAACACAACTAGATATACCCGATGACGATCAACAATTATTAGATTTAAAGAATAAAATAAAAACCCTGATGCTTGAAAAAGAAAAGCTTGAAGATGAACAAGCTAAAGGGAATGACGCCAGAGACTTTTCCGGTCAAGGAAATAGACAATATTTAACAGGCCTAAAGCTCAGTGGCGCCAGAACCTTAATTTTAATAGATACCTCCGCAAGTATGTTAGATAACTCGATTGTAAATATCATTCGAAAAAAATATATGCCAGATGAAGCAAAAAGAGCTTCTTCAAAATGGATGCGTGCCATTTTAGCCGTTGAATGGTTAATCGCTAAATTTCCGGTTCAAAGCCAATATCAAATTTATGCTTTTAATACAGATGTGTCTGCGGCATTTAAAGACAGTATTCACAAATGGCATTATATATCGGATAAAGAGACTCTAAACTCTAGTATTAAAAACCTGAGAACAACAGCGCCTACTGGCGGTACAAATCTAGAAAAAGCATTTCAGGTGGTTAATTACTTAGATCCCCTACCCGATAATATTTTGTTAATTACCGATGGTTTACCAACTCAAAGTAGTACCACGGATAAAAATGCGACCACGATTACAGGCCCTCAAAGAGAAGCTTTATTTGAAAAAGCAGTAAATAGTTTGCCTGAAGGTATTCCTGTTAATGTTTTATTGTGGCCAATGGAAGGTGATCCTATGGCTGCTTCTGCATTTTGGAAACTTGCACAATATACTTCAGGTTCATTTATGAGCCCTTCACAAGATTGGCCCTAGGAGTTTTTATGGCAAGAAATAAAAGGATACAACAAGAGTCAAGTATTGCATTTTTAGATGTGATTTGTTGTGGCTTTGGTGCCATCATTTTACTGTTAATGATCACTAAAACTGTACAGCCAATTGTACTTGAAAAGTCTGCAGTTAATTTAGATGCCCAAGTTGAAAACCTACAAAAAACCTTATTTAGTATTAGAGGCGAAACAACCATCTTTAATCGTAATTTAACGGCCAAACATGAACAAATAGATAACGAAAAAAAGCGTATTGCTATTTTACGTACAAAGCTCGCGACCATTGAAGCCCAATACGCCCAAACTTCAAAAGCTGCAACTTACATGCAGAAAGAAAAAGGGAAACTAGCAATTGCGCTGCAATCGCTTTCGGATGAAATGACCCGTTTGTTAGGTGCAAATTATAAGAATAAAAATAACTTAATTGGGGGGATCCCAGTTGATAGTGAATATTTAGTTTTCATTATAGATACATCCGGCAGTATGTATAACTATGGTTGGCAAAGATTATTAGAAGAAATTATCGCAACATTGGATATATACCCTAAAGTCAAAGGCATTCAAATTATGAATGATATGGGTAAATATATGTTCACAAATTATAGAAGGAAGTGGATCCCCGATACACCAGGACGTAGAGAGGCAATTATAAAACGGTTAAGAACATGGAACCCCTTTAGTAACAGTAGTCCAGTTGAAGGCATTCAAAAGGCGATTAGTACTTTTTTTACTCAAGATAAAAAAATTAGTTTGTATGTCATGGGTGATGAATTTTCTGGACGTTCAATTCAAACAGTACTGGGTACCATAGAGCGAATAAACAAAGTAAATAAGGATAACGAAAGATTGGTAAGAATACACGCGGTTGGTTTTCCTGTTCAATTTATGCGACCTACTCATTTACAAACAACAGGCATTCGATTTGCAACCTTAATGCGAGAACTAACATATAGAAATGGCGGTACTTTTGTTGGGCTAAATGATTACAAATAGATAATAACGCTTAATTTTTATAAAAAGGACATGTTAATGATATTTAATATTATAAAATTCATCTCTTTTATTTTAGTTTTGTTTGTTTTTACAGGATGTAAAAGCACTTTAACAGTAGAGGGGGAGTTCCCTACCCCCGTCGTTAATAAACTACCTTACACCTTAGGGGTAATTTATGATAAAGAGTTTAAGGCATATCAATATAATGAAAAAGATGAAAAACGAGAAGAATGGGAAATTGAAGTCGGCGATGCTCAGTTAGCGTTATTTAACACAGTATTGCCTGCTATGTTCTCTGATGTTGTTAGTGTGCCAGATCTTGAAAGTAAACCAAATAACCCCATTGATATATTTTTTAAACCCCATGTTGATGAGTTGCAATATAACGTACCAGCAGAAACTAAGCTAAATATGTTTGAGGTTTGGATCAAATATAATATGAAGGTATATGATAACCAAGGCCAGTTATTAGCAGATTGGATATTAACAGCTTATGGTAAAACTCCTACCGCGTTTATGCAAACTCAAGAAAGTGCGTTAAACGAGGCTATGGTTATCGCATTAAGGGATGCAGGCGCTGGTTTAACGCTTAAATTTAGTCATATACCTGAAATAAATAACTGGTTAAAGAAACACGCAAATAAATAAGCATGAAATGGTGAATTTAAATAATAGAAGCTATGCTTAATTTATAAGCACTTTATTTTTAATTGCTCAATACTAAAGGTAATTATGATGATCAAACTATCTTATGCATGTGTATTTAGCCTTTTTTTTATTTTATTTGGTTGTACTACTGTGACCATAGAAGAAGTTCAACATGCCTCTACTGAATTAGTAGAAGGCGAGTCAATTGTTGTTATTGGTAGAAGAACTAGCAGTGATTATGAAACTGAGCCTGAGCTTATTTCTTGCATAGGCAAGATCTTAGCAAAAGGTGAAAATCAGCTGAATGTGATCCCAGAACAAACATTTGTTGATAATTTATACCCTTGGTTTGAGCCCCGCACTGCCCCATTGAGAGTGAGAGACTTACAACGTTTACTAGCCTATGATGCTGTATCGGAGAAATTTAACGATTTTAATGTTCACTACATTATTTGGGTTGATGGTAATACAGAAACGACCCGAAGTAGTGGTAGTATCACCTGTAGCTTAGGCGGTGGTGGCTTAGGGTGCTTTGGATTTGGCACTTGGGATAAAAAAGCTGAATATGAAGCTTCAATCTGGGATTATAAAAAGAAAAAACTGATAGGTAAAATTAGTAGCGAAGCAGATGGTACATCATATATGCCTGCTGTTGTTATTCCCATCCCAATTATCGCACAAGTACAAGCTGATGCCTGTAAAGGTATGGCTTTGCAATTAAAGCACTTTTTCAATAATACAGAGGGATAAATGGGAGTTTTTATGAATATATTGCTTATGACTATAATCAGATTTATGATTTTGATCCCTATTTTATTAATGATGGCTTGTTCAATAAATCCAGCTACTGGGACGCCAGATATCGTAATGATGTCTGAAAGCTCAGAAATTGAAATGGGCAAAGAAATGCATGAAAAGTTGATAAAATCTATGCCGATTTATCAGGATGAAAAGTTAGCCAAATATGTAGATAGTATAGGTCAAAAAATTGTTAAAAATAGCCATAGAAAAGATATTAAATATCATTTTACTATCATTGATGCCCCCGATATTAATGCTTTTGCACTGCCTGGCGGTTATATATACATCAATAGAGGTTTATTAAGCTATTTAGATTCAGAAGCACAACTTGCTGCCGTATTAGCACATGAAGTCGGACATGTGACGGCTAGGCATGTAGTTAGGCAAGACTCAGCAAGAAAAGGAGCAAGTGTATTATCTGTATTATCTGTATTTACAACAGGTAGTGCAGCCATTGGTGATGTTACAAACCTTTGGGGAACCGCTGCAGTTAAAGGTTATGGGAGAGAAATGGAGCTAGAAGCTGATGGTTTAGGTGCTGAATATCTATTTAATAGTGGTTATGATCCCCATGCTATGGTTGAAACAATCGGTGTTTTAAAAGATCAAGAGAAGTTTGCGAGGTACAGAGCTAAAGAAGAAGGTAAAAAGAATAAAAGCTATCATGGTGTGTTTTCCACACACCCAAGAAATGATATTCGATTAAAAGAGGTTATTTCAAAAGCTGGTACGCTTAAATCAAATGATAATAAAAAAATTAATGAACAAGTATATAGAGAAAAAACAGAAGGCATGATTTACGGTGTTAATTACAGCGCCCTTTTAAAAAAACAACCCGTTGAGAAAAACAGATATATACATGAAAAGTTGGGTTTTTCGTTATTATTTCCTGTAGATTGGCAAGTTACTAACACCAGAAAAGCAATTATTAGCGAACCTAAAAATAAATCAGCCCAAATACAATTACTGGTGTCCAAGAGGTTAAAAGGCGTATCTCCTGCAGCACATTTAAGAAATCAAACTAAAGTATCTATGTTAAAACGCTCTGAAGACTTTAAACAAAATGGATTAATTGGCCATACAGGTATTATTGAAGGTGCTAATGGTAAAACAGATCAAAGAGTAGCGACTATTTTTCAAGGTGGACGCGCCTATACGTTAATATCAACAGTGAATAATATAGATACAGAGATAGACTACGATAGTATCTTCTTGAAAAGTATTCATAGCTTCAAGCCCCATCGAGTTCAAAATACCAATAAGAAATCTAAAGTCATTCATTATGTTAAAGCAAATGATCAAACTAAGTACTCATTACTTGCTAAGCAATTAAAGATAGGACTTTATGGAGAGCAGCAATTACGCTTGATAAATGGTCAATATCCGCGAGGAGAGCCATTATCTGGGCAATGGATAAAAATAATAAAATAACGGTTTACTTATAGAGTGATTTTTTAATTGTATTTGATTACAATCCAAAATCAAAAAACTAACTCGATAGGTATTTTAGTGATTGATGCATTGCGTGATCAATTAACACTGATGAATGAGAACTTTGTAGAAAAGAAATCTGGATTCAAAGTAAAAGTTATTCCATATTTTTGTTCTGTGTTTGTTAAAAAAGATATCAAAAAAGAAGGTATATTAACTTTTTATACAAATCAGCTATTGAAAGTATTCTTAGTTGTTCTTTTTTTATTATTTGGCTTAGCCATTTATGATTCAAAACTTGGTATGCAGCATGGTCCAATTCAATTGGCTTTGTCTGCTCTCATATTTATCAATTTTTTGATAAGCCAAATGGCGATAGAATCGCTAAAATCGCGGATCCTGTTGTGTCAGATGAATAAAGAAAATGTGGATTTAAAAGAATAATTCACGCCAATACTTGGTACGCCTGAAATTATGGATATGCAAGTTATTGATCCTAACTAACGTGTAAACTCCCCTCAAAATGTTTCACTACATAATAAAGGCACTAAGCAACAAGTAGAAATTTTGTTCTTATCAAGTTCTGGGATCACAATGCGGGCAAACTGTATAACAAGCGCTAATAAACTATTCGAAGGTAAAGAGCTTGAGATACATTTACCTGATCAGAGGCAAGTAAAATTAGCCCTAGAATCTGTAAGATCTGAGGATAATATCATCGCGGGAAGATTTAAGAATGTTGCGCAAGGCAGAGACTGTTTGATAAAGTTTTTATTTAACCTCCATAGAACTGAGTACTCAGAGCTTTATGAACAAATAAATTAAAACTCTAAACATAAATACTGTGTCTAAAAGCTTTGATTTCCTGTTATTATCTACTTTATATAATACCTAAGATATTAGGTATAAAGCTTAGTTATCTGTTTTTAAGAGTTTGTTATATATTAGTCAATTTTATCAAGATTGAACTTTTACCCTATTTTATGTAAGAAGAATTCTGTAATGAAAAAAGTACTTGTGATCGGTTATGTTTGGCCTGAACCAAACTCATCTGCTGCTGGTAGCCATATGCTATCAATTTTGAGGTTATTCAAAAAGCAAGATTGGCAAGTTGAATTTGCAACGCCGGCTCAAAAAACAGAGCATATGATAGATTTAGAACTTGAAGGGATTTCAAGTAAAGAAATTGCATTAAATTGCTCCAGTTTTGATGAGTATATTCAAACATTATCTCCAGATATCGTAATGTTTGACCGTTTTATGATGGAAGAACAATTTGGCTGGAGAGTTGATAAGTTTTGTCCTGATGCATTAAAGATATTAGATACGGAAGATTTACAATGTTTAAGAAATGCGCGCCATCAAGCTCATAAAAAAGATCGTGCAATGACACTAACTGACTTGCAAAGCGATATTGCGAAAAGAGAAATCGCTGCAATTTTAAGGTGTGATATCTCTTTAATAATATCAAGTTTTGAAATGAAGTTGCTTAAAGGTACATTTAATATACCTTGTAACGTTTTGCATTATTTACCCTTTATGCTTGATTTAAATAAAATACCCAGTAAAACAAAAGCCTTTAACGAACGCTCTGGATTTATGACAATCGGAAACTTTCGTCATGCACCTAATTGGGATGCAGTATTATTTTTACAAAAAATATGGCCTCTGATCCGTAAACACATACCAGATGCACAATTAAATATTTATGGCTCTTATCCACCACCAAAAGCAACCGCCCTCAATAATCCAAAAATGGGTTTTAATATTAAAGGTTGGGCTGATGATGCACTTGAAGTAATGCAAGAAGCAAAGATTTGCTTAGCACCGCTTAGATTTGGTGCAGGGATAAAAGGTAAATTATTAGATGCTATGACTGTTGGCACGCCAAATATCACTACGGATATTGGTGCTGAGGGCATGTATGATAATGAACAATGGCCAGGAGACATTCAGAATGATATTAATGAATTCGTGAAACAAGCAGTTAAACTTTATGAGAATGAAGCATTATGGAATTCGGCTAGTCAGGCTGCTTCTCCTCTATTAAAAAATAGATATAATGGTGAACTTTTAGGCCAACAGCTTGTTGAGAAAATTCATTGTACCATCAATGAATTAACTTCCCATAGACGCGATAATTTTACGGGTGCTATGTTAAAACATCATACTATGAGCAGTACAAAATATATGGCTCAGTGGATTGAAGCGAAAAACAAATAAAAAATGTGAAATAAAGCGTGACAGATTTTTTTTTCAATTTACAATCCACCTAAAATTATGAACATGTTTTTTTATAAAATCTGTTCATTAAAAAATGCTTACATAAAATAGCCTAATAGTATTTAAGCTATTAATATAATTACCTATCGCTTTTATATAAATATTTTAGCTATAGTTTATGTATACTTCTTTGTGGATTGAATTTTGAATAACGCGACTTTTACTCAGAAAAGAAAATTTATAGTAAAACTTGGAAAGATGCTTCACAAATATGGCACGCCAGCGTACAGATTAGAAGCACACTTACTTAATGTAGCCAGCTCATTTGGATTAAAGTCTTCATTTATTATCACTCCAACCGCTTTAACTTTCGTTATTTGGAGTGAAGGTCATGAAAATGAATATACTCATGCAGCACGTGTCGCCCCTGGTGAACTTGATTTAGGCTCATTGTCCCGTACAGACGAATTGGTTGATGAATTATCTAACGGCACAAGAACTTTAGAAGAAGCAGAACAAAGATTAGACTATATAAACGATTTACCTAATCCATACAGTAAAGTAGCCACAGGTTTAGCATTTTCAATGTCTGGAGGTGCTTTTGCTATGCTGATGGGCACCAGCTGGAATGATGCTTTTTGGTCTGCGATTATCAGTTTAGTTGTTTATATTTTTGTTTTATGGTCTGAGCGCTCAAAAGGCGTTGCCCATATGTTAGAGCCTTTAGTTGCTGTTGTATCAGCATTAATTGCTTGTGCTATCAGTGTATATATCGACCCTGGAATTAATATAAGGCTTGTGATCCTCTCTGCTATTATTGTGTTCATTCCGGGTCTTGCTTTAACACTTGGATTAGCTGAACTTTCAGCAAGACATCTGGTCTCTGGTACAGCTCGGATCATGGATGCAATCATGCTGCTATTTAAGCTATATTTCGGTGCGTTTTTAGGCATGGCATTAGGTTTTGCGCTATTTGGTCAAGCTGAGTTTATCGCACCTGTACCACTTGAAAAGTGGACTGCTTGGGTGGCTATAGCTGCATTATGTACAAGCTTAATTATAATATTTAAAACTAAAGCAAAACATGCAACTTGGTCAATAGCCTCAGGTTTCATTGCATTTGGTGCCAGTTATTTGGGTGCGATATATTTAGATTTCACTTTAGGTGCTTTTGTTGGTGCTTTTGCAGTGGGAATATATAGTAATTTATTTACCCGAATTGCAAATGCACCTGCTTGTATTGTATCTATGCAAGGTCTAATTGTATTGGTACCAGGAAGTAAAACTTATATAGGTTTAAAGTAAACGCGCAACTAGGCGGTGCGGCTAGTTATAATCAAAGTCTAGCTGCACATTCCACGGCATTAAATCTGTTAAATCTGAATTTTCTTCTCGATTTGGCATTTCTTTAAATAAATGTTGGAAGTAGTAATATGGGTTTATATCATTTGCCCGACATGTCATGACAATACTATAAAGTATCGCACTTGCCTCTACACCATTGACTGATTGTGAGAACATCCAGTTTTTCCGTCCCGTGGTAAATGGTCTGATATCTCGCTCCGTTATATTATTGTCGATACCTAATTCACCATCTTCTATATAATGATTTAATTTATCCCATTGATTAAGTGTGTAGTTGATTGCTTTGCCAATATGGCTCTCTTTGGTGACTTTTATCTTGGCTTCATCTAACCATATTTTAAATGCTGCTAATATTGGTTTGGCTTTTTCTTGCCGTAATTGATAGCGTTTCTTTGCGCTTAGTTTCTTGTTTTTTGCCTGCGTTTCTAATTTATAAAGTTTACTGATGAAACTGATTGCCTTATGTGCCCGACCTTTATTCTTTGACTCAGCCTTAAGTGCATCATTATATTTACGCCTGGCATGTGCCCAGCAGCCTACAGGCGTGATATTTTCAACATTGTCATAAACAGGGTAGCCATCACACTGTAAATATCCTTGATAATCCCCTAGGAATTCTTTTAAACAGGCGCGACTTCTACCCGCCTGGTAATCATAAACCACAACAGGTTGCTCACTCATTTCGTTACTGCGATACACCCACATATAAGATTGGTTTGTGGCTTTTTTATCAGGCTCATCTAATACCTGAACTCGAGTTTCATCGGCGCATAAACTATGCTGAGCGAGTAAATGTCGTCTCATTGCTTCAACTAAAGGTTTAATGATTGCGCCAGCTTTAATACACCAATTTGCCAGCGTGCCCCGAGACAAGCTAAGTCCACCGCGTTTGAATATCTCAACCTGTCGATAAAGCGGTAACGCATCACAATATTTAGCCGTCACAACTGCAGCCAGTGTTTCCGCGCTGGCAATACTGCCGGGTATCGGTTGTTTTGGCTTGGAAGCGGTAATGATTTTGTTTTTGATTTCAGTATTTTCACAATGACGACAAGCGTATTTGAATTGCTTGTGTTTTATGACACTGATTTTGGCTGGGATAATTTTAACTTGTTCACTTTCTTCAGTGCCACAAACATGCATATCATTCCCGCAACACATACAACTGCTATCTGCTAATACATGTTCAACTTCTTCACGCGGTATATCTTCAGGCAGTGTTTGTTTGCCTTTTTTATGATGCTTGGGCGCTGACTTTGCTTGCTCTGCTTCGTTAAAGGTGCCACGTGGTGCCTTCTCACTTTTCTTGCCATATTTTTGAGATTTGCTCAGTTTCAATTCTGCAAGAAGGTGATCAATACGCGCCTGCATTTCAACCATATCTTCTTTTAATGCTTGTTTATCTTGCTGCAATGCATCAACCTGAGCTTGCAAAGCCGCCAGTTGTTTTTGCAGTTGATTTATTTGCGCATTATCAGACATTTATAAAGCTTTATTTATCTCAAAGTATGGCTAGCATGACACAGTAAAAAGATCGTTCAATACCTAAAAAATGCTCTTCAGGATCACATAACCGATAGGCCTGATAATGTGTGATGTCGTGACGGATTACTAACAGGCAAGCCTGAGAGTAACCATTGCAACTGGCGTTGTTCAATACCCATAGCAGCCAATGAACAACTGTTTTTCGGCCATTGAAAGCGACCTTGTTCTAAACGTCGATAATAGAGCCAAAAACCATTAGTATCCCAAAATAAAATTTTTAGCTTATCGCGATGTTTATTACAAAAAACATACCAAGCTTGATTGAGAGGATCTAACTCAAGTTGCTCAGCAACAATGATTGATAAACCATTTATGGATTTACGCATGTCAGTAAAGCCAGTGACCAAATATACCTGTTGAGGACAGATCATTTAAGTAAACTCACAATATGATGAAGCTTTTGATGACATAAGTCCTCATCAAATTCTAATTGATAGCCGGTTGGTGTACTTAATTTGAGCGAGGTCGTTTGAAGTTCAGCGGCACCTTCAACAAGCAAGGGAATAAGTTGTTGCTTTTGAGTCGGCAGGGGCTTATTGCCATTAGTTTTGGCTATGCGTTTTTTCCAGGCATAAAATGTAGAAGTTGAAAATTTTTGCTGTTTACAAAAATCAGTAATAGAAAGACCACTGTTTTGTTGCTGAATAAAGAGTGACTGCCAATGTTTAATTTTTTGCTGATATTTCATAATTATCCCGAATTAATTTGATGAGATAATTTTGCTTAAAGCTGATTGAAATTGGAATGTGGGGTTAAATTAGCGCTTACGGTTTAAACGCACTGATGTCTGGTCAAGATTTTTTACATACTGAACACATAGGACAGCAAACTTTCATTATTTTTATGTCTTTAATTGCTGGAATAATATTTGCCAACGTCGCTCTTCCTCCTAAGAAAAGCCTTTAATCATTCAGCCCTAGTTTTTAGGGCTATCCTTTTATATTTGAAACTTACTGTACCTGAACAAGACTTTAAAGAAGACGGTAACTATATTATTGTTTTAGAAGAAAAAGATTGTGGTACAGAAAACTGTGATGATACAGAATATAAATTGGCTATCGAACATACAGTTGCAAATATCGTAGAGTAACCATATTTATCAATACTTTTTAAAAGGAGCTTATTAAGCTCCTTTTTGTTTTTTTATTCTTTCACTATCTTAGGAGTATTAAAAATAATGTCTAAAAGCGAGTTGATATTGGTGTTCTATTAAATCTATATCCTGTTTTAAATACCAACGGGAAGGTCTTGATGAGTCAATCCAGTTATACTCAGTATGAATAAAGCTTCTTTTATTTAATTTATACCTATAACTTAATGTGATGCTTTTTCCGTATTCGTTGTTATTATCACCCACTGTAGAATCATAATCTTTAACTTCAAATTCTTCTAATCTTAATGCATATTGATTGTTATTCTGAAGATAACGTATCATAACAAAGCCGCTATTAAAGTCATTTTCAACAACCTTATCGCCATAAGGCGATTGCATAAATGTACTGCCAGTCATATATTGCGCAATAAACTGAAGCTGTTTATATACGTTATATTTGATGCCAAAGTGTTCAAAGTTTGTGTCCCAAGTGTATTGTCCTGATTTTACAATACTTGCATCGGCATTATTGTTATAGACTCCTCCAGACACTGTTAAATAATTTTGGTATTTCCAATTTGTTGTTAAATGTACTCCCCATCGGTTATCAAGTTCAATAAATGGATCTGAACTGGCTGCTTGTCCATTTAAAGTAGATTCCCGCGCAGCAAAAGGTTGCACAACTAACTTTTCATTCAACAGAGTCTGTCTATTGCCTAGAGTCCAACCATGCCAAGATAACATAGCGCCAGTAGTATCATTATTGTGAAATAAGGCCATATCGAAAGAAAAGTTATGAGAAGATTTGGTGAATTTTCCAAGTTTATCTAATGAAAATTGCACGCCAGAGTGTCTTAATTCCTCACCTACCCAGTTGTTTAAACTTGAGCTTGCTAATGTATAAGGCGTAGACCAAGCTGTTGCGATATTTTCTAATGAAATATTAGGATAGAAAATGCCCGCTTTTGATTTTACACGCCAGCCATTTTGGTTTGGTAAGCTTTTATAAGATATAAATGCTTCAGTTAAGCCACCTCCATCTTTAACACCATCTAGATATAAATTTCCAACAACACGTAATTCAAGATTATTCTCCCATTTTAAAGCGTATTGCAAACCAAGTTGAGACAAGGTTAACTGGGTATCATCACTATAATTAAATTTACCATAATCACCTTCTAGATAACTCGTATTATTGTCAGAAACAGATACGATTCTAGTATCAATTAAACCTTTAAATTCATGTTCAATTGAAAAAGCATTCACACTGAGTAGTGCAAATATTGAAACTATAATTTTAACCATTTACCATCCTTAGCTGTGCTGAATGCGCTTTCCTTTAACCATGTTTGAAATAAATCAGCTTTAATTGGCCGACTAATAAAATAACCTTGTGCTAATTCACAATTATGTTTTTGCAGCCAAAGTAATGTTCTTTCATCTTCAATGCCTTCAGCAACAACACTTAACCCCATATTATGTGCTAATTCAATTGTAGATCTGACAATGATTTGATCATCTTTGTTTTGCATTAATTGCTGAACAAATGATTTATCAATTTTTAACTCTTGTACAGGTAATTGCTTTAACTGAGCCAATGAAGAATAGCCAGTGCCATAATCGTCTATAGAGAGTTTAAACCCATGAGATTTTAAGTAAGCTAAAATTTCAGTTGCCTGTTGTGGATCAGATAAAACAGCATCTTCAGTCACTTCTAAAGTGATCTCATAATCTGCAATATTATTATCTTCTTTCAATGCGATGACATAGTCGCTATAAGATTTGTCTTTTAAATTATCAGCTGAAATATTAATGGCGATTTTGATATTAATATTAAGTTTTTGCCATTTTAAGTATTGCTCAATCGCTTCTTTAGTCACCCAACGGGTTAATGCATCCATTTGACCGGTTTGCTCTGCAATGCTGATAAATGAATCTGGTGGTATTAATCCATTTATAGGGTGCTCCCAACGAACAAGTGCCTCAACATGACTAATTTGCATCGAAGATAAAGAAACCTTAGGTTGATAATGTAATACCAGTTGGTTTTGTTCTATTGCAGTTTTTAAACTATTAATTAGATGAAGTCGCTCAACTGTATTAAAATCAAATTGGCGATCATAAGTTTGATAGATGCGATTATGTTTTTTTGCGTATTGCAAGGCAATGTCTGTTCTCTTTAATAGGTCGGTAATTTCACCTGTATGATGTATTGGGTATTGCGCTATTCCGATACAATATTGCAAATGAAGATTTAAATTTTCGTGGTTAAACAAAGGGTCTAAACGAATTGATAACTGTGATATGGTATTTTCGATCTCTAATTTCTGACTTATCAATACAAATTCATCAGCCCCTAAATGAAACAGCTCATCTTCCAGACAATATTCTTTAAGTCTGTTAGAAAACTCAATTATGACCTTATCTCCGACTTTATGACCTAAAGTGTCATTTATTTCTTTAATTCTTCTAATATTAATTTGAAGAATTAAAAAGCCTGTTTCCTTGTTTTTATATTCAACTAACCTTTCTGCAAGGTAGTTCCTATTAGGTAAATCAGTAATTGAGTCATGATATGCTTGATGTCTGATCAACTGCTCACGAGCGACTACAGCATCTTTCATTTGATTAAATTCATCAGCTAATTGGGTTAATTCGTGAGAGGCATCAATCTCAACATCATGATCATATTTCCCTTGGCCAATATGTTTTATTTGATGTATCAATTGTTTAATGGGACGGGTAATGCCCGCTGAAATTAAATATGCGCCAAAAAGAGATAATACAAGTTCAAACATGAATATTATGAGGAATTCCTGCCAGTCTGCCTGAATATTCTTAAGCACTGATACTTTAGACTGAAACATTAATGCCGTCAGGTTTGAACTATTAACTTCACCTAATCTAAAGTGACTTGAAATATAATTAATATCAATGCCAGCGTTTATCGATTGAATCGACTTAAGATCATATTGTTCATTATCTGATAAGTGAGAGCTGATCACTTCTGTAGTATTATTCAAAGCAGGATCTTCAAGCAAAAAACTAATATTAACACCTGTTAATTTTGCTAATTCATTTGCTAAATTATGATCTATGATATAGCCGAATCCGACCCAGCCTATTATCCTACTACCACTTTTTAAAGGCGCTAAGCTTAATTGATAGATTTTAGTATCTAAATAATAAAGCTCAGTTGTATCTGTTTGAGTAAAAATTTCAAAGTTATTAAAAGTCTTTCCTTGATCTGGACCTACTTTTACTTTTTTTTGTTTGTTTTTATGATATGTAATTAACTGACCAGTGATTTCGCCATCTGATTTAATTGATATCGCTAAATCTGCATTAATTCTTTTTCTATGGTTATTAAGTGCTAACAAAAAACTTTTTCTGTCTTCGGTAAATACATTTTTTAAACCATAATCTTTTGCCGCTGTTTCAGCAAAGGCATTTAGGTAATAGTTTCGATTGTTTAGCTGTGTTTCAAACACTTGTTTAGCGGTTGCTATTTTATTATTTAATTGAACGGTTTCAGATTTTTGCTTTGCTTGGTATGTTGAATAAAAAGACATCATTTGGATGCACAAAAGCAAAAAGAGAAACAAGATAAAAATACGACTTTGTAAACTTTTCATAAAAGAAACTTTCATAAAAACTAGTATCCTTCTAAGAAATCAAATTCGTCTTGATTTTGCTGAACGGGTATAGGAAGCAGTGCTTTAGGTAATGTTACTTTAAAATTTTGTGTTTTTTGTATCATTATATCTGTTACAAACTCATTATTGTTAGTTTCTAACTGTGGATGCCATATGGTTAGTTTATAATTACCCGAAGGTATATTTTCAAAATTACTGATACCACTTGATGTTGTTTTATTAAAATATGGCGTATCAACAACTAACACATAACCACTCATCCAATCATGTATATTACAACCCATGGCAATCTCACCTGCTGTGCTAATATTAATATTATCCTTGTGCCCCCCTGCTTTCACTTTGAAATCAAAACGGTTTTGACCTGAAACAGAGTATATGTGGTGAGTTACATCATCTTGGTTTTTAAATTTTATTTTTTGACCTTTTTGTAAAACAGCAATATAGGGTGTAAATTTCTTGTTATTTTGAGAAATTATGAGAGTTTGAGTTGTATGAGAATTAACGGACGATTTATCTAAAGGGGATAAATACACTACTACCCCTTCTATTGCAGCCAATTTTGGGTCTAATACTGTCACAGTAGTATAATTAGCTAAAACTTGGCTACTTAACAATAAAAAACTAATGAAATTAAATTTGTATATCAAGAAAAATCACCTCTAAATAGGGTTTATAACATCTAAAAATCTACTCTAGAAATTATAGACCCTATTTATAAGAAATAACTTTCAAATTATTTATTTAAACTAATAACTTACTTATAACTTCTTTACATTGCATTAAAGTCATAAATTTTGGTACAGGGTAATCTGGATGCGCTTCTTTTAATGCTTTAGTTGCAAGCATACTGATATCTGATTCTCTTAATTCAGACAAGCCTGTTGGTAGGCCCATCTGTTTATTTAAATTCTCTATGGTTTCAATTAAAGCATTGGCTTTATCGCAATCGAGTTTAAACTCATTTCCTAAGTTGCAATAACGAGCGATTTCAGCAAGTGATTTATGTGCTTTATTATCATACCACCTAAGTATGTAAGGTAAAGTCACTGCATTTGCGAGTCCATGAGGTGTGCCATATAATCCACCTAAATTATGTGCAATGGCATGTACGTAGCCAATAGATGTACGCGTAAAAGCCTCGCCAGCATAAAAAGATGCTAATAACATATTGTTTCTTTGCGTTAAATTTCCTCCTTCTTTATATACATTCAATAAATTGTCAAAAATCAGTTTACATGCTTTTAAAGCACGATCATTTGTGAATTTATTGCCGTTGATTCCAATATAAGCCTCTATTGCATGCGTTAATGCATCCATGCCGGTTGCGGCTGTAATCTGTGCAGGCAATTTTAAAGTCAATTCTGGCAGTAAAACCGCAGCTTTTGGCATAAGCACCAGATCTGTGACGGCATATTTTTGTTTGTTTATAGGATCAGATACAACAGCAGCAATAGTAGTTTCTGATCCTGTGCCTGCGGTTGTTGGTATCGCATATAGATCGGGTAACTTTTTAAGAACTTTAAACAGTCCTTTTAATTGTGCAATAGATTTTTTTGGTTTGACAACTCTTGCACCAATCAATTTCGCACAATCCATTACTGAACCACCACCAAGCGCGATTATTGCTTGGCTGTCAGAAGTTAAATAAGCACGTAAACCACTTTCGACATTTTCAATCGTTGGATTTGGCTGTACATCACTATAAATTGTATGCGCTATTTTATTTTTATTAAGTAGTGTAATTAAAGGCTCTAATAAACCAAGGTCTTTTAATACTTTATCTGTAACAAGTAATAATGAACGCTGTTCATTTGATTTTATATTTTCAACTAACTGACTTAAGGCATGCTCACCTTGATATAAAATTGGCCTAGGGAAAGGAATAATTGAACTAAATAGTTTAAGTGAATAATGATAACTACGATAAAAAAGTTTTGTTGTTAGTAGCATAGCTGAACTTATAATTATTATTGTTATAAGCCCACCTTATCTGTTTTTTAAAATACTGCAAAGTAAATTAGAATATTATATCTATTAATTTTTATGTCATTATTCAAATCATCACTTAAACTTTAAATTTAGCTAACTCTTCCGTTAGTGCATGGGCTTGTTTAGACACGTCATCCAAATTATCTAGTATGCTTTGTAATTCATTTAGTAATTGAGTAGAAGAGTCATTGAAATGATCAATAGCTCCATATCAACAGACATCTGAGATTGCTTCTCGATCGCTTAGTTTATTTGCTATTGATTCTGTGCAATTTTTACTTGATTGCATCTTCAACTTTTGCTGCATTTTCAATAATATTGATGACTAAGGTTCTAAAAGTTGTCAGAAATAGCTAAATCAGCTGTTTTTACATCACTAACAAGTTTATAGTAGCGTTTCTTCGATTATTTCGTCGATTCGGGCTTTAGTTATAGGGTTAAAGCCTGCTCTGACTTGTAATGGCTTTGATTCTTTTAGCCATGTAAATGTTTTAGCTGAACTAATATCAATATTTGGATTTTTATCAAAATTTACCTTTGGGCCAGGTGAGGCGCATGCAATCAAAAATACCATTAAACTTAATAATAAAATCACTTTCGTCTTTATCATAATGTTTCCTAAATTAATGTTTGGGTAAAAGAAAGGCTATTTATTCTGAGCCTTTTAATAAAGTTATTTTACTGGGTAGATATATTTCAACCAGCCTAGCATGCGTAATAAAATTCGACGTACAAGTGAAACATGTAAAATGTCGTGTTCATAATTTAAGGTAGCAGCTTGCCCTTGAACACCAAGTGGTAAGTTGAATTTCCCAAGATCATCATCTAATTCGATAATCGCAATCGCATATCCATGTTTGGCAATCATAGTAGATGGTATTAGTGAGCCATTTGCTTGTACTTCACCCTCAGCCATTGCTGGCAAAACTTCAACAACCTTACCAGTAAATACATGACCTGGTACTGCATCTAAAATGACTTCTGCATCTATTCCTTTCTCTAGCCTTAATAATGAATTTTGCCAAAACAGGCCTGCTATTCTGCGTTTTTCTTTTGGTACAAATGTCATAACAGGCCTTAGTGGTAAGCTCGCTGCCCTTATACCTGGTCTAATAGCAACCTGAGTTGGAAAGCCATCTGATGGTGCACGAACAAAAGTACGCTCTAAATCAAGTTTAGCTTTATCTCTCGCTGCTTTTAGTTGTGCTACTTGTGTATTTTCACCAAAAATTGTTGATTCTGTGATTAACCTTATACGTCTTTCATCAGCTTGCGCAGCATCTAATGTAGCAACATCAGCCTCATATAATTTCTTTTTAGTATCTACTTGCTGTTCAGAAAAAGGTGAATTTACGCCTCCTTTTAAGTGGCCATCACGATAACGTATATACGTCGTGTTGCTTCTGTCTTTATTTGCTTTTGCTTTCTCTACTTTTGCGATGGCTGCTAATAAACTTTCATTTTTTTGCAATGCACCACTTTTTGCTTCAATTAGCGCCGCATCGGCTTTGGCTAGTGCGATTTTTTGTTGTTCATTTTCAAGAGTGAACAAAACTTCGCCTTTATTAACGAGCTGATTAGGTACTACATTCACAGTGTTAACTGTCCCCGTTACTTGAGGAACGATAGGTACAGATACAAATACTTCTTTTGCATATTTTGCATAAGGATGGTTGTAATTCATTGTGACAATAATCGCTGATAAAATAAATATACCACCCAAAACAGCGGTTGGAACTGACCATTTATTAAGCGGTATTTTAAATGTCTTAAAAATCATAATACAAATTGCGGTATAAGTTAAAATAATGAGTAAATCCATAAATATTATTCCTTTTGCGCTATTTGGTTTTGAAGTTTATTAACTGTATCTTTTAGTTGAGCTAATTGATCTGATAATTCACATTCTTCTTGATTGTTCTTTCTTGTGTGACTTTTAAAACCCCAGCCTCTGTCTTCACGATATAGAGTGGCCCATATCCATAAAAAAGGCCAAAGTGCATGTAAAGTAAATAAGCTGATCCAACCTGTTGCATGAATTGCATCTTGATGAGGGTGATTCCTATGTACTGCTATTTCATAAGGAATATCGTGAATTACAATAATTCCGTAAAATACGACAAGGAAAACAAAAAAAACTAAAAATAGTGCAAAGTAGTCTAAAAACATGTAGAGGTTCCTTTAAATTCAAGATATTAAATTGAAGCGCTATTTCAAAAGTAGTGTATGGCCTATTGTTTTACAACTAATTCATTGTTGTTAACTATATAAACTATCTTATCTTTCATTATAGCGCTGCATTGTTGATTTGGTTGAGGGCACCAAGTATCAACGACCTCTAACTCCCCTTTAACTTCAACAATGTATATTGATCCCTTTAATGTTTATTGTTTAACTTTTCTAGCAGCGAATGCATCTAATAATGTACCTGAGATTTTTGCAGCATCTTTGCCACTTCCAGATCCAAAAGCAGAACCGAAACCAACACCTACAGCGGCACCTATTAGTGGTTTACCATCATAACCATTTTAGTTGTGATGACTTCAGATTTTTTAACAACATCTTCAAAAATTGTTGTGGTGCTATTTACGTTAAATGACAAACAAGCTAATACAATAGTAACAATTAAATTTTTCATATAGATTCCTTTAAACTTTAATCATCTTTTCACACTTGATTTTTGATGTGTTAAGGTTAAAGGATAAATGCAACAGTAATCTCAAGACCAGTTTTCTCAAGAATTGGCTACAAATCACCCTATGTTTGAAGCTGTTTCTCAGTCTATCTTAAGTAAATGGGAAAGTGAAAAACAAGAACCTCCCCTACTAAAACGCATGTGTATAGCAAATATTTTAGGTCAAAGTTATGCGTTAAATAACGAAGAAAAAAATCAACTTAAATATGCTCACTCTTTAGATTTACAGCATCAAAAATTTCAGAATATATATGATTATCAACACAATAAAGTTAAGTTAGCTCATTGGGAAAAAATAGAAAATATAGAAAAAGATCTAATAGAAAAATAACATTTAAATTTAACACATGAGGCTTTAAGTATTATGCAAAAGTCTCTAAAGATTTTTGGCTGTCAAATTTAACAACTTGGTTAAATCGGTTTAGTTTCTGCACTAGAAACGATCTGGTTTAAAGTAAATAAAGACTTTTTAAAGTCTTTAAATGATATTTGAGCACAATTAAGTATCAGCAGTTAATTCATTGTTGTAACTTCGCCGATATCTTTTTTAAGACTTTCAAAATCAATATGGCAGTGACGTCCGTTATGTTTAGCTGCATAAACAGCTTTATCTGCACCCTCTAATAACATTTTAATGTTGGTTTCATTTGTTGGTACTATAGTATAACTACCAATACTTAACGTAATTCTATTATGTGGTAAGTTACCAGAATGTGTAATATTAAGTTCAGCAATAACTTGATTGAGCCTTTGTGCCATAAAATTCGCTTGTTTTTTATCAATATCAGGCAAAATAATTGAGAACTCTTCTCCACCATAACGAGCGGTTAAATCCGAACTTCTGACAAATAAAGATTCCATCGCTTTAGCAACTTGTTTTAATACCTCATCTCCTTCTACGTGACCAAATGTATCATTGAAAGATTTGAAATTATCTATATCACAAAATAATAAGGTTAAAGGTTGAGCAAGGCGCCTGGCTCTATTAAATTCATCATCAAGACGTTGATTAAACTGTCTGCGATTTGCTAAATTTGTCAAGCCATCTGTATTTGCTAGTTTTAACAGTTTTAAATTCGCTTGTTGTAATTTTTGATGGGTATCATCTAGCTTTTTATTTGATTTTAACAACTCATGATTAAGTAACTCTTGTTTTTCAAGGGATGTTTGCAGTGCTTTAGTTCTATTTAATACTTTCTTTTCTAATTGAGAGAAAAAGTGGGAGTTAACAATTGAAATAGCAGCTTGAGATGATAAAAGCTCAATCATTTCTATCTTTTGATTACTAAATGCACCTTGTAATAGACTATTCTCTAGATATAAGATGCCAACTTGTTTACCTTGATGCATAATACAGTGGCAAAAACATGAATAAACCGCATGGCTCTCAAAATATTCATCATCGCTAAAGAGTTTATCTTGCGTTGCATTTTCTATTGATAAATCAGTTTGTGTTCTTGTTACATAATTAATGATACTGACTGGTAACATAGATTT
Organism: Pseudoalteromonas sp. '520P1 No. 423'; assembly: GCF_001269985.1. Taxonomy (NCBI): domain Bacteria; kingdom Pseudomonadati; phylum Pseudomonadota; class Gammaproteobacteria; order Alteromonadales; family Pseudoalteromonadaceae; genus Pseudoalteromonas; species Pseudoalteromonas sp. '520P1 No. 423'. The sequence continues at coordinate 1,001,805 of NZ_BBZB01000002.1, read as the reverse complement.
TAATTTTTGCTCATCAGTTTCATTTATTGAAGTGATATTCAGAGCTAGAGATTCAACCCAACCAAAGGCTTGTAATGCAAGACTATCGTTTTCTTGCAATAAAAATAGAAAACCGCGATCAGCCCCAGCATTTTCCATAATAATTTTTAACAATGTCTTGGTTAAACTTTCTAACTCTATTTCTTTAGTCATCATTTGAGATGATTTAATTAAGCTTGTTAAATCAAGTCCGTCACCTGTGTGAGTTTTTCGTGTTAAGCTAAGTTGTGTATTAAGGTCAGGTTGAGATAAATTAGGCATAATGTTTATGAACTCTTTTTCTATCTCGCTTACTTTATTATGTGCCTGCCAGTTCCTATATAAATAATATGCTTGTTTAATATCTGTAATCGCTAAACGTTCTTGATTTAATGATAGGTAAAACTTAGCGGTTAATTCATGGGCAAGTGCTTGCTCATGGTGTAAATTTGCATTTTGCGCATTACAAATTGCATCAGCATAAAATGTCATGGCTTTCTGGATTTTTCCAAAAAGGCTACAACACTCGGCTTCAACAAGTTGCCATTTATTTAAATAGTTTTCAGGTGCATGCTGTGCCCAATGTTTTAACTTTTTTTGATTCTTTTTAATACGTTTTAGATGTTTACGCTTATTTGCGGGTACAGCTTTAATATCTTTTATTAAGGCTAGAGAATCGTAAAAGTGAAAAGCTGCATATGCATACATGCCTGCCCCAGATTTTAAAAACTCACGGCCTTTATTTGCATAGGTTATGGCATTTTCTTTGTTAAAAAATATACTCAATAATAATTTATTAAAATATAATAAAAATAAGGTACTGTTATCTTGTGCTTTGTGATGTAGTGTTAATTTTTGATTTTCGTTATAAGCTTTTCCACATAACATATCGGGGTCATCACATGGCTCGTAAAAGTTGTTAGCAGTTTGCCAACAGATATCATGCCAGTATTGAGAAGAAGTATATCCAAAACCTTTAAGTATTTTGTGTGTATCTTTCATACCTGCTACAAGCTCATCTAATGGCTGCGAACTATTAAATTTAGCTTGTGTTAAATTATTTAGTGCATAAGATGCGTATTCATTATCACCTTTTTCTAAAGATACTTCATAAGCGTGTTCTAAAGTTGCAATAGAATCAGTTAGCGGTTTTTCAAAGTTTTGTAACATCCAGCCCATAAAGAATAACGGCTGCTGTAACTGTAAGTCATATTTTTCAGCGATTTTTATTCCAAGATTGCCAAATTCAGTGCCAGATTTAATTTGATTTAATAGCGCAGATTCTGTGATCCCCCACCACGAAAAAGCATAACCTGTCATTGGCGAATAACCTAGTTCAACAGATATTTGCGTCATTTTAAAAACGATTACAGCGACTAAATTTTGACTAGTCCAATATGCGGGTGGGATTGTTAAACCTAAAATCCTCATAATTAATAAATTACTAGGATCGGTCATTTCTTGCAGTTCTAGTAAGCTTTCACAGGTTTGATTTCGTAATTTATATTTTGTTTTGAATAACTCAAACATTACCTTTGAAAAAGAAGGCAATTTAGACAAATTTACGTCAAGAAAAGATAAAGCAATATTCGATGCCTCAACAGCTTCTTCAAGTCGGTTTTGTGCAGTGTATGCTTGTAGTCTTAATGTCCAGATACTTGCTTGTTCAATTGGTAAGCGTGTATGCGCTAATAGTTCATCAATCCACGATTCCATTTTACAATATTGTTTTTCTAATAATGCGGTTTCGGCAGCTAACGTAAGCAATTGAGCACAAATATCTTGTAAATTACTCCAAGGATCTTCCGGTAGTAACGAAATTGCATTTTCAAAATAACAAAGAGCAGATGAAAATGCGGTACTGTTCATGGCTTTTTTACCTGCAGCCATATTTAAATTAATTAAATTATGAATATCGGCATCATTTTTAATCAAATTTGTCGCAATATTGTAGTGATTAACGATGTTAAACAGCTCTTTTTGTTTTTCTGTGTTTGATAGTTTTGATTCTAATGTGCGTGCTATTTGTAAGTGGGTTTGTGTTTTTAATGGCTCAGGAAGCAAAGCATATGCTGCTTGTTGTAAGTTATCATGGGTAAATCGATAATGTACATCTTGATAAATTACTTTTTGTGTAGCATAACGGTAATTGATATCCAGCGGCCTTATTATCCCTTCTAATAAAGCCGGTTCTAATGATTGAGCGATTATATTTTGGGGTTTACCTATTACACTAGCGAGCATTTTAAGCGAAAAGCGATTATTAATACTGGCAGCATATCTTAACGCTTGCTGTGTATCTTGGGCCAATATTAATAACTTTTGAGACAGCAATTCAATGACATTACTTGTCATATTCTCTTTATGTAATTCATCATGATGCCAATACCAAGAGTCATTTTTAACATCAAACAAGATAAGAGATTTTTCTTTTAGAGTGTCTAAAAACTGAATTAAAAAGAAAGCATTTCCGGCTGTTTTATCAAATACTAATTTTACTAAATCGTCGATCCCTATAGGACTTTGAAGCATTTCATTTATAAGGTCATAAACATCATTATATGTTAAGTTTTCAAGTAAAATATCATGATTGTTAATAGCTGAACTTTCAATGTGACTTCTAACAAGTGAGAGTGAATGTGCATCATCAACTTCATCATCTCTGTATGCATTGATCAATAATAAACATGAATCCTGCATGTCATCAGATACACGCTTTAATAATGATAGTGAGGCATTATCAGCCCATTGCCAATCATCAATAAAGATAATTAAAGGGAATTTTTTAGTTGCTAAAGAAGTTAAAAACTTTATAAATACATAATTAAACCTATTATATGCTTGGCTGCTAGAGAGCTCTGATACATCTGGTTGCGTTCCTATTATTAGTTCAAGTGAAGGTACAACTTGTGTTATGACTTTGCCTAAGTCCCCTACTGCGTCTTGAATAATATCTTTCCAGAATTCCAATACATCTGCTTTTTCTTTTAATAAAAGGTGAACCAATTCATTTAATGCTTGGGACCAAGCATAAAAGGGAATATTTTTTTGAAACTGGTCAAACTTCCCAGATATAAAGAAACCAGATGTACTGGTTAAAGGTTTATATATTTCTTGTACCAGAGCGGTTTTCCCTGTGCCTGATTGCCCTAAAATAAATAAAACTTCAGCTTTTGCACTACAAATATTAAAAAAAGAATTTAATATCGTTTTTATATGTTTTTGACGACCATATAATTTTTGCGGGATATTAAAGACTTGAAGGCTATCTTTTTTACCAATTTCAAAATCAAAATCTTGATTATTAAGTTTTAATTCAAATAAACAGGTATCTAAATCAGAGATTAAACCTTCAGAACTCTGATAGCGTGAATCTGCAGATTTAGACAATAATTTCATAATTATTTTTGCAAGCGCTTTTGGAATTTTGTTATTAATTTCACGCACATCGATTGCTTGCTTGCTAATGTGGGCATGAACTAAAGCAAGTTCTTGCTGTTCTTTAAATGGTAATAACCCAGAAAATAATTCATATAATACAACGCCATAGGAATAAAGATCACTGCGATAATCAAGGTTTCTATTCACTCTCCCAGTTTGCTCTGGTGAGATGTAGGAAAGCGTACCTTCAAGTTGATTTACATTTTGAAAATTATGAAACTCATTATTTAGTAAAGATGCTATGCCAAAGTCAATAATTTGGATTTGGTTGGTATCTTCATTATAAACAATATTATCTGGTGTAATATCTTTATGAATCAAATGATTTAAGTGCAAGGTTTTTAAGGCATTAGCTAAAGATATTGCGATTACTAATCTTTTATCAATATTGATTTCTGTATTAAATTTCAACCATTTACTTAATGAGATTCCATCAATATCATTACCAACAATGACTAATGTATTATGTATTTGAAGCAAGTTTTTTGTTTGCCAAACACTGTCAATTCCTCTTAACTCTTTGGAAACATCATACTCTCGACGAAATTGGCTTAACTCTAATTGTGTTGGGTAATCACGATTAAGTGTCTTTAATATAACAGGTGTTAAGTCATCTAAAGTAACCGCACGGTAAATAATTGAAATGTCACTTTCATATATTTTTTCTGTAATTTTAAAATCTGAGAAATTCACTAATAAATCCAAATCTTAATCTTTAGCGTGAAGTAAAGTTTTAAACTGCGATAATAAATCTTTATTCACTTGTGGACATTTTAAAGATGGAAAAAAAGATAAACATAGTTCCTTGTTAGGAGAGAAGTTGATAACAGCAACCGGTCTATTTACTAGTGCAGCTCCTAAGTTGTCTTTAGGCTCAATATTGACAGCACTTAAATGTTTTTTAGAAATACAATCATGTAAGAATCTGTCGCATCCAAGGTAATCATAATTATTCCAATTGGTTACAACAAAAGAAAGTGCTTCGTCAGAAGTACCTACTAACTCTTGTTTTATTGCCTCTTCAGTTAAAGAAAACATAGAAACATCTATGCCTTGAGTTTTAAATTCCACAATACGATTATGTATTTGTAATGCTATATCACTCAGTGATTTTTCACCATCAACAGTCACAGGTAAAAAAGAAATATAGTTACCTGTATAACGTTGCCTATCCTCATTGTTTAATAAATCGGATAACATTTTAAAACTAATTTTATGTTTTTTTGGTTTGGATCTTTTCTCAACATTGACTAAGTAAACTGATTTGGCAAGCATTGCACATACAATACTATTCTTTGTTAGTTGAGGGTAAGTATTACGACAGTGAGCGATACATTGATTAATATCTAACTGACTGTTCAGAGGCTCTCTGATATTTTTTTTGAAATTATCAAGGCACTTTGTTAACTCAGTTCTGTCTATGCCATATTCACCAATATCTTCAATTTTGTATTCAAGTAAGTCTTCAATATTCTTTGCATTATGAATTTCTTCTCTTTGTGATAAAGCTTGTGTCACAAAGTTTTCACCTGAAATTGTTTTAAGAGATTTTATTTTACTTAATATGCCTTTACTTAAAGCGGGTTCATCTTGTAACACAGCATTATAATGATTAATGAAATTGTTAAAAATATAATTGGCACTTCTTGCATCCATATAAGTATGGTTACTTGATATAGCTATGATGAATTCTGATCTATTTTTATTCTCTAGGACATTCATGATCATTGGCGCGGTACTGATTAGATCGATACTTTGACTTGATAGCTGTTTAAAGTCACCTTCTATATCATCACATAGTTGATGGCCAAATAAGATAGTAGACGGTTCATTGTTAAGCCAAATAAAATCATTTTGAGATTTATAATTTAATTGAAACTTAAATTTATTTACACAACCAAATACAGCTTCAAAACTGTGTTTAAGTTGATTAATATTGGCAGCGCCATCAAAAACATATCCATTTGTGAAAATGATATTAGCGCGATCCATTAAAGCTTCTAGGCCTATATTTTCAACTACATATGTCATCTTAACTGCCTTTTTATTATTGTTCGTTATTAATAGTTGAAACTATGTTGATAAAGTTTAGAGTAAACACTTCAAATTACATATGTTAAATACTTAATATTTCTAAACATAATACCTAAGCTATAGATAACTTCAATACGTTAGATCAGGATATAGTATTAATTGGTATTTATTTCCCTTTGTAGCTGTATTTATTTTTATACTGTTTAAAAAGCAACCTTAACTGGCTGCTTTTATTGACAATAATTAAAGTGCTATCTAAATTTTTTACGAAATGCAATCAGACCAAAGGCTAGTATATTTAGCCAAGAAAAAGTACCACCGCTACTACTATTAACCTGATCAGGTGTTTTATTACTTTCTTCTATTAGTGTATTTTTTATTGGTGAAAGCGAACTAGCAGAAGTAACATCTGGATCATTAATTGTAATTTGATTTACAACTACAAAGTTTTCTAGGCCTGGTAAATCACCATTTGTACATTGGTCTTGAGTATAATCGGGCATAGGCATTTCACCACAAAAAGATAGACTGGTTATTGATTCAATTACTTCCATCCCTTCAATAACTTGACCAAAAACTGTGAAACCGCCATTTTGGAGGTCAAGATTAGCGCTATTGTCTTCGAGATTAAAAAACCATTGATTAGTAGCACTATCAATTTGATTTTCAAGCTTAGCCATAGAGATTGTGCCTTTGACATTTGACCAAACAGGTTCGTTTTTAATGGCAGAATCTGTATCTACTTTGGTTAAAGGAATTTCATTTTCAAAAGTAAACCCACCGCCTTGAACGACAAACCCTGGTATAGCCCTGTGTATAACGGTATCTGTATAACTCCCATCATTCAAATATTTCAAAAAATTAGCGACTGTGATTGGTGTTGTTTCATCAAATAAATTCACTTTAACGCTTTTAACTTCATTTGAAATTGAGACATCGAATTCTACAATTGTAGCTTGTGATGACATGCTCAGTGTTAGTGCACTTAAAGCGATTACTGGTTTGATGAGCTTAGATATTTTATTCTTCATTAATTGTTACTACTATGTAATTTTCTTGTTAGTGAAACTAGCATAAACATTTGAAGTACAAAAAACCACAAATAGCTTTGCTTGTTCACATTTTTAGTTGCTTTGATTACATATTGGTTACAATTGATTGTTTTATAAAAAGCTAGAAAGTGCTATGAAATTCAAATTTTTCCTTTATTTAAACATAATATATTGATCGAGGTCTTCTGGTAAAAAAGTGAATAGGCTAATTTACCTTTTGAATGATAAATACTAGCTCATATAAAATCTAGATTGTAAAATACCAATAAAAGAAAGAATACTAGCAATAAAAGGCTCCAACAAAATTAGTATAATTGTTCAAATCCCAATTTTCAGTTACCATATGATTAATATCAGATGGCTATTTAAAACATTTAAATAGCCATCTTTTTTTAAAATATAGGTTCATAATGTCTTTATCACTAATATACAAATCAATTTTAATCTCAAGTATTTTCACAATAAGTGCTTGCTCTGTATTTAAAGAACAAGCTTCCGTTTCGAAAACACACAAAATAACAATATTGCATACAAATGATAACCATGGTCGCTTTTGGCATAATGAAGATGGTGAGTATGGCATGGCGGCCCGTAAAACATTATTAGATCGCTTACGTTCAGAAGCCAAAGCACAAGACAGTGAAGTTTTATTATTATCTGGTGGTGATATTAATACTGGGATCCCTGAGTCAGATATGCTACATGCCGAACCTGATTTCAAAGGTATGTCTTTATTAGGTTATGATGCAATGGCAATTGGTAATCATGAGTTTGATAATCCACTTTCAGTACTTAAAAAACAACAACAATGGTCTAACTTTCCTTTATTATCAGCTAATATTTTTAATAAAACTACAGGCGAACGTCCATTCCAAGCCTATAAAATGTTTAATAAAAATGGACTTAAAATTGCTGTTATTGGATTAACAACAACTGATACAGCTAAAATTGGTAATCCTGAATATATTAGTCACCTAAGATTTGAATCTCCTACTCTATCTAGTCAAAAATTGATTAATGAACTTAAATCAACTGAAAAGCCAGATATTGTTATTGCAGTAACTCATATGGGCCATTTTACAGATGGAAAACATGGCATAAATGCACCAGGTGATGTAAAGCTAGCTAGAAACCTTAAACAAGGATCATTAGATATTATTATTGGGGGCCATTCGCAAGAGCCTGCGTGTATGGATGGTGAAAACAAATATGATACAGATTTTCAACCTGGTGATGTTTGTACTCCCGACCAACAAAATGGTACTTGGATCATGCAAGCCCATGAATGGGGTAAATATGTAGGTAAAGCAGAGTTTGAATTTACTAATGATGAACTAGTATTGGTTGACTATCAATTAATACCTGTTAATTACAAAAGAACAACGATTGCAGCTGATGGTACAAAGGTTAAAAAATTAGTTGGCAAAAAAATTGAAAATGACCCTGAAATGTATCACTTTTTGTCTAAGTTTCAAAATCAAGGGCAAGCACAACTAATACAACCTATTGCACAGTTAAAAGGTGATTTAGACGGTGAGAGAAATCATGTCAGATTTCATCAAACAAACTTAGGTAGATTAATTGCTGCTGCGCAAATGCAAAAAGTAAATGCTGACTTTGGTGTGATCAGTGGCGGTGGGATCAGAAACTCTATTAGAGCTGGCGATATAAACTATAAAAATGTATTAACCGTACATCCGTTTAAAAATCGTTTAGCTTATGTTGAAATGAAAGGAGATGAAATAAAGTCTTTTTTATCTAAAGTCGCTAGTTTCCCATCTGATGCCGGCGCTTATACACAGTTTTATGGTGTTTCTTTAACTTTGAAGCAAGGCATTGCTGAGAATATTAAAATTCAAAATAAACCAATCGATTTAAATCGTACCTATAGATTTAGTCTCAATAGTTATAATGCTGCAGGCGGTGATGGTTATCCGAAATTGAATAAACACCCTGGGTATGTACCTACCAATTATATAGATGCTGAAGTTTTAAAAGAATTCTTAATTCAAAACAGCCCTATTAATGCAAATGAATATTCTCCTAAAGGTGAAATTAAGTACCTTTAATAAAATTTGGATGAGTATTAGTTTATACTCATCCATACTCTCTACTCTCTATTTCCCTATCAGTTCAATATGCTCTGTTTCAATTGTACTTAATCCATAGTGGTGTAACTTAGACCTTGAGCCTTCTCCATGTGCTTTCGGCGGGTAATAGATTGCTTTTAATTCAGGCGTATCAGTAAATACTTCATCTAAAGCTGCTCTGATCTCACTTAAAGTTTTTTCTAAGCTATTACTAAAGTTTGGCCTTTTACGAACTGTGTGTCCTAACTCGATAAGTCTAAGGAAGTATTTATTGGCTAATTCCGTTAGTTCATCTGGTAGGTCTTTATTTTGATTGAGCACGATATCTTTATTGAGTGTACAAAACTCTGTAAGCGCAACATAAAAACATAAGGGCTTATTTGCAAGCGAAATGGTTACGTTAGTCTCACTATTGATCAGCACTTTTTCTTTTAAATTGATTATTAAAAACGGCGTTTTAGGCTCATCTTGCGTGATTAATAATGTATTTTTACGGTTTTGCCAAATTAGGATGTGATCTAAAGTAAGGTAAGCAAATAATATGGCTATTAGAAGGGGAATTAGGCTTAAATACTCTGAAATAACGAAACTAGGTTCAGATATTTGTATATTTACAGATTCACCTGGTGCAAGTAAGCTTCGATATATTAGGCTATCGTTATTTTTATTATCAATTGAAATGTTTTGAATTGTGTGGAGTTGGGCTTTATATCCCATTTTATTCAGTTGGGTATTGAATTTTTTTATGTAGTTTATAATAGAAGAATGATCGCCTACATTATTAAGTGACCGATCTGGAAGGCTTAATCTTGGTAAATCAAGTGCAATTCTTGTCTGTATTTGACTTACCGATTTATCTATATTCGCCCTGTGATCTACATAAGCCCCCAAAGAATATGAAAGTTGTAATACTAACCAGAAAAAGAGAAATGATATAATTACTTTATGATACTTAAGCATCTGTTAGTACCTTTGTTAATAGTTCCGTATTACAAGATTTAAATAACTTTACATGATTAAAATAGGTTGATTCATTTTCTTTAGCTAAATCAAGCAAATTCCTTTGTACCGCACAAAGTAAATCTGTATTGTCTACATCCATTTTTAAATACCACTTACTACCGCTTATTGGATCACTAATTGGTTCTATATAATTTTTAGAAAACTGCTTTTCATCTCCTTTTTTCCAATAAGATGCAATTAAGTCCACTTTGCCGCTAGCTAACAAGTCTCTTAATCCTTCATGTGAATTAGCATAAGTGATATCTAAATTATCAATATTAAGTTCTAAATCTTTAAATAAAGCTTTTGGTAAAATGTGTCCTGAACGACTTGTCGGGTAATCTAACAACCCTATTTTTTTATCTAAAAAGTAGAGTTTTTTTAATTTTGGTTTTTCTTTTAATGATATAAAAAATGCAGTGTAATTTGAGTAACCTAAAACAGCTTGATAGTTATAAGTAGATTCAGCCATGAAAGCCTGCATGATATTCTCTTTTGCAAGTATCAAATCTGCAACGCCTTTTCCTAGAAATTCAACAGAATCCCCTAACTTATATCCCCAGTGTACAATTACATTCCCGTATTGTTTTGCTACAACTTCATCTTGACATAGTTTATGTGAGACCTGTTTAGCCACAACTTCTGATGGTACATAAATAATTAAGTTATGATCAACAGCTTTGCCGTTTGTTTTACATTGACTTGATATTTCCATAAATACAGGAATAGCTATATTAGATATTTCAGTTCTTGAATTACCTAGGTAAAACATAAATACAATTACTGTACACAAAAATGTAACAATAACTCTTTTTTCAAAAAATGCGATTTCCGATAACACAATACTTCACTTTACTTGTTTGCAACATTGCACATTTGAACAAGTTTAGTTACTTATTGCAATAAATAATTTTACCTAAGCAACATAAGCTATTGTTTCAATAGCTTTGTTAACAAGTAATGATGAATGCTGTTAACTCCTTTCTATTTAACTTTAAAAGCGTGAAAATAAGTAATCGAAACAAGGTGATTTGTAATTATTTGCAATTGGGTAGTTAGGTGAAAAAACAGTTAACAATAAAATTTATTATCGGCTTTTATGCAATATTAATGTTTGCTTTATCTCATAATGCACATGCGTGGAGTCAAAATGGCCATAGAATTGTAGCAAAAATAGCAGAGAATCATCTCACCGAAACAACTTTACAAGCTATTTTACCGTTATTAGAGGGTGAGAAATTAGCCGAGGTTTCAACTTGGCCTGATGAAATGCGTTCAAATCCAAGTGATTTTTGGCAAAAAGAATCAGGTAAATATCACTACGTTAATATTAGTAAAGCATCAGATTTTAAACCTTCGTCTTATAATATTTCAGCACAATCAGGTGAAGTCACTGATGCTTATGCTTTAATTTTAAAAGCCACTTCAGTTTTAAAAAGCCCCTCTTCTAATTTAAAAGACAAACGTTTTTATTTTAAATTTTTAGTACATGTAGTTGGTGATATTCATCAGCCTATGCATGTTGGCCACAGTGAAGACCGTGGTGGAAACCGCATCAAGGTTAAATTTTTTGGTAAAGACAGTAATTTGCATTCACTTTGGGATGGCTTATTAGTTGAAAACCAAAATTTATCTTTTACAGAATTTGCACACTTTATAGATACAAACGATAAAACTCTCATTTCAAAATACTTAAATAGCCAACCGAAAGACTGGATTTTAGAGTCGTTTTATATAGCACAGAAGTTATATGACATTGGCGATGCTAATTATAGATATAACTATGTATACGAACAAACACCTGTTGTTAAAAAGCGTTTAACGCAAGGTGGCATTAGATTAGCAGGTTTATTGAATCGCATATTTGATAAATCAGCAATACCTTTAGTGAATTCATTAAACAATCACTAAATCAAAGCAGTAGATAAATAATATATAAGCAAATTAACTTTCAAATAATTGTTACACGGGAAACGACTAAATGAAAACTTATCAACTTTCGAAGATCACTGGCGCGTTAGTTTTTGCGTTAGGTTTATCGACAAGCGCAATGGCAGCAGACACCTCTTCTGCTATGCGTGGTAAAATATTAACACCACAAGGTGATGCTGCAAGTAATGTTAAAATTACTGTCGTTCATCAGCCTACAGGTACATCAAGAGAATTAACAACAAATGAAAATGGTGTATTTGTTGCTAAAGGCTTACGTGTTGGTGGTCCTTACACAGTTGTTATTGATTCTGATACTTACTCTGATGATATGTTAGAGAATATCTACTTATCTTTAGGTCAAACAGAGCGTGTTAAAGCTCAGCTTGAATCTAAGAAGATGGAAACGATAGAAGTATCGGGAGTAAGAGTTTTACAGGATGTTGGTGGCGCAAGTAGCGTTTTTGGACAAGCAACGATTGATAATATGCCTAGCTTTAATAAAGATATTAAAGACGTTGCACGTTTAAACCCATTAGCCAGCATTAATGGTAATGGTGAGATGACTATTGCCGGTGGTAATCCACGTTCAAATAGCCTTACAGTAGATGGCATCGGTCAAAATGATGACTTCGGTCTTAATTTTGGTGGGTATGCAACGCAACAACCTCCTGTATCATTGGATGCCATTGAACAAGTATCCGTTGATGTGTCACCATTTTCTGCCAAAAAAGGCAATTTCGGTGGTGGTACTATTAATGCAGTAACAAAATCAGGTACCAATGAGTTTAAATTCTTTGGCTTTGCAGAGCAATCAACTCCTGAACTCGCTGGTGATCGCTCAGTATTACAGCAAGAAACTTATACTGAAAAAGGTGAATTACCTAATGGTGATAAATATTACCCAGGTAATGCTATATTGGACGAAACTGGCCACAAGACTTTTTCTACTAATAAAGTTAAACCAAGCAATACAGATACACGTTTTGGTTTTAATGTGGGTGGACCTTTAATACAAGATGAGTTGTTTTTCTTTGTAAACTACAGTAATTGGAAAAGTGTAAATGAAGTAGATTATGGATTCAAAGGTAGCGGTGCTACCAATGAATATAATATGACTCAAGATGACTTCAACAGCTTTATGAATACGCTAAACAATACTTATGGTATTCAAGATTCATTAGGTGGTGATGTTGAAGACAGTAACGAAACTTTATTAGTAAAATTAAGTTGGAATGCATCAGATAGCCATCGTGCAGATTTCACTTATCAATGGCAAGACGATCAAGATGCACGCGGTGCAACTTTTGGCGGTCAAAACATAGCATTAAATTCTCGTCGTGCAAATTATGTGACTAAATTTGATAACTTTGCAGTTAAGCTTTACTCTGATTGGACTGATGAACTTTCCACTGAAATAGGTGTAAGTTACAAAGACGTTTCATCAGATACAATAAATAATTCAAACTTTGGTAGCGTAAAAGTTAGCCAAGGTCGTGATCAACCTTCTGTTGAATTTGGTGCGAAAGGTACCAATCATGATAATCATTCACAAACTAAAAATTTAATTGTTTCATTTGATGGTAGTTACTTACTTGACGATCATGAAATCAAGTTTGGTGCGCAATACGAAAATTTAAATCTGTATAACTTATTTGCCCAAGACTCGTTAGGTTCTTGGACTTTTGATGACTTTGAATTGTTTGAAAATCAAAAAATTGGTAAATATGATTTTAGATATTCAAATGCTTATACAAATGATTCAGCTGATACTGCTTATGATGCTTCACGTAGCACTTTAGCGCTATATTTAGAAGATACATTTTATGTTACTGATGATTTAGAGTTAACTGCGGGTGTTCGTTATGAAAGATTATCATCAGACGATAAACCTACTTTAAACACTAATTTCTACGAAACAAATGGCATTTCAAATCAAGAAAACTTAGACGGTAAAGATGTGATCTTACCTCGAGTTGGTTTTAAGTATTATGCTACAGATGATGTGGTAGTGCGTGGTGGTATTGGCCGCTTCCAAGGTGGTATTCCAAATGTTTGGTATAACAACCCATTCACTATGGATGGTATTACTTTAGTATCAGCACCAAGTTCTGCTACTAATGGGTATTATCAAGATGAAAACAATATCGTTGATTCATTTACAGTTCCGCAAGAAATAAAAGATTCTCTTGAAGCAGGTGCAGGTAGTGTAAATTACATCGATCCTGAATTTGACTTACCAACAAGTTTACGTGCGCAAATTGGTGTTGATTACACCGTTGATATTCCTATGATAGGTGAAGGTTTTCTTTGGTCTTCTGAATTAATGTACCAAAAGAAAGAAAATGAAGCTGTTTGGGTAAATACAGGTATTTTTGATTCTGGTGAGCGTGCGGCTGATGGTGTTCGTGTTATTAATGAAAGTATCTATGAAGATAACTTCGATATTATGATGACAAACGCTGAAGATGATGGTCGTTCTATTATTTTCTCAACATCTCTAGCTAAAAGCTGGGATAATGGTGTAAGCATGACTATGAGTTATGCACATCAAGATATCGAAGAAAATCATGTAGGTTCTGCATCTCAAGGTCAAGGTAACTACAAACATAATATCATAAAGAACCGAAACCAAGATATGGTATCTCGTGGTTTTTATGAAGTTGAGCACAGCTTTAAATTAAACTTAGGGTATTCAACTGAGTTCTTTGCTGGGTATGCGACGAGCTTTAATATGTTCTTTGAGCGTCGTTCAGGTCGTCCGTTCAGTTATACAATGGGTATGTATAAAGACGGAGATTTTGGCGATACTTCTGCATTTTGGTCACAAGGCGCTTACTTACCTTATATCCCTACAGGAGCTGATGATCCAAATGTAAACTGGGAAGACTCAAAGGTTTCATGGGATGAACTTAAAGGTTATTTAGATGAAGCTGGAATTTCACCTTCAGGTAAAATTCTTGATCGAAATACAGCTACTCAGCCTTGGGTAACAACTATGGATATTAGTATTAAACAAGATATTCCTGGTTTTGCAGAAGGTCATTCAGGTCAAATTTACTTCATGGTAGATAACTTTGCTAACCTGCTTAACAGCGATTGGGGTGTAGAGAAGAAGATTAAATATGCCAACCAAGTGGTTTATGATTTTGGTGGTTTAGACGAAAATGGTAAATACATAATACATAAACCATACGGCGGCCGAGATACACGTAATTATAATACGATTGCTGGTGGTTCTGCATGGCAAGCTAAGATTGGCGTAAGCTACAAGTTCTAATTATATTTGTAACTGTCTTTCCCTAGAGACAACAATTAAAACAGCCCTCATTAGAGGGCTGTTTTTTATTTTTCGTTTTGTATATGCATATAATAAATAGTGTTATTTAACTTTTACTTTATTATCTAGCTTAGACAAGACCGACATAAAACAATCGTACTCTTCTTCTGATATATCAGCTTTTAAATTCCTTTCCCAAGTTAATGCTTTTGGTGCTAGTTCATAATATAAATCTTTACCTGCTTTAGTAAGCGCTACAAAATAAGCGCGTTTATCAGCTTTGTTCACTCGTTTTACTAGATACCCCCTATTTAACATAATTTGAATTGCGCGGGATACGGTTGATTTGTCCATAGAGGCTAGATTGCCTAACTTTTTGGCTGTTACAAAATCATTCTCAAATAGATTTACTAAAATTCGCCATTGCGCAATGCTTATTCCATACTCAAGCGAATAAACAGCAGAAAATGCTTCACTGATATTATTTGATAAGTTTGCGATACGGTACGGTAAAAATGACTCTAATTTAATCGTTTTTTCTGTTGTCATAAAATCTTCTCAAATATAATTATTGCAAATACTCTCACGTGAGAGTATTTTTATAAAGCTTATTTCTAAACGTCGAGCTTAAAATCATGACTTTAACAAAAACAGATAAACAAAACCTAAAATATATGACTGGTTTTGGAAATGAATTTGAAACTGAAGCACTTGAAGGTGCACTGCCCGTTGGGCAATTTAGTCCACAAAAAGTAAAATACGATTTGTATGCTGAGCAATTTAATATTACGGCTTTTACAGCGCCTCGCTCCCATAATCTTAGAAACTGGTTTTATAGAATACGCCCGTCAGTTGTTCAAGGTAACTATGAACCGATTGATAATGCATTAATTCGTAGCGCGCCAATAACTGAGATCCCTACGCCACCAGATATGCTTCGTTGGGATCCAATAGACATACCATCTGATAAAACTGATTTTATCGATGGACTTGTTACTATGGCTGCTAATGGAAGTGTAAATGCACAAACAGGTATCGCGATCCATATCTATGTTGCAAATACTTCTATGGACGGTCGTTACTTTTGTAATGCTGATGGTGAGCTTTTATTTGTACCGCAAGATGGTGAGATAATTTTAAACACTGAATGTGGCAAGTTATATATTAAACCGGGTGAAATCGCGGTTATTCCTCGTGGCATTAAATTTAGTGTTGAGCTGTTAACAGATAATGCACGTGGTTATATTTGTGAAAACTACGGTAATGCATATGAATTGGCAGAGCGTGGCCCTGTAGGTGCAAATGGGTATGCTAACGACAGAGATTTTCAGTATCCTGTCGCATCCTTTGAAGATAAAGAAGGTGATTTTGAGCTTATTACTAAATTTAACGGTAATATGTTTCGCTGTGATTTAAAACACTCTCCTTTAGATGTTGTCGCTTGGACAGGCAATGCAGGACCATATAAGTATGACTTATCTCGTTTCAATGTGATGAACACTGTCAGCTTTGATCACCCAGATCCTTCAATATTCACAGTACTCACATCTCCATCTGGTACGCCAGGTGTTGCTAATATAGATTTTGTTGTATTCCCGCCTCGTTGGATGGTAGCAGAAGATACATTTAGACCACCGTACTACCATAGAAACATCATGAGTGAGTTTATGGGATTGATTGAAGGTGTATATGACGCAAAAGAGCATGGATTTGTCCCGGGCGGTGCAAGTTTACATAATTGCATGTCACCTCACGGGCCTGAAGCTGAAGTTTTTGAAAAAGCATCAAACGCTGAGTTAGCACCGCAAAGATATGAAAACACCTTAGCCTTTATGTTTGAGTCAAAATATATTATCTCGCCAACTAAATTTGCACTACAAGGTGAAACGCGTCAGCCAAATTATCAAGATTGTTGGCGTCAAATTAAAAAATACTACAAAGCCCCTACTTTGGAGCAAAAATAATGAAACTATATACTTATTTTAGATCGTCAGCGGCATACAGAGTACGTATTGCTTTAAACCTAAAAGGTTTAACACATGAGCTAGTGCCTGTTAATTTATTAAAATCAGCGCAAAATGGACAAGATTATTTAGAAGTTAATCCTCAAGGGCTTCTACCTGCACTTGCAACTGAGAAAGGCAATATTGGCCAGTCTCTCGCAATCTTAGAGTGGCTTGAAGCTGAGCACCCTGAAACTCCAATTTTACCTGGCGATCATTGGAACCAAGCTCAAATTCGAAATTTAAGCTATGCCATTGCCTGTGATATTCACCCGATTGATAACTTGCGTGTTTTAAAATATTTATCGTCAGAATTAAAAGTAACGGACGAACAAAAAACGACTTGGTATAAACATTGGGTTGAAGTTGGGTTTGAAAAAATTGAAACGATGCTTGAGCAGTCTGATTTATATCAAGGTCAATTTTGTTATGGTGGCACTCCTACTCTTGCAGATATTAACTTAGTACCACAAGTGTTTAATGCATTAAGATTCAAAGTAGATATGTCTGCTTATCCTAAAATAGCTGCAGTATATAAACTGTGTAACACTTTACCAGCATTTATTGATGCAGCACCTGAGAATCAAGTAGACGCAACTTAGACTTTATAAATATATTAATGCCCTATTTTACATTAGGGCATAATTTAATTATTCGTTTTTATAATGACTAGAGAGACAAATTAGATTGTTATGCATTTATGCGCTTAAAGCTGATTGTAATGTTTGCGCATGTTCTGCTAAATCTAAACCTAAGTCTGTTAAATAACCTCCATCTATTTGGTCTATAATTCCTTTTTCAAATAAGCGCTTAGCCGCTTCAACAAGTGCTGGATCGGCATCTTGGTGTACTTTAAGGCCCTGCATCATACTATCCATTGGAAACTTCAAAATTAAATCAAGTTCTTCACACATATGTTGATCAAATTGCATTATTCATACCTTAACTTTTTTTATTGTCTGTTCAAACATAGCTTGTTGTGAAAATAATTTAAAGTATTTATTTAATAAACATTGATTTATAGCAAATTGTGAGTGAACAACATTAAATTAAATTTAGTATGAAGAAATAATAATGTAAATTTAAACAAAACAATCTAAACTAGATAAATAATCTTGATACAAATAAAATCTATATTAAAAATATTAAATTTATTACAAATGATATTGATTATCATTGGTATAACTATATAATGTGATTCATATAAATTAAATACTTCAATAGAATCAAGGGTTATATATGTTTAATATTCGTAAATCTATTTTGGCAACAGCTATTTTAGCTGGTACTTTAGGCCTTACAGCTTGTGGTGGTTCTAGCGATAAGACAGATCCGGTGGTTGAGCCGCCAGTAAATGTAGCTCCGAGTGCACCAACAATCGATCTATCTATAATCAATGATGATGCAGTGGGTACTGTAATTGGCACACTTTCAGCAACTGATGATGCTACTACTGCATTAACATACACTGTAAATGATTCTCGCTTTGAAATAGTAGATGGTAAATTAAAACTAAAAAATAACTTCGCTTTTAACTTTGAACAAGAAGAAGAGAAAACAGTTACAGTTTCAGTTACTGTGTCAGATGGCGCACTTTCTACATCGGCAGATTTAACATTAACAATTGAAGACGTTGCAGCAGAAAAAGGTGTAAACCTTTATGAATTTGATTCTAAGTTTTTAGATGGCTCTTCTGTAAGTTATAGCGGTCAAATCGCACGTCAAAGTCTATTAAATGAAATAAAAAAATATATCGGTACTTTAACTGTTGAGAACGTCGATGCAAACTTGATAACAGCTGAACAGGTAGCTGCCCATCTAAATGCTTTGTTTGCTGATTATGATGCCATTTCTGAAAATGAATTTACATTTGTAGACCCAACGAATTACAAGCAAAAAACGTTTGCTGACATTTCTTCTTCAGGTAAATCTTTGACTGGTAAAATTGCTGGTAATGATGCTGGTAAGCAAACTAAAGATTGGCTAGTCGAAGGCACTTTTGTTGGGTGGGAAAACTTTGGTACTGAGGCAAAAACACCTGAAGGCCTAGTGAAACACATGTTTGCCACGATAGTTGAGCAAGTAAGAAAGCACAACGATGGAGAAGTCATCACAGATCCTGCAGGCAATACCATTACAAAGTTATTTATTACTCCTGAAGGTCTTGATTTACAACAGTTAGTTCAAAAGCACGTGCTAGGTGCGATTATGTTTTCTCAAGGTACAGATGATTACCTAGAAGATGGTCTAGAATCAGATAATACAGTGCAATACAAAGGCACCAAATCTTACACTGCGCTAGAGCATCAATTCGATGAAGGTTTTGGTTACTTTGGTGCAACGCGTGATTACTTAGAGTACTCTGATAATGAGATATCAGGTAAAGGTGGCCGTGATGATTATCAATCAAAACACGATACAAATGGCGATGCATTAATAGATTTAAATTCAGAGTTTATTTTTGGAAACTCTGCTAACGCAGCTAAACGCGACCGTGGCACGAAATCGAATGCAAATCCGACTGATTTTTCTGCAACAGCAATGAATGCATTTATCGCTGGTCGTAAAATCATTAACGATGCAGTACCAAATGCATTAACTGATGAACAAATGAATGCAGTAAAAGTACAACGTGATATTGCCGTGCTTGCTTGGGAAAAAGCAATTGCAGCGACTGTTGTACATTACATCAATGATGTTATAGCTGATGATGATGGTGATATTGATGATATTTCAACTGGTAGTTACACAGCTAGCCAATTTGCTGTGTTTGCTAAACATTGGGGTGAAATGAAAGGTTTCGCGTTAAACTTCCAATTTAGTCCGTTTTCACCAGTCTCTGAGGCAGACTTCGCTAAAATACATGAATTGTTTGGTGAAAAACCTGTCATGGCACAGGCTGAAATAGAAGCTTATAAAGCAAGCTTATTAGAAGCACGTGGGATAATTCAAAACGCTTACAGCTTCGATGCGGATAATGTCACTGGCTGGTAATTCTAGTTACTAACTTTTAGTTATTAACTTTTATTAAAAGGTTAGTGCTTTAAAAGCACTAACCTTTTGTTGTATATAAACTTAGGAATAATAATGGCAATCAATAAACGCTTAAATACTATTTTTCTAGCGATTAGCACGACATTGTTTTTATCTGCTTGCGGAGAAAGTACCTCAAGTAAATCTGGTCCAGATTTTGGTACTGCAGATCCGGGTAATGGTGGCGGTACACCGACCTTTGATGAATCTAAATTAATCAACAACCTTGTTGACCAAGTAATCTCCCCTACTTTTAATGCGTTCTCAGAGCAATCAATAAATCAATTAGCCGCTATTTCTGATTACTGTACATTAGAAGAAAATTTTACACCTGATTTAGATGATCCTGCTTCAGTATCAGCCTCTCTTTTGGTGGCCAAGCAAAATTGGCAAGATACTATGTTAATTTGGCAACAAGCCGAAGTAATGCAAATGGGCCCATTAATTGAAAATGACAATGAACTTAGAAATCGCATTTATTCATGGCCTGCTTACAGTTATTGTGGTGTCGATCAAGATGTTGCTTATTTTGAAGATGGTATGGTTAACTTAGATCCAAATAAACCATATGATATAAAAGCACGTACTTCTACACGCCGCGGATTATTTGCTCTTCAAAGATTATTATTTAATGAAGATTATAATCATGCCTGTATTACTGCAAATGATGCTCTAAGTGATTGGAATAGCCGTACGGTTCAAGAACGAAAAGTTGCGCGTTGTCAATTTGCAAAAGAAGTATCAAAAGATCTAGTTGATAACTCAGAAGAGTTGTTATCGAAATGGAACGGTGATAATGGCTATGCAAATGAGCTTAAAAATGCAGGTCAACCGGGCAATAGCTTTGAATCAACGCATGCGGCAGTAAACGTGCTTTCAGATGCGATGTTTTATACTGACTCTATAGTAAAAGATAAAAAATTAGGTGTGCCATTAGGTCAGTTTGCTAATTCTTGTGGTTTTGAAGTATGTGCTGAAGATGTGGAATCATTTGATTCTGGTTATTCATTAGCAAATATAAAAGCGAACTTAGTTGCATTTGAAAAATTATTTTTAGGTAATTTGCAAGGTGAAGACGCCAAAACTGGTTTTGATGACTTTTTAGTAGAAGAAGGCGCTTCTGATACTAAAGATATTATGATTCAGGGGATCAATGATGCAAAAAATGCAGCAACACAAATTGATTCAGAATTAAAAACTGCATTAATTTCTGAAAATGAAAAAGTTGAACATGCACACGCGAAGGTAAAGGATATTACGGATCAACTTAAAAATGATTTTATCAATAAACTCGCTTTAGAGCTGCCAAAATCTTCAGCTGGCGACAACGATTAATCAAAGGTATCCAAAATGAAAAAAACATTATTAGCATTATCAGTCGCAACCTTAATTAATCCGCTTGCTGCAATTGCTGGCGATACAACAGATGATGTAAAGAATAAAGCAATAGAACATATGCAGATTCTAAGTCATGGTGATAAGTTAAGAACTGAATCTGGATCTTCAACTTTATTAACAGAGCTTGAACTTGAAAAACATGAGTATGATGATATCCATCGAATATTAGCATCAGTGCCAGGTGTAAATATTCGTGAAGAAGACGGTTTTGGTTTAAGACCTAATATAGGCTTTCGTGGTGTAAATCCGGAACGTAGTAAAAAAATTACAATACTAGAAGATGGTATTTTAATTGGCCCGGCGCCCTACTCAGCCCCTGCAGCTTATTACTTCCCAATTACGACCCGTATGACAGCGGTAGAAGTATTCAAAGGCCCATCTGCAATCAAACATGGTCCGCAAACTGTTGCGGGCACTTTAAATTTAGTGACCAGACAAATACCCATTCATAATGAAGGCGGATTAGATTTAGCTCTAGGTACTGAAGGTTATGCTAAGGCGCATGCCTACTTTGGTGAAACTCATGATAATTTAGGTACTTTATTTGAAGCCGTTCATTTAGAGGCTGATGGTTTTAAAGATTTAGATGGTGGTGGCAATACTGGTTTTGAAAAAAATGACTTTTTAGTCAAAGTTAATTACTTGATAGCGGGTAACAAGTTTGATCAAACGGTTGAGCTTAAATTATCTTACGCAGATGAAATATCAAATGAGACATACCTTGGTTTAACTGATGAAGATTTCGAAATAAATCCATATCGCAGATATGCAGCTAGTCAGCCAGCAAAAATGGATACAGAACATAAACAAATTATGTTTACTCATAATATTCATAATGATGACTTTAGTTTTACTACGCGAATTTACAGAAATGAATATCAAAGAGCATGGAAAAAGCTAAATGGTTTAACAAACACAAATATAAGTTTGTCTGAAATCCTAGCTAACCCAGATGATAATGAGCGTGAGTATAATGTAATATCAGGTCAAGAAAACTCTAATCAAAACGGCGGTGGTAACAATACGTTTTTAATTATGGGCACTAATGATAGATCTTATGTGTCACAAGGCATTCAACTTAACGCTGATTATGCTGTTAAACTTTTTGATTTAGAGCATGACATCTCTGTTGGTGTGCGTTTGCATGAAGATGAGATAAACCGTAGTCACTTTGAAGAAATCTACAGTATGCAAGATGGTACGGCAGTGTTTAATGAAGGTTCTGCTTATGATACTTCACATAATATTGAGTCAACAAAAGCCCTTTCTATTTATGTAGAAGATAGCATCACAATAGATAAGTTAACTTTATCTGCAGGTTTACGTAGTGAGTATATGGATATGCACTACAATGACAAAGTTAAAACAGATGATTGGCAAGACAAAACGACCAGTATTTTATTACCTGGATTAAGTGGTTTTTATAAACTATCTGAAAACGCAGGTTTGTTAGCGGGTGTTTATCAAGGATTTTCACCAAGTAGTCCTAAACAAGGAGCAGAAATAGAAGTTGAAAAAAGTATAAACTATGAATTCGGTGGTCGTTATAATAACAATAATACTCAATTAGAAGTTGTTGCTTTTTATAATGATTATGACAACCTTAAAGGCAGCTGTTCACAATCTAACTGTTCGGGTGAATTAGACCAAGAATTCAACGGTGGTAAAGCTGTTGTTTATGGATTAGAAAATCAGTTAAATCATTCATTCACTCTAAACTCTAGTATAGATATACCTGTAGGTTTAGTTTATACCTATACACAAAGTGAATTTAAGGAAGAGTTTGTTTCTGAGTTTGAGCCTTGGGGTCATGTTATGGTCGGTGATGAATTACCAGATTTGGCTGAGCACCAAGCAACTTTAAATATTGGACTTGATAATAGTAATTGGCAAGTAAATTTGGCAGTTAAATTTGTAGGTGAAATGTTATCAAGCGCTGGTGATAGAAGTGATGACACTGTTAACCGCACTGAAGGTACAACTATATTAGATTTATCTGCAAGTTATGAGTTAGGTGATTATGGTCGTATCTATGGTAAAATTGATAACTTAACAGATGAAGCTTCAATTGTGAGTCATAGACCTTATGGTGTTCGTCCTGGTAAACCAAGATTGATGTCTATTGGTTATAAATATCAGTTTTAGCTGATAATTTATAAAGCTGATAAATTAAAAAGGCAGCTTTCGCTGTCTTTTTAATTTAAATCATGCAAGTTTAAATTTTAATGTTGGACTTGGTTTGTTACTTATTCAATTTAATCGAGAAAGTTGTGTTAGATATCCTATCAAAAAGTTTATTGGAGCTACCTTTATATTTGACTGATGCAAATAAACGCATATTTGGTGTATATTTAATTTCAGCAATAGCATTATCACTTCCGGTCTTTATTAAAGTTTCTAATACAAAATCTTTACCTGCGTTTTTTAAATTTCTATTTCCAAAAAATATTTGGTTACACGATAGCGCAAAACAAGATTATAAACTTTGGGTTTTAAATAAAGTATTAAAAGCATTTTTATTTGGGCCTATAGTGTTAACTATGGTACCAATAGCACTGGGTTTATCTGGTTTTTTAGAAACAAGTTTCGGAAATTTTGAACCTTATGTTTTAGCACATTGGCAAATAGTCGCTATATTTACCACCGCTTTATTTTTAGTTGATGATTTCACGCGTTTTTTATTACATTGGATTTTGCATAAAGTGCCTTTTTTATGGGAATTTCACAAGGTACACCACTCTGCAAAAGTATTAACACCTTTTACGATATATCGTTCACACCCAGTCGAAAGCTATTTTTATGCTTGTAGAATGGCGATAGTTCAAGGAATAGTTGTTGGCGTAGGCTATTATTTATTTGGTGCTACATTAAGCATGTATGATGTTTTAGGTGCAAATTTATTTGTCTTTATTTTTAATTTCTTTGGTTCAAATTTACGTCATTCGCATGTTTGGTTAAGTTGGGGTGATACATTAGAATCTGTGTTCATCAGCCCTGCTCAACATCAAGTACATCATAGTAATAATCCAATTCATTTTGACAGAAATTTGGGTTCAGCACTTGCTATTTGGGATCGTTTATTTGGTACACTGATAAAAGCATCAGCTGCAGGAAAAATATCTATAGGCGTAGGTAAATATGATGCTGGTCACGACAGTATTATAGCTATTTATTTAAAACCTTTTTCTAAAGCATTTAAGTCTTTAAAAATAAAAAAATAATTAAACAATACACTTGTCAATCTTATGAATTTTCTTTTCTAATGTATTGTAATTAAATGGCTTTACAATAAAACCAGTAACTTTTGCTGCTATGATTTCTTTTATTTTACTACATTCATCTTCAGTTGATATCATTAATACAGGAATTTTTGATAATTCAGATTCCGAGCGGACTTTCTCAAGCAATTGTTTGCCATCTAATTTTGGCATATGTAAATCTGTGATCAGCAAGTCATAATGATTTTTATACAACAGCGATAAAGCTTGTAAACCATCAATAGCTTCATCACAATCTACATGACCTAAATCGCGCAGCATATGTAATATCACATGACGCATAGAAGCCATGTCATCAACAACTAAGATCTTCATATTCTACAAATCCTTTTGCGTACATAATTGCCATTAACTGTAGTTTAGTTATCTTTTTTTGCAAATTTATAATAGATTAAATAGGTATGGGTTAATTATGCTGTTTGAACACTAAAAGGTTCAGCCCTATCACCCATTTTATCTAGACATTAACAGCGCCCTAACTGATTGCAATAATTGATTTTCCGCTATAATATTTATTAGGTATGTTAACTCTACCATTATCAATTTGAGGAAAATAATACAGATAGCATTAATTTTTTATGCTGTTGTCTTATCTCCCCTAGCAATTTATACACGAGGTAAAAAATTTAAAAGTAAAGAAAATTAAAATTTTGATGTATTTCATAACAATTCTTAATTAAGTTTGAATAACAAATAAAGTATCATTTATTTTTTGTTTGAATTATGAGCAGCTAATAATCAATAATGCAGGAAGTTACATTTTAAAGTGACTGTCTTGACCCTTTTTATGATACTGTTTGACGATAATAATTATTAAATAGGAATTTACATATTATGGAAGCATTTATCCCTTTACTAGCCAATCCGGTTTTATGGATCACTATAGTTTTAATTTACACCTTAAAAAAAGGCATTTATTTTGTGCCTCAAAATAGAGGTTATGTAATTTATACACTAGGTAAATATGATAAAACCTTATCTGCAGGTTTAAATTTTATCATCCCTTTTATTCAATCAGTCGCAGCAGATCGTAACCTAAAAGAACAATCATTAGATATCTCTTCTCAATCGGCTATCACTAAAGATAATATCTCATTAGAGCTTGATGGTATTTTATTTATGAAAGTAACTGATGCTGCAGCTGCGACCAATAATGTCACTGATTATAAAATGTCTGTCACACAATTGGCGATGACAACAATGCGTAATGCTATTGGTTCTATGGAACTTGATGAGTGTTTTCAATCCAGAGATACCATAAACGCAACAATTTTAGCTGCTATGACAGAAGCGACAGCACCTTGGGGTGTGATGGTGACCCGTTACGAAATTAGAGACATCAGCCCACCGCAAAGTATTCGTGAAGATATGGAAAAGCAAATGACAGCAGAACGTGAAAAGCGCTCTGTTATACTGACAGCTGAAGGAGTCAAAACTGCAGCTATTACAGAGGCAGAAGGTTTAAAGGCAGCAAGAGTATTAGATGCAGAAGCGTCAAAAGCAGAACAAGTTCTTAATGCTGAAGCAGAAAAAGAAAAGCAAATTTTAGAAGCCACGGGTAAAGCTGAAGCGATCCGTTTAGTAGCTAACGCAGAAGCTTCAGCATTAACAACTGTAGGTAACGCAGCAGATACTCATGAAGGTCAAGCAGCTGTTACTTTAACACTTGCACAAGATACAATTGCAGCCCACAAAGCAATTGCAGCCGAAAGCACAGTTGTATTAACTGATGGTAAAACAGGTGAAAATATTGCGAATACAGTTGCACAAGCAATTGCAGTTTCAAGCTCACTAAAATTACTAAATTCAGAACAACAATAATTAAATAGGATACTTATGGATATCATTAATTATTTTACTACCCATCATGCTCAATTTTTTTATGTACTAGCAGGTATAAGCTTTATAGTTGAACTATCAGTGTTAGGTATGAGTGGTCCTTTGTTATTTTTTGCAATTGCCTGTTTAAAAACCGGTGTATTAGTTCACTTGGGTTTAATTTCAGGTTGGGAAACCGAAGTGTTAACAGTAGGTATCCTTAGCGTGTTAATTACATTAGTATTATGGAAACCTTTCAAGAATTTTCAAAACATAGGTGGCGGTCGAGACACGAGTAGTGACATGATAGGCAAAAAAGTATCAAGCGTTGGTAAAATCACGCATACAGCCGGTCATATCCGTTATTCGGGTATTGATTGGAATGCTAGATTAGACAGCGATGACCAAACGATTGAAGATAATACACAATGTATTATAACTGCCGTAGAAGGTAATACAATGTTAGTAAAACGTATTTAGCATCTTAATAAATAAACGCTTATCCATTATATAGCGTTTATTTTTGATAATTAACTCAATTCACTAAAATAGGTTCTGTCGCAAAAATTAAAGGTTTAAGTTATCATTTTATTATTTTCTAATTCAATATACCTAAATTAAATGTTTAACGGCTGCCATTTTCCTTTTGATGTTATTCTCGAAACTGTTCGATACTATCTCGCTTACAAGCTCAGTTATCGTGAAATTGAAGAAATTCAACTTGAACGAGGCGTGAAAGTCGATCATGCAACCATTAACCGATGGGTTATCAAATTCACGCCTATTTTGGAGCATACTCTACGACGTAAGAAAAAAGTGGTGTCAGGCTCATGGCGAATGGATGTAACCTACATCAAAGCCAAAGGTGATTGGCTTTATTACTGTCGACCCGTTGATAAATTTGGTGATGTGATTGATTATTATCTCAGTCATAAGCGAGATGAGGCAGCAGCCAAAGCCTTTTTAAATAAGGCGATAACTCAAAATGGGCTCCCTGAGAAAGTTGTGGTAGATGCGATGAATGTACAACTTTGGCTCACTGGCTATTTTATGCTGTCACTTATAGAGCTCATTGACGTAAAATATCTGAACAATATTGTGGAGCAGAGTCACCGATGGGTGAAACAAAAAACACGTCAAGCACTGGGTTGGAAGTAAGTTGAAGGAGCAAAAGCAAGTCTTCATGGTCGTGAAATGTGGACGATGCTCAAAAGAGGACAAATAGAGCTTGAAGGGGAGACTGCCTTTGAGCGTTTTTACGCGCTCTCAGAATAATTGTATTTAGCGTAAGGGCGTCTCTCGTATAAATATTAATTTGCGACAAACCCGTGGGTTTAACGTTCGGTTGATGTATGCTGACATTCTACGGTCATTCATGCATTCACCCTTTTCGTTAATCATTTCATGTTGTCCTGTTAACCATGCCCGATATAAATATTTAGGTTTGTCTGAAGTGTTATTGGTTGCTATAAGTGTTCTATCATTGGTTCGCTATATGTTTGTATATTCGCGTGGGGCAGTTTCCCCACGCGTTTATTTAAAATAACGCTCTTAAAATCAAAGTTTTATGGTCTTTTATTGCAAACACTGCCTTCACAATTAACATCTGATCCAATCAATAACTTTTCTATCTTTTGATTATAAGTTAAATCAATACTGGTCAGTTTGTTTTCTTGAATCCAAAGCCTAATTAACTCGGTGTTCCTGGAAACATCAATTCTGCTAAGTTCATTATCATTAAGGTCAAGATAAGTCAACTCGTTGTGCCTGGAAACATTAATACTGCTCAGTTCGTTCTTATGAAGGTCAAGATAAGTCAACTCGGAGTAGTCGCCCCTGGAAACCTTAATACTGCTCAGTTCGTTCTCATGAAGGTCAAGATAAGTCAACGCGGGGTTGAAAGAAACATCAATACTGCTCAGTTCGTTCTTATGAAGGTCAAGCTTAGTTAACGATTTTAGGCGACCAATTCCATAAATATTGGTCAGTTTGTTATTACTAAGGTTAAGTTCAGTTAACGATATTAGTAGTTCAAGACCCTCTGTGGACTTTATAGATTTATCTGTACAACTTAGTATTTTTAGGTCTACTGCATAAACTAAGTCATATTCTGAGCCTGTATTTAGCACACATTGCTTAAGAATAGCATCTGCAATGTCAATACTTTCGTCGAGTTTAACTTTAATAGGGCAAGGACTGCCTGTACAATCAACATCTGATCCTCCAATTAATAAGCCTTGTATCTTTTGATTATGAGTTAAATCAATACTGGTCAGTTTGTTTTCTTGAATGTTAAGCACAATTAACTCGATGTTCTTGGTAACATTAATAACGGTCAGTTCGTTCTTTTGAAGCCTAAGAAACATCAACTCTTTGTTATAGGATACATCAATACTGATCAGTTTGTTATCACTAAGGAAAAGATTAGTTAACGATTTTAGTTCTTTAATTCCAATAATTTCGGTCAGTTTGTTCTTTTCAAGGGCAATAAGAGTCAACTTGGTGTTCTTTGATACATCAATACAGCTCAGTTTGTTATCAATAATGTCAAGATAAGTCAACTCTTTGTTATTGGAAACATCAATACTGGTCAGTTCGTTCTTACTAAGTTCAAGCATAGTCAATATGGCTAGTTGATCAAGTCCAACAATACTGCTCGGTTTGTTTTTACAAAGGTTAAGTTCATTCAACGCGGTGTTATAGGACACATTAATATTATCAAATTTGTTTTTACTAAGGTTAAGTTCATTCAACGCGGTGTTATAGGACACATTAATATTATCAAGTTGGTTTCCACTAAGGTTAAGCTTAGTCAATATGGCTAGTTCGTTAAGTCCAACAATTCTGCTCAGTTTGTTATTACTAAGGTTAAGTTCATTCAACGCGGTGTTATAGGACACATCAATATTAGCAAGTTGGTTTCCACTAATGTCAAGATAAGTCAACCTGTGTAGTTGTTCAAGACCATCAATACTGCTCAGTTTGTTATCACCAATGTCAAGATAAGTCAACCTGTCTAGTTGTTCAAGACCATTAATACTGCTCAGTTCGTTATTACCAAGGTCAAGATAAGTCAACCTGTCTAGTTGTTCAAGACCATCAATACTGGTCAGTTTGTTACGATTAAGTTCAAGTGAAGTTAACGAGTATAGTTTTCCAAGACCCACAGTGGACTCTATAGATTTATCTGTACAACTTAGTATTTTTAGGTCTTCTACATAATATAAGTCATAATCTACGCGTGTTTTTTCCACACATTCTTGAAGATATTTATCATCAAAGGTAATACTTGTGAGTTTTAATCGATTTCCAGGAGGGCAAATATCGCCTCTACAAATAACATTTGATCCAATAAAAAAATAGTCTATATTTGTATTATCTCTTACATCAATTTTGGTCAGTTTGTTTCCAAGAACACCAAGCCGTTCCAACTTGGTGTTAAAGGAAACATCAATCTCGTTCAGTTCGTTATGATTAATGTCAAAATAGCTCAACTCTTTGTTATTGGATACATTAATATTTTTCAGTTTGTTATGACTAAGTTGAAGATCCTTCAACTTTTCGTTATTGGAAACATCAATAACCCCCAGTTCGTTCTCATGAAGGTAAAGACTAGTTAACTCTTTGTTCTTGGATACATTAATATTTTTCAGTTTGTTCTGATGAAGGCCAAGCCAAGTCAACTCTTTGTTATTGGAAACATTAATATCTTCCAGTTTGTTATCACCAAGGTCAAGAGTAGTCAACGCGGTGTTTTTGGATACATCAATATCTTTCAGTTGGTTTCCACTAAGGTAAAGTTCATTCAACGCGGTGTTTTTGGATACATCAATATCTTTCAGTTGGTTTCCACTAAGGTAAAGTTCATTCAACGCGGTTAGTTGTTTAAGACCATCAATACTGCTCAGTATGTTATCACTAAGGTTAAGATAAATTAACGATTTTAGTAGTTCAAGACCCCCTGTGGACTCTATAGATTTATCTATACAACTTAGTTTTTTTAGGTCTACTACATATACTATGCCTGTATTTTGCACACATTGTTTAAGATTATCATCTTTAAAGTTAATACTTGTGAGTTTAGTCTTTTTAAATTTAGCGTCAACAGAGCAAGTGGCGGTCACTGGGGCTGTTGTGTAAAGATTGCCTGATAGTTTACCCTTACACCCGCTCACTTCATCTATTTCAAACCCTTCATTAGCTTCCAGTGTAAAGGTTGTTGTTGCACCGTGTTCAACGGTTACATTAGGTGATGTGATACTGCCGTTACCATCGCTTTTAGCGGTTACTGTGTATCGGATTTTTTTAAATTTAGCGTCAACAGAGCAAGCGGTGGTCACTGGGGCTGTTGTGTAAAGATTGCCTGATAGTTTACCCTTACACCCGCTCACTTTATCTATTTCAAACCATTCATTAGCTTCCAGTGTAAAGGTTGTTGTTGCACCGTGTTCAACGGTTACATTAGGTGGTGTGATACTGCCGTTGCCATCGCTTTTAGCGGTTACTGTGTATCGGATTTTTTTAAATTTAGCGTCAACAGAGCAAGCGGTGGTCACTGGGACTGTTGTGTAAAGATTGCCTGATAGCTTACCCTTACACCCGCTCACTTTATCTATTTCAAATCCTTCATTAGCTTCCAGTGTAAAGGTTGTCGTTGCACCGTGTTCAACGGTTACATTAGGTGGTGTGATACTGCCGTTGCCATCGCTTTTAGCGGTTACTGTGTATCGGATTTTTTTAAATTTAGCGTCAACAGAGCAAGCGGCGGTCACTGGGACTGTTGTGTAAAGATTGCCTGATAGTTTACCCTTACACCCGCTCACTTCATCTATTTCAAATCCTTCATTAGCTTTCACTGTAAAGGTTGTTGTTGCACCGTGTTCAACGGTTACATTAGGTGGTGTGATACTGCCGTTGCCATCGCTTTTAGCGGTTACTGTGTATCGGATTTTTTTAAATTTAGCGTCAACAGAGCAAACGGTGGTCACTGGGGCTGTTGTGTAAAGATTGCCTGATAGTTTACCCTTACACCCGCTCACTTCATCTATTTCAAATCCTTCATTAGCTTCCAGTGTAAAGGTTGTCGTTGCACCGTGTTTAACGGTTACATTAGGTGGTGTGATATTGCCGTTGCCATCGCTTTTAGCGGTTACTGTGTATCGGATTTTTTTAAATTTAGCGTCAACAGAGCAAGTGGCGGTCATTGGAGCTGTTGTGTAAAGATTGCCTGATAGTTTACCCTTACACCCGCTCACTTCATCTATTTCAAACCCTTCATTAGCTTCCAGTGTAAAGGTCGTTGTTGCACCGTGTTCAACGGTTACATTAGGTGGTGTGATACTGCCGTTGCCATCGCTTTTAGCGGTTACTGTGTATCGGATTTTTTTAAATTTAGCGTCAACAGAGCAAGTGGCGGTCACTGGAGCTGTTGTGTAAAGATTGCCTGATAGTTTACCCTTACACCCGCTCACTCCATCTATTTCAAACCCTTCATTAGCTTCCAGTGTAAAGGTCGTTGTTGCACCGTGTTCAACGGTTACATTAGGTGGTGTGATACTGCCGTTGCCATCGCTTTTAGCGGTTACTGTGTATCGGATTTTTTTAAATTTAGCGTCAACAGAGCAAGTGGCGGTCACTGGGGCTGTTGTGTAAAGATTGCCTGATAGCTTACCCTTACACCCGCTCACTTTATCTATTTCAAATCCTTCATTAGCTTCCAGTGTAAAGGTTGTTGTTGCACCGTGTTCAACGGTTACATTAGGTGGTGTGATACTGCCGTTGCCATCGCTTTTAGCGGTTACTGTGTATCGGATTTTTTTAAATTTAGCGTCAACAGAGCAAGCGGCGGTCACTGGGACTGTTGTGTAAAGATTGCCTGATAGCTTACCCTTACACCCGCTCACTTTATCTATTTCAAATCCTTCATTAGCTTCCAGTGTAAAGGTTGTTGTTGCACCGTGTTCAACGGTTACATTAGGTGGTGTGATACTGCCGTTGCCATCGCTTTTAGCGGTTACTGTGTATCGGATTTTTTTAAATTTAGCGTCAACAGAGCAAGCGGCGGTCACTGGGACTGTTGTGTAAAGATTGCCTGATAGTTTACCCTTACACCCGCTCACTTCATCTATTTCAAACCCTTCATTAGCTTCCAGTGTAAAGGTCGTTGTTGCACCGTGTTCAACGGTTACATTAGGTGGTGTGATACTGCCGTTGCCATCGCTTTTAGCGGTTACTGTATATCGGATTTTTTTAAATTTAGCGTCAACAGAGCAAACGGTGGTCACTGGGGCTGTTGTGTAAAGATTGCCTGATAGTTTACCCTTACACCCGCTCACTTCATCTATTTCAAACCCTTCATTAGCTTCCAGTGTAAAGGTCGTTGTTTCACCTGGTTCAACTTTTACGGTTGCAGTTGCACTTGGTTCAATGGTTACATTAGATGGTGTGATATTGCCGTTGATATCACCTTTATAGGTTACCGTGTAATAATTGCAGTCCTCAATGCCGTTGCTTATGCAAGAACGAAGAGGGTTGTTTTGTACATAAATTTCCTCCAACGCGGTGTTATGGGATACATCAATACCGGTCAGATCGTTATCAATAAGGTAAAGAGTAGTCAACGCGGTGTTTTTGGATACATCAATATAAGCAAGTTGGTTATCACTAAGGTAAAGAGTAGTCAACGCGGTGTTTTTGGATACGTCAATACTGGTCAGTTGATTATCGTATAGGTAAAGCCTAGTCAACGCGGTGTTTTTGGATACATCAATATCGGTCAGATCGTTATCATTAAGGTAAAGAGTAGTCAACGCGGTGTTTTTGGATACGTCAATACTGGTTAGTTGATTATCGTATAGGTAAAGCCTAGTCAACGCGGTGTTTTTGGATACATCAATATCGATCAGTTGATTTTTAATAATGCTAAGCTCAGTCAACTTGGTTAGTTGTTCAAGACCATCAATACTGTTCAGTTCGTTATTATAACTCAGGGAAAGCCAAATCAACTCGGTGTTCTTGGAAACATCAATACTGGTCAGTTCGTTATCATTAAGGTAAAGAGTAGTCAACGCGGTGTTTTTGGATACGTCAATACTGGTTAGTTGATTATCGTATAGGTAAAGCCTAGTCAACGCGGTGTTTTTGGATACATCAATATCGATCAGTTGATTTTTAATAATGCTAAGCTCAGTCAACTTGGTTAGTTGTTCAAGACCATCAATACTGGTCAGTTCGTTATCATTAAGGTAAAGAGTAGTCAACACGGTGTTTTTGGATACATCAATATCAGCAAGTTGGTTATCACTAAGGTCAAGAGTAGTCAACGCGGTGTTTTTGGATACATCAATATCAGCAAGTTGGTTATCACTAAGGTCAAGAGTAGTCAACGCGGTTAGTTGCTCAATACCTACAGTGGACTCTATAAATTTATCTACACAACTTAGTTGTTTTAGGCCTACTATATATTCTAAGCCTGTATTTAGCACACATTGTTTAAGATTATCATCTTTAAAGTTAATACTTGTGAGTTTAGTCTTTTTAAATTTAGCGTCAACAGAGCAATCGGCGGTCACTGGAGCTGTTGTGTAACGATTGCCTGATAGTTTACCCTTACACCCGCTCACTTCATCTATTTCAAACCATTCATTAGCTTTAACTGTAAAGGTTGTTGTTTCACCGTGTTCAACGGTTACATTATCTAATGTGATACTGCCGTTGCCATCGCTTTTAGCGGTTACTGTGTATCGGATTTTTTTAAATTTAGCGTCAACAGAGCAAGCGGTGGTCACTGGGGCTGTTGTGTAACGATTGCCTGATAGTTCACCATTACACCCGCTCACTTTATCTATTTCAAACCCTTCATTAGCTTCCAGTGTAAAGGTTGTCGTTGCACCGTGTTCAACGGTTACATTAGGTGGTGTGATACTGCCGTTGCCATCGCTTTTAGCGGTTACTGTGTATCGGATTTTTTTAAATTTAGCGTCAACAGAGCAAGCGGTGGTCACTGGGGCTATTGTGTAACGATTGCCTGATAGTTTACCCTTACACCCGCTCACTTCATCTATTTCAAATCCTTCATTAGCTTCCAGTGTAACGGTCGTTGTTGCACCGTGTTCAACGGTTACATTAGGTGATGTGATACTGCCGTTACCATCGCTTTTAGCGGTTACTGTGTATCGGATTTTTTTAAATTTAGCGTCAACAGAGCAAGCTGTTGTCACTGGGGCTGTTGTGTAAAGATTGCCTGATAGCTTACCCTTACACCCGCTCACTTCATCTATTTCAAACCCTTCATTACCTTTCACTGTAAAGGTTGTCGTTGCACCGTGTTCAACGGTTACATTAGGTGGTGTGATACTGCCGTTGTTATCGCTTTGAGTGGTTACGTTGTATTCCTTTGTTTGATTGACTTTGTTGGTAATTGTTTTTTCATCAGAATCATCTCCACACCCCGAGAGGATAGATATGAATGATAAAATGATTAATAATTTTGATTTTGAAATACACCACATTTAAAAAAATTCCTTAATATTTATTAGACTTAGGGATAGGTTCTGTCGCAAATTAATATTTATACGAGAGACGCCCTTACGCTAGGTAAAATTATTCTGATATCGCGTAAAAACGCTCAAAGGCAGTCTCTCCTTCAAGCTCTATTTGCCCTCTTTTGAGCATCTTCCACATTTCACGACCATGAAGACTTGCTTTTGCTCCTTCAACTGACTTCCAACCCAGTACTTGACGTGTTTTTTGTTTCACCCATCGGTGACTCTGCTCCACAATATTGTTCGATATTTTACGTTAATGAGCTCTATAAGTGACAACATAAAATAGCAAGTGAGCCAAAGTTGTACATTCATCGCATCTATTGCTGCATGATTACTTTGACCCCCATCTACCACAACTTTTTCAGGGAGCCCATTTTGAGTTATCGCCTTATTTAAAAAGGCTTTGGCTGCTGCCTCATCTCGCTTATGACTGAGATAATAATCAATCGCATCACCAAATTTATCGACGGCTCGATAGTAATATTGCAGTATAAATTACTGATAACTCCTCGCCATGCTAGCCTTGTTAACCACCTTAAAAGTATTTTAAACAGGCACATATTCATTGATTTAAAACTGATATCTCGTACCAACTGACCACATTTGTGAAGTATCATTACCAAGTTTAAATTGTTGCCATGTTAATAATAAAGAAAAACTACTGGTTATTTTATAACCACCACTTAGACCGTAACTTAAATCAAGACCATTGCGATTATCAGAACTTAATGCTTTACCTTTTATCATGTCATACGTATTAAAATGGCTATACCATTTAAACAAACCAACACTGGCCGATAAATCATAGCTGTCATTAAAATCATATCGATATACTGTATCAATCGTAAAACCATTCGCAGAATGAGGGTGCACCGTTGCAGCATCTTTAATAAATAAATCAGGATCGGATACAACAGCAGTCAACTCTAACTTAACATCATTTAAATCTAAGTAGCCCAATTCAATAGCAAAACTATCATTAACTTCATAGCCTAAGTTCAGCTTAAAACCCATGCGGTTATTATCAATGTCAATATGAGTTACTGTAATATCATTTTTAGATAAATCTTTGCTGTATTGAGCCACAGAGCGGCTTCCAGATACGTTACCCAATCCAGCATTCAAATACCAATTTGTATCTTGATTAGCTTGTGCTACCGAAGATACGATACACATTAACACTGTTGTATAAACTGGAGTATTAGCCCACATCTTTGTATTAATAATTTTATTTTTTTGTATATTTTTCATTAGCATTCACCTTTAAACTCGGATTTTTGCCTGTAAAAGCGTCTAAGCAAATGAAGGAACCATAAAGCAATGATAAATTGCCAAAATAAAGTACCTCCACCAGATGTTTGAGTAGTGACTGTTGTGGTACTAGAGTCTACGGTAATTATAACCGTACCAGAACTTTGTGCTCCGAATACATCTTGGATACTGTATTTAACGATATCAACCCCTGTAAAATCTTTATTAGATTGATATCTCAAGGTATTGTCACTATTAATCATCACAGAACCATTTTCAGCTTCAGCAGTTTTTATACTGAGAGTATCATTTTCGGGATCACTGTCATTCGCTAAGACATCTATTGTGATCTCTTGACCTGATATAGCTTTAGCATTATCTTCCTCTGTTACAGGGGCTAAATTTTCTCGCGTTTTGACTGTTAATTTTGCAAATGCAACTCCGCCATGACCATCAGAAATACCATAAATAACGGTATCAGTACCAAAGAACCCTAGTGCAGGTTGATAATCCAAGCGATTATTATCGATAAGTACACTGCCAAAAATCGCATTGGCGGAATTAATAAACAGCTCATCACCATCGCTGTCACTGTCATTGACTAATACATCTATGATAATTTGTGTATCAATCCGTGTTTGGACTGTATCATCTAGCGCTATGGGTAAATGGTTGTTGTCTAACATAACAGCTACACCACCGGGATCAACTATAGTGCCATTTGCTTGACCATCATGATCATTAGGACCGCCGTCTGTGATCGTTAATTGGATACACCAACCGCCCTCCAGTAATCCTCGTTGCCAACGGCTGTCACCTGGAGGCGGACAGAAACCAAATTCTCCTTCTGCAGACCATACTTGCTCAGTGTCATTTTGAACAAAATCAGTCCATTTTCCCGTCTCCACTTTTTTTCGATAAATAGCTTGTGTTGGGATTGGCTGTACCTGGGGTATTACAATGCTATAGGCTTGCCCTTGTATTGGTAAAGGAGAAGCAATAAAATCAAATACGCCACCTATGTTCTTGGCACTAGTATCATCATTATCATTAAGAAGTAGACGTGCGCCATTTGAACCATGAAATAAAGCTTCGTTACCCAAACTTAAACATACACCAGGTTGACCCTCAAGTAAGAATGAGTCAGATACTCCGACTAATTGAGGAATCACATTACACTCAGTAATACTATCTTTGTAATCAACAATACCATTTTTATCAGTGTCAGATAGGCCTTCAACATTATCAGGTATGCCATCATTATCAATATCCGCATTACTTAGTACCGCTGCTGATTTATCTAACTTGAAAGTGACCTTTTTCTCTACTTGATATGTGGGGTCATCGAGATCTGTCACTTTAAGTAACGCATGATACAAGCCAGTTTCAAGATCAGTCGGTTCAAAACTAAAACGATCACTTGTTGGATCCTGATCACTCAAAATTTGTTGGTCACTTGACCATTCATAGCTGAATTTTTTATCGGGATTTGGGTGGTTGATTTGCGCTTTTATTACTACAAGTCCATCTTCTTGGTTGACTAATAAACGTGGTTCATTCATCTGTTCAACTAAGACTTCAACTGTTGGGCTTACATTGTCTTCACTGATAGTAATCGTCTGGCGATATTTACTCCCTAAATTAAGTGCGTTATCGAGCTCAATAATAATCGTTTCTGCATCTTCAGGTATATCATCAGCATAAATTTTGAAACGAATACTACCTTCAATACCTGATTTTATCAGCAAAGTACCATCTGTCAGGTTGTGGTCAACGCCAGCTTGCGCACTCCCTTTTATAGTATAAGGAATTGATATTGGGTAAGTTGGTGCGACCCCATTAAGATAAATATTGATTGAAGCAGTAAAGCCCTCTAGTGCCATTTCATCTTTTCCTAATGAAATCAGAGGATTAACTTTAACAGTTTGACTTGCTAACGCCGTGCGATGTTGACTGTCAGTAGCTTGCCATAGAACCGTATTGATCCCAGGTTTTAAAAAGGGACTACTGTTTGACAAAGCAACAGCTAGCGGATGACCATTTTTATCAACCGCTGTTGCGACACCTAAATCAACTTTAGTCAACAAAGCAGTCGCATTCACTTCAATATTACTAGGTAAAGTGATCACGGGTAAATCTGTATCGTCGATATTAATATCAATCAATACTAAGGCCCTTGACGATGCGCCCTTTATATCAGTAATAATATATTGGATCACATCTGAACCTTCAAATCCATCCTGAGGTGTATAACGTATTAACGTATCCGTCCACTCTACTGAACCATTATTCACAGTGGCACCTATAATACTGAGTTTATCACCATCAATATCGCGATCATTAGCCAATACATTAATATCTGTTGTATGCCAATGACGCATATTTAAAATATCATCTACAGCTATAGGGGCATCATTTTGGGCAATTACGCTAATATTGACTGCCACTGGTTCAGATCTGGACTTGCCATCATGTACAGAAAAAGTAAAACTGTCTTGACCATTAAAGTCAGCATTAGGGGTATACTGTAGCTCAGGCGCTTGACCACTTAATGTGCCATTTACTGGATCAGAAGTGATTTGATAACTTAAGCTGTCACCATCACTATCACTATCACTGCCATTTAACTTAAACTGTGTTGACTTGTCTTCCATCACTGTGACTGACATCGAATTTGCAATTGGTTGATCATTTTGAGCTAGCACGTTCAAATAAACCGTAGCAATAGCCGAATTCAGTGAACCGTCATTCGCCATAAAAGTAAAACTGTCTTGACCATTAAAGTCGGCATTAGGGGTATACTGTAGCTCGGGTGCTTGTCCACTTAATGTGCCATTTACTGGGGCAGAAGTGATTTGATAACTCAAGCTGTCACCATCACTATCACGGCCATTTAACTTAAACTGTGTTGGCTTGTCTTCCATCACTGTGACTGACATCGAATTTGCAATTGGTTGATCATTTTGAGCTAACACGTTCAAATAAACCGTAGCAATAGCCGAATTCAGTGAACCGTCATTCGCCATAAAAGTAAAACTGTCTTGACCATTAAAGTCGGCATTAGGGGTATACTGTAGCTCGGGTGCTTGACCACTTAATGTGCCATTTACTGGGGCAGAAGTGATTTGATAACTCAAGCTGTCACCATCACTATCACGACCATTTAACTTAAACTGTCTTGGCTTGTCTTCCATCACTGTGACTGACATCGAATCTGCAATTGGTTGATCATTTTGAGCTAACACGTTCAAATAAACCGTAGCAATAGCCGAATTGAGTGAACCGTCATTCGCCATAAAAGTAAAACTGTCTTGACCATTAAAGTTATTATTTGGCGTATATATTATTTCAGGAGGCTGACCAATCAGACTGCCATTATTGGGCTCGCTAACAATCTCAAAATCCAACTTATCATTGTCGACATCAGCTGCGAATAATAAAATCGAGACGGGTGTATCTTCAATCACCTCTACAGATTGATCTTCGCCTACGGGTCTATCATTGTGTGCTGTTATAACAAGATTGACTTTAGCAGGGTGTACTGCCTTAGCACCGAGGTTATCGGAAACTATATAAGTAAAGCTATCATTTCCAATGATATCTTTATCAGCAATATAAGTAACAGTGCCATCTAAATTAACACGCACAATACCGCGTGTCGGCTTAGTGACTAAAGTAACCTTAGTTTCATCTAACGTACCATCTATATCTTGGTCATTCTTTAGCACTGTGATACTGAGCTGACCATCTTCATTTAGCATAAAAGGGC
This sequence comes from Pseudoalteromonas sp. '520P1 No. 423', assembly GCF_001269985.1. Classification (NCBI taxonomy): domain Bacteria; kingdom Pseudomonadati; phylum Pseudomonadota; class Gammaproteobacteria; order Alteromonadales; family Pseudoalteromonadaceae; genus Pseudoalteromonas; species Pseudoalteromonas sp. '520P1 No. 423'. The sequence continues at coordinate 961,863 of NZ_BBZB01000002.1, read as the reverse complement.
CATCATCATTTGCAATTGGCTTTTCATTAAACGCTTCTGTCGTCAGGTCGACAAAGGCCTCATTTGATATTAAACCTGTGGCATCTTGTATTGTATAACTCAATCTATCAGTACCGTTAAAATTAACGCTTGGAGTGTATTCAATTTGACCCAATGGATTGACGATGGCAGTGCCACTGTGGGGTGTTAACACAATATCAAAGGATGTATTATCTAACTTGCTATCAACATCCGTATCATTACCCAATACATTGATGATATATACTGTGCCCTTGGTAATATCAGTTATTGTATCATCAACTGCAATCGGTGCGTCATTCACTGAATTTATCGTAATACTGACTAATACGTCATAAAAGGTGCTCTTTTCACTGTCAGTAATGATATAACTGAAACTATCAGTTCCATAAAAGTCACTATTGGGTGAATAAGTAACAGTTGCATCTGTATTTATTTTCACCTGTCCTGAAGTCGCTTGGTTGCTAATAATCATGTTTTCTGGATTAAATGCGATACCTAAATCACTGTGCACTAACTCAATGACGACTGGAGTATCTTCATTTGTCACTGCGACATCATTGACAACAACTGGTGTTTGATTGCTATCTAATACTGTAATAATGACTTTGGCGATATCAGAGCTTAACCCGTCATCATCTTTTACTGAGTAAGTAAAACTATCCGTGCCAAAATAGTCAGCATTTGGCACATAAAGTACTTTGCCATCGACCAAAGAAGCACTACCATTGGCAGGATAGCCTGTAATAGTCATGTCTCCTTTAGGTTTCAAGTCCTCTATATCTGTGTCATTAACAGTCAAATCTATGGTGATACTGTTATTTTTAACAGTCGTAATACTATCATTGTTTGCCAACGGCTGATCATTGATTGCTGTGATATCGATTTTCACTGTGGCTGGTTTGGATTTAATTCCCTGATTATCAATAACGGTATAAGTAAAGCTATCAGAACCATTAAAATGTGCGTTAGGGTTATAAGTTATCACGCCATTTGCAGTATTAATAGACACAGTGCCATTTGCTGGATTGGTATCTAACATCACACTTGTTTTTTGTATAAAACCATCGCTATCAGTATCATTGGCCAATACATTAATTTTGACTTTATTATCTTCATTTAATTGAGCGTAATCATCTTGCACGACAGGCAGATCATTGACTGCTGTAATCGTTATTTTCACTGTGGCGAGTGTGGATTTTTGACCTAAAATATCTGTTACAATAAAAGTGAAACTATCTTGGCCATTAAAGTTATGATTGGGTGTATATTCTAGTTTAGGAGCGCGACCACTGAGGTTGCCATTTTTGGGGTTACTGACAATCGTAAAGCTTAAATTATCACCGTCGATATCAGATCCAAAGAGTAAAATGGACTTGGGAATGTCCTCAACACCCTGCACGACCTGTGATTGAGCAATTGGCGCATTATTAAAATCGATAACCGTTATATTAAATGGTGCTAAATTGACACTATACTCACCATCAGAGACCGTAATCACGATACCTGATGTAGTACCGATATTTTCATTAGTGGGAATACCCCTTAAAGCTCCCGTATCTAAATCAAAATTAGCCCAAATGGGTTTATTAGTGATACTAAAATAGAACTTGTTGTTATCCACATCCCTTACTTTAGGAGAAAATAGATACTCATTATTTTCATTAACAGTGGTCGCTGGGTCACCAAAAACTTCTGGCGGATCATTGACATTTGTGACTGTTAAATCAAAAGCATCTAATAAAGAGTACAATCCACTACTATCGGTTACTGAGATCACAATATGCTCTGTTGTACCAACATCGTCATTTCCTGGAGTACCTAATAAAGACCCATCATTTGTGTTAAAGTCTAACCAGCTAGGTTTGTTTTCAATATTAAAAGTCAGCACATCGCCATACGCTAAGTCATCATCTGATGCAGAGGGTACAAAGCTGTATACTTTGTCTTCAAAAACCTGCTGTTCTGGGTTACCATAAATATATGGCCCATCATTGGTATTTTTAACTTCTATGGTAAACTCTTGGTTTTCTTGCATGCCATCGTTTATTAACAGTATTTTTACCGCGTGCGAGCCTACATCATTATTTCGAGGCACGCCTGATAAATACGTCGTATTTGTAATACGAAGGATATCTTTTGCTGTTGCCACAAAAACGTGACCCTCAGCTGAGACGTGTAATTGTTGAAAAAAAGCTTCAGAAGCTGTGTCTGATTGTGACACGCTATGAAAAGTACTGTTTGCATTTATATTAGCATCTATGCGATATAGACTATTATCGAAACTAAAATTAACCGCTCCTTGGTTTGTGATTACAGCATCAAATTGTGCTATTTCTTTTAAGGTAGCGTGCTTTAATACCCATTCGCTTATTTCACCTGTGTTTGACGTTATCTCGATGGTGAGGGTATTTCCATTTAAGCCAAAAAAGTATAAATCACCATTTGAATTAACATCTAAGCTAACTAAATTACCGTACTTTTCTACACTTAAATTTTTTGTTTCTGCGATTTTGTTATCAAACAGATCGTATTTTTTTAGCAAATGATTATTATTTTCATCAGCAGTTTCAATGAAATATAAGTAACCACCTGCATAAGCCATTTCTCTTGGCAAATTAAGGTTATCCAGATAAATCGCTTCGTTTGTCATGTTATTGACATCAAGTTTAGTGATCTTGCCAGCATCTTCATAAGCGATATATAAATCCGAACCTATTATCAATAAATCCGTATTTAATAAATCCGTATTTTGCATTTCATCAATTGTAAAATCTGATGGATAATTTGCTGTTAAGTCTTTTAATAAGGTTAACTCACCATCAAGTGATGATTTATACAAGCCATAATGATCATTATCTGGATGCCAATAAATAATGTAAAAATGACCAGAATGATCGCTTGTGAACGCCAATGGCTTTAATTTTGTTTTATTAAGAAATGAAGTGGTTTTTTGTCCATTAATCATTTTTAACCAAGATGGTAAAGTAGGAGTGTGCAAACTAAAGGTGTTTTTATCAGAATCAACATGATTAATCATATAAGTGTATAAATGGTCTTCAAACACCGAAACAAGAGGCGAACTGGTTATCATCCGTTTTACTGTCAAGGAAAAAGGAGCAAGGCTCGAATGTGCCCCTTGTTTATCAGTTACTTTAATAATAATGTTGGCAGTCATGTTATCAACATCATCTTCAGTTGGCGTACCACTTAAAATACCTGTTACTTCATCAAAGCTTGCCCAGCTCGGTAGAATATTAATACTAAAGTTGAGTGTATCGCCTATATCACTATCATTAGCATCCGGTTTAAAAGTGTAAAGCTGATTTATAAAAACACGTGATTTAGGAGTACCTTGAATACTGGGCGTGTCATTGACATTGGTGACAGTTAAGTTAAAGGCCTCTAAGCTAAGTTCATATTCAACATCATATTGCTTAGCATACAGTGTGATAACAATATTTTGTGTTGTACCAACATCTTGATTACTAGGTGTACCGGATAACACTCCCGTCTCGGGATCAAAAGTTGCCCAACTAGGTTTATTGTCAATACTAATTTTTTGAATAACGGTTTTATCATCTGCACTTACATCTGGTTTAAATTCGTAATGCGTATCTTCAGCAATGTTTTTGTCTGGCGTACCACTAATTTTTGGTTTCTCATATACAGTCAAGGAAAAGGGGGCCAATTCAGCGTCGAGTATCTCATCATGCACCGAAATAATAATCCCGTCTGTGGTGCCAACATTAGAATGATTAGGCGTACCGCTTAAAGTACCAGTCTTAACATCAAAATTGGCCCATTTAGGTATATTTTTAATCTCATATCTCAAAGTATCAAACTTATCGATGTCATTACCTATTGGTTTAAAGTCGTATTTTTCGCCTACAACAATTAATTTTATCGGAGAGCCACTGATAGTTGGTGTATCATTTACATTGATTACGGCATATTCAACTAATAACTCCCCCTCACCACCTTTATCACCTGAAACGTGTATAGTATATGATAATGGGTCATTTTCTACTATTCCTTCATGAGTGACATCTTCATTCCTGGGCGTGCCACTCACAGTACCTTTTTTATCAATACTTGCCCATTTTGGCAATCCAGTACTAGAGAAAGTAAAAATCTCATCAATATACTGTTTATTACCTAATTCTAGTTTAAGACCATATTCCCTATCTTCGAAAGTCCATTCACCAATAATATTGTTACCCGTAATTGTAAGTGGATATGCTACATATTTAACTTCAATTTCAAAATCCTGCTCAATGTGCTCATTGCCAACATCCAACATCAACTTAACCTTATGTATCCCTCTATCATCGTCGGTAGGTATACCAGCCAAATAATTAGAAATTCTTTGCAAAAGCTTTATTGAATTATTCTCATCTATTGAATCTAATAAAAATAATTGTTGATTAGCAGACAATGCTATTAATAAAGTGTTGTCTGTAAATAAAGACGAACAAGATTTTAAATCAGCTGATAAGCGCATAACTCCAAAAATACCAGAGAGATACATATCACCTGTATCTTTGATTTTAATATCGCTAACAGCTTTTTCTTCTTCTTTGATTGAACATATGTCATTTAAGTCAGATACCGTTTTCAATTCACCGGAATCATCATCATAAATTGATAAACCATTTTCACCAGATAAATATAATTCACCTTCTGAAAATGCTAAACCCGTTGTTAGGTTTATATCTTTAATATTCGACCCAATATCAGTAATCTCACCTTCCCGTGATATTTTTTTAATACCTTTATCAGTAACAACATAAATATCTCCCTGATTTTCAGTCACGGCCTTGGCACTGTAACCGCCTAATGTAACAAAGTCATTGAACATGTTTGTATTAAGATCATACTTACCGATCTTTAATTTTTTTCCTTCTTCAGACCAACCTGCTTGGTACACTATATATAACTGTGATTCAATCAAGAGTATTTTAATTTGTTCAGGATTAATAATAAGACCGTCACTGAAATCGAAATATTCATTAAAATCAAAATCAAAAAGGTGAATAATTTCTCCATCTGTTGCGTACTTATATAAAAATATTTGACGAACACCTATAGGGAATGAAGGAGGTTCAAAATGCACACCATAAACGTTTCCGATATCATCAGCAGCCATAGATATCAATGATAACGGCGGGGATTTAACATTAAAAGACTTAGGTACAGCGCTATACTCGTATTGTAGATACAACCAACTCGGTAAAGTGTCTACACTCCAATTGGTAGAAAGATTGCCATTGTAATCTGATTTAAATTCATAAATATATTGCTTATTTACTACAGCAGTAGGGGTCGCTTCACTAGTAATTAATATTGATGCGAACACTAACTTTGTATTGGCAAAAAATAATATTATCAATATCGAAATTAATTGTATCTTATTCACTTATCATATCCCTCTGAAGTACCTATAAAATAGATGTTATTGTTGTCATATAAAATGGACAAGTACTGACTGATAATGACATTAGCCATATATCAACAATGCCTCACAATATTGCTTATATTTGTCTTAAAATAAGACAAAAATTTTATAGAGATCACTTACTTGACGTTTCCAAAACTAAGACAGCGCTGTCATTAATGTTAATAACCTAAGTTAAAATTTGACATAAAACAATAAAAATAGGTGTTTATGCGATAAACGACAAAAATACACGCTAGATGTTTTATGGAATCAAAATATGTAGTCATATCAGGAACATACATGCAACCAATCCATAAAATCACATGTGTTCAATTTAGAAATACCTCAAACAAACTACAAACCGTATATATACGGACATTTTATTTACAGTGTCCTCACATTTTTACAGCCGCCAAAAAAAATAGACCAATTATTAAACAAATATAAGTATATGATTTAAATATATATAATTTATTTTTTTATTGTCATAAAACCTTAACAATTCCCTTATATGATTTGTACCCATTTTAACTCAAATTTAAAGTTTAAATCGTTAAAACAAAACTTTAAAAATATCTAGGTCGAATATGAAACTCACGCAAATAAATCATATTTTAGGATCTGTCACAGGTCTTATATTATCAACGAGTGCATTAGCCACTGTCCCTGCAGATTATTACAACACTGCAGATACCTCTTCAGCTATCGCACTGAGAAACTCACTCCATGCCATAATAGATGATCATACTCGATTCCCGTATACATCTTCGCAAACCGATACATGGGACATTTTAGAAACAGCTGATCAAGATCCAAATAATGCTGCGAATGTAATTACAATATACAGAAATGCGAGCTATAAAAAAGAAGGCGGTGGTAACTCATTTTATAACAGAGAGCACTCATGGCCTAAATCATATGGTTTTCCAGACGATGGCTCTAGTAACTACGCTTATACCGACGCACACCATTTGTTTATTGCAGATAGTAGTTATAATTCTAGTCGTTCAAATAAGCCTTACGCTAACTGTGATTCTGGCTGTAGCGAAAAAACAACTCAGGAGAATAACGATAGAGGTGGTGTAAATTCGAATTGGACTGACGGTTCATATTCAGCTGGTAGCTGGGAAACATGGGATGCTAGAAAAGGCGATGTTGCCAGAGCAATGATGTACATGGCCATCCGTTATGAAGGCGGTACGCACAATGTGACAGGTGTTTCTGAACCAGACTTAATCTTAACTGATGATAGAAACTTAATAGACGCATCTAATACGGGTTCAAATCAATCAGTTGCTTATATGGGCTTAAAATCAACTCTGATCCAATGGCATAAGCAAGATCCTGTAGATGATTTTGAAAGACGTCACACTGAAGCTGTTTTTAGTTTTCAAGGTAATAGAAACCCATTTGTAGATCATCCTGAATATGCTGAATGTATTTTTGAATCTATCTGTAATGGTGAAGCTGATTTAATTGCACCCGATGCGCCAATTAATTTATCAAGTATCGGTAGAGCAGGTAAAGTTTCATTAAACTGGAGTGCAAATACTGAATCTGATTTAAACGGCTATAATATCTACAGAAGTGATACCGCTGAAGGTTCATTCACAAAAATCAATGCAAGTGTGATCCGAAGTGACGTTTTTGATGATGAAAGCTTACAAGCTAACATTGAATACTTTTACAAAATAACAGCCGTTGATTTTTCAAATAATGAATCACAGCTAAGTAGCCATACATCAGCAACAGCGAGTGAAGTTATAATAAAAACCAGCGATGCATGGGTAAATGAATTCCATTACGACAATGCCAGCTCTGATGTTGACGAATTTATTGAAATAGCAGGCAAAGCAGAAACTGATTTATCTGGTTGGTCAATAGAATTATACAATGGTAACGGCGGCGCACTTTATAATACACAATCATTAAGCGGCGTAATTAATGATCAGCAAAATGGTTTTGGTGCAATTGCATTTTTAATCTCGGGCATTCAAAATGGCGGACCAGATGGCTTTGCGTTAATAAACCCTGCAAACGAAGTTGTTCAATTTTTAAGTTATGAAGGGAGCTTTACTGCTACAGGCGGAACAGCTGATGGCATGGAGTCTACAGATGTTGGAGTAGCAGAAACGAGCTCTACTACAGCTGGACATTCATTACAATTATCAGGAGATGGAAGCAAATATAGCGAATTCACTTGGCAAGCACCTGCTCAAAATACTAAAGATGCAGTAAATACCAATCAAACTTTCCCGGCAGAAAATATTTTACCAACAGCAAGTTTTACTTATTCTTGTACTAATTTAACTTGTCAGTTCGATGCATCACAAAGTATCGATACAGATGGCACTATTTCGCAATATACGTGGGTATTTGCAAGTAATGAACAAGCGAATTCTGAACTTGTTACGCATACTTTTTCACAAGAAGGTACGTATTCAGTTTCATTAATGGTTGTTGATAACAATGGTGGTGAACATATTGTTAACCAAGAAGTTACAGTATCAAATGAAGCACAATCTTATTATGAGAACACACATGTAAAACCAATTTTAGATAAAAAACGTACTGTAAGTAAAATTACAGTAGCAGATCCTGATTATAGCCCAACAGCACAAGTGTATGTTGATATTACACACACTTACCTAGGTGATTTAAAAATCAAATTAAAATCTCCTAATGGTGATGTATATCTATTAAAAGCGAAAGACAAATATGATGATGCGCAAAATTTGCAAGAATTCTATTTAATTGATCTACCTGCAAATGTCACAGGTACTTGGAAACTTATCATCAAAGATAAAGTTAAAAAAGATGAGGGCCAATTAAATGCTTGGTCTATTCAATTTTAAAAATCAGCTTTAACCATTTATAAATCATACTGACGGTGAGACCCCTTTCTTAGCGTCAGTTTTTTAATATTTACATCTATAAAAACTAACAAACCCCATAAATAAGTATCTTCTGCCCCACCATTTTTACAACAGAAATCACAGCGACCAATCACAAATCAATATTGATTGAAAATCTCAGTATGTTATATTATAACAATTAAGAAAAACTGGAAGACATCATGAAAATACAACGCATAAGTGACAATACAGCAATAGGACTATCAATGTTGTGTATTGCCCATTGTTTGTTAATACCAATACTCATCGTGCTTGTTCCCTCAATCTCAAGCGTATTATCAGCTAATAATGAGGTATTTCACCAACAGTTACTTTACGGTGTTGTCGCTTTTAGTTTAGTTGCATTGTCTATTGGCATTTTTAACCATAAAAAAATATCGATTTTCTTATTAGGTTGTTTCGGTTTATTTATATTAGTCTCGGCTGTGATCACCAAGATCCAGTTTTTTGGCTCATTCACTGAAATAGTTTTAACAGTTGCAGGCTCTTGTATTGTGGCTTTCACACATGTTAAAAATTATAGGTTCAGGCACCAGCAGTGTAATCAAATAGCAAACTAACATTTTTAATACATATATAAAAAGGCGAACAACGCCTTCTCAGTAAAGAGAAATTGGACAAAAAATACATGAATATAAATTTACCTGACGTTACTTCTGGCCAACGGGCGCTAACACAACTACCTCTTCGATGGGTTGGTATGGAGGCAATCGCACTTCCAATATCCGTACCGCATTTAGATTCAACCTCGCCTGTTACTGCTAAAGCAGATATTTTTGTAAGTTTAGATAAACCTGAAGCGAAAGGCATTCATATGTCTAGGTTGTATTTAAAGTTAAAAGATAAACTCACGTCACATCACTTAACAGGTGAAACACTATCACGTTTACTTCATGAAATTATTCAATCACAAGAAGGTCTTAGTGAATCTGCAAAAATTAATCTTTCATTTGAATTAACCATCCAAAAACCTGCTTTATTGAGTAACGAATTTGGTTATCAAAGCTATCCAATTGCTATTTCACGAGCGTATGTTCAAGGTCAAATGCAAACCCAATTATCCTTGACCATTCCTTATTCTAGTACTTGTCCGTGTTCATCAGCATTATCTAGACAAGCTTTAAGCGATAAATTGTCAGAAAATTTCACCTCCCAATCAATAGATAAAGATGCGTTGCTTGAATGGATTATTTCAGAAAAAAATACAGCAGCAACAGCTCATAGCCAACGTTCATATGCTTATTTAAAATTAGCATTGAAAAACGAGCAATTACCAGATTTAAATCAGCTTATACTTGATTTTGAAAAAGTGATTGGCACGCCTGTGCAAACAGCAGTGAAAAGAGAAGATGAACAAGCATTTGCTAAATTAAACGCTGAAAATCTAATGTTTTGTGAAGATGCTGCAAGAAGATTGAAACAATCTCTTGAAAGTAATAGTAATTTTAGTGGGTATTGGTTTAAAGTAGAGCATCAAGAAAGTCTACATGCACACAATGCTGTAGTAATTGATCACAATGAGCAACCTTATGAATAAAGTATTAAAAGCCTTTGCTATTCCAGCATTTATGTCTGCGCTATCAGGATGTGAACATCCTCAACATGCACATCCTCAACATGCACATCCTCAACATGCACATCCTCAACATGAGCATGCTGAATCAGCTTCTGATCTTGCGCATCATGCACCTCTGACAGTTGCAACATGGAATATTGAGCACTTAGCTTTTCCAAGTAACACAGGCTGTAAGCCAAGAAGCCAACAAGATATCGAAAAACTTCGCAGCTACGCCAATAGTCTAGATGCAAATATTGTCGCATTACAAGAAGTCGCTTCAAAGGAAGCATTAAAAGCTGTATTTCCTGAAAATAACTGGCAAATCATTATGTCAGAACGTGAAGATAGTCCAATTTACGATTGCAGAGAAAGTAACTATAAATCAACGCAACAAAAAGTCGCCTTCGCAGTGCATAAATCAATTGATATCGTTGATATAACACATAACAATCAATTTAATTTAGATATGCCAGGTCTTAGAAATGGTTTAGCTATTACTGTTAATACCACTCTGGGTAATACAGAAATTTTAAACGTCCACCTAAAAAGTGGCTGTTTTGTTGATGATTTTTCAAACAGCGATAAAAGAGCGTGTCAGGTATTAGAGAAACAAGCGCCTATTTTAGATTCTTGGCTTGAGCAACGAGAGTCAGCGAATACACCTTTTATCATGTTAGGAGATTTTAACCACAGGTTAGCAACTGGACAAAACAAACTTTTTGAAGTGTTAAGCAATAATACAAATAACCAAAGTTCAACATTGCACCTGAGCACAAAAAATATGATTGGTTGTCACCCAAGATACCCTGCACCTATAGATCATATTATCATTGGTGGTTCTAAAGCTAATTACGCAGATAAGAAGGCTGTTATTCATAATTTTGAAAATATGAAAGAAGATGAGATGCTAAGCGATCATTGCGCGGTTTCAATTACCCTTTAATATAGTCGGTCATCCTTAAGTATCTAGGATGACCTATCTTCCACATATATTAACACCAATAAGTCTCTTAATATTTTAAAGCATAGAGTCTTTTAATAAACTACCCCATCAAATAACTTTCATATTTTTTAATCACAACTGCAAATGCATCATCAAAAGCACCTCGGTTTATCGCACCTTTTAAGTCTTCTATTACATTATATACTTGATCTTTTTTAACTTTTAGAACAGTTGTACCTGGCTCTAAAACATCAAGTGGTACCACACTATCCCCGAGATTTAGAGATAAAGATATTTCACCCGAAGCATTACTTTTATCTTTATTTTTTATAACGACATGTTTACGCGCTTGTTCAGGGGTTAATTGAGATAATAACTGATTCATTTTCATCTTAACCTATCCTTTCATAATGGAAACTTTTATTCCAAGATACAGATGTTTTATGACAATTTAACAATCATTTTTAATAAAAAAAGGCACTCATAAGTGCCATTTATTACAACTTTTAATTATAAAATGTCACTTGCAATGTATTATTTAAAATATTGAAACTAGGTTCAACACCACAAATCGCATTACCACTAAATTGTTTTTCATTTAGAGAATTTAGTGTTGTAGATTTTAAAATTGTGTATGTCTTATTAAACTCAAAGCCGCCAGCGTCTTTTTTCCAAAATGAAAATGAAGTGATCTTAGAATTTAATTTAAAATCACCATTTATCTTTAATGCGATTACATCATTTCCAAGTTGAGTGCTTATAATTCCTTTATTAACTTCTAAAGAGTGAATAGTGAGATCATTAACATGATCGCCAATATTAAGTGTGCCATTTCCGTTTAATTCAATTGATGCATTATCAGCTGATGAATTATCACCAAAACTTATTTCACCGCCAACAGTACTAGGTTCTGTAGGCTTACCAGCACCAGTCCAGGCAAAAAATTGTGCGGTTCCTGCAACTGAAGTATCACAAAAACGAATAACACCACCTCCTTTAACATGTTTACTTTAAGGACCTGCAATATAAACAACGCCTTTGTCACCAGCAGATGCTGAATTTAAAAACATAAGTTGAGGTGCTTCATATCCAGTAGTTTCACAGGCAACAATAAAATTTTGATTTTTTATTGAATTATTCTTAACGCCTGAGCCTGAAATTGTTAATGCTGCACTTTTTGAAGTTGAGAAATTAAATGTAAATGAAGATGCATCTTCTAAAAACTCAATCGAATTAACCTTGGCTTCGCTTTGAGATATAAAGTTGATGTCAGTTATTGCCGAAGATTTAAAAATAGCACAAGTTTGTGGTACCTCATTAGGTTCCTAATTCAGATCATTGTTCCATATATTAGAACTCGGGTCATTTTCCCAGCTAGCGGTTGCCATATAAATTTCCTTATTAAAAAGTGAATTTTAAGAAATAATTAATGTCGAACGACATTACATTAACCAGTAATAAATATTACCGCAAACCAATTTATAACTTAACCAGATAATTTTATTTATAATACCCTGGTTGTGATTCGACTGATTATTTCTAAAAACCACAAAATATTAAACATTCAGTTATGTCTGATCAAGATGATTTAACTAAAAAATTTAACTAAGTTCAAATGATGAAATAGCACAATTGTTTAACGCGCTAGGAAATATGGTCAAAAAACTTAATGTTACAGTGGGTCAAATTTCAGGAGCTATTATCGGCGTTTCCAGCTCTTCTGAACAGCTATCAACTGTTACAGAACAAAGTAGCTTAGGTGAAAAAGAACAAAAAATCAGTAATCTCGCACTAGGTGTTTACGAACAAGAGTCCAATCTATTTTTTAAAGACATGAGCGATAAAATAATTGATGATGATATATTCCAACGTTTACTCACTTTTCCTAATGTGTTGATCACAGGTCATCAAGGGTTTTTTACAGAACAAGCAATGCAAGAAATTGTACAAACCACTTTGATAAACATTTCTCAATTTAATCAAGGCGATATTTTAACCAATCAAGTAGTCAACTCATAGATTGCATATGAGTTATATAAATTAAGGGGAGAAAATCATTCCCCTCATCATTCATTTAATATCAACAAATCACACTACTGTTCATATAAGTTGAATATAGTCTTCAGAAATCGTGAATTTTACTACCTCTCAAATCACGTTAAATTAGTTTCATCCAAAAAGATTGACTGCATATTTAAATAGGAAAAAATTATGACTTTTCAAAGTAATGCATTTAGTTACCCCGTGGCATCTAAGCAACAAGCTGGTGAGTTTTTTTCAAACAAACTCGCAAATGAAACTGATTGCTCAGATGTATATGCCGATATAAAAGACAAGACTAACAATTATCTTTTGTTAGATGTCCGCTCAGAGCAAGCATTTGATAAAAGCCACGCTATCACTGCTTTAAATATTCCTCATAGCCAAATCAATGAAAAATCATTTGAAAGATATCCTAAAGATACTTTATTTGTAGTTTACTGCTGGGGCCCTGGTTGTAATGGTGCAACAAAAGCTGCATTAAAAATTTCCAAATTAGGCTTTGCTGTAAAGGAAATGATAGGTGGAATTCATTACTGGGAAGACTTTGAGCGCTACCCTGTAAAACGTCGGAACACAGAGGTTCAAAGTTAGCTAATATTTTTAAATTAATAAACCACATCAAGCTATAAAATGTGATGTGGTAAACATGCTATCCAATTAACCTTAATTAGATATAAGTGAGTAATACATATGAAGTATCAGATCAGGTTAGCTAGCAAGCAGGACAATAAATCTATAATAAAGTTAATGGAAGCACATGCTGAATTTGAAGGACAGCCATTAAAACTCACCATAAAACATGACAGTTTAATTGATCTTAATTCGCTACCGATTACACTTTTTTTAGTTGAATCTGGCAATGAAATATTGGGCTATATGTCTGTTGTTAAACAGTTTTCAACATGGGATATGGATTGGTATTTATACTTAGATTGCTTATATTTAGTCGATAAAATAAGAGGTTATGGGCTTGGAAAGGATTTAATGCAACAAGTTAAAATTTTTGCTAAAAAACAAAAAATTAGTAAAGTTGAATGGCAAACACCAAAAAGTAATTTTCCTGCCATTTCATTTTATAAAAAGCTTGGTGCGCTAAGTAAAGAAAAACAGCGATTCTTTTGGCATGTACCAAGTTAAATTAATATGTAACAAATTAATATGTAGTAACTCATATCTGATCTTACAGTCTTGATGAATAGGTTCATTTTCACCTACAGGCAGTTATGAGCGAATAGCTGCCGTTGGCATTTGTCTCGTTAACGATTGCTATTCCTACAAAGCGGTCTGTCGTGATATTAATTTTATCTCTAATGAAATTATATTATTATTTTAATTGTCATTTAAAAAATTACTAAGTAATGCATCACTTTGATCCAACCACCTACAAAGTGGTTCATTAATTTCCTGATATTGTGAACAGCTATAATTGATATATAAGGCTTTTATTTACGCCATTTTCAGGAATGAATCAAAACATATATGTTTTGCACGGTTTTAGCCTCTAAATTACTTTATCTAAAACCAAAGAATTCGGCCTACAGAGCCGCACTTTTAGGAACGTGAATCAAAACATAGAGGGTTTTGCATCACTTTGGGGTATTTTTATTCAACTGATGAATCTATGCATGTGTTAATCTTAATTAACATAGTTTGGTTAAGGATACACACTCTAACATGACAAAATGATTTACTGAAAACTTTTATTTGAATCAGTCTCTATAGCAAATAACGTTAGTTACCATTTCATCTTCAGTTCCTGTGTAGGTAACTTTACATGTAGTGCCACCCCCTTTAAAACCACCCCAATTATTTACTATTTTAACCCCCTCTCCAAAAGAAGTAGTTCCAGTCCATGAGTGATTACCATTTTTATCTGTCGTTAAACGAACATTTGTCATTAGTTTTCCGTCATTAATGTAACCACTTCCTAGAGGTCTGCTAGCCTCATCTGTTATAATAATTAAAGGGCTATCAGCATTGGAAGCACTGGCTTTATTGGATAATACGTTTTTAGACCAGTCAGCGGTTAAGCTACCTGATGCACCAACGAAAATATCGCGAACAAGACTACTTACGAAACCAGTAGCTCCTTTAGGCTTTGTTTTTATTTCTCCACTATTAGCAGCACTCGTTAATCCATCAATTGCATTTTGAATTGCAGGACTTATAGATATTTCAGTGCTTTTCACTCTGATTGCTGATGTAACATGGTGATCTACAACAGATCCCCCCATTTTAGCCTGTTTAATTGAGAACTCTACAACTCCATTATTCGATGATGAATATTGAACATCAATGCGAGGATAAGAAAATCCATTATTAAGACAAGTTGTATACATATTATTAAAAGTATTCAATGAGCTACAAGTTTGGATTATTTCATCAAATCCTGCAGCTGAAGAAAATACTGGTGCCAAAAAGATACAACCTAAAATAAGCTTTTTCATAAAACTATAATTCCCTTTATTTACATGCCTTATAAGTTAACATGAAAATATGAGCAATTTAAATACATTTATTTAACATTTATATTAAGTTCAAAAATATTGGCAATAAATAGATGAGTTTATGTTTTGCTCGGTTAAACCGAGCTGACTTAGTTATTTTGATGCAGATAGCCGCATCAGTCTGGGGTATTTTGTACGGTTCACTTTTACCACATTTCGGCCTTACAGTGATTTGTTAGTTTGTTTATTCACCGCCGCCACTGCTATCACCGCTATCCGAGTTACTCCAGTTGATATGTGAACTACTGGTCCAGTCGCCACCTTTTTTATTGGATTTGAAATTCACTGAAGTTAATAGCGAAATTGCACCAAAAACTATTGAAGAAACCGCTATTAAAAGATTATCTGGAGAAACTTTCAATTCAAGAATACCAAATATAATAAGTCCTGCTCCCAAGAGAATTTTTAAAGTTTTCAATTGACCTCCATGACAAACTAACGCCCTCGTTAATGGGCAAATAATTGTTGGCTAAAATAAGCGACGCAGGAGCAAAAAGCCAACTGTTATTTGCCCTGATTTAACAGCTTGTTAAGTGCCCGTTTTCCATAAACTGTATTGTTTATTTCTATCAGTTAATTTTGCCATTACCTCAAGTCTGGATTGAATTTCAGCCAGAGTTGGGATGCCACACAATTTTCTTTGTTCATCAGGACGAGCATTTTTATTGAAATTTTCTAAATAGTAAATTTCATGTGTTCCTTCAGCATTCATTTTTCTATCTAATTGAGTTCCCCATACTTGAGGTTTACCAACTTTTAGAAGATATCTATCCTCAGCAGCACAAGATAACCAATTAGCGTTTTTATTATTTGGATCAAGCGAAGCTGATTTTTTTGAAAGCTCCATTGCCATTTTGTAATGCTTTGGTTCTGAGCCATGCTGCATTATCATAGCCGCTGCAAAGTATTCTTCAGAGGATAAACTATCAGTGCCATTTAGTAAGTTTTCGACCTGAGAAAGTCGAGCTTTATCTCCTGGGAGCATAACCTCAGTTATATATTTTCTAACTTCATTTTTAGGAAGCGACCGTAGATGAGTACGGACTTCTTGATCTTCTTTATATAAAGCAATCACATCAATTGCATTTACTTGAGAAACAAAAAATGCTGACGTTACAAAAATCCATTTTAAATTCACCAAAACCTCCTAGGGCATTTAACGAATGATATGGACTCCCCATCCAATTGGCATTTGTGCCATATTGAAAGTGTAAACAGTCAAAAAATGGAGAGCCCATATGTCTTTAATTAAAGTTGTTGGCATTGATTTAGCCAAATTAGTTTTTAGTATCCACGGTGTTGATAAGCATGACAAGTGTAAATTAAGAAAAACTATCAAAAGAAACAAGCTATTAGAGGAAATAACACAACTTCCACCCTGTATTATTGCAATGGAAGCTTGCTCCGGTGCCCACTATTGGGCAAGGGAATTTATCAAACTCGGTCATGATGTGCGTATTATGGCGTCTAAATTTGTTATTCCCTATCGCCAAAATGAAAAGAATGACGCCAATGATGCTGAAGCTATTTGCGAAGCAGCTACAAGACCAAAAACACGTTTTGTCAGTATTAAAAGCGAAGAACAACAAGCCGTGCTGTGTTTACACCGCATCAGACAAGGTGCAATTAAAGACAGAACCGCACGTATAAACCGATTACGCGGTTTACTCGCTGAGTTCGGTATCATCATGCCAAAAGGTCGATACCCTGCACAAAATGCCATTAACGGTATTCTTGAAGATGCTGAAAATAACCTACCTTTTCTTGCGCGTGAATTGCTCAATGATTTATGGCAAAGTATTAAATCTTTAAATGCAGAAATACTCAAATACGATAGAAAACTGTACAAACTCGCCAACCAAATGAAAGACGCCAAAAGGCTTATGAGTATTCCAGGTATTGGCGAGGTCACTGCAACAGCCGTAGTCGCCACAGTAAATGATGCTAAACATTTTGATACCAGTCGTTCTTTTGCTGCATGGATTGGTTTAGTACCAAGGCAATATTCAACTGGTGGGGTTGCGCGATTAGGCCGTATCAGTAAACGAGGTGAAAAACATATTCGCACTTGCCTGATACATGGTGCTCGAGCAGTAATCGCAAACTGCAAAAATAAAACAGACCGAACGAGTCTGTGGGTCAAAGACCTCATTGAACGACGCGGTTTTAAACGTGCAACGGTTGCATTAGCTGCAAAGAATGCCCGCTTAATTTGGGCACTGTTACATTCAGAAAAAGAATATCAAATTGATTATGTAAAATAAGTTTTAAAGTAACAAAGTTAAATAAAAAAGAGTTTAACTCACCGAGTCTGTGCATTAGCAATTGACGATAACACGGTCAGACCGAGAGCAAGAAAGCCTGTTTAGTCGGGAAGAATAATTCTTTATAAAAGAAGATTCTGTTTAACGAATGAGGCATTGCTCAAGCGCAAATCATCAGGGCGATAGCGTAACAAAGCTAAAAAACGCCGAATGTAGAGCTGCTGTCAGATCTTCTTGTTATCAAAAAGTGTTATTGCTTGACAACGGGGAGTCCATGTAGCTTTACTAATGGGCGCATAAATGCTTGGCTAAAATTAGCGACGAAGGAGCGCAAGCCAAGCGTTTTGCGTCCTTTTGAGTAACTTGATAATCATTGAGCCTCCTCCAAAGTATCGCGTTTATACGTAATACTTTAGTGACCAAACAAAAAGGAGAAAGCTCAATGAACTTTTACAATAACATGCATCCATACTATTGTGGTATCGATTTACATGCCAGGTTACTCTACGTCTGTATCATTGATAATACAGGACTTATTCTTGTTCACAAGAAAATTAAAGATGACCCCTCCGCCTTGCTTAAGTTGTTACAGCCCTACATTGGTAACATTGTGGTGGGTGTTGAATGTATGCATTGCTGGTATTGGGTCGCTGATTTTTGTAAAGCGCATGATATCGATTTTATTCTCGGTCATGCCCTTTATATGAAAGCCATTCATGGTGGTAAAGCTAAAAACGATAAAATAGATTCATATAAAATCGCTAAACTGATCCGTGGCGGTAATTTTCCCCTTGCTTATGTCTATGAAAAAGAGATGCGTGCTACGCGCGACTTATTACGTCGCAGAACCAAAATCGTTCGTCATGGTGCTGATTTGAAAGCCCATGTCGCAAACACTGCAAGTCAGTACAATCTACCTGCCCACAATGTCAATTTAAAAAATGTATGTGATAGAGAAAAAATGCGCTATTACTTTCCCGACCCAGTTGTACAACGCTCTATTAATCTCGATATGGGCATACTTGACTGCTTTCAAAAAGAGCTCAAGCCTTTAGAGCATTATATTGAACAGATGGCCAAGCAACATAACCCCGTTCATCTAAATATCTTGCAAACCATTAATGGCATCGGTCGTATTCTCGCGCTGACAATTATTTACGAGATTGGTGATATTAATCGCTTCCCGAGTGTTCAAAAGTTTGCTTCTTATTGCAGACTCGTAAAATGTAAAGCTGAATCAGCAGGCAAAACCTATGGCACACAGGGCAATAAAATTGGTAATGCGCATTTAAAATGGGCTTTCTCTGAAGCGGCTGTATTGTTATTACGCCATAACCATAATGCCACTCAATACCTTGAAAAATTACAAAAAAGAATGAGCAAAGCAAAAGCACTTTCAGCGCTGGCGCATAAGCTCGGTCGTTGCGTTTATTATATGCTTAAAAAAGAGACTGTATTCGATGAAACCCGATTTTTAAAGCGTTAGTCACGGTACTGAGTGAGCTGAACGTCTAACTGGATATAAGGTTGAGCATCAATCAATTGGGTGAGTTAATAGCCATTAAGCTTTAGCCTGATTATATGCCTAAATACCTAAGCCTCTTGGCTTGATTAGACACTCAGTACGCGTGCATTAATACAATAAGCAAAGTCGCTTACACCTGACTTGAGCCTGAAACTAACTGGTGCACATTGATGCAACCAACATGCTTGAATAGTGCCTTGATCAGGTAAACCGATGAATGTCTCGATTCTGGCATCCTGCTTCATTCTACCTCCTAAATCCATTTAGTCGTAGTGCCCCTTGCTATGTTATAAGGATATGAACTAAAGCAGGCAGCGATGAGATCGCAATAAGAGAGCCTCTATATGTGTTTGCCGTAAGCTACTTGCTTAACAGCCGCATCGACATACGAAGTAAACGGGTTTGTTTATTGATTTACATTTGACCGTCACTGCAAAAAACGGTCAAAAAGAACACTATTGCCTATTGACAGAGTTAAGGCTCATATGTGTTATACACACTTTACTTGTTAATGGGAGGTGCAACAGGCGGAGGTGGAATTACCTCTTTTGCCTTTTCCTTACTTAATAGTTGTTTGATTGAAGTCTTAACAACATTACCTCCACACATAACTAAACCACCATCTTTTGTTGTAGAATAGTTGAAATATATTTCATATTCATCAACCAGCTTTGCACTTACATCAATAAACGCCTGTTGATGATAAGGGTACCTAAATGCAGGCTGAAAGTCCAAGCTAGTATATAACTCGTCTTTTTTATGAAGATAGATAGTTGTTAGAAAATATTCACCGGCTTTTTTCGGCGCAAATATTTCATAATTAGCTAAGTTAGCTGAATTCCCATTGATATTGGCGAATGGAGTATGCTCGATTTTATGTTCATCTCCGCAAGCCTGTATATATGGAGATAGAAAAAGGAGTATAGAAATTAGAAAAAGTCGCATGATTGGCCTGTGTGAATAACAGCTTAATAGGCGGATTTATTCCGTGTTTAAACACAGACTTTTTCCGTCTATCATGATTTTTAATTTTGATAAAATACTCTTTTTTTCTCATTTTATCAAAGACTTTGATATATATTACAAGATTTCTTTTTGTGTGATAGACGGAAAAAGTCCGTCTATCAAAGACACATTTACAATCTTGCATTCAATGGTGGGGGTTTTAAAAATTTTATATTTTGCTCGGCAAAACCGAGCAGACTTAGTTATTTTGACACAGTAAAAGCATAAATATTTTTACTGTGCCAATTAAGTTTTATTGCTCACTGGCATTTTTAACGACACAACCATCAATCACAACTTTAAATAACTGCGGTTTATTTTTATGCCAGTTGATCAAGGTTTGCTTTGATACTCCTGTTTTATCCTCAACTTCTTTTAGTCCAGATAATCCCGCTTTTTTCGCTTGTTGTGAAGCTGTCATATTTATAATCACCTGAAAAAAGCAAAGTACACTGTTACTAGTAATATAGTGACTACAATTGTGCCACCTAATATCATTTTGCTATATTTGCTGTCTGTCGTCATTGTGTTATCCTTTGAAATAAGGGGGCTGCAACCCCCTTGCTTTTAAATGCTAAGTAGCTTGTCTATGCCTACTGTCAGCGCTATTGTAACTAGAGGTATTTGAATTACGAGTTTAAGTATCTCTAGTTTCAATTTTAGTTTTTCAAGTTCTTCTTTTTCCATATTTTTCCTTTTTGTTTGTTAAGTCCCTTTGCCTTAACTTCAAAACAATTATAGTAAAACTATTTGACCAAATCAATAGAAAAAGTAAAATTATTTTACTTTTTGGTGTTTGCAATAATTAATAAACAATTACCGCGTAATACTTGCTAAAGTGATACAAAAAAAGCGCAGTGAAGCGCTTTATGTTTTGTTTTGCTCGGTAAAACCGAGCAGACTTAGTTATTTTGCTCAGTTATAAATGGCTCTGGTAATTCAAAATCATTTATATCTGGATTGCTATTTGATGTGCATGACCACTGAATAGAACCGTTTTTACCATGCACAATTATATATCTTCTTGAACCTACTTCCGCATCTACGAGAATACCTTTCCATATAACTTTGATTATTGACTTAGCAGATGCAAAAGCGTCATGTGTCTGATTAAAACATGTTGTTGCATCATCTACACCGCTAAGACCAACTTCAATTTTGTAAAAAGGTGATTTCATAATAATGTCCTGTTTATTTATTAGAAACATATACTATACACAAATATTTAACCTTGAAATTCAGATTGAAAAAAAAGCTTAACCAGTTTTGATAAGGCCTACTTTATACTTATAAGTATGGGGATATCCAAACGCGGAAAAAACAAAATTCTGCATGCAGAATTTGAGAACTTATATTTTGCTCGGCAAAACCGAGCAGACTTAGTTATTTTGATGCGGATAACCGCATCAATCTGGGGTGTTTTGCACGTGTAATAAAGCTCGCACATTTAGCGAGCTTATAATCTACTTTGTATACTCATCAACTTGAGCAAGTATTGTTTGAAAATTCATACGAGTATGGCAAAAAATTATTATTGTTATTAGGTAATCACTTTGCTTTGGCTCGATTTTATATACGAATCGATATTGGCCTATAAAAAGCTCTCTATAGCGCTCATCATCAAAATGCTGGCATTTTTGTCCGCATTCAGGAAGGGTTTTTAGTTGATCCTTAAAATCATCAAAACGCCCCTTAATGACATCTCTTGCAGTGCTTTTATCAGATGTTTTTTTTAGCCACTCAATAGCTAATCTTGTGTGTTTCTGTGCTGTTTTAGTAACTTTAAATTTTATAGGCATATATTCCGCTATTTAAATTTCAGATAAAAAATCATCCAGGTCAGCCACTTCGCCTTGTTTGATTTCTTGTTCAGATTTTATTAATAACTCCATGAAAGCCATTTTCTCCAATTGAGACTTGTACGCTTCAGATGTTTGCACAACCAAAGAGTCCACACCATTTTGTGTGACATACATAGGTTCAAAACCTATTTCCTCGCTTAGATTCGCGGCATTAGCTTTCATGTAGCTTATTGGTTTAATGATCATATTTCTCACTCACCTTAGTTTTACTTTAATTGTCCAGATTAAAGTTTAACTTTAGTTTTACTCAGATATTAATTTTACCTGAGTGCCTCTTATAGTTAGTGTCCTTGGAATAATTCCAATTACTTTTGTACTGGAGCCTAACTTTTGCTAATAAACAAAAGCCTCACCTTAGACTATATTAAAACCAGTGGTCTAAATATAGTCCAATTAAATTGGTAAGTCAATTTTGTTATGATTTTTATATGCGTACTGTGAATTTATGATATGAGCGCTTTAACCGAGCAGAACTCACTAAAGTGATGCAAAAAATTGCTGTTAAGCGCTTTAATTGGAGAAAATTTAGTTACTTTTACTGCTGTTTGACAGGTGAAATAAGTTTCAAGGTAAAGGTTTTATTTGTATCACAAATAGATCATGCCAAGATAACTAGCTTAAGACAAAGTAATCAACATTAAAATCTAATACGCCTTCGCCCACAGCAACTTCTATTGGTGTAACATCGCGGCCTTTAATTGTTTCTTTATATTTTTCATAAGCGGCAACATGAATGATAATATCGCCGTTATCATCTATTTGTAATACTTCTTCGCTAGTAACATCACGTTGAATCTTTTTCTTTTGTGAATTTGAAAGTGCGATTTCTTGGATCTTCATTGTATTCCTGACTATCTAAATAAATATTAGCGCTATTATAACTTAAACAAGCAAGATAAAAATAATTACATCGGTTAAACTAGCCTGCCCTACTGCCGTTGGGCATTTATTTTCAGCCATAGCTAAACAGGGATTAATTTTATCTTCATAACCGATATCAAATAACATACCTTGAGATAATTCTCCCGCCATTTTCCTTTCAGGTAAATTAACAACAAATAAGGCTTGCATTGAGTATGAGAAAAAAATACCCATATAACTAAAAGAAATAAGTTATAGCTTTTACTTAATTTGTTATATCATTACGTTGTAAGTCATTGGAAAAACTAAATTTCATGAAAAACTTTGAAATCAAAACTATTATAGAAAAACGCCACTGGATAGGATTTTTGGCAATTGTGATTTGCATAATTGCTTGGACTATGGAATTAATTGGCAGCGTTTATATTTGCCCTTATTGTCGGGTGCAAAGAACTGTTATCGGTATATTAGGTGTCATATTACTCTTGCCTTTTGCATCTCATTGGCTGGTAAAGTATATAGCTACTATATTTGGATTTTTTGCTGCAGTTGTTGCTTCAAACCAGCATTTCATGGGTTGGAAAAAATATCATCTGGAAACTTCCAATTTAATGACAACATATTTATAGACCCATTTTTGTTATCGGGTTTTGCCTTGAGTGCTATCATCGCAATGACTTGCATAATAATAAAACTACCAAATAACAAGCCAGAATCATGATTACTGTATCTCAGTACAAAATTTTTAGCTATTTATGCTTTATATTATCATTAATTATGTGGTCATTGGCTGTTTCATTTGGCTTATGTCAATGATGCTTTTTTTGATTTCGGTTCCTGCTTTATCACTTTTAAAGTCAAAGGGGCAGTAATATGGCGCGTTTATCACAAGATGAAAAAATTCAGCCTCATTGGTGGCGCAAATCTCATTGCATACACATTATTTTTAACTTTAAGGTTGACCCTATGAAAATCCGAGCTGATGTAGTAAGAACTTATCAAAAAGTGTATGCTTGGACTGTTATTATTGCTGGGCTATTTTTTATTTATAGGCTTTTATGCTGGTTCGCTTACAATGTTCAAACCAGCAATTGAAAAATGGGCTGTGCCAAAATCCCAAATTATAGCGCAAACTCCTATTGATGAAATTGATCAACTTATTATAAAAGCCACCCACAAATTCGAAAAAGCAAAACAAGGTTTCATAATCGAATTTAATGAACAGGTACAGCACTAGATAAAACAACGATGTTTGGAATATCAGCAACTGTGCTACTGATACTAATATGCTGTAAACTTTTTAAAACTTTTCTGTGATCACAGAAACTGAAGATGCCGTATCTTTAAGTTTTCGATTGGCTTTTTTACCGTATACAGCGATTGTTTCTAATGAGTCATCTTCTGGACTTGTAGCGAGTTCATATGCAGCAGCCCCTTGAGTTGTAATTCCTAAAATAGCACTGGCAATTGCAGTAAAACGTACTTTTTTATTTAACATCGTTTTCCCTAGTTTTATCAATTATTAAAGTATTAATTTCTAAAAATATTATTTTTCGCGAATTAAACTTAACACTCTATAAATATCAACCTAAATGATAACCATTTGCATTATTTTTAATATATGTATAATACAAATAAAATTAATTACTTATAATCAGGAAAATATACATGACAAAAAATCGACCAAAGAACTTAGATTTAAGCACCATGGCATTGCCAGTAATGGGCGTTGCTTCAATTCTTCATAGGATAAGTGCTGTTGTTATCTGGGTAGGAATGGCTTTATTATTACCAGCTTTATATTTTTCCTTAAAATCACCTGAAGGCTTCGATGAAGTAAAAACACTACTAACAGAAAGATTTGTCGCTCAATTTTTTATCTGGGGTTTCCTCACTGCATTAGGTTATTACATTTTGGGAAGCCTCAAACATATCATACAAGAATTCGGTTATTTTGAAAGTTTAGAAGGCGGACGTGCAATTTCCCAAGTAGCTATTGGTTTCGGAATAATACTAAGTGTATTCATTGGATATTGGTTGTGGAGCTAACAATGAAAAGAAATGGCACACGGGAATGGATATTTCAGCGCTTCAGCACAATAATAATTACACTATACACATTAGTTTATTTAGGATTATTTTTATCTATTCAAACGTATGATTACACGGCTTGGACAGCTATTCATAGCCCAGTTTGGTTTAAAGTTTACTCAACCATTACACTCATTATATTAATGGCAAATTCACTGTTAGCAGGCTGGCAGATTGGTACTGATTACACACAAAAAGTACCTTTACCAGGTTTTAGCACTGTGTTTCATAGTTTTTATACTTTAATAACTATTGGAATGTTTATCTTTAGTCTCTATATCATATGGTTACTATAAATTGCTATATTAAGGTCTATCAGTTTTAGACCTTTTATTAATTCTAAATAAACTATTACTGATTTTTATTTAGCTCGCCGTATGCTCACAAATAATCGAATTTTATATGCTATTTGCTGAAGTTAATGCGGAGTTTTATGCTAAAGGTCTAGGGCCTTATGAATTCGTTCCACAACCAAAAGGTTTAGTATTCATCCCTTTCGGCGGGCAGGGAGCAGAAGAATTTAGAGTTAAATCTGAGCAATGGAATTCTTCCGAAAGTCAAAATATAGTTAAAGGAATAGGTGGTTTTAAAACTCGACAATACCAAATAGTCACTTGGACACATAATGAAATAAAACCTTCGATCAGGGATTTTAGAAATACTAATTCAGAAATTTTTATTCGAGGTCATGGCTCACCAGGCGCAACCCATATCTCTACCAGAAACAATATTCTAAATAAAAGTGTTACCGATGCTGTGAGTGTAATTGATGTTTGTAAACGTTTGATTAGCAGTGGTCTAGATAAGAGCTACGCTGGAAACATTAATTTTTATACATGTTACAGTGGTGTAGATGCCCTACCAGCTGATATTAAATATAAACACAATAAACAAAAGCAAACTATAGCAAGCGGCGGAAAAGTAAGAGATGAACTACTAGTAGGTTCAAAATCTATCGCACGAATTGGTGCTGATTATATGCGTAGTAATGGTTATAGCAAAGCACGCTACTTTGGTTACCTTGGCCCTTTAATTTCTCTATACTCAAAATCTGATTTTGATTCACAGACTGAAAGTCAGCCTATTGATAAACGAGAAATCGATGAATTTATGCATCGTTATGTAGATATTAGCCCTCAAGGATACAAAGTTGAATACACGGGTTATGCTGGCGGTACTATCATACCGAATAAGAGTATTTCAAAAAAGTATAAGGCTAGAGTCGGCAATCGAGAAGTTTAAAAATAATTAGCGCTGTATAAACTTGTTTGCTAACTTTCTTTGCAGCAAACAAGTTTCAAGTTAATACATTTAAATCGCTTATTTGTACTTGATAAATTAATACAATGCGAGAGTCAAACTTAAAACCAAATTTTCTACTAAAAATATTTAGTTAAATTCCCATTTTTTAGACAAATCATATCTAAAGCCTAGTGAGTATGAGCTAAAATCAGGTTTTACATCGAAGTCTTTATACAAATATTCTAAATGAAACCTCAGTCCATCAGCTGGCAACCACTCAAAAGTAATATTAGCACCTTGGTAATCTTGGCTAGTAATATCAGATATACCGTCTTCGAAATCAAAGTAACCTGTTTTAAATTTAAAATATTTATTTATAGGGTAAGCTAACACCATATCAAATGTATGTCCTTGCCTATCTTTGAGATTAAAATATTCGTAATCTATATTTTGATAGCCAGCAGCTAGGTATAAATCATTATCAAATGTGTATGCAATTGAGCCTGCATATATTAAATTACTTCCTGTATTATTGTTTTCAATAAAACGATCTTTTTTAGAATAAGTTAATCCTAAGTGAAACCCCGATGAGTCATAACTGACACCCGCATTAAAAAAGTCACTGTCATCATTTGCATTTCCACCATCAAATTGACTGGCTAACATCCAAGTAAACGCATTAATCTGCTTTTTATAAGTAAGTAAATTATTCACAAAGAAAGGACTTTCGGGGTCATAAGCAAAAGGGCTCAAGCTATGATTAAATATATCAACATATTCAGCAATAAACGAATATTGAACTGGTCTCTGCTTACCGATCCCTACCTGCCCATATGGGCTATCTAAGGCTACATATACTTGTCGAGCTTTACCAAAGTCGCCATTATTTGAAAGATCTACTCCCCATTCTCCATGCAAAATAGCTTTCCAATTAGAGCTAAATTCAAATGTAGATTTAATACCAGCATTTGATAAAGCATCTCTTACATCCCAGAATTCATTATCTCCTTCATCAATACGGCCAAATGTGGGCCTTAATGATACATAGAGATCGACATTTTTTGTCGATGAATTATTTGCTTCATTGGCACTCACGCCAATTGCCTTATTTATTTTGGGATCTGATATTTTTTGTGTGTTATTTGCCTTTTCTAATTCGAGGATGCGTTTTTGAAGTTGCATGAGTTGTGTTTTTAGCAGTTCAATTTCACTTCCTAAATTGTTTGCACTAACACTGGTAGCCAATAATATACTCGTAATGACAAAGAAAATTTTAGACTGTTGCACCTTTCACTCCTTAATCAATACAGCGATTTTAATGCCGTATTAAAATCACTGTATTGAAATAAATCAGTTTTTAAGTTTCAATCTTACTTTTCATGTTCACTAAACTTTGAATTTTTCTAATATATCATTTTGCTCTCTGACACCTGCTGTTTGCAATTGAATAGCATCAACAGTTTTATGATTTTGATCTGACACAGAAATAGATAAATCTTTAATTCTCACCGTATTTGTATTAATTTCTTCTGCAACTGTACTTTGCTCATTAGCTGCTGAAGCAATTTGTAGGTTCATATCATTAATCAGTTTTATTGCATTATAGATGCTATGAAGTGCTTCATCGGTCTGACTTGCTTTTTCAACCGTATTACTTGCTGCTGATTGGCTTGATTTCATCGCTTGAGATACAGTTGTCGTTCCTGCTTGCAATTTGTCAATCATATTTCTGATTTCAGTCGTTGACTCTTGAGTTCTTGAAGCTAAAGTTCTGACTTCATCAGCAACAACAGCAAACCCCCTTCCTTGCTCTCCTGCCCTTGCAGCCTCAATTGCAGCATTTAAAGCAAGTAAATTAGTTTGTTCTGCAATATCATTTATCACTTGTAACACTGTTTCAATACTATGTGCGGCTTCCTCTAAAACGACAACATCTTTTACAGCTTGTTCAATTTGATGAGATAAGGCCTCTATTGATGTGGTTGTTGATTTAACAATGTCAGAACCTTTTTGAGTAGAATCTTCTGCTTTTTGTGCGGCGGAGGCCGCATTGCGTGCATTTGTAGCAACGTCAGTGGCTGTTGTTGCCATTTGGTGCATGGCAGTTGCAAGTAGCTCAATTTCTTGAAGTTGAGTAGACATCGCTTCGTCAGAGGAGAGCGCGCCTTGCTCCATAACTTCAGTACCGTTAAGAATATCTTTCCCGGTCGCTTTTAATCTGGTCACCTGTGCTTGTAAATTACTGGTAAAGGTATTAAATCCACCAGCGAGTTCAGCAAATTCTTTATCTGTATCTGTTTGCAACCTTTTAGTTAAATCGCCATTACCCGATGCAACATCTTTAATTGCTTCATTTAAACAATCTAACGGTTTTAGTAATTTTTTCATTAACAATGGCAATAGTAAAAAACTTACAATCAATGCTATAAAACCATACACTATAGCGTTATTTCTCATACTATATACTGACTGGTAAGCAATTTTGTCATTTAATACAACACCAACATACCAATCTTGCTCAGAAATTTTTACAAATTTTAAATCATATTCTATGTCGTCTATCATGACATGTTGAATTTGGTTACTCTTGATATTACCACTTGGTAAAAAATTAGACATATTTTTACCATTATATTGTCCTTCAGGATGAGCAATAACAGTTCCTTTTTCAGTCACAATAAAAACATAACCTGCATCAAAAAGTTTCACGCTGTTTACTAAATCAGACAGACTTGAAAGACTTAAATCAAAGAAAATGGCTCCAATAAAATTGCTAGCTTGCATAATTGGTGTTGCCACTGAAATTAGGATCTCTCCGGTAGCAGAGTCCGCATAAGGGTCTGTAATAATTAAGTCGCTTTCTTGTTTGGCATCTATGTACCAAGGTCTTTCTCTTGGTTCCCAACCATTACCTGGATTCCAACTTGGATCACTTTTAAAATGAGAACCATCTGACTCATAACCGCCTCCAATTAATAAAAAAGCTTCTTTTATATGGGGTTGGCTAATTACATTGGTAATATGGTCGTGAGTTGGGTTTTCTCCTACCATGTTAGTGGCATATTTTGCTAAAGATTTTTTGCCGGCAAGTTCTGATGACACCGTATTTTTAACACCATTAACTATATCAATAATGCTTTCTTCGATTGTCAGCTCTAATTGTGCTTTTACATTCAGATATTGCGTAATATTCAATAAAAGAATTGTGATAAACAATAAAGCTGAGGAAGCGCCAGCAATCTTATGTACAAACTTCATATACACCTCATAAATAATAATGAATGATCAAATTTAATTAACTTAAAACTGTTGAACATGGCTTAATCAAAATCCATCTGTGCTTATTTATATCTCTTACAAAGTATAGTGTAGTTGTGTAGTTTATTTTCAGCGAAGGATTAATTACTGATTAGCATAGATAAATTTTTATATTATTACATTGATTCACGATACTTATTTGTACTTTAGGCCTAGCTGTAGTTAAGAAATATTAATTACATAAACTGTATTTTATTACCAGATGTTTTTTAAATAATATTCTGATTAAACACCTTAAGGATGTTTCATCGTTATATTGAAATTTACGCCTAGATTAATCCTTAAGCACTCGTTAATCTATTCTACACATCTATGATGCACAAACCGGCGTAGCGTTTCAACTTTAATCTAGATTGCTGTTTCTATACTCATTTGGTTAAAAACTCAGTTAAACGTAACAAGCGATGAAAAAACATTCTCTAAAACAATCACTAAAATGCTCCATTCAAAAAACTATGCAAACTGAATGATGTTTAAAGACGAATTGTAATACTGCATTAATGACACTACGTCTAAACTTCATACTGACAATAAAGATGACTATTGAACAAATATCAAACAAATAGTATTTACTTATAATATAAATCAAGAGCATTATTAATTTGTTGCAAAAATCAGCAAGTTAAGTCCACCCTTTCACATCAGTTAGAGCCTAGAGCTTTTTACTCTGCTAGATTTGAAAACATAATGTAAAAGTTATATTTAAAAGTATAAATTCCGAACTCAGATTCCACTAAAAACTTTTGAATATTCCCAATTCTGTAAATATTCATTGATAGCCAGAATCTTGTTCTTTAGCTTATTTTATCTATCAGGGAGTTAACTTTTGGTGGGTTTTTGAAATATTCATTCGTCTCTGGATATTTTTATACATGTTCATTCATTTCCATAATGTATTTGCCATTTTTGAGGCATTGAGAAACCTCAAAAATCAGCAACGCGCAAGTTTACAGATTAAGTATGGTCAAAGGTAGGAAAATTTGCGAAAAGGTTTAAGTGTGAACTAGAGAGTATTTTCTTGAATCAGTTATTGTTCATAGGTCGAAGGCTTGTTAGATGCTACTTAGCGATTCACTTTAAAATTTAGTTTGTTACCGTGCATAAAATGAACAACAAGAGAAATCCTATTGTTCATTATCTTAAATACCTCAACTAAGAGAAATCAGGTTTATAATCATAACTCTCGACGGTATTTGACTGATGAAAACAAGTTAATTTCGATTTATTTACAAATATTGCATTCACTATATTAAGCGGCACCATTTCAATTGAGTTGTTAAATTGTTCAACTCCACGATTATATATAGTTATTGCAGCTGCTACATTTTCATTTTTTTCAGCAACTTGAGCCATTAAATCTCTTACGATATTAGCAGACTCTAATTCAGGGTAATTTTCAGCTGTAGCTTTTAAAGATGAAAATACATTTTTCGATAGCTCTTCCGTCTCCTTTAATGCATTCACATCAATAACATTATTATTCAAACCTGAAACAGCCTCCCTTAACTTTGTAATTCTTTCAACAAATTCTGTTTCAAATTCCTTAAAGTCTTCTGTCAATTTATGTAGCTCAGGTAATACATCATGTTTTAATTTTTCATAGGTGATTACATCAGACCATGCTCGTTTAGCTCGATTCATTCTAGTTATAATCATGTTATACATGATAAATATTGATAATAAAACAAAACCAATAACTACATAAATTCCCATAGATTCATTCATTTAAACAGCTTCCTTTAATTTTCTATTAGTTTTTTTATAGATTAAGTCTATAACTTCTTTAGCTTGTGTTACTACTTCTAATTCAATTGGGCTTTCTAATTGATGAATAAACTCATCTGTTTTTTTAATTGACTTAACTCTCATATTTGATGGAAGGATTTTGCTATCAAATTCCAAACATATATCACCAAAGTCTTTGAAATCTAATGATAGAAGACCTGTATATCTATCTTCAAATGCTAGAACAGTTGAAGGAGTAAAAAATTTAGCCGCTAATATTTCATTTGCACATTTAATTTTAAATCTTTTATTGAAGTGCTTACTGGCTGAACTCCACTTATTTTTATAACCACTTGTATTTATTGTAAATCCACTAAAGTTATCTACTTTTGTGAGTGCCCCTGTAATTGAATGTGTTGTCCTTTCTTCTTTAGTTGTTTTATTTCCATCAGAATCTTCTTCTTCAACTTCTCTAACATCAACATATTGAAATTCAAATATCTGAAACTCGACCCCCTGATCCGTAGTACCCAGTAATAATTCTGTGATTTCTTGACTTTCGTCACCACAATTAAATAATGAAAATTTACTTTTTAAATCTCGCCAAAGATCTTTTCCATTTATAGACTGTTTAACTAAACCATTTTTTATTTCAACTGATTTAACAACTAAGTTGCTTGCAATATCGGCTTTTTTTCCACCCCTATGCATTAGTATTACACCAAATATCATTGACGAAATAGAAGAGGCAATTATTGTAGTTTCATTTTCAGATAAAAAACTTACCAATAAGGCTGCTAAGCTCAAGAAAAAGAAAGTTAATATATATGGTTGTTGATATGAATACCCATAACCATTTTTAAAGTCTTTTATTTTTTTGGATATTTCAAGTATATCCTCATGTGTTTTTGCTTTAGAAGATAAATCTTTTAGCTCATTAAAATGGGTATTTAAGGGGCTATCGCTCATTACAATTCCTTTTATTATTTTTTAGAATCTTGCTTAGAAATTCATTAACAAACTGTTAATCAAACCAACATTTCAACATGTATCATATTGAAATTCAAATATAAAAGTAATTTATGAATAAAGGACGTATCAAGTAACACGTTAATGACTCTCAATTCTTTACTGGTAATTAAAAATGTAATTTCTTGAATCAGCTATACCTTTAAAGGTCGAAAGACTTGTTGGATGGTACTTAGCATTAATCCCAAGTGACATTTTGATAACTCTAAAAGCTTCATCATCAACATCAAACACCTTCACAAAATCATCTAGTGACAACTTGGTTTCATCATGTGTTTGTAGCCAACTTTTACAAAATTTTATTAATCCATGCTTATCAACAAGTAATGATGACATTAAGTCCATTTTTGGGTGGTAACAGAATCTTATTTTTGATTGCAGCATTGCTATGATCAGCGCATGCATTGGTGTGCGATAGCATTCAAACTCTGGTTTGAGTTCTTCTAAGCTTTTCAAACTGCTTGTTGTTGACTGACTTGAGCTGACTAATGATTGGAATAATGGGGAGATATCGAGTGTTGTTTGTGGATAGTTATTTTTATTGTAGTTGTTGTATTTCAGTATTTTAGCTTGGTGCAATGCCTTTAAGTCGGTATGAGTTAATCCACATGTTTGGCGTAGTAACCTTGCCTGTATTACAAGAGGTGGGCATTCACAATTTCCCTT
Source organism: Pseudoalteromonas sp. '520P1 No. 423' (assembly GCF_001269985.1). Taxonomy (NCBI): domain Bacteria; kingdom Pseudomonadati; phylum Pseudomonadota; class Gammaproteobacteria; order Alteromonadales; family Pseudoalteromonadaceae; genus Pseudoalteromonas; species Pseudoalteromonas sp. '520P1 No. 423'. The sequence continues at coordinate 928,851 of NZ_BBZB01000002.1, read as the reverse complement.
TTGATTACTTAAACGTTTTTGATATATCGCACTGAGCAAGCGAGATATCGGCCAATCAGATTGTAACTGACTGATTATCTGATATAGTTTCAGCAACTTAATTTTAGCTGGATAAGCCGACTGATTAACCCTATGGGTGATCAAAGGTTCTATGATTTTACTTTGAAATACCTTTTTATCATTTAGTGCTTTATAGCCCACCAATAGTGCCTGATTAAAATCCTTAACTTCACAGTGGCATGATTTCTTAGGATTAAACTCATTTCTGCCATTAATGTATTGTGCTACTAACAAACAATCATCTATTTCTTGTGGGCTTATGTTTGGTGGTATTGAAAGCGCCATTTCTACTAAAGGCTGTAAACACCTTGTGTTAGTACATCGCCCGATTAATAAAGGGAAACCCCACTCTAAAGGCGCTTTACAGCTGTGGCACTGTGTTATCAGCTGAGTATGATGAATATCACATTTCAGTTTATGTATATTTTGCCAGTGGTCTTGATGTATGTGTCTTTCTTTTAAACATTGAATACACACTTTAGGATTGGTTAATCTATTGAATTTATATAAAGGATGGTTGAAAAGCTTTAGTTGTGTGTTTGTATAGGCCACTTCTTTTTTAAGTATATTTCTCAGCCAATAGTAGTCTATTTCAGATAATGACCCTTTGCTAAAGCGGTTTATTTGGCTGGGACTAAATAAGTCTTTTAGCGAAAACAACCCGTTCGCCTGGGCTAATCTAATACTAAAGCCAATTAAGGACTCTTTATCTTTTGTATTTAACCTTACTGTGAGTGAAGTATATTCTTTCAATGTTTTGCGCCTTTTTCTTAATGGCAGCATAGGTGTAGTCAGTTAGATTAAATGGGTTGGCTTCACCTGTGGTATCAGACAATTCATACGCATCATGAAATACTTGGTTTAAATCAGAAAATGTATCGAAGCTTGCGAATGAAAATAACTTTTCAATCAATCCGATACGTCCATACGTTGCTACATATAATCTATCTAGTAGTTCAACATCATTTCTGTTCAACTTTCTTATTCCATGCTTTTCGGTAAAAAAGTTAATAGCCTTCATCCAAGAATCACAATGACTTAAAAAAATATTTAATTTGCATGGTGCAATAAAGCGACGTGAAAGTTGCTCTTCTCGTGATATGCCACTTGTATCTGCTAGGTATTCTAACTTTAGTATTCGAGTCAGCGCTGGTGTACCAATCAACACAAGAGGAACTTTGCATTTATCAATAATAGCTACAAACGCTTTTGCCATTGCTTGTGCTCGTATGCCATCTGAATCTGGTAAACACTCTTGTACTTCATCTAAAATAATCAACTCGGTTTTACAAGCTTTCAATAGGTAATTTAACTGGTAAACAAGCCCTTCCAAGCTTTGGCGCTTTGCTGTAGTGCAAGTGCCCAAAGCGTGAATGATTTGTTCAACCAAATTAACGGGACTGCTTGGTTTGGTCAGATGCACATTCAAAACCCTTTTAAGTGTCACCTCAGACGTATCTACCTCTGGAAATTGCTCAGCATACCAATCAGCTAACGTTGACTTCCCTGTACCAGACACTCCCGTGACAACTAATGAGAACTTTACTCGGCCACTTTGCTTATGTACTAACTGCATACGACTTACCACATTCGTAAACAGGGTATGCTGTAATATAGGCATCATTTTTCAGGCCACTGGTTTAAATCCGTATCTGGACTTTCATCTTCGTTCGAGCATCCTCTCAAATCTTCTTTATTCAATAAGCCTAGATTAGTATCAGGTAATTTTTCTTTTTTGTAACGACGCTTTTTCGGAGTGTAATCAACTGATGATTCGGTTGGCATTTGTGTATTAAAAGCTGCGTTACTCTGTTTTATAACTTCACTCAGGTTTGGTGGTATTTGATTATCTAAATCAAAAGTAGCCACCTTTCGTGTATGTAAATCGTAATCTTCATCTTTTTCTTTTTTGTCATCTTTTTTAGGCGTCCTCTTCGTTTTAACTAACGGAGCATCTATTTCAGTCGGAAAATGATATGTACGCTCTATCTTAGGTGGTTTATCTGTACCATGCGCAATTTCAACATCCATATCCGCATTAGTGCAGCGCCCAGGGTATGTGACAACAGACCCTACTCCATTAGGATTTTGTGCTATAACTTTAACTTGCCTTACATCAAATCGACTATGGCAAATATCGACTTTAACCTCTGACATTCCTTTGTTGCATAACTCATCATGTAATTGTTTAAGGTCTTCATTTTGATAATATGCATTATCAAAATACACCCGACCATCAGGGTAAAGTTTTTGGGTTACAGCGGTGTCTGTCACCATAAAAGCGTAATTCATATTATCAACAGTAAGCCTAGGTAGATTTTGGGCTGCATTACATTCATTCCAAACCTGTTGTGGTGTTTTGCCTCCCAAACTTTTTTTAGCGGTATTCACGTATTGATGAAGGTAAATATCAAGCACTCTAAAAAATTCACTGGCCTTCATTGAAGCTCTGGCTTTCTTCGTTGGGTGTTGTCTGTAATCCTCCTTATCAGATAGGTATCCTGGTATTCCTCTACCTTCAACTTTTTCCCCTTGTTTATTGGTATACCAATATTTAAACCCTTGTAAAAAGCCTGTTTCAAATATCCGAAAAAAACCTTCAATATATCCCTTTCCCCACGGCATATGGGGCGGTAAAGTGTGGTATTTAACTTCAGCGTTTTTATAGACCTCTCGTGTTACAGAGCTATTAGCGCCGCCACTATTATCCCCAACAATCATGTATGGGATACCATTAGCTTTTAATCCAGAACGCGTACCAGTGATTATTTCCCTAAACAGAGCTTGGTAATCAGCAGAGCTTTCACCCTTACCAAACTTCACTTTAATACCTAATGGGTATTCCGATTTACAATCAACAGCAGCAAAAATTTGTACACCTTCTGTCGGTGTGCCATCGTCAAACAAGAGAGATAAGTTATATCTAGACGCATCCTGCTCTACGCGTTCTAATATCCTATCTATTTTCAATTTTCCTTTATATCTCTTCGCAGCAGCAAGCTTTTCCTCTGGTGTCCCCGTCGCCATTATTTCGACTATTTCTAGGATCTCTTTTCGTCTTCGATTAAATGTAGAATATGACACTGGTTTTTCTTTTAATGCTGCAACTTCTGGATCATGTTTAAAGTCTTCATGGGCATCAATTAAACTTTTACCACCATTATTTTTGGTTAAAAAGGCAATTTCCAGATGTTTAAAAATTAGTTTTTCTTGGTCTTCAGATATCCGTTTACTCGCAACTGGATCAACTCCAATAGAACGTGCGATATCCCAATTTGCACGCCGATAGTCACACCACCAACCACACAAAGTAGAAAAGCCTGGTACTTTGCAACTATCACCATACTCCTCCTTCATACGTAGTTTAAATTCTTTGTATGTATCCTTTGAAGCAGGTTTGTAATCTAAATTATCCAACACTTCCATCATCAACAAAGAGTTTTTACGCTTTTTAATATGACGCTTCACTCTTGGCGTTATTTGGTACTCATCATTTGCAGCAGGCTTTGACAGTACAACATCATCGTTTAAGTCTGCGATAAATGTTTCCCGCTTAACATAAAAGCCATTAAAAGGGTTTGCCACTTCTTCAAAACCTATCTTGCCATTTTTTTCCTGAATAACACGGCATAGACCTTTTTCTGGTATCTCAAACTCACGCATTAGCAGTGAAGTTGCAGCCCCCATTACATCACCGCCCTAGTTATTTGCGTGTGTTCATCAATTTTTTTGTACCAATCAAAATCATATAATCCTAGTAACATCAATACACGAATAGAAAAGCCACTTCCCATTTGTTCTTTTAGGTACTGCTCAGCTTCAGCTAGACGCAATTTCTCAGGTAAATACCAAGCATATCTGATGATTTTATTTATATCGGTTTCAGTGAGACGACTATATTGAAATAAATGTTCAATATTACGAACATATGTCTGGTCAATTTCATCATTGAATATCAAATCAAATTCAGCACCAAATTTCTCATCAACTGCCTTTTCAAATGATTCTATTCGCTCTTCAAATTCTTCACTTTGATATTTTCGAGAGTGCACCTCAATAAATTTTTTCCTTCCATCATGATATTCAACTAAAAAGTCAGGTTGATAAGTCTGCCCATTAAATTTAAATTTTGCAGGTTGGGTAGCGAAGGTTTTAATTTCTGGGTCATTATCTAGCATTAAAGCATAAGCAGCTTCAGGTGGAGTTTGTGTCCACATTCTCCCAACTTTTTGACACGACACATCAATGCGGCTTTTACCGCTGCAATATGAATATTTTTTATCGCCCATTTTGCTCACCATTTATTTTTTCTCATACCTTTATTAACTAGACTATTTTTCATACAATTAAAAGTTGCGCTTTTGTAAAAGCACATTGCACGCTGAAAAGACTAAAACCTTACCCTTCTACAGACAATTGTAACCGCCTAAATCAACGACAGTTTTTTAGGTTAACGCAAAAAATTAACGATTAAAACATCTAAAATGAGGGCGATATCCTCCACCTTTTAGTTTCTATTTCAGAATCAATGACATCCCAAATAAAAAAACTTAAAATTATTTTTAACACCTTGTATTTTAGAAATAAAACGCCAAACGCAGTTCGAAATAAGCATGTTGTAATTCGCTAAACAAAGCTCGAAACAAGCATATTAAATAGTGATTTTACATTTGTTTAAATATCGATATTGTCCGCGAAACTTTACGGGGAAAATGGGAGCTATAAAGTCTGTAAAATCGCGTGAAAGAGCATAATTATTTGCTGTGAACATTTTAAAAATAAACTGTATTTACAGAGATAAAAAAGTGAATATAGCAGGCACCCAAAAGTTTGAATTCAAGTCATAAATTAGCGTTTTAAAAACCAAATAATCTATCAATATCTTGCAATCGTGATAATCAAGCAAACCTGCACAAACACAAAAAATTGGTTTTAAAAATGCATTGTACTTTTAAAATAAAACCCATAAAAAACAACCAAAACAGCACTTTTTTTATTTTCATCTGATAGCTATAAAAATGAATTTTAGTCGTCATAATGGACAAATTAATAGGGAGGCGACCTTGCAAAATTACAAAATAATAAGACTCACGGTCAGTTTTGTAAACGTAAATTAACCATTAAATTGGCGGTAATATTCCGCTTCTAATATGAGTCAATTGTATTTACGAGTCATACAAAAATACTTTATCAGCCGTTTAGCTAGGGGTATCAATAAATGAGTGTTTTAGCCTATATCCTCATTTCAATCGTTAGCTTTGTCATAACTATGAGTTTGATATTCAGACTTATGTTTAGCAAATCAGCAGTTAAGAATGATAGAAATAGTAAGGCAAAATTGATGAAAGATGATGGAGAGTTCAATAAAACTTTAGCGCATGCAGAGCAACTAGCTTGTGAAACTGCAACTGCTCACGTTATTCAAATTGCTTTAATCCATAAAACTATGATTGCAGTTGGTAAATCTGGAAAAGTTTGTCTTTTAGATGCCAAAACCCTTAAATCAAACTATGACTCTGAATTAAATAAAAGTAATTTAAAGTCATAAAGTTACCTATGTAAAATAATCTATCTAACTGAAAGTTTTGAATATATTCATAGGATATCTATTTATAAAGTTAGTCTTACTGATTTCCAAAAAAAGCGAATCCCATTTGCCTAAAGATTTTTGGATTCACATAATGACGCTACTTGAAACGGCTATTGCCACCAATTTTAAAGAGAACCCGAAATGAATTTAACTATTGCAAACAAACTGAAAAACATAATGCAATTGAATAGCTTAGAGGTTGAGATTCACCCTAGTTATTCAGCCAGATTCAATTATGGTGAAAAAACAGTAGGACTTATTGGTCAATTTACTGCCAACTGTATTTGGAAAATCATTATTGATAATCGAGATGAAATAGAGCAAATAATGCCGCTTGAGAAAATAGACATTCATAGTGACACGTTTGGCCTAGATACAATTGTTTATTAAACTCTAACTGTCTGAACTTCCTGCAATAAATATGTACTAGTTATTGCAGGCCCTGAAAAACCCAAAGCCTAAATCATTATAATAGGATGAAAATGCAGACCATTTCACAAAAAGAAGATGAATTAAAAAACACCGTTGCCCTTGTTGATAACAACGATTTCCAGCTATTAGTAGGTGATTCGGATTCGATTGAAAAAATAATCAATGATCTAAATGAAGGTTTGACTAATATACTCATTGATATAAAAGCCGCTTCTACCACATTGGGTGAGATTGGATCTAAGATTTCTAACTTCATGAAACTAATGACCATTAAATACCCTGAAGTAGGCTTAGGTGACTCAGAAGCATACGAGGCCGTAGCTAGATATTTTTCGATTAATTATGCACCTTATACCTATGATTACATTAGATATAAAATTCAGTGGTCACAAAATTAATTATCCCCTGAAATTACGTAAAAAGGCCCATTAAGCTAATACTTAATGGGCCTCTTAATACTCCAAGTCATAGTTATTGAGATAGGAATTTTAATGAACATATTAATTTACATAGGTTTAGGCATAGGTGTGTTTTTTGGCTTAGGTATAATTATGTATTACGTCATATTCAAAAATCCAACCTTTCTTCATGATATTGAAATAAAGGAAAATAAGCCCCAAAATGATACACCTAAAAACAATCAACCATAAGTAACTGATCATTTTTGAATTGAATACCCCTTTAAAAATCTTAAGTTTAAACGAAGACATCATAATAGTGCCTATAAGCATTATAACGGCGGTTTTTAGCCATAATAGTGATTATAAGCACTATTATTCCTAAAACATTCAGCTAATTTACCAAGTGTTTGGTAATTACCAGAACTCACTATACTTTCCTATACCCATATAGAATAACAGCTGACTCAAAGGGTTATTTATTTTGAAACTGTCTACATTATTTGTGGAAGAACAAGCATTATATAGGGAGAGATTGGAACTAAAAAATCTCACTCTATGAACAAAATGTACATGACAGACCCAGATGCTTATCGAGCTGTCTGCTAAACTTTTTCTCTTAACTATGCCTCTATGTTTATGAGCATCTTAGGTATAAATTACACTGGATTTCCTGATATGACGATAGAATTTACTAAGTCACCTTTATATTTCTTTGACTGTCAAAAAGGGGAACTCAAACCTCTGATTACTCTTTATGAACATATCAAAAGGGGAAAAGGTTGCTTTTTAAGCTATAAAACACCTTTTAAGGTGCTTTATAGCTTAATGGAAATAAATTAATTCTATTTTGGTAAAATAGCATAAGAGTTGACGATTAATCTTTAACCCACATAATCACTCCTTACTTTTTTCAGTAAATAAAAATATGCCAGTGGAGTATTGCTTGAAGAAATAGAATACCCTTTATTGATTAAAGAAAGTTCATGTTTAGCCGTAGTGCACTTAGCATATTCAACTAAATTCATAACCCCCATAGATAAATCTTGACCTTCAGCACACCCATTACGACTATCACTTCTTAAACTACTAATCATTGAGTTTACCAATCTTTCATTAATTTCTTTATGTGGTATTAATGAACTCCAACCTTCATTATTAGAATTATTGAGTAATTTACCAACTTCCAAGGTGATATCCTCACGATATTTTTTTGATATTAGTGGTAGAAGATTGCTTTTAAGCTTAGTATTCTTTATCTCTTTCCATTTATCAGGGCTATCTAAAATCATTTTTTCTGGTAATGACCATGAACTTAATGTGTAAGGCTCATTTGTGTCATTGTCTACAACTACAAACCTGTGTTGTCGTGCTCCAAAATGTACGGCTGATCCTTTTTTACCTAACTCTTTAAATTTGATATTCGAGTCAATTGTACTGCCATCATGCAATATTGCCTTTATACCTAAATAGCCCTTTTTGTTTTTTGTTTTTCTTATTTCTTTGTAATCTTCAAGATAAGTAAATTTACTTAAGCCTTTCTCAACTTCTTCTAAAACCATTGGGTGACTAGTGTTTAATGTACCAATTCTTAGCAATCGATATTTAACATCGTCAAAGTAGATCCACCCCGTTGGGCCATTAAGCTTTATTTTTTTAGCATATAAATTTGCTCGTTCACTTTTAGCTTCTTTTTTCTTCTCAATTAAAGCTAAAGTTTCTGGTGACTCATAACTAAAGTGCCAATACTTTGCATTTACACTAGATAGTAATTTTCCCTCACTATCTAGGCACTGTGCCTGTATTTCATTTTGATTAACGGTTTTGGCATTAGATTGGACTGTATTTCCTGTAACCTCACAAAAACGACTGAACCCATCTATAAAGGCTTTGTTGTTACCATATCCATCCCAATTAATATAATTACCAGTATGAAGATATGTTTTTCCTTTAAAAAATGGTTCCAACCATAACTCATATAACTTCTCAAAGTTATTATTAGCTGCAAGCATTGTTTCATTTGAGAGCTGCAACATTGGTGCTTTTTTAGCTCCAGTAGAGGCACAAGAGCAAAGCATTAAAGCCAATAGCAATAAACCTAAGGTTTTTATTTTCATTATTATCCTTAATTAAAATCTTTCGTTTTGAAGTAATTACTTTAAATGTAATTATATTGTTAACAATGTTTTAATTCAAGATTATTCAATACCTTAGATTCAAGAACATTAACTTTTCAAATATGTAAAAATATAAAGTTGAGGATATCTAAGTTTTCTCTAAAAAGTTTTTAGCTTACGAAGCTAATATTTAGGAGCTACTTACTAACTGTTAAGAAAAGCATTTGTTATGAATATATTTATCTACATGGTCTTAAGAATTGGTGTGTTTATTGGCTTAGGTATAATTATGTATTACGCTGTATTGAAAAAATATAACCTTTCTTCATGGTATTGAAATCAAAGAAAACAAACCAAAAGATGATACTCCTGAAAAACAATAAAGCATAAGTAACTAATAATTTTTTGAATTGAATCCCCCCTTCGAAGTCTGAAGTTTAAACAATGAAATCATAATAGTTTGCATTATATCGTTGAATCATAAACAGATCTTATTCTATGACTATACTAAACTCCTTAGCCAAGATTTTTTTATTAAGTAATCAGCAGCACTTAATGCATGTATTGACTGAGCACCAAACATCATGTTTCCGTCTTGAATTCGATATTTTCTTTTATAATGATTTAGTTGTGAGTTAGCGACAGAACTTCTTATTATGTCTACAATTTCATTTTTTATTAGATCAAGTTGAATGTTTTTACCTTCAATAAAGTCATTAAGATAGGTGTTTATTAATCTTCTAACCCTTTGTAGGGCTAGTTCAACTAAAAAGTAATTAGCCCCAAACTTTAATGCAAAGCCTTCAGATGTTCGCTCAACCTTTTTAGCAAACCCTTTTGCTAAAACAGGCTTCCCAGATGAATGTGTATGCCACCAAGTAATTTCAGCAACAAAGTTACGAGCATCTTGATCTGTAATCATCGAACTAGGGTTTAACCAATAAGCGATCTTTTTAATCTGACTAACTTCCGTCTTTCGCTTTATTTTACTTTCTTTTTTGCGTTCTTCAATTTCAGCCCTTTTTAGTCGAATGGCTTCCCTTTTATCCATTTCCCTATGAAATTCATTTAACTTAACATCGAAGTCAATTTGGACAGATTCTAATTGTATACCTTCATACTTTTTAACTAGATGCTTAATTTTTTCTTTCAAATCAAGCATCATTTCTAATGTGATTAAACGCCTTCCAAGCAACCATTTATTCACTTGAGTTTCAATTTTAGTAATCATTTTAATATCTTTGATTGCAACAGACGATTCTAAATTTTTTGTAACTCGACTAGTCAAATTCTGACTACCAATACTTGCGAATTGATTTGGTATCAAAACTATTTTTGAGTGTAAATTATCTAAGTGATAAATATTACAGCCACATTTAGCTAATTTAATTAAAGTTTCTAAGGAAGAACTTTTATTTATAAATAGTTCAGGTTCAAACAAAGTGTATATTTCATAATAATTACTCTCAGCATTTGATAAAACTGAATTAGCAGTCGGTGAGTTTATATATGGGCTTAAAACGATAACTTTTTCAGCATGTTCGCACTCTTTTTTCCACCGTCTTGAAATGTTTTTTAAATAAATATCCATATTTATAAATTAATTACCTTTTCTGAAATGTTTCACATATTTTTTTGAGCTATGTTTTCTTTTGATTTTAAAGTTTCAACAACCTGTTTAAGCATTTTATTTAACTCTTCAGTCAATCCCAATCCATCAAAATTGATCGGTGGCTTTTCTATATCTTTTGTTATTTTCCAGCACTTATACCTTGTGCTCCAGTCCATTTCTTTTGCGACACTTTTAATGTCTTTATCTATTTCTTTTAGTAGAGCTTTGATATTTTCATCTGTATGCCCAGCTAGATTCTTATTTATGATCTCAGTAAAGATGACATTCTCTTCAAATACATCTGATTTTTTCAAGCTATCAACATATTGATTAGTAATCTCAACTGCCGAAAATAAGCCCTCATTTCCTCTAAGTTTATGTGCTAAAAAAGGATCATCCTTAGCTAATTCTTCTAAACGTTTTCCATATGAGCTAATAAATTCATCATCAATTGTTGGTTTGCCATTATTAATTAAATTCCCCATGAATTCAGATATAAGAGCTTCAATCTCTATATTTGAATTATCTTCCTGCCAAAAACCAATTTTCTTAAAATGCTCTACACAATACTTCATATATTTTTTAGATATTTCACGAGAGTCAACATAATGCGTTTTTATTAAATGACGGTATTCAAGTAGGAAATATAGAATACTTTTCTTTGTTTTTACTTTTTCATGTTGTAATTTTCGGTAGTATGCAAATGCAGTAAATAGCGATGTAATTAAGATTCCAATTACAGCAGCGAGTATCCTTCCATCCATAGTTTAATCCATTAATTTATCAATCTTTTATTCTAAAATATTAACAACTTTAAAGTCTTAAATATACAAAAACAAATATCTAGATTGCAATCTTAGAATAATAATTATATTCTTTAAATCAAGGCGCTAGCCACACTTGCACGCGAGTGAAAAACAGCAACCTCATCGAAAGATAGAAAACTAATGATTCATAAATTTTGTAAACATTACGTAGCTTGAGAAGTCAGCCGTAATCGCGTGTGGTATTGATTGCCAGCAGAGTTCTGCCTCAAGCATATGGATATGTTTATAATGAATATCAAAACTTTAGTTCACACTCTACATTCAGCATTACTTCCAGAAAACTTTAAAGCTAAGAAATCCCACCTTTATGAGTTTGTATCTGCCTATTATGGTTATGGTAGTTATGCTGCTTTTCAAGCGTGTAATGACCCTATCAAAAAAATAACAACAAGAGAAAAAGAGCACTCACAAAAACAAAGTTTTGAGCGGGCATTAAACTTGAATTATGAAGCTGCTACAGCATTAAAAATTGCTAAATCTATTAGTGATCTGAATTACTCTTTCGAAAAGTCTACCCTTGAAAACATAGCTCATTATTTAATAAGTTTAGATGAAGCTATTTACTTAGATGAATTAGACAAACTTGATGACGTTAAGGAAGTAACACGACTTCATTCAGACTTCATTACCCAATTAAGGGTATTAATTAAGCAAGGTTCAACTGATGCTCTTTTGTGTGGTTTAGTGCTTTGTACTAGTGAGTTGGATTACTACGAAAGTGATTCTGATAACATAGCTGGTGATTATTGGTACGAAAAACGACTCGCAGGAGAGGAACTCTCTCCTCTTAGAAATTCAGTAGCCGATAATTTTATGGCAATACAACCATTTCAAGAGTTATTAAGTGAGTTAACTAATGAAAGAGAGCACCTAGAATTCAGTAACTTAAACAAACCTCAATCAACTAAATCTTTTTCAGATATATTCTACTCTGAGCATGAATCTAAATGGACAAGTCTATTTCAGGAAGCTCCCCATTTAGTGGTTAAATCATTAGACTATTTATTCGAAAAAGAACTTGTTAAACATTCACCTAAATTTCATGAATTATATACAAGCTGGAATATCCTTACCTTATTAAATTACCCCTCTAAAGAAGCTATTGCATTTTATATAAATAGTAGTGATTCATATTTTGGCGAAGATGAATCATCACTTAAAACTTCTATGTCTAATAACGAAAAATGGTTCTGGTACTATTACGGACTACAAAACGGCTTCGATATTACGCAAGATAAACATATTGCAATTAATAGATATACAGGTGAAGAATGGGATGGATACGGGCCTTTAGAAGTCGGTGGTTATGACGGGTTAAATTTACCAGAAATACCTTATGAAGCCAAATTATCAATGCAAAAACTAGCCGATACAATTTTCTAAGGCTAATACAACTAATGGCTGAACTTCTTTTCTTTACACTCAAAAGAGATATATTGCTACTATCATATATGTCTCGTGAAAGCTTAGAAGTCCAGCAACACTACTACCTCATATTTTGCTTTCGCCAATTATCAATTGCCGTTGTTAATCGGTCAGCAGGGGTAGCTTCTTGCCATTCATCCCAAAAATTCACTGTACCACTATTAGGTTTATTTATAGGTTCATCAATACGTATTCGACTTGGCAACAAACAAGCATCACCAACAATTAATGCCTCACCAGTATCTAACGTTGGTAGAATATCGCTAAATCCGCCTAAGCTATCAGGTAACAATTTCCTTATAACGGACTGATCGTCGGAATTAGTTAATCGCATAGATATAAAATTACTACACTGACTTAGCATTGTTTTATTTACTTCCGAAGGGCGTTGACTAATAACAACAAGACTAACACCGTACTTTCGCCCTTCTTTAGCTATACGTTCGAATATATCCAAAGAAATATCATCTGATGCTCCTGCTGTATTTCGTTGAGGCATATACAAATGAGCTTCATCACACATAAGTGCCACAGGATGCCTTAAATCAGATGGCGTCCACTGCTGTAGGGAAAAAGCAATCCGAGCAACTAAAGACACTATAAGGGGTAAAATATCAGAGGGTACTTCAGAGAAGTTGATTATTTTTATTCCTCCAGTCCCATTTTCAGAACTACTCCCCATCAATGCAGTTGTCAAACTTTCAAGCCAACCAAACTGCATAGTGTCTGCTCCACCTTGAAATAAAAAACCTAACCGTCTATCTGTCATTTTATTTTCTAAACGTGCGATCATGCGGCTCAACTTTCCGTTAAACTCACCTGCTTTTGTTGTTCCAGCTCTAGCTCCAGGTACTTGTTCAGTATTAATATCATTGAGTTCAGTGATTAAATCCTGAATATCGAATGGAACGGGGCTATCTACGGTGAAATTATCAAGCACATCTGTATGTCCACCATTGGTTAGATACTTCTGTTTTGCAGCGTTAACTTCTCTAGACATTATCATTGACTGATTAGGAGCGTTTTGGTCGCTTCGTTCTACAAACATAGATACAAGCGCTTCATATGACAATAACCAATAAGGTAAGAAGATAACACCATCCATCAGTGTGCTGCCAGCCTCTATATCTGCGGGGCCAGCTACTTTAAAATGTTGAATTCCATTTTGATTTAATGGCTCATATTCACCATGCAAATCAAAAACTATTGCATTAGATGCCTCTAGGTTTGCCATCTGTTCAATAATTTTTGCTGTAGTCCACGACTTACCTGACCCCGTACTACCACCGATAAAAGCATGTCGCTGAAAAAACTTGTTTCCATTTAAGTATGCTGTAGCTTGATCATCTAGAGTATAGTGCCCTAATGTTAAAGAAGTGGCTTCGTTACCTACTTTCGATAGAATACGCATAAAGCCCGTCAGGTTTTCGCCTTCTAAAGCAAAACAGTTTGCATCGATTTCAGGAACGCTTTCTAAAGTTCTCCTAAATACATTTGCCTCTGCACCATCACGGTTTAAGAATGTGCCAATTAATGCAACCTTGCATAAATTTAATTCATTTAGCGCTTCAGAATCGTTATCATCTAATATTTCACCAATTTTTTTTCTAGTAACTTGGCTTATTAACCCAATTAAATGCTGTCCTTGTTTACTACTTTGTAAAACTGCCAAACGATTTACTTGTAATCGTTTTAAAAGCTCAGCATTATCAACTTCTACAATAATTGTTGTCGTATCAACCGATATAACTTTACCTAAAGCGTCATCGTCTGAATAATTAAATAGAGGCATACTTTCTCCTTAAAGAATTAAATTTAAATAACCATGTAATGTCCAATGGTCTTCGCCTACTGTAATGGGTGAGTCAATCATGGATGAATATATGATTGACTCATCATCATTGGAGCCTCGCTCTATTGCGATAAAGTTTTCGATGCCACTTTCAAATAAAAATGCTTTAGTAGCATCACTTAATTGATAAGTTATTACTGTAATGCTAGCTTTATCTCTCAAACATTTTTGAATGAGCTTTTCTTGTATGTGTTGATCGTTAAACCCAAAGCCAATTGCTAAATAACTTTTAGCATTCTCTATTGCATGATCAGCCTTTGCTATAATGGTTCGAAATGGCTCTAAGTGAGTAATACGATATTTTTCAGTTCCTGGTGTAACTATTTGAGGAGTAAAATCATTAGGTATTTCTGTAACATTACCAAACCCAACAACTTCACTCGTATTTGACTTAAACCAGTCAAGTGACCCATGCACTTTCCAAATATTAACTACTCGTTCGCACCGTAAGTATTCAGGCTCTTTTAACAGCCTCCTAAAACCATGAGAAAAACCTGTGTAATGGTGAAATCCTTCTTGCTCACACGAATACTCACCTAAACGATCATAGTTTGTCGTGATAATATCAATAGATGTGGCGGTACTTTTAAAGTAATCATTCAACAAACGACCTAAAGGAAAAAAATTACGTATACTCAATGAATTATTGAAAATTTTCAAATCTTCAGGGGTTATCAATGACCATGTGTTTCTCACAACCTCCGCCGTCAATCTATCTGACAAGTTGACTTGGTGCAGTGCAGTTTCTAAATCAACATTTTTATCAAGTAGCGTGACAAATTTATCCCACTCAATACATTCATCCGCCTCTAAACTTGAGTTATCCACGCTAGATTTAAGATGGTCAGCTAATGCCCCCATACCTGACATGCCGAAGGCTGCTGAAGCCCCACTCCCTAGAATTATTGCGGGAGATTGAGCATAGTAACTTTGAGCTTGCTTAAAATAATCAAAAGTTGGCATGAATGTCCTATAACTATATTTTTTAAAAACTGCTTATCATATTTTCTTAAAGCTATTATTAAGAAAAATAATACTGAACAGACCCAAATTAATCTTAAATTTAGTGTATCAAATAAATATATGTTGTATATAAAAATAAGTCTTAATCATATGATCTATCTAAATAAAATTTACTAATTTGTATTCTTTAAGGTGATTTTACGTTTGTAGTGAATCAGAGAAAATTATGGTTAAAAACCTATTGAAATCCTTCATAGCCACTTACCACAAAATAAGTGGCTTAGAACCTAAAGGTAGCTTTGAAGTTAAAATCATTATAAGCCTACTTTTACTACAGCTTTTATTTTTAGAATAATTAAACTGCCAAAGACACCTAGACCTAATTAGGCTATAAAGTTTATGCCTATTGAGTAATCTCGTATAAATTCATTTCAATAATAGTAAAAAAGTGATGTAATTATCAGAATTTAAAGATGTTAATGGACTAACAGTGTCATATTTAGATGAAATTTTAGAAAGTGCCAATCAAGGCAATATTAAAAATTTTTTACTTCATGAAAAACATTTGGATCATGAAGAAACAATCAACATTGCAAATAAAATTGTAAAACTTCATAACGATAATATATTCAATTTAAATTTTATGCTCTCTGAAATTGATATATCAAAGAACGAGGAAGCCAACTCTCATACTATTCGAAAAATTTACAATAAAGCTCTGTCTCATTTACAATCGCCTATATCTGAAGTAATTAATTGTATTAATCATTTATCAAAAAGTAACTCTTATATATCTAATTGCTATTGGGCTAGGGATGGGTTGATAAATTACTTCAAAGAAAATTCTAAGGATTTAGTAAGCACTTTAGAAATTATTAAAAGTGGAATAGAGCCTAAGTTAGACTCTGATTTATTAGTTTTTTTCCTAACTGCTTACTACGAGATTAGCTATGAAGAATATATAGCTATAACTAATAAACTATTACGTTCCAAAGTAGATTTTCATCGTAAAAGTGCCATAGAATCAATGTTTTTATATAGTTTAAAAACTCAAAAAGAAATAGATAACTTCAAAATCCCTGAGCTAATAAAACAGTTTAATACAGAGAGCTCCGAAAATATCAAGTCAGAACTAATTAATGTTATATTTTGGATATCACAATTCAAAAAGGATACATCGTATGATGAAGTTTTATCAATCATTCCTGAGAAAGATAACGTAGAACTATTTGAAGTTTTTTTTAATAACATTTCTCATCACCAAACCTACCTAAATAAGGATCTGATTTTTAAGGTTGTGAAATTAATTCATGGTAATTTTATCGATAAGACTCAATTTGTAGCTAACTTAGATCTATTTTTATATGGCCTATTAAATGGTAATGATGATTTTTATCCGTCAAAAATTTTTTTTGAATTTATTAAAAATAATCAGTCAATTAATATTGATTTATTTTCAAGTTTTTCACATAAAATAGCAGAAAATCCAAAAGCTTATTCTTATTTACTTACAAAACTATTTTTATCTAAAGAGTACCGATTATCAAAAATTGCGTATCAATTGATAAGTCAAAAAAATAACAAAAATTTAGAGATAGAATATATTTCAGAATTGGAACAACAAAATCCAATTAAAGCTGCTAAAAAAGCCTTTGGCTGGCTTTTCACACATCCGATAACTATAGCTAGTTACTTAGTTTCAATTCTAAAAATAGTAGATGAAAAAAGCCAAATAGAAGTAGAAAAACTTTTATTCGATCCTCTACTGATCAGCTACCCTGGTGAGTTAGGTAAATATTTAAATCTTATAATTGAAAAAAAAGATCCTGAAATAAGTCATAAACTAGAAATATTGAAATCTAAAATGGAACAACATTCCTTGCAGCTAAGGCAGATCCACATTCCTGAACTATTTGCTCCCCTTAGCCATTATGAGCAACACAATAACTATATGAACCAACAGTTTGAAAAAGGTTTTGAAGAAGCCCCAAAAGGAGCACTTACTGAACTATTTTTTTCTAATAAAGTACACCTACTTTACTCGAATAAAATGATAACTCAATATACTCCCTCTACAGGAAAGACGGTTAGATCAGAACATGAACTTCACCCTCATAGCTTTTCAATGGAACTACCTCAACTAGAAACTTTAGACCCTATAAACCTTAACTATATGCTTTGTGCTTTTAGAAATGGAGAATTTGAATGAAACTAATCATAAAGGAGTATTTAGGGCTATTACAGGAAAGAGAGGAGTTAGATGCTATTTTGCCTGACTTATTAAGTCAAATGGGCCTAAATGTATATACGAAGCCAATGCGTGGCACCCCTGAATTTGGCGTAGATATAGCAGCTGTAGGGTCAATCAATAATGGAGTTGAGAGTGTTTATCTATTCTCAGTAAAAGAAGGAAATTTAACTCGCGCCACTTGGTTTTCTAGCTCTCTTCAATCCCTGAAACCATCATTAGAACAAATATTAGATGCCTACATACCTTCTCGAATTCCACCTGAACATTTAAATAAGCCTATAGTGATCTGCCCATGTTTTGGTGGAGATGTAAACACGAATGTTAAGCAAGATCTCTCTGGCTACGAAAAGCGAAATACTCAAGGAAATATTAGTTTTGAAAACTGGAACGGGGACAAACTTGCTGGTTATATAGAGGAGTATCTATTAAACGAAGAGTTATTGAGCTCTCCCCTTCAATCACTTTTTAGAAAGTCACTTGCACTAATAGATAATCCAGAATCTTCAATAAAACACTTTATTATATTGCTGAATAAGATTTTAGAACATGAAAGTATTGTTGAGCCTAAAAGATTGAGTCAAATAAATGTCTGTTTATGGATATTATATTCTTGGGGTCGTGATCTTGGAAACATAGAAACGGCATACCTTGCTGCCGAAAAAAGTATCTTATTCGCTTGGGAAATAGCGAAAAAAGATCAAGGTAAAAACAATAAAAATATAAAAGCATATTATTCTATATTAAATACATATAATAAAATTTCATCTGACTATATTGAAAATAAAATACTGCCTTATACGAATATAAAACATGGGATATCTGTAGCTATTGGTTTACAAAGCGACGTAAGTGTTAATTTGAAGTTATTCGATTTGTTAAGCCGACTTGCTATTTATGGTCTTCATTTACAAAATGAACTTTTAGCCATAAAACCTGAAGAAAACAAAAACATTATTGATAAAATAAAAAAGTGTACTAGCTCGATTAAAGAAATGATAATTAACAACCCATTATTATTATCTCCTTATAAAGACGACCAAGCTATAGACATATTCTTAGCTCTTTATTTGTTAAGTTATGATAGCGAACATGATTCTTTTGTTGCAGAATGGATTTCACATCTAATTAACTTGTCATTTATTAGCTATACAGGTAATGCTAAATATCCATCAAATATTAATAAGTTTTATGAGCTTTTGGAACATCCAGCATCAACGGATATAAAGTATAAACATAAAGTTACTAAAGCAAGCATTCTTTATCCTACATTAGCTATCTTTTCGGCATTATATAAACTTGATAATTTAAATGATGAAATTTTGAAGTTTGTAAATCAACATTTTCAACACTGTACTATGTTATATTGGTATCCTAAAGATGACTCAGAGCATCACTTTTATATTAAAAATAAATTGCATGGGGCAGAACTCACCTCGATTCAACTAGATAAAGACAAGCTTCTAGCTCAAGTATTCAACGAATGTCAAAACTCTAATGATTTTTTTAATTTATCCATTATAAAACAGAACCTTGAACCTATTTTACTAACTGCTTGTCGTTCAAACAGAACACCAGTTCCATTGCATGTGCTATGTGATTTCTATGAAAGTAGCTTCATTAATAATAAAGAAACTACAAAACAAATAAAGACAGATATACAACCTTTGAATTCTAATACAGTGTAATAAGAGGAATAACATTAAACTCTATAAAATTAAAATACGGTTTTAGCCAGTAACAAAATATATTCTAAAAGTGATAAGTTGAACGGCAACCAGTTTAAATAACAATTAAAGTTAGCTCTGATTTTCTGTTCTAACTTTATTCGTACAAGATACAACCAACAACTATTAATCTGAGCTTTATGATTTTAAACTTATTAAGTTTGCTCTATTACTCAAAAGCACTTTCTACTGATTGATTACAAAATCCGTCTAACACCACACTCACTTCCCAAAAAACCTAAAGAACAAGAATCTAGTTTTGAAAGAATATTCCCAATTCTACTAAAAAAAGCTTGATCTAAATCAATAAGAGTTTAAACTTTCAGAAAATACTGAAACTTCAGAAATTAAAATACAATGATAATGACAGCTAAAATTGAATCGTTTGTAATGCATTGTGGCGAAATGGGCAGTCGCTGGGGGTTTAACCGTACGGTTGGGCAAATGTATGGTTTATTAATCATTTATGAAGAAGCGCTTAGTGCGGTGCAAATATCTGAAGCACTTAATATTTCTCGCGGTAATGTCAGTATGGGCATTAAAGAGTTACAGTCGTGGCGTTTAGTGCAAGTGCATCATAAACCAAAAGATCGTAAAGAATATTACTCACCAGCAGGCTCAATTTGGGAAATGGCTACTCGTGTATTTGAAGAGCGTCGCAAACGCGAAGTTGACCCTACTCTATCATTGCTTCGTGATAATTTATTAGATGAACCAGGCAATCAGCAAGAACAATACGCGCAAGATAAAATGCATGAAATACATGACTTACTTGAAACTATCACACATTGGGCTGGTGAATTACAAACAATGACCCCTGATAAACTCAATACTTTAATGAAACTTGGTGCTGGGGTTAGTAAAGTCATCGATATGAAAGACAAGTTCATGAAAAATGGTTAAGCCCAGTGCTTAGCCATTTTTAATGAGATTATTTAAATATTATAGAAATCGTCACCTTAAAACTTAGAGCCAATTAACACAGTGTCGTGCTTAATATGGTTTATGGAGTAAGTTATGTTAGAAACCTTAATGCTCTCACGCATACAGTTTGCAGCAAATATTAGTTTTCATATCCTGTTCCCTACAATTACCATCGCATTAAGTTGGTTTTTGTTTTATTTCAAATTACGTTTTGATCAAACTGCCGATCCAGTTTGGATGCGTGCTTATCGTTTTTGGGTCAAAATTTTTGCTTTAACTTTTGCGATCGGTGTAGTTAGTGGTATTACCATGTCTTTTCAATTTGGTACTAATTGGCCAAAGTTTATGGAAACCGTTGGTAATATTGCAGGGCCTTTACTCGGTTATGAAGTGCTAACCGCTTTCTTTTTAGAGGCTGGATTCTTAGGCATTATGCTATTTGGCATTAATAAAGTATCAGCGAGAGTTCATACTATTTCAACTTTAATTGTAGCAATAGGTACAAGCTTATCTGCATTTTGGATTTTAGCTTTAAATTCATGGATGCAAACGCCGCAAGGTCATGAAATTCGTGATGGTGTTGCTTTTCCTGTAGATTGGCTGGCAATCATTTTTAATCCTTCATTCCCTTATAGACTCATGCATATGTTGATTGCATCTGGTTTAACTGCTGCGTTTTTAGTTGCAGGGATAAGTGCGTATCGCTTATTAAAAGGTGACGATAAACAAGCACCTAAATTAACTTTAAAAATAGCTTTAACCGTTGCTGCATTGCTTACACCATTACAAGTTTTTGTAGGTGATATGCACGGTTTAAATACCCTAGAACATCAGCCACAAAAAATCGCGGCAATGGAAGGTGTATGGCACACCGAAAAAGGCGCACCATTATTGTTGTTTGCTGTGCCAGATGAAGAACAAAAAACCAATCATTTTGAAATTGCTATTCCTAATATGGCTAGTTTTATATTAACTCATGATTTAAATGGTGAAATAAAAGGTTTGAACGAATTTGAAGGTAATCACCCTCCAGTGGCACCTGTATTTTTTGCTTTTAGACTTATGGTAGGTCTTGGTATGTTAATGCTTGCAATCGCTTGGTTTAGCCGAATTCAGTTATGGCGTAAAAAGCAATTACCTCCTTGGTTACTCAAAGCCTTAGTTGCTATGAGTTTCTCTGGCTGGGTTGCGACACTCGCTGGTTGGTATGTGACCGAAATTGGCCGTCAACCTTGGTTAGTGACAGGCGTGCTAACAATAAAAGATGCTGCAACCGATATCGCAGCAGAAAACGTGGGCTTTACTTTAATTATGTATCTGACTTTATACGTTGTTATTTTGGTTGCATATCTACATACCGTTTTCACTATGGCTGGCCGAGCTGTAGAAATTGAAGAAATAAGCGATGATGAAAAAGTAAAACCGGTTGTTTATCTTCATAATGTAGTTAAGGGGTAGATTATGTTTGAAGAAAATACATTAGCAGTCGTCTTTGTCTCACTTATGGGTTTATCTGTTCTACTTTATGCCATTTTGGATGGCTTTGACTTAGGTGTAGGTGTTTTACTCCCCCTAGATCAAAAAGATGATGCAGATACCATGATAGCTTCAATTGGTCCTTTTTGGGATGCCAATGAAACTTGGTTAGTTTTGGCTGTTGGGTTATTACTTATTGCATTTCCAGCAGCACATAGCTTTGTATTTAAAGAGCTATATTTACCGACCGCAGTATTATTGATAAGCCTAGTGCTACGTGGTGTCGCTTTTGACTTTAGAGCAAAAGCAGCGTTTAGCCATAAACCCACATGGAACAAAGTGTTTAAAGCAGGTTCTTTATTTGCAGCTTTAAGCCAAGGTTATATGTTAGGCATGTATGTTATGGGGTTTGAAAGTACATTGGCTGCATATAGCTTTAGTTTACTCAGTGCGTTTGGTGTTGCTGCAGCATATAGTTATATTGGTGCATGCTGGTTAATCATGAAAACTGAAGGAGACTTGCAAATTCAAGCAGTTGAGTGGGCTAAAAAATCTGGATTAATTTGTTTTCTCGGTGTCCTTGCAGTATCACTGGTAAACCCTTTGATCAATCCAGAAGTTTACGCAAAATGGTTTTCTTGGCCTAATACCTTCTATATTTTACCGCTGCCGATCATTTGCTTTGCGTTGTTTATATTTAGCTACATACAATTAAAGCAGTTACCTAAAGTTAATGACAAAGGATGCTGGCGCCCATTTGTGGCTGCTGTTGTTATATTTACTTTATGTTTTTTTGGTTTAGCCTTTAGCTTCTTTCCTTATATAGTGCCAAATAAATTAACAATTTGGGAAACTGCCGCAGCGCCTGAGTCTTTAAGCTTTTTATTATGGGGCACCATAATAGTTGTACCAGTTATCTTTAGTTATACAGCATTTTCCTACCGCGTATTCTGGGGGAAAGTGCAAGAGCTAAGATATCATTAATTAAACAATCCAGAAAAAACAACCCAACCATCAAAAGCCAGTTGTCTACTGGCTTTTTTATTACGGTGAAGTTACATATCATTTCTAGTAATTAAAATATTAAAGCTTTGCGTAAATAAGAAATTGCCATCGATATTTATTCAATAATTTTAATAAATAATTAAGTCTTGACAGCATAATTTTTTGCTAACTATCAATCAAAATCATGGCTTGATGCACTTTTTTTTTTGGTAATTTAATAAAAAGTTTAGCCTAACAGCGACTCCCACCTTGATCACAAAAAAATTATAGCAATGGTGTCATGTTATTCCCTCAAACGGATCGCGTTAATATAGGTCATTCAGGAAGACAAGCCGGTGCAGGTTCTATGGTTGTACTTGATGTTAAGGATAATATATCTATTGCCATTTTAGCTAATGTAAAAGGATATAATGGAGAACTTCAGTTAATTGAAAAAATTCTACCTTTAATTAAAGTGCGTTAGGCAAACATAAATTAACAGAGGAAATTAAGTCGCCTCTGCTTATTTATCAAATAGATCTAATGACAATTAATAGTTTCAAATTCCTCATTTGACTCAAAACGAATATCACTAATAGATAAATCTAACATTGCAGCAGTACTCAGCTTAAGTGCTGTAATATTTTCAGTTAACAGAGATTCATTATTTGTAAAACATTTTGTATCTATTGATAAGTCAGACCATTGTCCTTTTGGTAATAAAGCCAGCTTTTGACTTATATCCTGCTGCATTACACAGCCAGCTGAATCAATTGAATTTTTATCACAATTTAAATTAATATGAACCGGTGCTATTACCTTACTTTCTCTTTTCATATTCAGTAATAATCGTGAATGCTTTATTAAACTCGTACTTAACCTTTCAGAGCCCTTGACCTTATGATTAAACTCAACACCAGCGTGTTTGCTTCCATCAAACTCAATTCTAAAAGCATCTTCTTGTACTTTTTTATCTACCGTTCTGTATTTAATCCCAGGCAAAGTTACTGTATTTGAAGCGATTGCTATAATTTGTTTATCAGAAACTAAACTCACGATCCATGGCTCGACTATTTTACCTGTAAAGATATGCAATCCAGCAGTTTGACCTTTAGTAAAATCAAATGTTTCTAATAAGTTATCAGCCAGTAGGTTTTTATCCCCATATTGCAAACCAAAACCATATGGTAATAATGGTTGATATTTCTCATCATTAAGATTAACAATTTGCTCCGGTGTTTTAGGCCAAGAAAATGATAACTTTCCTTTAAAATCATGCTGAATACGATTCTCTTGATCCATCAACAATACATCTGCAATTGCTTTGCCTTCAGAGCCTGGTAACCAAGCAGCTAAAAACGCATCACTGGCATTGAGCTCTGCATTTACCCACATAGGGCGGCCGCTTATAAAAATAGAAACAACAGGTATTCCTTGTGCTTTAAGTTTATGAAGTAATTTTAAGTCTGATTTAATTCCTTTTTGATATGCTAAATCTTCAATATCACCTTGCCCTTCGGCATAGGGCTCTTCACCAAAAACCACCACTGCAACATCAGGTTTTTCTGTAAAGCTGCCATCTTCACTCAAAACAATCTGGCCACCAGCGGCTTTAACTTGTTCAGCTAAACCATCATAAATAGAACTGCCTCCAGGGAAATCTGCATTAACATTATTTGTGCCTTGCCAAGTAATAGTCCATCCACCCGATTGCTTGCCAATATTATGCGCTGCATCCCCTGCGACTAATAAATTTATCTTAGGTGACAAAGGTAATAGGTTATCTTTATTTTTTAATAGAACAAGAGACTCTCTTACTGCTTGTTGTGCAATTTTCCTATGTGCTTTACTACCAATTAGCTCGGTTTTTCCTGATAAAACACGTTTAGCCGGACTTGGTTTGTCAAATAAACCCGCGCGTACTTTTACACGTAAAATCCGAGAAACGGCATCATCAATTCTCGATTGTGATATCTCACCCTCCTCAACTTGTTTTAGGGTATTTTCAAGTAAAGGTCTCCAAGCATTTGTTGGCACCATAAAGATATCGAGCCCAGAATTTACTGCTTGTGGGCAACTTTCATTGCTACAGCCTTTCACTTGACCGTGGCCATTCCAATCACCTACAACAAAACCATCAAAGCCCATTTGTTTTTTTAATACGTTAGTTAATAAATATTTATTCCCGTGCGCTTTTCGTCCTTTCCAACTATTAAATGACGCCATAACTGATTGTGCGCCAGCAGTTAAACCGCCAATATAACCTTGCCCATGAATGTCGTGTAAAGCTTGCTCTGAAGCAATATTATTACCTTGGTCATCGCCATCCATTGTACCGCCATCACCAATAAAGTGCTTCACTGTGCTGATCACTTTATCGTCGCCTAAAAAGTTATTATCAGCAGTACCTTGCAGGCCTTTCACTATGGCACTTGCATATGTTTTTACTATTTTAGGATCTTCAGAATACCCTTCATAAGTTCTACCCCATCGGTCATCTCGTACAGTAGCAACAGTAGGTGCAAATACCCAATCAATACCTGTAACCATGACTTCTGTTGCTGTTACTTGCGCAATTTTTTTTATTAAAGCTGGATTGTTTGCCGCACCTAAACCAATATTGTGAGGAAAGAGTGTTGCACCTATTACATTATTGTGACCATGAACAGCATCCGTCCCCCACATAGTAGGAATAGATGAGCCATCTATTGAATCATCTATTGATGCCTGGTACATATCTTCAGCTAGTTTTATCCAATCTTGTGGTGTCGCGTGTTTATCGGAATTAGGAAATGACCCCCCACCATTTAAATATGAGCCAAAACCATAATTACGCATATCTTCAACTGTAATATCACGTATTTCAGGCTGGATCATTTGTGCTACTTTTTGTTCTAATGTCATATTAGATAAAAGTTGTTCAACTTTAATTTCAACATTTTCATCTTTAGGTACTTGTGAAACTATTTTTGGCCAAATTGCTTTTTTATCTTCAACTTTTTGAAAGCGTTCGTTTTCTACAGAGCATCCAACCAAGCTTGAAACTACCATTATACTGAGCAACGATTGTTTATTAATGTTCATCCTAAGTTCCTTCTTTTAAAGTCATCATAGGTTTTGAACCTATTAATCCGTAATACGCTATATACACATAACAAAATACTGGAAGAATAAATGACAGTTGTACTCCCAAAAAATCAGCTAATATGCCTTGAACTAAAGGAATTATTGCACCGCCAACAATCGCTAAACATAAAACCCCAGCACCATGACTGGCAGCATCACCCAAATCATTAATAGCTAAACTAAATATTGTTGGAAACATAATTGAGTTAAATAAACCAACTGCTAAAATTGACCACATAGCAACTGAACCATCTAACACGACAGCCAGTAATATTAATATAATTGAACATGCACCATTAAAAGCCAGTACTGTTCCTGCTGCAATACGCTGCATTACAATTGCACCAATAAAACGGCCCACCATAGCACCGCCCCAATAATAAGCGATGTAATTAGCTGCTTGTGACTCAGCCATACCAGCAATACCCGGCTCTGCTAAAAAGTTAATTAAAAAGCTGCCAATAGCCACTTCTGCGCCTACATATAAAAAGATGCCTAAAGCACCTAATTTCAAATGACTAAAATGCCATGATTTTTGTATTGACTGCTGCACATGTTCTTTTTGTCCTAAATTAGGCAGTTTTAAATAAGCAAAAATGATAGCTAATATAAGTAAAGAAAGAGCTAGAAATATATATGGAGTTTGCACAGCTGAAGGATCGGCAATAACATGTTCAGCACCATTGAAAATAAGCCAGGCTCCAAAAAATGGTGCCACTGTAGTACCTAATGCATTAAAAGCTTGCGTCATGGTAAGGCGTGATGAAGCTGTTTTACTTGGGCCAAGTGCACTGACATATGGATTAGCAGAGACCTGTAAAATTGTAATACCCGAAGCTAAAACAAATAATGCGAGTAAAAACAGTGAATATTTTTCTAGTAGTGATGCTGGATAGAATAATAAACAGCCAACACTTGCAATACTTAAACCTGCTACTATGCCTTTTTTAAAACCTATTTTACCCACCAAATTGCCCGCTGGCAGTGAAACAATAAAGTATGCGCCAAAAAAACAAAACTGAACCAACATTGCTTGGGTATAAGTTAAATCAAATGCCCCTCTTAAATAAGGGATCAAAATATCATTCAAACAAGTTATAAAACCCCACATAAAAAAAAGAGATGTTAACGAAACCAATGCAAATCTGTTATTTTTATTTGTAGATGCTGAATTTAAGGCATCTTGCTGCGCGAGATTCACTGACATGCCAGCCATAATAAAAATTCCTTTAAGTTAAAATTAATAAAATAATATGAAGAAAAATTGCCGCTCAGTGTGCAAACTGAACGACAAAGGTTGGGGTTTATTTAAAACTGTATCGCGCACCTAACACATAGCGAGGCCCATATTGACGTGCAAACAAGAACTGTTCTTCGTATCGGCCAAAGCCTTGTTCAGTTTCATTATTTAGATTTAATCCTTCAAAAAATACAGTGATATTATCATTCACATTATAATTAACACTCATATCCCACTGACCAAATGACTTTGCAAATTGTGGCGGGTTATCTGATGAACCTTGATCTTGACCAACACCAATTAAGTATTCATCTCGCCATGCATAAGTGACTTTTACAGACCAATCATCTTTCTCATAAAAAGCTTGGAAATTTGCTGAGTCACTTAAACCTGTTAAAGGGGTTTGTTGCTCTAAACTGTCAACATCAAATTCAACATCACCCTCTACAAATGTGGCATTAACACCCACACCAAAGCCTGATTCACCAAATAAATGCACGACTGCCAATTCAAAGCCATCAACTTGTTTATCATCCTTACTATTAAAAGGACGAGAAATATCCCAAGTCATCAAAGGATCATTAGCATTTGGCTCGATATAACCTTGGCTATTTAATGTTGCACCATTGGCTTGCATTTGCGCAAAAATAGCGTCATTTGTTGCTTGTTCACCACGTCCTATTATGTCCGCTTCAGCTTGCTGCCAGCGAGGCCCTTCATAAATATCATGGAAACCCGCTATATTTGTTTTAACTTTCTGATTACCAATAAAGTTTTTAACATTCTTTTTAAAGTAACCGATGGCTGCGTAGCTACCTGGTGAATAGTAATACTCTAATGATAAATCAAAATTAGTTGATTCAAACGGCATTAAATTAGTATTACCTTCAGTGCCATTTCTAGAACCAATTTTAGGACTAGAAGAAAGTTGGCGACCACCCGCTAAATCACCTAGAGGTGCTCTTGAAATTGTTTTACCCCAAGATACCCGCCCAACAAGTTCTTCAGTTAAGTCAACTTTCATATCTATCATAGGCAAAAAGACATCATGCTCCCCCGTTAAAACAAGTGTATTACTATCACCATCTAGATATTGAGTATGCCATTCACTTCCGCCTTTCCACCAAACTGAAGTGGGGACATCTTGCAGTACATTACTAGTAACCGATGTTTCCTCATAACGTACACCAACATTCAGTTGAATAGGGAGCTGGGATATTTCAAATTCCCATAGTGATTGTATGTAAATGCTATCGGTATCTTCTTTAACTGAACTTGCAGAATAAGTACCCATATCATGGTAAGCCGTAGTAGCAAAATAATCATCGCCACCCAATTGAGCATTCGTTAAAAATGCCTCTGAGCGTGCAACAACTTCATCAAAATCAAATGAGTAATAATAGTTAGGCGATAAGTTACTACCGCCACCGCTAAATTCATCTAAAAAATCATTTGTATTATTTAGCTCAAACATGCCATCAGGGAGCATTTCAGTATATGAAGGGTTAAATAAGAAACCACCAATCAAGCCACTCCAAGCATGAGAACCGCCAATGTCTTGCTCTGTGCGCACAACACCAAATTTCACATTCACTAATGGAATATCAAACGTATTATCCCAAGTGCCATGAAGTTGAAATTGATCAACAGATGACTCCCCAGGTTTATGCACAAACTGACTAAAGTGAGAATCTATTTCGCTTGGTGCTAATACTGTCGTCCCATTGTTCCAATAAATTTGTGCATGAGGAATATCACCAATGCGGTTATCATATGTTTTAGTTGTTAATTGGTCTGAACCTAAAACTAACGTGCCGGCACTACCAAGACCAGCATCACCACCATCATCGATTTTATTTTTTGAATCATGATAATCAAATTCAAAATTTAATGAATCAGTAGCCTGCCACTCTAAATTAAGGCCAATGGATCGCTCTTTTACCTCTGTTGTACTTCTAGAAGCTGAATATGAACCATCATTACCACTAATATCTGCATAAATTGCAGTCCCATGTGCATCCAATTCATAAGCATTAATATTTCCACCATAATCATTCCACATACCCCAGCCTAGCGAGTTAGTGCCTGTAGTCGCGTCTGTCGCGGTATAATCTAAAGTTAAAATTACATCATCAATTGGTGCATATTGAAATGTAATATGGCCATTGATCCGCTCTCTTTGATTATCTTCAATGCTGTAATTCATATCTCGCGGAAAATAATGCGCACCGATAGGTTTGCCCTCAGAATCTAAAGCACGTGGGTCTATGACTTTTGATGCATCTAAATCAGGTAAATCGACATTAGCCTGCCAACCTTGAATATTCGCAGATTGCTTCTGAAAATCACGTCTATGATGGGTAAATGAAGCTGCAAAACCTAAAGTGTCATCAAAAAAAGTATTACTATAAACGCCACCAATTTCAGGTGTCACATCATTACCCTCAACATTTGAAGTATCGTGTATCGCTTTTGCAGATAAAGAATACTTTTCACCAGGGCTATTAAATGGTTTCATAGTTACAATATTAACTGTAGCTCCTAAACCACCACTTGGATTTTTAGCACGTGCAGTTTTGTGTACTTCTAATGCACTTATGCCATCCGATGACAGATTTTCAAATTTATATGAACGAGAATTACCTGTGCCCGGCATTTGACGACCATTTAAGGTCACAAGATTAAAATCTGGACCAAATCCACGTACAGTTATTTCACTGCCTTCACCATTTGAGCGACTCACAGTAACACCAGTGATCCTTTGCAGTGATTCAGCTAAATTAGTATCTGGAAATTTACCCATATCTTCTGCAGATATTATATCTACGACACCCGATTCTGCCCGTTTTAAATCCGCTGATTTGATTAAACTTCCTCGAATACCCTTTACTTCAATAACTTCAATTTGTTTCACTGCTGTATTTGAATTACCTGTACTTGTGGTTTGTTCAGCTGCTATTAGCTGTGTATTAATTCCTGCAAACATAATTGCACTAATACATGCTGCTAAATGATTTTTAGAAAAGTTAAACTGTTTCATAATAATTTTACCTGTTAATGCGTTGCAACTGAGCCAATGTAATGGCTCTATTTGTAATTTCGAATGATTAAGGTGTTGTAATAACAACATTGTCTAGGCGGTAAATAGCGCCCTCACCCGTGCCCCAAGCAGGAAAAACCATTAATACATCAATTTGACTGATATCTAGCCCTGCATCAAATAGACTCTGTAATGAAAATGTATAGGTTTGCCATTGTCCAATCACTGGCGCAACTCCTTCTTGCGAAGCTGTAAGATTTAACTCAGCAAACGTATCTGCATCACCAGATTCAATTTTAAATATCCAAGTAGAATCTGGATTAATTGGTGCTTCAATTACTTTCATTTCAAATTGTACTATGCCATTACTCAGTAAATTCGAAGCATCTAAATAAACCTCTTCATCAGCCAGTAATCCCATAACGGTAGGCGCACTACCAATAATAAACTGAGCAGTCAAACCATGTTCTGTATCATCATTTTCAATTGTTGGCGTAGAACCACCACAACAATCCCAGATAGACCATTGCTCTGTCGTTTTATCATCAAATAAAACATGACCGACATAATCATCTGCCGAATTTGGATCGTATACCTTTAGATTATCAATACGATACATAGCACCTTCACCTGCGCCCCAAGCAGGAAATATCATTAATACATCAATAGCACTAACATCCAGACCAGCATTTGCTAAATCAGACAATTTGAAGGTGTAAGTTTGCCATTGGCTTACAACAGGCAGGCTCGCCTCAGCACTTTCACTAAGGGGTAACTCTGCAAATGAAGCACCGTTATCCGATTCAACCTTAAACATCCAAGCTGCATTGCTATCATTTGGCATATCAACAACTTTCATATCAAATTCAATCACGCCATTAGCTAATATCCCTGTTGCATCAAATGGTGTAGGCTTCGCATCTGGATCTGTTATATTACCTTCACGTGAAATAAAACCCATAACAGTAGGGCTTTCACCTATAGCAAATTGTGCAACTGCACCGTGTACTTCATCATCCATTTCGATTGTTGGAGTTGAGCCACCACAACAATCCCACATTGGCCAACTAGTATTTTCTACATCTTCAAATACAACTAATTGTGGTGATGCAGCTGAGTCTGCAGCAATAGATAAATTAGTAACATGATACTCGGCACCTTCACCTGTGCCCCATGCTGGAAATATCATTACAACATCAATTGCACTAGGATCTAAACCTGCATCAACTAAGCTTTGAAGCGAAAATGTATAGGTTTGCCATTGATCAATAACCGGAACTTCTCCTTCAGTACTGGTATTTAAAGGTATTTCTGCAAACGTGGTTGATCCAACACTTTCAACTTTAAGCATCCACTGAGATTCTGGATTATTTGGTGCAGATACCATTTTCATATCAAAACTCAAATTGCCATTTTCTAAAATAGGTGAGGCATCAAATGGTGTTGCTTTTCCTGCTGGATCATCTATAAATTCATCTCTTGAAATAAATCCATTTACAGTTGCCGCTGCACCCACAGAAAACGCCATAACATCGCCTTTTTCAGCATCAGTTACAATTGATGGATTTGTGCCGCCACAACAATCCCATGCAGGCCAATTAGGGTTTAACATACCTGAAAATATAGTTATATTTTGTGCAAGACCTGTTGATGGTGGCGAAGGAATGGGTGCTTTACCCACAACAAGTGCATCATCTAAGCTATCGTAGCCCGGTCTTATAGTTTCACACCCTTTGCCAGTATCTGGATTTTGAGCACATTGATAAACACGTACATAATCAATTTCAAAACGTTGACCACTAGTAAATGCACTTGCATCTACACCTAGGTTATTCACATTTTCAGGCCAATTTCCACCTACAGCAAAATTAATTATCATAAAGAATTTTTGATCAAAAGGCGCTGCATCCCAATGTGTAGATAACTCACCGGATACCAGATTATAATACTCAGCAAACCAACCTTGATGTGCTAAACCTACAGCTTGATCTTTACTGTTATAACGTACTTCTGACTGTCGTTGCGTTGCATATAAATAATCATCTAAATACCAACGAATTTCACCTTCTTGCCACTCAATTGCATATGTATGAAAATCGTCAGCTGGATTGATCCCATCTGGAATCGAGTAAGCTTTACCTGAGTGTGCATTATCAGGCCATTCTTTTCCGTAATGTAATGTACCGTAAATTTGATTTTCAACGACACCTTCATCATTTACAGTTTTAAGATTAACAGCTTCTAAAATATCGATTTCACCAGATTTAGGCCAACCACCATAAGTTTCGTCCGTTGGTAGCATCCAAAATGCTGGCCAGCTGCCTTGACCACTGGGTAGCTTAGCTTTGATTTCAAAACGGCCATATTTAAAATCAGCTTTATGCTTACTAATTAAACGCGCTGACGTATATAGCTGTTCAGCGCCCTCACCCGCAGGTAACGCTACAATATTTAGCACACCATCTACAATATAGGCGTTGTCACTGCTGTCGGTATAGCACTGTTTTTCTTGGTTGCCGCCCCCTAAGCAATTAACCTCATGTGTCCATTTATTTGAATCAATGCTACTTGCATCAAATTCATCGCTCCAAACCATTTCCCAGCCACTGTCTGGTTTTTTAATATCTATATGACTTGTGTCAGTGTTAGTTTCAACACTGCCACCACACCCTTGTATAGATGCCAGTGATGCTAAAGCACATAACTGTGTGAATTTACTGATTGTTTTATTCATAATCAAATCCAAGTACCAACTTATCTTTATTTACATCAAACAATGCTTTCGATTTTTTATTTATGACATTCAATGATGGCCCGTTGTTAAAACAGCTATAACTTTAAAATGATCAGATATAGCTTGCTCCCCATGTTAGATACTGGAAGATGAGTGATAGAGTTTCAATTGATATGCGGCATCGCGAGATGTTAATGCGGTGTTACGTTTAATTGAGTGAAAGTACGATAAGAGGAGATGAAAATAGGACCAAAGGGTTAATTGCTATAAAGTGTTATTAACAAGGTTATAAAGACAGCTAAAACTGTAACTTATAAGAACTACAGTTTTCGTGTGAACAGCTTTTTTTGAAATCAGCTCTCTTTGTTTATTGTAAATCCAAAGGTGAATACCCTATCATATCCATCTCCTGTAGGTAGTTCAAATAAGGTTTTACCTGATGGAATATCAATGACTATCACTTTATCTTTACCATAAGAAGTCATAAATAAAATGCGATCATTTGGATGAAAAACCAAACTTAACTTGCTTTGTAACTATTCAGCCTTATCTTCAATAAATACATCTGGAAGCTGATTTTTGAAGACATCAACTTGATAATCTCTTAATCGTTCCAACAATGCTCTGGATTTTGTTCGTTTTAATCGCCCTCACTGACCTTTTATTCGGCTGTTTTCATCGGGCGCGGGGCATTCAATTTCACCTCCGGCTAGTATTTTTGATATTGCGTTAAGTACTGCCGCTTAGAGTCTTCATCTAAGTTGGGGTCATTAATTTGATGTTGATGCTGTTTAAATTCATTGAAGCTAGGGCGATTAAATCATAGCCCCAGCTTGGCAAGATGAAACGAGTTTAAGACTCCCTGAATCAATTGCTATTTTTCCTTCCAAATCACTAAATAAAAACCTTTATTTATGGCTTGCAGCCTCGCTGCACAATCATATTAAAATTTAACCATTGGGCAAAAGACAATCAAGCAAGAGTTTTAAATGTTTTACAACGTTACCTTACTTTAAAGACCCGCTATTACGCTATGCTTGAAGCTTTGTTACAACTTAGACCTACAATAGATACATTACCAAAAGCGCATCAAGCTTTAGAAAAATCTGTTGTTCAAGCATTCAAAGAGCCTGGCTCTGTAACACATTTTCCTATGGCAAATTATGCTTTACAAGCTGTATATTTATGGTTATATCCGAGTGCCAATTAGCAAATTAGCCCTCCAGATGATAATGAGTTAAACCATCAAGAAAAGGAATCTTCAAAAGACAAACAAGAAAGCAAAGTGGCAAGAAAGAAAACAGAACGAATTCAAGATCCACACACCCGCGATGGTATGATGGTTTTTAGATTGGAAAATTTATTTTCATGGAGTGAGTTTTCAAAAATTAACCGCGCTGAAGATGATACTGATGATGAAGATGCACAACGTGTTGCAGAAGATTTGGATAAAATTACATTATCTAAGCAACAAAATCAAAAAACAGCAAAACTCAAAGTTGATGTTGATTTACCATCTGCATCTTAAAATGATATTCCCTTAGGTGCTGGTTTAAAGTTACCTGAATGGGATTATAAATCATCTAAATTGATAGATGATAGGTGTTTATTACAACCTATGTTAGCAATAGACAATTCAGCTAAAAAACTACCTGCTAATTTATCCAGTACAGCTAAAAAAATTCGTTCTCAATTTCAGCAACTACAAAGTGTGAAGCAGTGGCACAAAGCACAACCCAAAGGTGAAGATCTAGATATATCTGCTTGGTTAGATTTTCAAATGCAAAGCAAGCAAGGTCCAGCACCACAAAAAGGCTTATACCGTAGCTTTAAAAGTAATAGAGACCTATCTTGTTTGTTATTTGGTGAAGCACTTGAGGCTGTTGGCGATGAATGTGTCTATGTATGGGTTTTCATCTGTGAAACGTCATCATGTTAGGTTTACCATGCTTAGAAATTTTTGCATCGTTATGATAATTTATTTATCTAGGTAAAATACTGTAATAAAAGCATTATCATGTGGCAGAATAAGATAAGTTAACTATAGTTTGAAGTATGTTTTTATATGAGATTAATATACAAATGAAGATAGCAAATAAGATCATAGTTGCATCTGTTGTTTTATCAGCAATCGGAATAATAACCGCAGGCTCTCTTGTAGGTTGGCAATCATCTTCAATCGCATCAAAAGCATTAGAAAAACGTGCTTTTGAGCAGCTAATTGCAATTAGAGAAATTCAAAAAACGCTAATAGAAGAATATTTCATTACCATACAACATGAAATTGTTAGCTTATCTAGCAATTTAATGGTTAGTGATATGATGCAGAAAATGTCAAAACCATTTTATAAATTCGATCAGGAAACTAGCCTTCAAGAAACTGGGCAGCTTCAACAATATTATACATCGCAATTCGACGTACGATACAAACAACAAAACCCCAATTCAAGCCAAAGTTCAGCTGATAAATTAGCTAAATTAAATCAGAATACGCGATCAATTCAACATGCATACATTAGTGGTAATCAGTTTGAATTAGGGAGTAAAAATAAGCTTAACTTCTCAAATGATGATACTACATATAGTAAAATACATAAAAAATATCATCCTCATTTAAATAAATATTTAGAAGCTTTTGGTTTCTATGACATATTTTTAGTTGATCCAAATACAGGCTACGTGATTTACAGTGTTTTTAAAGAGTTGGATTTTGCAACTTCTCTAAAAGACGGCCCTTATAAAAATTCAGGTCTTGCAAAAGCATTTAAAAAAGCAAATCAAAGTACAGATCCCGATGACAGCTTTTTAATTGATTTTGAACCTTATTATCCCTCATATCATGCTGCTGCAGCTTTTATGTCCTCCCCTATTTTTTCAGATGGAGGTGAAAAGCTTGGTATTCTAATCTTTCAAATGCCCATAGATAAAATAAATTCATTGATGACATATGGAAAACAATGGGAAAAAGTAGGGTTAGGAGAATCTGGTGAAACTTACCTAATTGGGGAAGATTATCTGTTACGTAGCCAGAGTCGCTTTCTTTATGATGATGCTAAAAATTACAAAAAAGCGCTTTTAAATTCCGGACTGAACAATAAAATTATAGAAAAAATTGTTGCTAGTGGCTCTGCTATCGGTTTACAACCTGTCAAAAGTGAAGGTGCGGTTTCTGGTATTGCTGGACAAACTGGCATTAAAACAATAAAGGATTATAGAGGCGTTGATGTACTATCAGCTTACGGGCCCCTTAATATAGATGGTGTTAAATGGGCTGTTTTAAGTGAGATTGATGTATCAGAAGCAATGAAAGATAAAGATGAAATGCTTAATAGTATTTGGTTTATTATGAGCGGTATAATGTTGATACTTATTCCTTTAACTTTACTTGCTGGATTCAAAGTAGGCAAAGATATCTCAAATCCAATAAATCAATTTATAGATCAAGTTAACCATATATCAAAAGACAAAGATTTAACTGCAAGGGTAGATTACAAAGGAAATGATGAATTATTTTCCCTTGCTAACTCGTTTAATCGTCTATTAAATGAACTACAAGAAATTTTGCATTGTGTTGAAAACTTATCAAAAACACTACTTGAGTCTACTGAAACAATGCTCGTTAATATGGATGAAACAACTAATCAAACATTACATCAATCAGATAACGCCGATAGTGTAGCTGTTGCGACAAATCAATTACTTGCTACCATTCAAGAAGTTGCACGTAATGCCACAACTGCGGCTGATACTGTTAAAGCTACTGATGACAAATGTAGTGAAAGCACACATTCTGCTAAAAAATTAGAATCTGATATGAATAACTTAAATTCTCAAATGGATAATGCATCTCACTCAATAGAAAAATTAGCAATCGAGAGTGAATCTATCGGTTCAGTGCTTGATGTGATCCAATCAATCGCAGAGCAAACTAACCTGTTAGCTTTAAATGCCGCCATTGAAGCAGCTCGTGCTGGTGAGCAAGGTCGCGGTTTTGCAGTTGTAGCTGATGAAGTAAGAACCTTAGCCAGTCGAACGCAACAATCAACAGAAGATATTCGTTCAAAAATCAATTCATTACAACAGGAAACTCAGACAACCGTTAAAATGGTAACCTCTTCAAGTAAAATGGCAAATGCGAGTATTGATGCCTGTGAAGATAATAAGAAATTGATGGCTGATGTGGTTGATTTAGTACAGCAATTAAATGATATGAATTTACAGATTGCAACGGCTTCAGAGCAACAGAGCGCAGTTGTAGATGATATTAATAAAAACGTGACGGAGATTGCTGATACCTCACATAATATTTCTGATAATGCTGATGTTAGTAAAGACGATGTAAAACGACTCAGTGTATTGGTCAGTAATTTAGAAATGAAAATGAAAGAGTTTAAGTTGTAACTTATTAGCATTGACCCGTCCTAGCATGGGTTGACACTTTAAAAATTAAATTGCTCTATGAACTTCATCGTGCGTTTTGTATTTTAAGGCCGAATGTTGCCTTTGTTGATTATAGATGTCGATAGATTGCTTCAATAACTTGTTGCGTTGCTTTTTTGTAATACGTATTCCAAAGTCTTTATCAAGTACATCAACAATTGTTTCGAAGAACTGGGCTTTAAGCTTCGTATCTTCTAACTCTTTTTCAAGTGCCATATTTACTTGTTCTGGGGTTAGATCTTTAAGGTCTAACATACAGATGACCTCATTCATGTGGTTAGGCATTCCTATACTCCAATCTAGTCGACCGAGCTTACGAAGCCAAACTAAAACAGTAGAAGCGCCTTGAATTCCAAAATGGTCTTGCGTCAGTTTGTAAGTTAATTCGCCTTTTTCGACTTTGTCAACAACTGATAATTTAAAAGTGAGGGAATAATCTTTTTGAGTTCTTTTAGATATAGGTTTCATAACATTCTCCAAATTTAAGCTGAAAAGTGTTCAACCTTATTTAGGATGTGTCAGGTAAAGTACAAAAAAGGGCTTCACAGCCCTTTTTTATTATACTAACCTGTTACAAAATTAAGTCCTTACTCCCACTCAATTAACTTACCTTGTAATATTTTATATCTCCAACAACTTAATAAATCAGGCAGTAGCTTCTTCTTTTTTTGCTCATCATCACACTTCCAAGTCCAACTAATTAATTGATTAATTTGTTTTTTACTTGAAATGATCTCAGTTGGTATACCTTGCTCTTTGGCAACTGCATCAATTCTTTGTTTAATTGATTTTACTTCTGCTTTATAGCTAGGGTAATCAACTAATCGTACTACTTTTTGAGGATGTTGTTCTTTTGAAATTGATTTTGCTTTTTCTATGCAGAGCAAAATTTCTTTTCCGGATTTATTCACTTCCATAGCTTCTATGCCAGGGATTTTTCTTAAAGCCGTAATGCTTGCAGGCTTAGCTTTGGCTATCTCTATCATATTATGCTCTTTTAATATGAAACCTAAGGCAAGATTTTTCATTCTTGCTTTATCACGACGCCAAGTTGCCAGCTCTTTTAAGACTGCTAAATCAAATGAGTTTAGCTGCCATGCATTTTTAATATCTAAATATAAATTCTCATCAGGTATTTGATACTGGCGTTTTTTTGCCATTAAAGCACTTTCACTTAATACAATATCTAACCAGTTATTTTCATCTATTTGTTTTTTTATGATTTCAAAACAAGGTAAAAGATGAATTACATCACCAGCAGCATAATCAAGTTGTCGCTGTGTTAAAGGTCTTTGTAACCAATTAGTGCGAGATTCACTTTTATCAATTTCTAATGACAGTAACTTATTAACCATCATCGCAAAACCAACACTGTTGCCAAATCCTAAAATCCCCATGGCAAATTGGGTATCAAAGAGCGGTTTAGGCACACAATTTCCATGTCGCATAAACACTTCTAAATCTTCTGATGGTGAGTGTAATACTTTTAAAACTGACTCATCAGTTAATATTTTCCAAAAGCTTGATAGTTCAAGATCACAACAAGGATCAATTAAAGCAAGGTGGTTACCATCATATACTTGGATGAGGGCAAGTTCAGGAAACAAAGTACGACGGCGCATAAATTCAGTATCTATGGCTAAGATTTTACTTTCTTTAATTGTTTCTAAGTAAGTATTTAAGTGATCTTGTGTTTTAATATACTGAGTTTCTAGGCATAAAGAATGCAATTGATTATCCTAATAGCTATAAAAAAACCGGCTTAGCCGGCTTTTTAAAAATATAAAATTTAACTGGCTTCTTTTAAAGCGCGCCTTAAAATTTTACCAACATTTGTTTTAGGAAGTTCATCTTTGAACTCTACAAATTTTGGTACTTTATAATTTGTTAAATTTTTACGACAATGTTTGATTATATCTTTTTCTGTTAATAAAGGGTCTTTTTTAACAACAAAAATTTTGACCTGTTCACCACTTACTTCATGTGGTACACCCACAGCGGCAACTTCCAGAATACCCTCATGCATTGCGACCACTTCTTCAATTTCATTCGGGTAAACATTAAAACCTGAAACGATAATCATATCTTTTTTACGATCTACGATGAAAAAGAAACCTTCTTCATCACATTTTGCTACATCACCCGTCGCAAACCAACCATCAGTCATGCACTTAGCTGTTTCATCATCTCTATTAAAGTAACCTTTCATAACTTGAGGGCCTTTAACCCACAACTCACCAGATTCGCCAACAGGCATATCTTTACCATCATCTCCAACAATTCGCAATAGCGTGCTTGGTGCAGGTAAACCGATAGAACCGTTATAGCTTTCTAAATCGTACGGACTAATAGTCACTAATGGCGCACATTCTGTTAAACCATAACCTTCCATTAATTTACTGTTTGTTACTTTCTCCCAACGCTCTGCAACAGGTCTTTGTACAGCCATACCGCCACCAAGAGAGAATTTTAAAGTGCTAAAATCTAAATCGCTAAAGCCAGGCGTATTAAGTAAACCATTAAACAATGTATTTACACCTGTAATGGCAGTAAATTTATTGTTTGATAAGTCTTTTACAAAAGCTTTCATATCTCTAGGGTTAGTGATTAATAAATTTAAACCGCCATATTTCATAAAAGTAAGGCAGTTAGCTGTCAAAGCAAAAATATGATAAAGCGGTAAAGCAGTAACCACTACCTCTTTACCTTTAACTAAAATTTTATCCAAACAACCTGATACTTGTTCTAAATTAGCAACCATATTGCCGTGTGTTAATATCGCGCCTTTAGAAACACCTGTAGTACCGCCTGTATATTGTAAAAATGCATAGTCATCATGAACTAAATGCGGTCTTTTATAGTTATTTACATCGCCCTGAGATAATACATCAGTAAAATTAATTGTATTAGGCAAATTAAACGGCTTAACCATCTTTTTAACGTGTTTAACTACAAAGTTGACAAGATGCTTTTTAACACCACCACACATATCACCAACTTGAGTCAGTACAATATTTTTTATCTCAGTTTGAGGTAAAGCTTGCTCTAGGGTATTGGCAAAATTTTGTAATAAGATAATAGTTTGTGTTTGAGAGTCATTTAATTGATGTGCCAATTCTCTCACGGTATAAAGAGGATTAACATTAACAACAACACAACCTGCTCTTAATGTGCCTAAAATTGCGATTGGTGTTTGTAATAGGTTTGGCATCATCACGGCGACTTTGTCACCTTTTTGTAAACCTAATTCATTTTGTAGATATGAAGCAAACTTTTTAGTTTCATTATCAATTTCTTCATAAGTTAATTTTTTACCCATATTTGAGAATGCAGGTAAATTGGCATATTCTTTAAAGCTACGTTCAAATAGCTCAAGTAGTGAGTCATAGTGATTTGGATCTATTTCTTCAGGCATGCCTTCTGGGTACCTATTTAGCCAGATTTTTTCCACTTGTTGCTCCCGTTTTTATAATTTATTTTTATATACCAATAGTTTAATTTAATAAATCTCGGTATTTTGTTTGCGCTTACTTTAACCTTAATTCAACTAAGGTCATTTAACAACTGAGTAAATACTCTAATCAAGAGAGTATCATCACATATTTAAAATAAAGATACAAATGTATGCTGAAAATCTTTATTTTTCACTTTATAAACTCTCTGATTATGCTTGCGACCTTTTGTGGGTTTTGCATGTGACAATGATGACCACCTTTTACAGTCTCAATACTTAACTCACTGTAATATTTTGAATATATTTTTATAGAATGTTTTATTTGTTCATAACCTTGTTCGGCTACTATCAGTTTTGTGGCCGCCTTTACCTGTTTAGTTGCCATGATTGCTTGTGCTTCATTGAATCGAAAACCAGAATGATGTTTTAATTTTGGATCAATTCGTAATTTTATTCCTAATTCTGTATTTTCACTGTTTCTTTTCATTAATAATGCACAGTGTTCATATTCTAAGTCACTCACAGCCATACGTACTTTTATTAATGAGTTTAAGTCTTTATATATTCTAGATGCCTTTTTATCATTTTTGTCAGCGCTTTGCCCGCGATTGAGAATTGCAGTCCTCAATTGGCTGACAACATCTTCATCTGGTGTTGTTACTAGGCCAATGCCTTCAATTAAAACAACCGAACGTACAAGTTCAGGGAAGCAGGCTGCAAATAGTGTTGCCGTCATAGCCCCCATAGAGTGGCCTACTATATGTACAGGAGTTAAATAATTTTCTGAAATGACTTGGTAAATATCATCTATATAATCAACAAAATAATAATGTGCTTGGTTATTTCTCCATTGAGAATGTCCGTGCCCAGGAAAATCAAATGCCAACCAATTATACTGAGGTAATAAATGCATTAATGGATAAAAACTTGCCAGATTATCCTGCCATCCATGTAATGCGACAATATTTAAATTATCAGCTTTATGATCATTAACCACGCCAGCTATTTTAGGCTCAGCTGAGCGCGCAGTTATGTTTTTTAAATTATAATTGTGCATGGCTTCCTTTTATATACGCATTATCTTTTTCTACTTTCATCGCAATAAGTACCAATAGTCTTATTATTCTGTTATGAATATGGGAATCAAAAAAATACAAATTAATCAAAATGAAAAAATCACTTCTTATAGTTTCTACAGCACTGACTGTTACAGCATGTGCTCAGTTAGATAACGCTCCTGAAAAACAATTCCCTAAGAATATTATTTATATGATAGGTGATGGTATGGGACCCGCTTATACAACCGCCTACAGATATTATAGTGATGATATCAATACACAAGAAATTGAAAAAACTGTTTTTGATACAATATTAACAGGCACTGCTCGTACATATCCTGATGATGATACCTATGTTACTGATAGTGCTGCAAGTGCAACTGCGTTAAGTAGCGGAATTAAAAGTTATAATGGTGCAATTGCCGTTGATAGTGACAAGAAACCGGTAAAAACTATGCTTGAGCTAGCAAAAGAGAAAAATATGCTCACAGCACTTGTAGTCACTTCTCAAATCAATCATGCAACACCAGCGAGCTTTACAGCTCACAACGAAAGTCGCAGAAATTACGACGAAATCGCAAATGATTATATTGATAATAAAATAAATGGAAAATTGCCTGTCGACCTTATGTTCGGTGGCGGCACTGATTTCTTTATTCGTGAAGATAGAAACTTAGTAAATGAGTTTGTAGATAATAACTATCAATATGTCGATACTTTAAAAAATATCAATAATATAACGCAGATTCCAGCTATTGGATTATTTAATAAAATAGGACTTCCTTACGCAATAGATGCAACTAAAAATCATCTAGAGGTAATGACAGATAAAGCATTAAAATTAGTTGACAATCAATCGGATAAAGGATTTTTCATGATGATTGAAGGCAGTCAAATTGATTGGTGTGGTCATAATAATGATATCACCTGTGCGATGGCTGAAATGCACGATTTTGCTAATTCAATTAAAATTGCTAAACAGTACGTTGATAACAACCCAGATACTATTTTAGTAGTCACAGCAGATCACTCAACGGGTGGACTAACTATCGGTGCAAATCATAAATATAAATGGGAAGCTCAAAAAGTTAAAGACTTTAAAGTGAGCGCAAGAAAACTCAGTAAAAAACTTTTCAAAAACTCAAACCTAAACCAAGAGTGGAATAAATATTCAAGTACACCATTATCAGATCACGAAGCAACATCTCTTAACACAGCAAAAAGTTTAGATGAAGCAAGCTTATTTATCGCAGTAAAAGAAGTGATTAATGCTAGAACTTATACAGGCTGGACTACAAATGGCCATACAGCCATGGATGTACAAGTATTTTCTTACGGTAAAGGCGCTGAACACTTTACTGGCAATCTAAACAATACCGATATCGCAAAGCAATTAATCAAATTTATTAAAGGTTAATCCATAGATATTAAAAAGGCAGAATGCGTATCTCAATCTGCCTTTTTAAGTCACCTTTATTTTATATTGCCTCTTTGCACACTCACCTCTTTAGCTACCGGTGCAAAGTGTGGTCTCGCATGCCATTTAGGTTTAATAGGCGTTAAAGGAGTGACTCTTTTACGGGCCACCAGCATATAAACACTTCCCATGGGTTTTAAATATTGTTTGCAAAAGTTTTGCCATGGGCCAAACCGTGATAAACGACTACCTCTCGCTAATGAAGAATATATAAAACGTTCGTCTTTTATTACTTCAAAACCTAATAAGTTCAACCAATCTTTAACTCTTGCAGGCGTAAAAAAACGACCACTCCAAGGTAATTTTTGTCGACTAAATGGCAAAAGCCTCGCCATGCCACATAAACTAAATGGATTAAATCCCGTTAAAATAATATAACCACCAGGGAGTAATACTCTTTGTGTTTCGCGTAAGATATGATGCGGATCGCTGTAGTATTCTAAACAGTGACTCAGTAAGCAGCCATCAACAGAATGCGCCATAAAAGGTAATTCGTCTACTTCAGCTATGACTCCCGCACGATTACACTCTGGAGCGACACAAATTTGATGTTTTATACAACAGGCCTGCGTATTTAACTGCCCACTTAAATCACCTAATTTCAAAAAATGATAGCCAAACACTCTAGGTAGCCACTGAGATATTTTTTTTTCTATTTCTTGTTGTAAATAATCCCCATGAGTGAAGTCCTGCCAATTTTGTGGTTTTGGTGCGTCTTGAAAACTTAATGCCGGTTTCAATGATGTGTCTCCCGATATTATTTATAGAAATTTAACGCTAGATGAGACTTTAACTTATCTGATATATTGTAATAATTAAAGCAGGTTAAATAACAAATCGATACTATATGTTGAATATATACCCAATTCATGCATTTTCAGATAATTATATCTGGGCAATTACTAAAGATGACTCTAAGTCAGTGTATGTTGTAGATCCTGGTCAATCAGAACCCGTACTCAACTACATCAGTGATAACAATCTTGTACTTAAAGGCATATTAATTACCCATCATCATTGGGACCACACTGATGGCGTAAAAAAATTAAAACAACTTTATCCTGACATTATAATATACGGCCCACAAAATAGTGTTTTTACAGATTCAGATATCACATTAAAACAAGATGATTTGATTAATATTTTAGGTGAGTCATTTAATATACTATCAACACCAGGGCATACCTTAGATCATATCTGTTATTATAATGAAGATACATTATTTTGTGGTGATACCCTCTTTAGCGCTGGATGTGGCAGACTGTTTGAAGGCACGCCCAAGCAAATGTTTGATTCACTAACTAAGATTGCACAGTTAAATAAAAACACTAAAGTCTACTGTACTC
This sequence comes from Pseudoalteromonas sp. '520P1 No. 423', assembly GCF_001269985.1. NCBI lineage: Bacteria > Pseudomonadati > Pseudomonadota > Gammaproteobacteria > Alteromonadales > Pseudoalteromonadaceae > Pseudoalteromonas > Pseudoalteromonas sp. '520P1 No. 423'. Next base: position 884,301 of record NZ_BBZB01000002.1, on the reverse strand, counting down.
ATGAGTATACGTTAGCTAATGTCGCATTTGCGCAAGAAGTAGACCCCCAAAACTTAGTACTTAAAGATTACAAAAACCTTATTGAGATAAAAAGAGAAAATAAAATTGTCACTCTGCCTTCTACTATTGAACAAGAATTGAAAATTAATCCATATTTAAAAAGTTTAGACGACAAAAATTGTTTCTCGATCCCAGATGAATATAAAATATCGGCTAATAAACTTGAATCAAATTTAGCTAACATTCGGTCATATAAAGATAATTTCTAATTTGAAAACTTGATTAACTGAGCAAACTAACACACAACCCCTGCGTCCCCATATGAATACTTGAGCCACACATATAGAAAAGGTACTATCTGTGTAATTTTGCATCCTTCATAAAATTTAATAAAACTATAAAATGAATAAACCACATATTATTGGTTTTGCAGCGCTTATACTAGCGGGCTGTCAAATCACAGATACTGATAACAGTCAGTTAATCCAAGTACAACAGCCTGCCAAACATGCAACAGCACAACCTAATGATGTTGTAGATGCTTTAACGCTATTAGCGCTTCAGGGCGACAATTCTGCAGAAGTTGAACTTGAGCCTACTCCGATATTTGATGACGTGTGGGAGCGAATTAATTATCAGCTATCAATACCTGTGCCTCAAAACCGTGCAGTTGTTACAGAAAGAAATTATTACGCGAAACATCAAAAATATTTAGATAGTATCTCCACACGCGGTGCACCTTATCTATATTACATAGTTGAAGAAGTAGAAAAAAGGCAAATGCCTATAGAACTTGCCTTACTACCTATTGTAGAAAGTGCATTTGATCCTTTTGGCTACTCTCATAGAAGTGCTTCCGGTATCTGGCAATTTATGCCAGTGACAGGCGAGCGTTTTGATTTAAAACAAAACTGGTGGTATGACGGCCGTAGAGACATAGTGCAATCTACACGCGCAGCATTAGATTATTTATCATATCTTCATAAAACATTAGAAGGTGATTGGTTAAATGCAATTGCTGCTTATAACTCAGGTGAAGGACGCGTATCGAGAGCAATAAAGAAAAATCGTAAAAAGCATTTACCAACCGATTTTTGGTCTTTAGATTTACCGGCAGAAACAACCGCCTATGTGCCAAAACTATTAGCTTTGGCAGATCTACTTAAAAATCAAAAAGAATTTAATGTTACTTGGAAAAAAATTGTCAACGCACAAGTCATTGACAGTGTTGATATTAGTTCACAAATTGATTTAGCACTTGCAGCACAAATGGCTGACATTAACATCACAGAGCTATATCGCTTAAACCCAGCATTTAATCGTTGGGCAACAGATCCTGATGGACCTCATAGCTTATTACTACCAATAGACAAAATTGAAGGATTCACCAAAAATTTAGCTAAAACAAGCTTAAAAGATCGCATCAGATGGCAAAGATATCAAGTTCAAAAAGGTGATAGTTTATCTGTAATCGCTAATAAATTTAGTACCAGTACTGATTCGATAAAAACTTTAAATAAGTTAGATTCAAATATGATCAGACTAGGGCAACATTTGTTTGTGCCTCTAAGTAATGGTCAAATTGATAATAAAAATTTATCTAGGCAGATGAAACTCGCCTCTAAAGACTCAGCTAAGAAAACTCAAGAAAAAAGCACTTATATTGTACGTAAAGGAGATACACTCTGGGACATCAGTCATTCGCAAGGCGTTACAATTCAACAGCTAAGCAAATGGAATAAATTAAAAACCAGCGCCATGATAAAACCAGGGCAAAAGCTATTAGTATATAAAAATAAAACGCCTAAAAGTGGATTAAAAACGGTTAATAGAACAATTACGTACAAAGTAAGAAGCGGTGATTCGCTTGCAAGAATAGCCAATAAATTTAATGTTTCAATTTCTGAAATCATTAAATGGAATAAAATTAGTAAAAATAAATACTTGCAGCCAGGTCAAAAACTCAAGTTAGTTGTGGATGTTAAAAAGACCTAAATTTCGCTTTAGAGGTTTCAACATGGATGTTGAAACTTTAAGCATAAGTATCAATGCCTATTAAACTTTGTATTTCATTTCTACGTTCTTGATGGGCTAATGCATTATATGCGGCAATTGCATTGCTTGTTTTATGATCAGGCTGATCATAAATGGTGCTAGACTTTTCATTTTTCAAACGCGTTTCAAATACTTTTATCGCTTCCTTACTATTAATATAACTTGTATTTGTTTCATTCGAATTTTTTGTATCGGCAATATGCTGAGCAAACAATGTTTGCTCAGTTTGATTTTTAGCCGCGTTACTCTCTAGTTTTACGCTTAGTGGCTTAGCGGATACTAAACCATCCAACCCAGTACTGAACCCATTTATGATAGACATTTAAACCTAATTTTTAATGATTTTAGTATAAATCCAAACTGTAATAAGTTGGAAAAACTACTCTTTCCCTGGCAATTTTTGCCAAGTTACCGTATCACGCACATACATAGGTTGTGCTTGTGATGCACTGACACATTCACCTTTACCATGTAACTGGGTTGCAATTTTCAACATATACTTCGCATTAGGTAAAATGATATCAGTTAAAAATTTTATATTATCAGCTTGATGTAAACTTGAATAAGTTTCAAAGCCAGTGCCTACCGCAACAGCCTCTTCACTATCTAATGTTAATAGCTCGGGCTTAATAACAATTTCTTTATCTATTAGTGTCGCTATGCCATCTTCGTCTGTACGGTAATGTGCAAAATAAACCTCAGACATACGAGCATCTATTGCTGCATATACATTTTTAGCACCCATTTCATCAATTGCTTGTTGCGCCATAGTTTGTAATGTTGAAATGCCAATAACAGGGATATTTGCTGAAAATGCTAAGCCTTGTGTAATGGCAACACTGATCCTAACACCCGTAAAACTACCTGGTCCACGGCCAAAAGCAATGACATCCAGATCTTTTAGTTTTATATTATCTTCTGTTAGTAAAGACTCAACCAATGGTAATATTTTTTGACTGTGTTCTTGCGGGCATACTTCAAAATGGCTCACGCTCACATTATTACTATCTGCTGATATTGCAGCTGAAAGTGATTCAGTTGCCGCATCTAGAGCGAGTATTTTTAAACTCATTAATTTATTCTCACTTTAATCTTAATTCTGTATAAATAACATTCTAATTTGGGATCTGAGCTAAAAACTCAGCTGCTTTATTTAAATCTCTTGTACGTGTCATTTTAGGTAAACTAGCAAGAAAAGTCTCTCCATAATGCTTAGTTACCAATCTATTATCACAAATAACTAATACGCCTTTATCAGTATGGTCTCTAATTAACCTGCCCACACCTTGCTTTAATGTGATCACAGCTTGAGGTATCTGAATTTTTGCAAAAGGGTCTTGCCCTACCAGTTTACATGCTTTCATTTTGGCTTGTAACAAAGGATCATCTGGCGCGATAAACGGCAGCTTATCAATAATAACACAACTTAGCGTACTACCTCTAACATCAACCCCTTCCCAAAAAGAAGCTGTACCTAGCAAAACAGAATTGCCATGATGTACAAATTTTTCAAGCAAAATGCGTTTTGACGTTTGGCCTTGAACTAAAATAGGATATGGCACTGTAGATGCAATACCTTGTGCCACTAATTCCATCATTCTATAGCTAGTAAACAAAATAAAACAACGCCCTTTTGCAGCTTCAATTAATTGTTTTGAAACCTTTACTAAAGCATGTGCCATATCCTGCGAGTTCACTTCAGGTAAATATCTCGGTAAACAAAGCAGTGCTTGTTTTTGATAATCAAAAGGGCTTTGTACAATTAAACTTTGCTTGGGTTGTAAACCTAAAGAGGCGTTAAAGTGTGATAATGACTCATCTACAGATAAAGTCGCTGATGTAAAAATCCATGACGAATCTAATTTATTCATTAAAGCATTGAACTTTTCAGCAACATCAAGCGGAGTAATATTAATACTGACATGCATTCGGGTTGTTTCAAACCAATAACTCAGGCCTTTATCACTGGTATCAAACATCAGCTCCAATAACGCTTTAAATGCAATGCAGCGCTCAAAACAATGTTCTATTTTTGTGCTTCTTTCAAGCGCAAGTTTGATCACTTGATATAAGAAAGTAATATCATTAATAATGCGTTCTGCGGCAAATTTAACGCCTGAATGTTTTAATATCTGGCACCAATCACCTCTGCCAGAACCAATCGGAAATTCAAGCCTAAAGTCTTTTAAACTTGACTCTAACTTATCAATCGCTTTACCTAATTGGATCATATCAAATAATTCAGAACGGTATATTAAACGTAAATCTTTTATAAGTGCTAACAAAGCACGAGTACTGACACTTTGACCAAAGTAATTACTGGCAATTTCTGATAACTGATGTGCTTCATCAAAAATATAACCATCTGCTTGCGGCATTAACTCTGCAAACCCACTGTCTTTAACCGACATATCAGCAAAAAACAAATGATGATTAACAACAATTACATCGGCTTCCATCGCTTTCATACGTGCTTTTTTAATATAACAATCTTCATAATCAGGACATGTTTGCCCTAGACAGTTATCAGATGTTGAAGTGACATAAGGCAGCACTTTTGCCCCTTCTTCTATGCCAATACAATCTGCCATATCACCTGATTGTGTATCACTCGCAAATTTTGCAACCATGGCAAGTTGATGTAGTACATCAAGATCATCTGTTGGCACATGAGAAATATGCTGATTTAGCCTCATTGGGCATAAATAATTCGCCCTACCTTTTAATAAAGCTGTTTTTTTACCAACTTTTAATGCAGATAATACATTAGGCAAGTCTCTATGATAGAGCTGTTCTTGTAAGGCTTTAGTACCAGTAGATATAATGATTTTTGTAATTGATTGTGGATTTTCATGCATTAACGCAGGTACTAGATAAGCAAATGTTTTACCTATACCCGTCCCTGCTTCAATTACTAGCTGAGATTTATCTTTGAGTGTACTTTCGATAGCACAGGCCATTTCTATTTGTGCATCTCGGGGCTTATAACCATCAACTTTGGATGATAAAGGACCATCTTTAGCAAAAAATGATGATACCTTACTAAGTTTTTTTAACATGAAATTATCCAAATTGATTTGAAGTCATATTTTACATTTTTTCTGTTCAATATCAGATAAAAATGATTAATTTAGATAATTAAATCACGTTGCAGCTCTTTTATGGTAAATTTACTTATACCCAAGTATCAAGTTTATTACCCGTTTCCCCCTTATTCGACTCTTCCACTTCTTGTTTATCTTCCACAAGATCCGAATCATAAGCATTCACGGCTTTATTTTGATCATTAAGAAACTTTATTTTTGCGTCTTTAATACCTGCAACATAAATTAAACGTTTATTTAACGGTTCAATATGTGCAATCCTAGGTAAAAACGGCAGTAAATTATCCATATACGCCTCAATAATTACATTTTATATAACCTTATTATCGGCTGGAATAACATATTCTTTAAATGTCATAAAAAAACACTTGTATACAATTACATTCCATGTTTCTATATAAACACTTTAAAAAGGAAGTATTTATTCAATATTATCCTTAACCTAAATTAAATTGGAAAAATTATGCTTTTAATAAACCTGAACATTATTCACCATCATCATATGAACGAATAGCCTTTCAGGTTTTCGCTGGAAGGGTATTCCTAAAAGGAACCCGTGGCGAATAAAAATCAAACATTCATTTTCGCCCCGAGGTCTCCTCGGGGTTTTTAGTTTTAAGCCCCAAAATTTTTTACAAATAGCTTAACAAAGACTAAAAATTAACGGGAAATGAGAATGACAGATACAACACGTTTACGCATTGCAATTCAAAAATCAGGCAGACTTTCAACTGACTGCCAAAACTTATTTAAACAACTCGGTATTAAACTAAATCTCAGAGAGCAAAAGTTAATTGCGCACTCAACTAATATGCCTATTGATATTTTACGTGTTCGCCACAACGATATCCCAGGTTTAGTAATGGATGGCGTATGTGACTTAGGCATCGTAGGTGAAAATGAATTAGTTGAAATGCAAGCTGAGCGTGAACAGCAGTCTTTACCATTTCAAACAAAGAAACTAGCTCAACTTGATTTTGGCTATTGCCGCTTAGCACTTGCTTGGCCACAAGAGCTCGGAGAAGTTGATACTAACTGGTTCCAAAATAAAAAAATTGCCACAACTTACCCCGCAATTTTAAGCCAATATCTAAAAAGAGAAAACATCAACGCCAGTTTAGTAAATTTATCTGGCTCAGTTGAAGTTGCTCCTCGTGCTGGTCTTGCTGATGCAATTTGTGATCTTGTATCTACTGGTGCAACGCTAGAAGCAAACGGATTAAGACAAGGTGAAACGATTATGGAGTCATATGCCTGTTTAATCCAAAACCCAGCATTAGATTGCCCTAAAAAAACAGCCTTAATTGAAAAGTTATTACCTCGATTAAAAGCCGTTAAACAAGCTAAAGAAAGCAAATATATTATGTTGCACGCACCAAAGACTCGTCTAAAAGAAATATGTGATTTATTACCAGGTACAGGTCAGCCAACCATGCTATCCCTTGCGGGTTCTGATGAGCTTGTTGCCTTGCACATGGTGAGTCAAGAAACACTATTCTGGGAAACCATGGAATCTTTAAAAGCATTAGGTGCTAGCTCTATATTAGTGATGCCTATTGAAAAGATGATGGAGTAAGCACGTGTTTAAGTGGAATGAGGAAACAAGTACTTCGCAGGAATCAATTTTACAGCGCCCTGCTATTGCCATAAGCACTGATATTAAATCGACGACACAAGCGATTTTAGATCAAGTAAAGCAACAAGGCGATGAAGCACTTATTAAATTGGCACAAAAGTTTGATAATGTATCAGAGCTTGATTTATTAGTATCTGCTGATGATATTGAACAGTCAGAATCTTTGATATCAATCGAGTTAAAACAAGCTATTGAAAGCGCATATAAAAATATTTTAGCTTTTCACACAATACAGCAACCTAAAGATGTCATGTTAGAGACTATCCCAGGTGTTTTATGTGAGCTTAAGTATCAAGCAATCGAATCTGTTGGTATTTATGTACCCGGTGGCAGTGCACCATTACCTTCATCTGTATTAATGCAAGGTGTACTGGCCCAATTAAGTGGTGCAAAAACAGTCGTATTGGCAACACCGGTAAAAAATGAAGATAAATTAAATCCTGCAATTTTATATGCAGCTAAATTATGTGGTATTAAAACCATTTTAAAATCAGGTGGTGCCGGTGCAATTGCAGCTATGGCATTTGGTACCCGAAGTATTCCTAAAGTAAATAAGATTTTTGGACCAGGAAATGCATTTGTCACGATGGCAAAACAACTGGTATCACAACAAGTACCAGGATTAGCGATTGATATGCCTGCAGGCCCTTCTGAAGTATTGGTTATTGCAGATCAAAGAGCTAATCCTGACTTTATTGCTGCTGATTTGTTATCTCAAGCAGAACACGGTGCTGACTCTCAGGTTATTTTAGTATCAAATTGTGAACAAATAATTGAACAAACTAAAGTTGCATTAAGCCAGCAAATCAAAATACTTTCCAGAGCTGAAACAGCACTGGCTGCACTTGAAAACTCGGCTTTTATTTTAGTTAATTCAATTGAGCAGGCTTTTGAAGTCTCTGCAAACTATGGTCCGGAGCACTTGATATTGCAATTAGGTTCTTGTGAGCCGTATTTGCCGCTCGTTAAAAATGTAGGTTCAGTGTTTGTAGGTGACTATAGCCCAGAATCTGCAGGTGACTATGCATCAGGTACTAATCACGTATTACCCACTTATGGTTATTCGAAAGTTTGCTCTAGTTTAAATTTATTAGACTTTTACCGTACATACACAGTGCAAACACTTACTAAGCAAGGTTTAACTGATTTATCTAAAGCGATATTACCTATAGCACAAGCTGAAGGGTTAGATGCACACGCAAAAGCGGTGAGCATTAGACTAGAACAAGGAGAAGGCTAATGTCTGATGTAAAACCAAATCAAAAATCTGGGTTATTACCTGAATATATAGCACATTTAACTGCATACAGCTCGGCAAAAAGTGAAAAGCTGACAGGGTCAACTTGGTTAAATGCCAATGAAAACCCCTATGCAAAAAATATCACGATTAGTGCTGATGATTTAAATCGCTATCCAGAACCTCAGCCTGAAAATGTGATTTCTCGTTATGCAAATTATGCTCAAGTAAATACAAACCAAGTTTTAATGACCCGTGGTGCAGATGAAGGCATTGAGTTATTAATTCGTACTTTCTGTGAACCAGGTAAAGACAGTATCGCATTATTTTTACCTACTTATGGCATGTATAAAGTCAGTGCACAAAGTCACAATATTAGTTTGAATGCGCTATCACAATTGGATTTACAGTCAGATTCAATAGCGCAATTAGTCGAAAAAATTGGTGATTCAAAATTAGTATTTATTTGTAACCCAAATAATCCGACAGGTGCTTTAGTAGATACCAAAAGAATACAGGCATTATCGGATGCACTACCAAGTAATACTATTTTAGTTGTTGATGAAGCTTACATAGAATTTTGTAGTGATTATTCAAGTACAATGCTAATCAATGAAATAACAAATATCGTTGTTTTACGTACCTTATCTAAAGCATTTGCATTAGCAGGGCTAAGATGTGGCTTCACTTTAGCTTCAACAACCATTTTAGCAGCGATGAAAAAGGTCATAGCGCCCTATCCTGTGTCAACCGTTGCCGCAACTATTGCAAAAAATGCCCTAGAGAATGACGCTATTACTAGCATGCGACGACAGGTCAATATTTTAAATAAACTCAAATGTGAACTGACAGATTGGCTTGATACTTCACCTCAAGTGGAACAAGTTCTAAGTGGGTCAGGTAATTTTGTAACTTTAAAACTAACAAGCGCAGCATATATTCAAGTAGCGAGTGAAATGGGATTGATCATGCGCCCTTTCAATCTATTTGATAGTGATACTTGGTTAAGAATTAGCATAGGCAGTAACTCAGAATTAGCTCAAGTAAAAATTTGGCTTGATACCATAAATAAAAACAATTTAAGCAGTAAGAGATAATCATGCAAAAACCATATTTATTCATAGACCGTGACGGTACTTTAATTGATGAACCAATTGAAGATAAGCAAGTTGATACCTTAGCTAAAGTTAAATTAGAGCCAGGTGTTATTACTGCTTTGTTACAGCTACAACAAGCAGGATATACCTTAGTAATGGTTTCAAACCAAGATGGTTTAGGCTCTGATAGCTTTCCGACTGCTGATTTTGATCTTGCGCAAGATAAAATGATGGAAATTTTTACCACTCAAGGCATTTCTTTTGAGTCAGTATTAATATGCCCACATTTTGATGAACAAAATTGTGATTGCAGAAAACCTAAAACAGGATTACTAACCAGCTTAATGCAATCTGGCAAAGTAGATTTAGCTAAATCTTATGTGATTGGTGATAGAGAAACCGATATTGGTCTAGCTAAAAACTTATGCTGTGAAGGGATTTTATATGACGGCGATTGGCAAAAGATAGTTACTAAATTAACGACTTTAAACCGTGAAGCAAGTATCAGCCGAGATACCAAAGAAACACAAATCTCTGTGAAGTTAAATTTAGATGAGTCTGCAAAAGGTAATATAAGTACTGGTTTAGGTTTTTTTGATCATATGTTAGATCAAATCAAAACCCATGGTAACTTTATGTTAGATATCAAAGCTAAAGGTGACTTACATATAGATGAGCATCACTTAGTAGAAGATATCGGCATCGCTTTAGGTCAAGCACTTAAAAAAGCATTAGGCACGAAATCTCAAATTGCACGATATGGTTTTGCCCTTCCTATGGATGAATGTTTAGCGCAAGCACAAATTGATTTATCAGGCCGCGCTTCATTTGTTTTAAATGCTAATTTTAGTAGAGAAAAAACCGGTGATTTAGATGTACAAATGGTTGAGCATTTCTTTAAAAGCTTAAGTGATAATGCCGATTTAAGTTTAATTTTGAGCGTCAGTGATGGTAATTGCCATCACCAGGTTGAAGGGTTATTTAAGGTATTTGCCAGAGCACTACGCATGGCAATAACACAAGATAAAAGTCAAAGTTTAGCCAGCTCTAAAGGATGTTTGTAAGGAGATGTCAGTGTTAGCAATTATAGATACGGGATGTGCAAATATCAATTCAGTCAGGTTTGCCTTTGAACGCTTAGGTGTAACACCTGATGTCATTACTGATGTTAAGCAAGTTAAGTCCGCTGAACGCATTATTTTACCGGGTGTTGGTCACGCTTCGGTGGCAATGGACAGATTAATATCTGGTGGGTGGCTTGAAGCAATTAATACCTTTGAAAGACCCATAATGGGGATTTGCTTAGGAATGCAATTATTATGTGAGCATTCATCAGAAGGTAATATAAACACGCTAGGTAAAATTAAGGGCAATGTATCTCAGTTAGAAGTTGGTCAACTGACAAGCCCACATATGGGGTGGAACAATCTGAATATTCTTAAGCCTCACGCTTTAACAAAAGGAGTGTCTAGTGATGATCAGGTTTACTTTGTCCATAGTTTTGCGCATCAAGTAAATGACTGTACGTTAGCATCAACCCAATATGGTCAAGAATTTTCTGCCATAGTGGCACAAGATAATATCGCTGGGATGCAATTTCACCCAGAGCGCTCAGCTAAAGTTGGCTCAAAACTGTTACAAAACTTTTTAGATTGGCAAATTTAGGTTTATAAAAAATTATGATTATTCCAGCATTAGATGTATTACAAAACAAAATTGTGCGTTTATACCAAGGTAAATATGATACAGCTCAGTTTTACCCGTTTGAACTTTCACAGCGCCTAAAAGAATATGCTCAATCAGGGGCTAAACAATTACATTTAGTTGATTTAGAAGGTGCACGTGATCCGAGTAAAAAACAATGGCAACATATTCAAAACGCATTAAAAGAGCTCAAAGTACCTTTTCAAATCGGAGGCGGCATACGAAGCGAATCGGATATCTCCACTTGGCTAGACTCAGGAGCATCCCAAGTTGTGATTGGCTCTATGGCTGTAGAGAAACGCCAAGAAGTCAGCGAATGGATCAATAAATTTGGTCCTGCTCACTTTGTGATTGCATTGGATGTTAATAAAACTGATTCTGGCTGGTTACCAGCAACACATGGTTGGCTAGAGGCATCTAAATACAATCTTTTTGAGTTAGTCGCTTTTTACTTATCAGTTGGTATTACAGACTTTCTATGTACGGACATCAGTAAAGATGGCACGATGACTGGACCTTCATTTGCCTTATATGAAGATCTGATAAACGAGTTTCCTCAGATAAAAGTACAAGCATCAGGCGGCGTAAGCTCACTTGAAGATATCAAAAAACTAAATGAACTTGGTGTATCGGGTATTATTTTAGGCAAATCATTATTAGATAACGCGTTTACCGTTGAGGAGGCAATAGATGCTTAGCAAACGCATAATTCCTTGCTTAGATGTTAAAAATGGTCAAGTAGTTAAAGGCGTTAAATTTAAAGGCCATGAAGTCGTTGGTGAAATATTAGATTTAGCCAAAGCTTATAGTGATGCTGGCGCTGATGAACTGGTATTTTATGAGATCAGTGCCAGTGTAGAAAAACGCTTATTAGATTTAACTTGGGTTGAAACCATAGCAAAAAATATAGATATTCCATTTTGTGTTGCCGGTGGTATTAAATCTGTATCAGATGCTGCCCGTGTTTTAAAACAAGGTGCAGATAAAATAAGTATTAACAGCCCGGCAATTGCTAAGCCTGAACTTATCAAAGAGTTACATGATGAATTTGGCAAGCAATGTGTTGTTGTAGGTATAGATAGCTTTTATGATGAAAAAACTAACGAATACCTCGTTTATCAACTCACTGGCGATCCAAATGCCACAAGTAGAACACGATATAAAACATTAGACTGGGTAAAAAAAGTACAAGAATTAGGTGCTGGTGAGATTGTACTTAACTGCATGAATCAAGATGGTGTTCGAAATGGTTATGATATTGAACAATTGAATAAAGTACGCAACATTTGTTCTTTACCTATCATAGCCTCAGGTGGTGCAGGTTCAATGGCTGATTTTAAAAATGTTTTTGAGCAAGCCAATGTTGATGGTGCGCTCGCTGCAAGCGTGTTTCATAAAGACATAATAAAAATACCTGAACTTAAACAATATTTAGCTCAAAATAAAATAGCGACAAGATTATGTTAATAAATACAAATAATATAAAAGAAATAGATTTTTCAAAAAGTGAACTTATTCCAGCAATTGTTCAAGACAAAAATACTGGCATCATTTTAATGCAAGGATTTATGAACTATGAAGCGATGGAAAAAACATTAGACTGCAATATGGTTACTTTCTACAGTCGATCAAAGCAAAGATTATGGACAAAAGGTGAATCATCAGATAATTATCTTATAGTGAAAGAAGTGCACACAGATTGTGACTTTGACTCTATTTTAATATTAGCTGAACCAAAAGGTCCAACGTGTCATTTAGGTACCCAGAGTTGTTTTGGAAATGCAAAACCCGAACTTGCTTTTGTCGCCCAGCTTAATCAAATTATTTCACAACGTAAAAATGACGATCCAAAGGAAAGCTATACAGCCTCATTATTTGCAAAAGATATTAGCAGAAGTGCCCAAAAAGTTGGTGAAGAAGGTGTAGAAGTCGCCCTTGCGGCAGTAAAACAAGATATTGATGAATTAAAGAATGAATCGGCTGATTTACTATATCACTTATTAGTACTACTTCAACGAAGTGAAACTGATATTAGTCAAGTAGTGAAAGTGCTCGAGCAACGTCATAAATAGTATTATCTTGTGATTAAAATCAAAAAAGGCACAAGTTTGATGCCTTTTCTTTTTATTAAACAATATAAAAGGTATGCTTGTAAAAGCTAAATTATCTACCAAGGATAGAAAAATGAAACCTTATATCGCACTCATAGCTGCATCTTTCGCATTAAGCGGCTGCGTTAATACTTTATCTTCAGAACAACAAGCACAAATCGGTAACATGTCATCGTGTGATAAAATTCAAGGGTTATTAACTTCATTTAATAATGAATTTGCTCCATTGAAAAAAAGTCGTGTCAAAAACAAATATATGGAAGTTTGGCAAGCAAGTTATAACTTAGTTGGAGAAAACTGCCAAATATCTAAATCAAATAACAATGCAATTAATTACATGTGTCAGCAAAATTTTTCAGAGAAAGACCAGGCAATTGCTATTTATTCTCAAGCAACAAGTTTTACACAGTCTTGTTTAAAAAATGACAAATGGAAGGTAAAAACTGACAATAATAAAAACTCAGTACGCACTACTTATTACTTAAATGAACAATCGCCTAGTATTTCAATTCATTCGGGAAAAACATTAGCTAAATTAAATGATGTTTGGATGGTATCTTTTGAAGTAGGAAAAAGATAAATCTGTACAATATAGTTCCTTTTTGGAGCCATAATTAAATAGTATTTTTATATAAGTTTTATTTTCAAATTTGGCTTTTCAGCAGATAATTCAATAATATGACCATTTCTTAATATCTTAAATGATATTCTCTTACCTTTTTCAACATTTTTCAAATAGTTAGCCATACTTAAATAATTACTTGCATCGCCTGTTATGTAAATATCACCTACTGCAAGTAAAATATCGCCACCTAAGATCATTTGTTGGCCTTCAATTTCAGCTTCTAATACACCGCCTTTTAAACCGACTTTATCCGCAAAGCTTTGTTTTGCAACTTTCTCAATTAACAAACCAGACTTTTGAGGCACATTTAGTGCCTTCGCTACTCCAGTTGGTAGTACCGTAAACTCTAAACCAAACCAAATTGTAGGTTGTTCAATTAAGATTCTTTTAACCATATTACTACTAGCAGCAAAGCCTAAGCCTTCATTACCACCAGATTGCGTTTCGATATAACTTACAACACCAATAAGCTCACCTTTACTATTAAATAGTGGGCCACCAGAGTTACCCTGGTTAATGGCTGCATCAGTCTGTAAAAACTCAATTTCGCCCTTACCTAAACCTTTTTGTGTACGGCGACCACTTAAGTGACCAACAGTTAATGTATGGCTTAATCCATAGGGCGTGCCAATGACGAAGACTTCTTCACCTATTTTAGTCTTTTCTGAATTTGCTATTTTAATTGCTGGAAAGTCTGACTCATTCGTAATTAATTTAATTAATGCAATATCTGCAGCTTGATAACTCGATAAGACTTTTGCTTTAAACTGCCCTTTACCTTGAACTTCAACAGTTAGCTCATCAGCACTGTTTACAACATGCGCAGCTGTTAAAATTAAACCTTCTGAATTTATCAGCGTGCCTGTACCTAAACTACTTGAAGTAAAAGAGACTAATTCATTATTCTGGGCTCTTACTTGCTCAGTATCTGAGTAAATTATGACAACAGATTCATCAAGTTTTTCATATAATTTACTGTAATCCTTAGCTGATACAAAAAAGCTTAAAAATATAAATCCCCAAGCAATAACTTTTAGCATACTTTTCCCTTTAATATGTTATAAAAAATTCGTCTATAATGATAACATAGTCAATAAAGATGTAACTGAGTTCAACAGAGCTAATTTAAAAGAAAATAATGCCAAAAATTAAAAAGACACAATATAAAACAGCGTGTATCGGACAGTGCTATCGTTTGAAAGGTTTTTGCGAAGGCTGTGGTCGAACAGATACTGAGATCCAAGATTGGATCCTATTAACGCAAAGAGAAAGAGACCAAATTTTAAAAATGCCAATCTCGCTGAATATCATAAATAATAAAGATTAGCTAAAATACTTACTACGCGGTTTAGCTTTTATCTTATTTACGTATACTATAAAAGTTATTATTGTTAATTTCACTGGAAAGGAAGACGGAAGTTAGTGTCAAATCAATTAGAAACCTTACAAAACAAACTAAATAAAGCAATCAAAAATAGAGATATTATTGAAACAGCAAGGCAATCTCAGCTTGGTACCTTAACGCAGTTTGTTGCAAAGTTATCCCTTGTTTGTAAAGGCCAAGATTTAGAACTTGATAATAAACTAGCTAAATTTCGAGCATTATTAAATAAAGGTGTCGATTTTGAAGTGTTATCTCCTTTCATTGATGAAATTTCAAGTATTTTAAAAGCACAAGTAACCAAACAAGACTCTAACATCAGACAACTCCAGCAAAGTGTCAATGATGCAGGTAAAAAATTACAAAAAACTAAAGGGGTACCTGATGACCTCCGCCGCAGTCTAAGAAACCTGCTGTCTAATGATTTAGATGGTATTAAAGCCACTTCTGACTTCATTCCTTTACTATCAAAACTTGTCGAAATTTACCATCAAGTGCTTAGTAATAAACATGGTAATTTAAATTCCGAACAACCTCAATTGGCGCCAAATTTAGCGCAAGAGCTATTAAACTTAACAAGTGAACTGGCTTTTGAAGGACTAAATGCCCTTGAGTTTGAAAAAATAAAAGCACTGATCAGTCAAGATTTTAAGCTTGAAGTATTATTAGACGCGTGCATTAGTATTATCCGCATTATCATTTCCAGTATTTCTAAAGAAAGAGATACGGCGCAGCAATTTTTACTCAATGTGAATGAGACGCTCACGCTGTTGCATCAAACACTGCTAGATTCAGTGCAACGCTCAAAAGAAGTTGGTCATAAAATGGCTGATTTAAATAAAAAAATTGAGTTAAAAATTTCTCAACTTTCATCTGAAACAGAAGAAGCGTCAACAATTGATTCTTTAAAAATGATTGTTGGCCAAAAACTCGAAGCATTAACACTCGATATTAAGTTTAAAGAAGACCTTGAGCTATCAGAGAGAGAGTCATTAGCCAATACACTCAAAGAGATGCAAAACAAAATAAACTCTTTAGAAAATGAGACTAGTGACTATAAAGAAAGATTAGCAGAACAACGATTTAAAAGCTTACAAGATAGCTTAACAAAATTACCAAATCGCGCAGCTTATGATGAAAGAATTGAATTAGAATACAATACTTTTAAAAGAAGTCATCATGATTTATGTTTAGTTGTCATTGATATTGATCATTTCAAAAGTGTAAATGATACATTTGGTCATAGTGCCGGAGATAAAACACTGCAAGTCCTCGCCAATGCTCTTAAAAAGTCAGTGCGAGTTACAGACTTTATTGCCCGCTTTGGCGGTGAAGAATTTGTGATTATTATGCCTAATTCAGATCTAAAACAAATTGCAGCACCACTTGAAAAAATCAGGAAAACGATTAAAGCGATTCCTTTTAAATTTAAAAGTAAAAACCTGCGGATCACTATATCACTGGGTGCAAGTCAATTTAAAGTTAATGACAGCATACTCGAGGTCTTTGATCGTGCAGATGCAGCACTGTATGAAGCTAAAAATTCAGGTAGAGATCGTATAATTTTTAAAAAATAATCGCATTTATTAAATTAAAAACTATATTTAAATTATATAGTTATTTAAGGAATGCGTATGAGTATACAATTAAACCCTATAGGTATATTAGATCTACTTTCACAATTGGAAGTAGATTCTCTTAAAAAATCTTCAACCAGCAATTTATATACGCTATTTAGAAATTGCTCATTAGCTGTATTAAATGTTGGCAGCCATACCGATTCAAGTTCTGAAATATACGAAAATTATAAAAATTTCGATATAAACCTATTATGCCGAGAACGCGGCATCAAAATTGAATTACATAACCCTCCTGAAACCGCTTTCGTGGATGGACAAATTATTAGAGGTATTCACGAGCATTTATTTTCTGTTATTCGAGATATTTTATTTATTCAAAGTAAATACGATAATAACCGCATTAATCTGACTGACTCAAACCATATTACCCATGTGGTATTTGATATGCTGCGTAATGCCAATGCCCTACCCATCAAAAAAGAGCCCAATATGATTGTCTGTTGGGGTGGACACTCTATTGCTGATAATGAATACAGATATACCAAAGAGGTTGGCTACCAACTTGGATTAAGGGGATTAAATATATGTACTGGATGTGGGCCAGGTGCAATGAAAGGTCCAATGAAAGGTGCAACTATCGGTCATGCTAAACAAAGGATCCGTGATAACCGTTATGTTGGTCTAACTGAACCCAGCATTATCGCAGCAGAACCACCAAATCCAATCGTAAACGAACTTACTATTTTACCTGATATAGAAAAAAGGTTAGAAGCATTTGTAAGGATCAGCCACGGGATCATTATTTTCCCAGGAGGTGCAGGTACAGCAGAAGAATTATTATACCTATTAGGTATATTACTTCATCCTGCCAACGAGCAGCAGTGTTTACCTGTTATATTAACAGGTCCTAAAGAAAGTAAAGCCTACTTTGATGAAATCTCTCTTTTTGTGCAAAAAACACTCGGTGATAGTGCCCTTGCAAAATTTAAAGTCATTATTGATGATCCTAATGCTGTTGCTGCTTATTTAAAACAAGAAATGGTAAAAGTAAGAGAGTACCGTAAAGAAAAAGGTGATGCCTATCATTTTAATTGGACACTAAAGATAGAACCGGAATTTCAATTACCTTTTGCCCCAACTCATGACAATATGTCCAACTTAAACTTACATTTATCGCAACCAGCACAACAACTTGCTGCTAATTTAAGACGTGCATTTTCAGGTATAGTTGCAGGGAATGTTAAAGATGAGGGCATTCAAGAAATTAAAAGAAATGGCCCATTTGAAATACAAGGAGATCCTGATTTGATGAAAGATATGGATAGTCTTTTAAAAGCTTTTGTTAAACAAGGCAGAATGAAGTTACCCGGCTCAGCATATATACCTTGTTATAAAATTAAAGTCTGAAAATAATATTTGTTCAATTACGCCGCTTTTACTGATAATTATTGAAGAAATCGTTAAAATAATATGATTAAGGGCGCGTAATAATAATTCTATTAAGTTAGCCATCTAATTTAAATTGGAATTAAGCCCACACACCAATCACAGTAATGTATTAGATGTCAAAAGCAAATACTTTGCAGTCGTTTGGTTTATAAATAAAGGGCTAAACAAAAAACAATGTCAACAAACGTATTATTAATAGATGCTTTAAATTTAATTAGGCGTATTTATGCAGTAGATAGTAGCCATAAGCACTTAACTGATGAACAAATAATAAACTCGGCTCATCAAAGGGTTATGAATGCGACAAATAAACTATTAAAACTATCACAAGCCACACATGCTATTGCAGTATTTGATGGTGATAAAAGCTGGCGTTATACCTACTATGAAAACTATAAACAAAATAGAAATGAAATGCCAACAGCACTTAAAAACAGCCTTAGTACTTTTAAGCAAGGTTTCAATGATGCAGGGATTATGTCATTTTCACCAGAGCAAGATGAAGCTGACGATATTATAGCAACGCTTGCTACTAAAATATCAGGTCAAAACATTCCGTGCACTATTATCTCTACAGATAAAGGTTTTTTACCTTTACTGGATCAGCATATTTCAATATATGATTATTTTTCGAAAAAGTTCATCACACCCCTTGATATCAAGGATAAATTTAATTTACCAATTGACAAATTAGTAGAGTTTTGGGCTTTAGCAGGCGATAATACCAATGATATACCTGGTGTCAAAGGGATAGGTAAGAGAACAGCATTAACGATATTAACCGAAAATGCCAGTGTAGAATCAGCTTTAGCCAGTGACAATTTACCAGATAAGATAAAAATAAAACTGACAAACTCAATATCTGATTTTATAACTGCAAAGGTTTTAGTTACATTACGTACAGATATAAATCTAGGATTTTCATTAAAGCAATTAAGAGTAAAACTGAGTTAAAAAACTTATGACAAAAAAGATTTTTCGATACATTTTATTAGGCTTAGGTGTTTACGCGGTTTTAGCTGCTTCAGTGATGTTGTTTTATAAAGATGACCCTGCAACCATGAATTGGCAAGATCGCCAGTCATACAATAAACGCTTCATTTCTAATTTAAAGCTTAAAAATCCAAGATATTCTGATACCGTTATCGAAACTTTAGGATCTCCAGATCTGACTTTTGCAAAGAAAACCCCTACTGATACATATCAAATTTTGTATTACCGTACTCAGCATATGAAATCAGATGGCATCACAACAGTAGATGAGTGTACAGGTTTAATGTTTAAAAATAATTTACTCATTGCTTGGGGACCTGGCGCTGATAAAGCATACGAAAATATTTCACATGAATAAATTATCAGCCAAAGAGCTTGTTATTTTAGTCAGTGAAACACAAACTTTATTAGGTTTGTATTATCACAAAGATAAATGGAAAAGTATCTTTCCAACAATTAGCCTCTTATCTGAAAAGTTTGATCAATTTTATGAGTTAAATCCAAATGCAATGCAAGCTAGGCTCAGTTTTTATTTGGAAAAACAAGGTTATACAACAAACCTTGTTATTAACCAAATCATCATCGTATTATGTATTTGTCATAGTTTAGGTATCAATCACGTTATACGCCAGCAACTCATTTCAGCGTGTTTATGCCAGTATATATGCATTCAAAAAGAAAATAATGCCATTGCGTCTAATCAAAAAATATCATCTCAAGGATTGAAGCTTTATAAACTTCGTAATACCCTGGCACTCAAGTTAATGAACTATGCTCAAATACCACAAGGAATAATACACACCGTATTTAATAATCTAACATTATATAAGCAAGTAATTTTAGGAAAAAACCAAAGCGCATTAATTGATATCAATACACTCATCATTAGTATTTCAACACTAATATCAAAAGAAATTACATTAGCAAAAAACAATAAAGCAAAAAGCTTAACCGCTGCTATTTCCACTTTATATATAAGTTGCGATCAGTCTAATGTACAAACTATTTTAAAGAAGCTTTTAAATTATTTACCTTGTGTTATGCCCGGTACTAAAATCAGTACTAAGCCAGATTGCTATCATATTGGACAATTCTATAAAAAAGATAACATTATTAACTTATGTTTTACGATCCCAGAGGCTGAGAACTCAAGCAAAGGGCGCTTTTCTTTAACAAAAGATCAGACACAGCAGAATCGTGTACAGCATATTTGTTATGATCAGGGTGTTATATTTAAAATATGGTTTGAGGCTTTGGCAAATATTACCTCAAAGAATGAACTCTTAATCAAAGAAACTTTAAGCTGCAAAGTACCATTAGACAATATTGAATTACTAAAAAGCAGTCTTAATGCTAAAAATAACCATTCGGTTGAAGAATTATGTGAGTTATTAAATAACTATCCTTATATTTCACACTCATTATGTTTACTTGCTTCAAAAGCAAATAGAACAGAACAGCTTATAGGTTCAATACGTCACGCTATCATGATGTTAGGGGCAAATCGTACACCTCTATTAATACTAAAAATAATATTAGAGTTACAATTAGATGCCTTAGGCATTGCTCAATCGTTTAATTTAAAGAATAAAGTGCAATCACTCATACTAGCATGTGAGCAGGCAGCACAGGAAATTTATGATTTTCTACCTGAAGAAGCAAGCTTATGCATTTTAAATTATTGTTATCTTATTTTAGCTGAAAAAAACAACCAAATACATACGCTAAGTGTTAGCAAAAATGATTTAAATCTAGACTCTCCTTTTTTAATAGAAACACTTTTAGGTATTAAAACTGTATCAGATCATTCAACAGCCAATATTCAAAATAACATGTCTAAAGAATGGCTTGACGCTATCAGTGCTCTGAAAAAAAAATCAGCACGTGATTCAATATCAAAACCTTCCAATCATTTATATTGTTTAGGTTTAGCCCTACTTTGTATTAATCAAATTTACGAACCAGATTATGATTTTGATGCTTACACCAATGAGTTTATCGCCAAGGCAGTGAAAAGTTTAAAACTTGAAAGTATTGATAGGTATCTGAATACTTTATTAGAACAAAACTTCTGTAATCGAATAGATGTGAATTAATTTAACTATTAACAAAAGCAAAAAGTAACTAAAAAACCCCCTGAGTCGTTATAAGTATACTTTAAATCTTTATTCCAATTTAAAGGATGTTTAATGGCTAAGCGAACCATAACAGTAATAAAAGGCGAAGGTTTTACTTCAATAAATGTAACCTTAAGAAAAAAATTCAATTTATTCGCAAATGTCAGACCTGTAAACTCATTTATTGGTACCAAAGCACGTTATGATAATATAGATATCATTAATGTACGTGGAAATTCACAGGCATTTATTCATGGGTAGGGAAAACAGAAAAAAATTAACCACAGTTCACAAAGCAAATATTCTTAAATCTACTTCAGGTTTATTCCTTAAAATCGCCAGAGAAAAAGCACAAAAGTATTCTCAGATTAAATCAACTTAAATGATTGTTGATGCAACTGGTATGAAGCTTGTAATGACACCTGAAGAATTTGACGTAAATCTATTTGGTGATATTTTATCAGATTTATGTGCTGGTTTATTGGGTGGTTTAGGCATGGCACCAGGTGCTAACATAGGCGAAGATATTGCAATTTTTGAAACCGTTCATGGAAGTTCTCCAGATATTGCAGGCGGAAGTCACAGTACAACTGATTTCACACCATCTGTAATAGAAAGATTATAGTTTAAATACGATAACCCTTAATAACTAGTACAAAGGGTTTTTTATACTCAAAATAGCCAGAGTAGCATAAATAATTCAATTAATATTACAGCGCATAATTTATCCCTATAAGATATGAATGGCAACAATTAAAACATTATCTATTCATTTTGAAAACTTACTTGACATTAGAGTGAAAAAAACATAAAAATACGTTAATTAAAATTTAATAGTATTTAAACATGAAATTAGCATTTATTCTTATCAACATTCTCGTCCTGGTCACTTTAGTGCTACCAGAGTCTTGTTGATGTGAAAAGCTAATGAATGAATAAAGCCTCCGCATCTAACGGAGGTTTTTTTTTGCCTAATTTTAGGGAATGAGGAATTAAAATGAGTGATCAAAAAATGTCAGGGGCGGCATTGTTAATTAGAGCCCTAAAAGAATTAAATACAGAGTATATTTTTGGCTATCCTGGAGGATCTGTTTTAGATATATATGATGCACTCTTTGTACAGGATGACGTAAAACATATTTTAGTTCGTCACGAACAAGCCGCAACACATATGGCAGATGGCTACTCACGTGCAACAGGTGAAGTAGGTGTTATATTAGCCACTTCAGGCCCTGGCGCAACAAACTGTGTAACCGGCATAGCAACAGCTTATATGGACTCTATCCCTATGGTTGTATTATCTGGCCAAGTGCCTACAAGTTTAATTGGAGATGATGCATTTCAAGAAACCGATATTGTTGGTTGTTCACGCCCAATCGTAAAACATAGCTTTAACTGTAGAGATGCCCATAAGATCCCAGAGATCGTAGCTAAAGCTTTTTATTTAGCTAAGTCTGGTCGACCTGGCCCTGTCGTAGTTGAGCTACCGAAGGATATTTTAAATCCTGAATTGAAGTTTGATTTTGAGATGCCTGAAAATATAAAAATGCGCTCATATAACCCTACAAATAAAGGACATCCAAAACAAATAAAAAAAGCAGTTAACGCAGTTTTAAATGCCAAAAAGTTAGTCATTTACTCTGGTGGTGGTGTTGTATTATCAGATACTGCAGAGCAACTAACACACTTAGTAGAGTCTTTGAACGCACCTATTACAAATACACTTATGGGCTTAGGTGGTATCGATGGAACTCATCCTAATTTTGTTGGCATGTTAGGAATGCATGGCTCGCTTGAAGCAAATAAAGCAATGGCGGGTGCTGATGTAATATTAGCGTTAGGTGTGCGATTTGACGATCGTGTTACCAATAATGTAAATAAATTTTGTCCACATGCAACAATTGTACATGTTGATGTTGATCCGACTTCCATATCTAAAACAATTCATGCGCATGTTCCCGTTGTAGGCGACCTTAAAACAGTATTTGACCAGCTACAAACTGAAATTGATAGTAGTGATATACAAATAGACCGTGCAGCACAAGAAGATTGGTGGCGCCAAATTAATAACTGGCGAGATCAAAAATGCATGAGTTATTCAAAGGACTCTGACAAAATTAAGCCACAAACAGTCATTGAAACCTTATATAAAGTGACCAATGGCGAAGCTTATATCAGCTCAGATGTCGGCCAACACCAAATGTTTGCAGCACAGTATTATCCATTTGCGAAACCGAGACAATGGATTAATTCAGGTGGTTTAGGCACGATGGGCTTTGGTTTACCTGCTGCTATGGGTGTTAAACTGGCGTTCCCAGATAAGGAATCTGTTGTTGTAACGGGTGATGGTTCTATTCAAATGAATATCCAAGAATTATCAACGTGTATGCAGTATGGATTACCCGTAAAAATAGTATCACTTAATAACCGCTCTTTAGGCATGGTAAGACAATGGCAAGATATGGTTTATTCTGGCCGACATTCATTTTCTTATATGGAATCACTTCCTGATTTTGTTAAATTAGCTGAAAGTTATGGGCATGTTGGTATTCGAGTTGATCATATTGACGAGTTAGAGCCGGCATTAGCTAAAGCTATGTCAATTAAAGATAGATTAGTATTTTTAGATATTAATATAGATGAAACAGAGCATGTATACCCAATGCAAATAAAAACAGGTGCTATTGATGATATGTGGCTTAAGAAAGGAGTAAAAGCATAATGCGTCGTATTTTATCCATTATTTTAGAAAATGAACCAGGTGCACTTTCACGTATTATTGGACTATTTTCACAACGTGCTTATAACATTGATAGTTTGACTGTCGGAACCACTGATGATAAATCAATTTCAAGAATTACGATTACAACACAAGGCAGTGAAAAAATTCTAGAACAAATTACTAAACAAGTTAATAAACTTGTAGATGTATTAAAAATAATTGATTTAACCGAAGTCAGTCACATCGAGCGAGAATTAATACTCATAAAAGTAACTGCGGCTAATGAAAAGGCAAGAGCTGCTGTAACGCGTGTTACGGATGTATTTGGAGGTTCAATTCTAGACATGGGAAAATCGACTTATACATTGCAGTTGGTAAGTAGTACAGAAAAGCTCGCTTCTTTTATTGATTCTTTAAAAAATGAAACGGATGTTATTGAAGTTGTCAGATCTGGCGCACTTGGTTTAAACCGAGGAGATAAAGCATTACGGGTTTCTTAATAGAATTGGTATAACCCACAAAATAAAGACAAAAAAAGGCTTGATATAATCAAGCCTTTTTAAATTTAATAAATTAATTATTAAGCGTTAACAGTGTCTTTTAATGTTTTACCGGCTTTGAAGCCAGGAACATTAGCAGCTGCTATTTGGATTTCAGCACCTGTCTGTGGATTACGACCCGTTCTTGCTGCACGCTCTTTTACTGAGAATGTACCAAAACCAACTAAAGCAACTGAATTACCTTCTTTTAAAGAATCAGATACAGCGCCAGTAAATGCGTCAAGCGCGCGACTTGCTGCTGCTTTTGAAATTTCTGCATCTTCTGCGATTTTGTCAACTAATTGAGATTTGTTCATCTTTAGAATTCCTATCTTTATTATTTTAAGCTTTTGTTGGACCTATATTTATGTATTTTTAAAGAGTTAGCAATAGCTAAAGTAAACTTTTTTAATGAAAAACATAATTAAATTACATATTTTCTCTAAAATAGGGAAATGCGCGGGAAAATAATGCTTTTGTTAACTCAAACCCTAGGTAACACCCCGCCATGCTTACAACTGGAAGCATGAGTAAAATAAATAAATATGTAATATCTGTCATTGGAGCCCCTTTAAAAATCTAGGAATTTAAATCAAAATTAATCATGATTTAAATCTTTAATACATACTTAGTCGTAACTGATATTGAAAAGGTTTAAAAATTTTTGAAGTTTTTTAGAAAATATTACGCTGATAAAAAACTAAAGACACCAAAGATAGAGTTTAAGATTAATTTTTTCATTATTAAAATGAATCCCTTCGTCTACAAGTAATGCAAATTGTGTTTTATAGCTCTCGCTATCTAATGGAAATGAAATACGCCATTGTGCGTTAACACGCGATGCCAAGGCAGTTTAGAACCCTCAGGTAATGATTTATGTAGCGCCTATAAAACGTGCTAATCCAGGTAACCCTGCAAATCTAGCAACTTCCCCATATGTAGTAACTTTGCCACAGGGTATCGATTAAATGACTTGCCAGAACAGTTTTTGTTTATATACTGTTGAAGATTTATTAAGCTCTTTTTGTTGAACCATAATAATAATTTTGTTTATCATATTTTACACGGTTTAATATTACACCATTAATTTTAGTATCAGATTGGTTTAATAGCTCTAAATCATGGTTAAGTTTAGCCACTGAATTTTTTTGAATATCAACAACAAGTGTTAAACCACCCACATGTTTACTTATCATAAGCGCATCACTGACCGACAAAATAGGCGGACACTCTAATATCACGCGATCATATTTATTTTGCAGCGCTATCAGCAGATTCTCAAACCGTTTCATAGATAAGAATAGTAATGGATTCATTGGTCTAAGACCTGAAGCTAATACATCTACATTAATATTTTCATCTTTAAAAATACACTCATCAAAACTATGAGTTTGTGCTAATAAATTTGTTAAGCCGGGCCTGTGCCTGGGTTCATTAAGCGCAACGGCAATTGAAGGGTCCCTTAAATCCGCATCAATAATAATTACCTTCTCTAATTCTGAAAATGATTTAGCTAATTGTAAGCAGGTACTTGATTTACCTTCATTAGGTGTTAAAGAGCTGATAGCGATTAATTTTTGTTTGTTAAGCTCTCTATCTAAAGAAATTTTAGTACGAATTGATCGAATACATTCTTCATAAATATCAAACTGCTTACCATTACCAGAAATAATTGGTAGAGACTTATTTTTACCGCGACGTCGTACTTTTGGGACCTCGCCAATAACTTTATAACCGTAATGATGTGCAATTTGCCTAAATTTACGATGTGCATCAGCAAAGAAATGTAAAATCACAACAAGTAATACAGAAAGCATAAAACCCATAACTAAAGATAATACTGCTAATAAAGCTTTTTTAGGTTTAATTGGGTGTTTAGGTATCACTGCAGGATCAACAACGATTATCCCTCCGCCTCTATTAATATCATTTAATAGCTCAGCTTCTTTTTGTTTAGCGGTTATTGTTGCTAATAAAGTGATATTGGCATCTATATTTCTTTTAATTTTATCAAAGTTAATTCTTTTAGTGATCGCTTGTTCTAATTTTGCATTGGCATCTTTTAACTTTAGTTGAATTGAGTCTATTAAATGCTGAACTTCTTTCATTCTAATAGCATATTTATTAATAACAGTGTTAATTTCAGATTTTATTTGTTCTTGTGTATCTAAAATTTTATTTTCAATATATTGATATTTTGGATGTTTATGTAAATATCTGAGTTTAATTTGTGATAGCTGAGCTTGCTGAGTTGATTCTTGTTGCGTTAATGCTCGGATCATTTTTGAATTAGCAATTTCAAAAATGTTCATAATATGTCCTTGTGTGCCTTTCGCTGATTGTATTTTATCATCTATACGTTTTAACTTTTCTTGTTCGAGCTTTAGTAATCTTAACTCTTTATATAATTGGCTAATTTCTAACTTAGATAACTCAACTAAGCTTGTTATATCCACAACATTATTTTCTGTACGGTATTGCTTTAGGTTATCTTCTTCTTCAAGTAATTTGTTTTTAACATCTTCTATTTTAGAATTGATCCAATCACCACTTTTTTCATTATCATGACGCATCAAATTTGCTTGATAGCTAACAAAATTATTTGCTATGGTATTAACAACTAATGCCGTAAATTGTGGAAACTCACTTTCATAAGCAATTTCCAACATATTAGTTTTAGAGACAGTAGTAATTTTTAAATTTTTCTGAAGTTGAAATTCATCCCACTTTTGTTTTTTTGCAGTATGTAATAAAGATGAAGTATCTTCTAATCGCGATATAATTTCTTTTGCAAATTGTTTTGATTTTAATAACTTGATTGTTGTATCTAATTCTTCATTAGATGAAGAAACACCTGACATCAAAGATTGAAGAGGATTACTGGCTTTTTCACCTTTAACCATAATTGTTGTTGAAGAACTATATACTTCAGGCATTTTATCAATAACAACAAGGCCAGTTAAAAATACCGAGGATGTGACAACTAAGATAAACCACTTTTTCATCCAAAAAAGCGAAATTAGATCAGCCAGATCTATTTCGTCATCTATGGGTTTAAAGTTAGCTTCTTGTTGAACCATAAATTAAAAGAAACTCTTTTCTATTTTGATCACGTCACCAGGCAAAATAATTGTTGAAGATTTTGCTAGAAAGGTCGACTTATCGATCCCTCTTTGAATTGTCCATGTTTTACGCGATGCCCTGTCTTTTAATCCACCAGAAAGTGCGATAACTTGCTCCAATGTGATATCAGGCTGATATTTATAACTTCCAGGATTACGCACTTCTCCATAAATAAAAAAAGGACGATAACTTGAAACTTGAATAGAAACACTCGGTGACACTAAATAACCGTCTTTTAATAATCCCTCTAGATGAGATTTGGCTTCTTTTTGTGTCAACCCACTCAAATTAACACTACCAAGAAGCGGTAAATCAACTAACCCTTGTTGGCTAATTTGCCCCGAATAAGCCAAATCACTCTCTTGATATACAGATATAGATAAGCTATCACCCGGACCAAATTCATACCCTTGCGATATACCTAAACTATAAGCTGGAAATACAAGGCTACATATAAAAATTATCAGACTAAATTTTACCATGTGTATGCTAACTCCATATTTAAGCTAGTTTGATTTATCTTAATTTTTCTATTGTCATTTCTTGATTGAGCGTCTGTTATTTTATGAAACTGTACATTTGAATTAAGCTGCATTCCTGAAATAACACGCCAAGACCAAGATAATGACACTAGGTTTTTATTATATTCTCGAAAAGTTTGTTCAAAACTTTTCTTTTGTTTTTTCAACATAAGACTTAACAAATGCGTTTTAGATAACTTATGCGACCAATTTAATTGATAATCTGTATTTAATTGAGTCAAAGTATCGTTAGAGAATGAAATTTCGGAACGCTGAGAAGTAGAAATGTTTACATGGTTTTGTTCTGATATGCTCCATTTATCCGATGCTAGCCAATAATACCCATCATTACTTGAGTCACCTTCACGCTTAAATATACCTGCTATAAAACTTAGGTTATGTGAACCGCCTACCAAAGTTTTCAAACCCGCTCCAAACTCTTGTAAGTCAGTATTTTTATCTGCGCGTTTACCTTGGCTTAATTTTACATTGGCTAATAAGTGGGTGTCTTCTGAGATCTGATGACCGTATGTTGACGAAATTGCTTTTGTTTCATTTTGACTTAACTGAGACCTACTTATGCCTTGTTCACTTTGATTATAGCTAAGGCTTATATTTAAAAATTGACTTTTATGATCTCGACCAATATTTAAATCTATTTTAGCTAAATCATTTTTTAATGTAATCAAAGATGCAGGTTGATCTACAAACTCAGCTCCTTCTTGACCTGACAAAGTTTCATTTTTTGATTTATTCAATAATAAATCAGCTGAAGCTTGTTCTAATAAAAAGAAATGTATATTAGGTGAAACAGAATATCCTACAGCATTGAGTTGTGACTGCTCTAAATAAGATTTTTGATTTAGCATAATAGGAAGAGATACAGCAAAACCTTCAAATAATCTTAAAAGTTTATAATTTGCACTGAGGCGCCCCGCACTATCAGACACTTGATTTGAGGTTTGATTATATAAATTATCTGTGTGCTCTAATGAAAAAGAAGTCTTAAATTCATTGATTTCCTTATCCCAAACCACATTTGCTTGGACAAAACTACTTATCAGTAAAAGCCAAATACTACATGCTGCGAATAACTTCAAAATACTCTCTTGCAATGTTAGGGCTTAAAAACCAGTGTAAACGTATTAATTTGTTACAAGTATAATACATTTGTCACTATAAACATACTAGGTGTTATCGTTACAAATATTAAATACTTTAATAAAAAAACTGATTTTTAAAGAAAATAAAGTAACAAAGAAATTAATACCCAAAATTGATTAAATTGCATTCTGAAACAGTCTGAATTACACACTATTAACAGGCAATATTCATGCATATTAAATAGTCTATTCATATAGTTTTACACGTCCCCATTTAGTCATTTATTTTAGTTTAGCGTTTCAAAAAATATACAAAAAAGCTTTACATGTTACCACTTAGTAACATATATTCACATTTAGATATATTGTATACAATATATCTAAATACTAATTAGCTTTAGGGAAGCTTAAAATGAAAAATAATAATTTAAAAATAAAAGCAGCAGCACTTGCTGTGGCAGCAGTGTTATCGGTGAGTTCGTTATCGTCATTAGCTGCTGACGCATTTAATGGTGTTGTTCAAGGCATTGTTAATACAAGTAATAATCAAATGGCAGCAGGCGCCGTTATTACTTTAAAACATAAAGGCAAAGGCATAACTCGAAAAATAACAGTCGATCAAGATGGTAGTTATGTTTTAAGAAAGTTACCGATTGGTCATTGGACGATGTCAATTGAAAAAGATGGCTATCAACTACTACAAGAACAAGACGTTCATGTAAAAATTGGTTCTGATTTCATTTACAACGGTTTATTAGTACAAAATGGTACTGATATTGAGCGCATAGCAGTATCAGGTAGTAAAATATCAAGAGTAAATACATCATCTTCAACGGGTGGAATTACAGTTACAAGTGATGAGTTAGCCTATTTACCGGTTGATAACGGTTTTGAAAATATCGCTTTATTATCACCAGGTGCTGGCGCGAACTCAGAATTCGATGCAGCAAGTATTGGTGGCGCATCTTCAGCTGAGAACGGTTATTACCTTAATGGTCTAAATGTTACTTCTATCCGTCGTGGTATCGGTTCTCTTGATTTACCATTTGAAGCAATTGCACAAACTGAAATCAAAAATGGTGGTGTTGAACCTGAATTTGGTGGCGCGATGGGTGGTATTGTTAATGCTATTTCAAAATCAGGTAGTAATGAGTTTGAATTTGGTATGCAGTTAAGAACAGATCCTGACTTTGCAAGAAGCCAACATAGTAACTTAATGTTATCTGATGGCACTGTTGCAGGTTACGGTGCCAGTGAAGATGATAAAGAAACTTACAATGAAGCAAGAATATGGGCAAGCGGCGCATTAATTGACGATAAATTATTTGCTTATGCTTTATTTTCTCCGCAGAGAGATAATTATGAAAATGCTAAAACAACCACATTAAATGATGGCAGTGATGATTCAGATCAGTGGTTTGCAAAATTAGACTATTATATAAATGACAACCATTCTGTTGAATTTACTGGTATTAACTTTGAAAATAATGGTTCTGGACAAACTTATGGTTATGAATCGCTAACAAGTGATCGCGGTGAATATAAAGGCGATTATAAAACAAAATCTGGTGGCCAAGTATTTGGCGTTAAATATACAGGTTTATTAACCGATGATATTTCGATTGATGTGATAGCCGGTAGAACAAAAGAAAAAGATTATAACAGCGCAACGAGCCCGTTACCTTCAGTTTATGACGAACGCAGTGGTTCAACAGTAACATTAAGTGATCATACTTCAAGTACTATTACTGATGGCACTTATGTTCGTGATCAATTCCGTATAGATTTAAATTGGGATCTTGAAGATCACTCATTAAAATTTGGTTTAGACAGTTACGATATTGATGTTAACTACGCTGAAACACAAAATGGTGCGGGTGATGCGAAAGGTTGGTGGACAATTGCAACTGCTGGTGAAGCTGACCGTTCAGGTCAAGTAAGCGGTGAAGATTATGTAGAACAACGTATTCGTACAACTTTTACAGATTCTAAAGTATCTTCAATGGCACTTTACGCACAAGATTCATGGCAAGTTAATGACGAATTAGTGCTTAACTTAGGTGTGCGTGTTTCAAATATTTCAAACACAGTATCTGATGGCCGTAAATATGTAGATATCAAAAACCAAATTGCACCACGTTTACAAGCAATTTACGATGTATCAGGTGATGGCACAGCTAAGGTATTTGCAACATTTGGTCGCTACTTCCAACCTGTTTCTGCCAATATGAATATCAAGCAAGGTGCAACACAAAGAGAAACGTTAAGTTATTATGAATTAGGCGATGTAGACGCAAATGGCACACCTATATTATTAGCTGATGGTTCACCCTCACGCGGTGGTGCATTACGTGATACTTTTGTACGTCAAGCAGGTATTGATGATCCTAACCTAATTGTTTCTGATAACTTAGATAGTATGTATTCAGATGAATTTACCTTAGGTTACCAACAAGAAGTATTTGATGGTGATATGACATTTGGTGTTCGTGCTACTTACAGAGAACTAAAACGCTCTGTAGAAGATACAGATGTAGGTCCAGTATTACGTAAATGGTTTGAAGAAAATGGTATAACAGATGAAGTTGGTCAATGGGGTTATTATGTATTACTAAATCCTGGTGCTGATTTAAATATGGTTTATGACTTTGACCAAGACGGTACACCAGAAAACATCAATATCTCGGCAGCTGAATTAGATTTGCCAGCACCAAAAAGAAAATATGGCTCTCTTGAATTTACTTTAGATGGTTCTGTAACAGAAGACTTAACAATTAACTCTTCATACACTTGGTCACACAGCTGGGGTAATACTGAAGGTTTAGTTAAAACGGATAATGGTCAAGCAGATCCAGGTTGGACTACATCATATGATTACGGCGATCTAATGGATCACAGTAGTGGTGATTTACCAAATGATCGACGCCATTCATTTAAAGTAAGTGGTTCATACCGTATCACGGAAGATTTATCTTTAGGTTTTGCAAGTCGCATAAACTCAGGTACACCTGTAAGTAAATTAAGCTGGCATCCATTTGATGAAGGTCGTTGTGCTGAAGGTAATATCTGGGATTCTTGTATCAGTTATTACTATGATGATGCCTCTTTCTATGATGCTGATGGTAAGCCTGCACCACGTGGTTCAGCTGGCCGTACGCCTTGGACTAAAGAAATTGATTTATCATTACTTTACCAAACAGAAATGTTTGATGGTAATTTAAGTCTTAAAGCATCTATCTATAACTTATTTAATGAAGATACTGCGACTTCTTATATCCAAAAACATCAAGCTAACTCAGATAGTAACGCTGTTAATGCTGAATGGGGCACAACAAATCGCCGCTTAGCATCACGATACATGTCTTTAACTGCACGATATACTTTCTAATATTTCCCGTATTAAAAAATATCATTTGTTGTCGAAGCCCCGAAAGGGGCTTTTTTAATAAACATTTTAATTGTATTAATCAATTAGTTAGATTGAAACTATCACTCATCATATGAGTACATATCAATTTTATTAAAATCAAATACTTTTGTTTTTAACTCATCGAAAGATGAACTAAGTTCGTAAACAACACATGTTCGAATTTTTAATCCGTTTGCCATTTCTAAGTCGATACCAAAGCGACTGTCTTTTTGCCATATAAATAATGAATGAAGATCACTCAAGCTATACTCAATGCAATCTATCGTTAATGTATTAGCCTCTAAATTAACGCTTAATTTTTGAGGTGATTTTTTTACCTTAATCACACGACCTATTAGCCACATCACTATAAAAGGTATGGCTCCTAACAAAAAGATAGCTTTACCCCATAGGTTATCAGGAATGCTATTTTTGAATATAAAAAAAGGAATACACACTAATAATAAAAGTAATGGCTCGAGTAGAGGACGAAAAGCGTGCTTATTTGTAAAACGATATACCATATCCAATGCCTCCTTTATTGCTAACGAGCCGGTAGAATTACTCGTTTTTATGAATTTTTTACAATTAGAATGAAACAAGTTTGACTGTCTTAATTTAGTGATCTTAATTTATTGAAACGCTATTATTTGGTTAGATATCTTGTATTTTAGCTATAAAGATAAAAGCCCATATATAATGGTTTAAACTAACAACCGATTAAAAAACGATATCACAGATATAAAATTCCACATAAATTCAAATACTAAGCTGTTTTTACTATTAAATCAAACCTGTCAAAAAACAGAAGATGAAAAAAAACGGCCAATAAGACCGTTTCTAATATGAGTAATAATCTTAGTTTTAGATTAAACTAAGTCACCCCATAAATCGTATTCATCGGCATGTGCAATCTTAACGGTAACCATATCACCTGATTTTAACGATGTTTCACCATTTAAATAAACAACACCATCTATTTCAGGGGCATCAGCATAAGTACGACCAATCGCACCTTCGGTATCTACTTCATCTATTAAAACTTGCATAGTTTGACCTATACGCTTTTGAAGTTTAGCGTGGCTTATAGCCTGCTGCTTTAACATAAAGCGTTCAAAACGATCTTGCATAATTTCTTCAGGTACAGGATCTGGAAGGTCATTCGCTTTAGCACCTTCAACAGGTGAGTATTTAAAACAGCCAACTCTATCTAATTGCGCTTCTTCTAAAAAATCTAATAACTCTTTAAATTCTTCTTCTGTTTCACCTGGGAAGCCAACTATAAATGTAGAGCGGATAACTAACTCAGGACAAATTTCACGCCATTTATTAATGCGCTCTAATACTCTATCTGAGCTACCTGGACGTTTCATCAATTTAAGAATTCGTTTGTTAGCATGCTGAAATGGAATATCTAAATATGGAAGTATTTTACCTTCAGCCATTAATGGAATAATTTTATCTACGTGCGGATAAGGATAAACATAATGCAAACGTACCCAAACACCTTGTTTTGCCAACTCTTCACATAACTGCTGCATGTGCGTTTTAACAGGCATACCTTCATAAAAATCAAGTTTATGCTTAACATCGACACCATACGCAGAAGTATCTTGGGAAATGACTAATAATTCTTTAACTCCTGCATTAACTAAACGCTTTGCTTCCCCTAAGATATCGCCAACAGGGCGTGAATCTAAATCACCACGCATAGAAGGTATGATGCAGAATGTGCAACGATGATTACAACCTTCTGATATTTTTAAATAAGCATAGTGCTTAGGAGTCAGCTTTATCCCATGATCAGGTACTAAATCAATATGAGGATTATACTTAGGTTTTGCAACATGTTCATGAACTTGGCTTAATACTTCATCATAAGCGTGTGGACCTGTTACACCTAATACATTAGGGTGCAGTTCAACTATTTCGTCTTTTTTAGCTCCTAAACAGCCAGTCACTAACACTTTACCATTTTCTGAAAGCGCTTCTCCAATAGTATCTAATGACTCTTTCACTGCTGAATCAATGAAACCACAAGTATTAACAATAACTAAATCTGCATCATCAAAACTATTAGTTACATCATATCCTTCAGTACGGAGTTGCGTGAGAATACGTTCAGAATCTACTAAATTTTTTGGGCAACCCAGGCTTACAAAACCGACTTTAGAGCCAGTTGCTTCATTAAATTCACTATTAGAAGATTGTTTTTCAAATTCTTTTTTTGGTGTTTCAAGTGTTGTTGTTTGCTTTGGCGTATACACGTTGACGGACATATTTACTAATTCTTTTATTACTTACTATAAAATCGATTATACAGAAGAATATTAAAGATGTCTTTCGAGTTAGCTGTAATCTATAGGCGGCTGTTTCGTATTAAAAATATCTAGATTAAAAGTAACTATTCACTAGGGGAAAATTATTTTCTAATGATCCTTTTTAGCTATTGACCGATCCTGCCAGTAAATTGGGACTTAACAGTAAAAATAGTCGTATTGCGCCATCAAAAGATATTAACCGAGAAAAACAAACTAAAGATAAATCAGATAAACCAGCGGGTGGACAAAAAGGCCGAACGGGTAAAACGCTGACTCAGACTGAGACGCCCGATGAGATAGAAGTCATTTCAGTTGACCGAGACATGTTACCTCAAGGACATCTATCCAGTATGGCGTTGTTGTGAAAGCGCATGCCGTTTACTTATCCCAATATCAATTACTCCCTTATAACCGTATTGAAGAATACTTTGCCGACCAACTCTGTATCCCCGATCTGGTTTATCCTACAGGACACTTTATTAATCGAATATAATCCAATTATTGAGGTGTATTATGACAAAATAAAAAGTTAAAACTTATACTAAAGAGTTTAAAGAGGCAGCAGTTTCCCTTGTGACTGACCAGGGTTACAGTGTAGCTGAAGCAGCACCCCGTTATGCAAATTCCATTTTCAGATCTTAAAACAAGCCTTCTCATATACTTACCGAGTAGAATGAAACCAGGTGCATATTGGATGCAAACAAAAATCACCTAACAAATTATTGTGCCAACAATATTAATAATATTTTACCTTACTTACTTTACCGTTACATCATGAAGCCCTTAAACCAGATAAACAGCATTAGCAACTATTAGAGCACAAGTTAATGAAAAAATATAATGCCCACAGGCTTGTGTATGACGATCTGTTTTGCTGAGCAATAACCTATTTTTATTTGTAACAATTGTAAACTTGCTAGACATTAAAATGTAAGTGAGAATTATTAATATTTACTTTGGTGTTATAATAATTATCTTTTAGGGTCTAACATGCA
This sequence comes from Pseudoalteromonas sp. '520P1 No. 423', assembly GCF_001269985.1. Taxonomy (NCBI): domain Bacteria; kingdom Pseudomonadati; phylum Pseudomonadota; class Gammaproteobacteria; order Alteromonadales; family Pseudoalteromonadaceae; genus Pseudoalteromonas; species Pseudoalteromonas sp. '520P1 No. 423'. Next base: position 848,479 of record NZ_BBZB01000002.1, on the reverse strand, counting down.
ACATATAAATATTCACAGAGGATTATCACATTTATCTGCAGCAATCTCGCCACAGACAATCTCGTTTAGTTTGGTTTTGGCGAAGTGAATTATACTAGATTGTTACTTACGCTCAAAATTCAAACAAAGATCAACAGCCCCTAAATAGCTACATTCAGAAAAGCAAAAAAAGCTATGTAAGTAAATATTCCATATAAAAAATCATAATTACAATTGTTTAGAATCTAATAACTCTTGGATAGCATTACTATAATTACGGCTCACTTTTAATTGAATATCGTCGCCTAGTTCTAAAATACTTTCATTATTACGCATTGAACGAATACGCTTAATGCAATTGATATTAACTAATGTAGATTTATGTATGCGTTTAAAAATACGTTCATCTAACTGATTTGCTAATTTTTTCATAGTGACACGCACTATATGGGTTTCATTAGCGGTATGAACACACATATAATCACCAGCAGCATCAATCCATCGGATCTCTTTTACTGATAGAAATACTTTTTCGTTGTCACTATTTTTAATCACTAATTCTTGGCAATAATTGGTCGGTAATTCAGAGTCACTTTCTAACCACTCTTCAAGTTCTGAAATTGCCAAACCAGAGGATTCTTCTAATGCTTTAAGTAACTTATATTTTTCTTTATCTGTATGATGAGGGCTTCTCCTATGTATAATCCGCTCAACTGTTTTTTTAAGCCGACTTAGATTTGCTGGCTTTAATACATAATCAATTGCATTTAATTCAAAAGCATCGATTGCATATTCTCCATAAGCGCTGACAAATACAATCATAGGTAAAATATCAGACTGAAGCACTTGCACCACTTCAATCCCGTTTAAACCAGGTAGTTGTAAATCTAAAAACAAAATATCAGGACATAATTCGTGGCACAGCTGTATTGCTTGATCGCCATCAGTTGCCTGGGCAATCACATTTATTTGAGGTATTTTTTCAAGCCGTAATTTTAATCCTTCAAGAGCAAGCGGCTCATCATCAACTATTATTGCGCTAAAAATTGGCTCATTCATTAATGCACTCACTTTTCAAAAGGAATTGAAATATAAACCTCAGTGCCTTTATTATCACCTTGAGATATATTAATTTCATAGTTACTATTAAACATCGCATCTAAGCGTGCTTTAGTATTTGTTAGACCAATACCAAATCCAGCTTTCGATTTTGGTTTTATACCTTCCCCATCATCTATGATCTTTAGCACTAATCGGTCATGCTCATGCTTTGCCATAATAATAATGGTGCCAGGCAGTTTATTTGGCTCTATGGCAAACTTGATTGCGTTTTCTACTAATGGTTGTAACAGCATACTGGGCACTTGTGCATTAAGTACAGATGAACAAATATCCATTTTTATATTTAATCGCTCACCAAACCTGACTTTTTCAATTGATAAATAAAGATCAAGTAATTCTATTTCTTTTTTTAAACTAGTATTTGATTTATCATTTTTGTCTAATGTATAACGGAAAAACTCACAGATCATATCCAGCATTTCATTAGCTTTATCATTATCATGTTTATATATGAGAGTAGATATCGCATTCATTGTATTGAACATAAAATGGGGATTAAGTTGATATCTGAGCATTTGTAATTGCGCATCTTTAGCAGCAGTTTGTGCTCGTAATAACATTTCATGTTCTTTTTGTAATCTCGTGTTATAGAGCATTACAAAAAATATCGCTGTCCAAACAAACATAGTTGTTAAAGAAAACAATAACCAACCACCAAATTCCAGCATATTCCATGCTTCATTCCATGGTTGGTTATAAACAATCACTTTATAACAGCTGAGCTTTATGATGTTATAAACTAATCCTAAAATTGCCGCAAAAATAAAGCTGAGCGCTAATGTAATATTTAATGGCAAGTGAACAACACGGCGAATAAGTAACCATTGAATATAAGACAAAACAAAACCACTCAAGGTTTCTACAAGTAGATTAATGATTTGCCCAGAGAAGTTAAAGCCCTGATCATCGAGTTGCGGCCTCACTATCGCAATAAAAACAACAATGGCATAACCTAGCCAACCAGCGATTTGTAGAGTCCAAAATTGTCTATTAATATTTGAAAATGTATTAGGCGCTAATTCAAGCCTACTTTCTTTATTTGTTTCTTGCATTTGCATCACATGTAAACTCAATATTTCATCAGAAATGGCATATCTATTTAAATCATATCTAAACAATTCAATGTATAACACTTAGATATACAAAAAGTACATTTGCGCTAAAGTGTGCATAATTTGAGATAACACCCAGCATATTATTTATAAATACAAATTTGAACCGTATTATATATTGAATGTTTAAGTATGATTAGCAATACCAATCATTTAAAATAATTCATAATATGATTTATAATTGAAGACTTTAAATGACAACATCTATTGGTTTTGGCTGCCCAAGTTTTAAATTTGCTATTTATATCGCTAATCAGCCAAATATGTCAGAATATCAAAATCTTGATTCTGTTTTACCAGTAACTCAAGGAGAGATTTATGCCATAGGCCAAGCATGTGGTAATGGTTGGCGTAAAGTATTTAATGTGTATGCAAAGTTATTATTTGCATTAAATAAAAAAGATTTTGATTACTGTAAGAACTCACTTACATGGCAACAATATAGAGATGACTATTTATTACAAAACAACACTCAAACTGCACTATTATTTAGCCCGCCAATAATTAAAGAAACCCCAGATTCTTTGCATATTATTTGTGGTAAAACTTATGCTAAAGAACTTATTAACTCCGATAAATTAAAGCTTGAATTAACTTGGTTAGATGATGAGTTCGCCATAGATAAAAGCAATAAGCTGATTGTGTGTCCTTACCTAGATTATCGTCAATTATCAAATCTCAAAATAGAACGGTTATCTAAAATGTTAAGTGAACTAAAACATGCTTAGCCACCTAAAAACACAAGTTCAAAACTGTGTTTTGTGCGAAGCACATTTATCACTGGGTCCTCGCCCAGTTATTCAACTTAGTAATGAGTCTAAAATACTGATCGCAGGACAAGCTCCTGGGTTAAAAGTACACCAAAGTGGTATTCCATTTGATGATGCCAGTGGTGATAGATTACGTCAGTGGTTAGGTGTAGATAAAACCGAATTTTATGATGATAAAAAATTTGCCATTTTACCTATGGGTTTTTGTTATCCCGGAAAAGGTAAGTCAGGAGACTTACCACCAAGAGCAGAATGTGCAATCACTTGGCGATCTAAGTTGTTAGCTGAATTAAAAAATATAGAACTCACAATCGTAATAGGTCAATATGCCCATGCATACCACTTACCCAATGCCAGTAAAAAACTCACTGAAAATGTAAAAAATTGGCAAGAATTTTGGCCTAAGGTTATTCCTCTTCCTCACCCTAGTCCTCGAAACAATATTTGGTTAAAACGAAATGCTTGGTTTGAAGATGAATTGCTGCCACCACTTAAGAAACAGGTTCAAAAAGTGCTATCTAATTAATAATTTAAAAGCTCATAAACATGTTTTCGTTTAGAGCTTTTGTGCTAATAAATAAAATTTATCTGCCGTAGTAATTACATGCGCCTCGGCTTGTATAAGCTGTTGAGCTTGCTTTGTACCATCCTGAACCTGGGCTATATTGCGCACATGTTCTAAATCCGTTTACTTTACTTGCATAAACGTACCAATAACCTGTTCCTGCTGAAGCCACAGGTGCTGCAGTTGTCATAGTAAGTGCAGCTGCGATGATAGAAGCTTTAAGTAATTTCATATGATAATCCTTATTTATCTATTTATAAAAATGTTTAAACATTAAAAAGCATCATTACTTTTAAAATAGACAATAACATCAGTACCTAAAAAAGGTAAGTTTATTTTTTCAAACTGAAGAATGTCCGTAATATGTTTACATTCTTTTAAGTTCCACTAAAAAAATTGTAAATTAGTCTAACTTATAACTAAATGTAATTAATTCTCATTATTGACTTTAATGCATTGATTTAAAATACAACTTACAAGTTAAAACAATAAAAAGACACTTCCCCTTCAAAAACTTCCGTTAAGTAAAGTTAGGTGTTATGTTACCTTTCACAAATAAATTACATTGGTAATAATTATTTTTGAATTCTTTGGGGATATTATGTTTAAATTTTTAGTCACTCTGTTACTTTTATATTTAATACAAGGGTGTGCGAGTATTGAAAAATTACAATCTGAACCCTGGCTCAAAAGCAAATCCAATAACTTTACTTTATATAGTAAATTAAATGAAACTGAAAATAAGTCTATTTTAGAAAATTTAGAAGCATTTAGAACACTTATTAATTTAACTAATAAAGACAATATTACACATACTTTTCCGACAGAAATTTATGTGATGAACAAAGATGAAGCTCACCTTTTTGATATTTCAAAGAATATAGGAGGATATTTCGATAATAATTTAGATAAAAACGTCATATACCTTAGATATTATAAAAAAACACAAGAAATGATCAGCACAATTTTACATGAATATGTGCATTATGTTCATGCTCAAAGAGAAGCGAGTTTTCCTCGCTGGTTCGAAGAAGGCACTGCAGAATACCTAAGTGGTGTCGAGATCGGAAAAGATAAACTAATTTTAGGAGCTATTCAAAAAGGCAGGTTAGCTTGGTTAGAGTATGAAAAATGGTTACCGGCTAAAGATATTATCAATCCAGGAGACATGTCTGAGTGGTCACGCACTGACCTAGGTATGTTTTATGCGCAGTCTTGGTTGATAACCTTTTATCTAAATAACAGAGCACTACCAGAAGGACAAAGCTACTCAACACAATTAAATAATTATGTTAGCGCCCTTCTCAAAGGAAAAGACAAAATTCATGCTTTTGAATCTGCTTTTAATTTAAAAATAGAGAAAGTTAATAGAGCAATAAAAAGTTATTGGAAAGAAGGGAAATTTAGAAAGTTCTCATTAAATAAATCAATACTTTTAAAAGATGTACACATAAAAACGCAAAAGCTCAATCAAGGTGAAACTAACTTAATGCTTGGAAAGTTTGCGTATTCTAGAGAACAAACAAAACAGTCATTATTTTACTTTGATAAGGCATCCACGTTTGAAACTCAAAAAAATAAAGCTTTTATAGGTAAAGCAAAAACACTGATTCTTGATAAAGCTTATGATGAAGCAAGTAATGTGCTACAACAAGTTAACGAAACAAATGCCGATTTGTCAGAACTATATTTCACCAAAGCGCAGTTAAACTTTGCGCTTGCTAAAAAAATTGAAGATAAAAAAACTCAAATAGACTTTGCTAACAAAGCATTGAAAGAGCTTGTAACTGCATGGAAGCTAGATAAAACTAATGCAAAAATTTATTACCTTTATGGCTTAATTAGCCTTAATTTTGATTTAGATCTTAGTCGCGCAGTCAGCATGCTTGAGGAAGCAATATACCATAACCCTTCTAATGTAGGTCTTAAAGTTATGCTCTTTAGAGCTAAAATATTAACAAGCTATAAGCAATCATATGAATATGGCCAAAGGTTGTTAGCCAGCTTTAATTCTGAGTACCACTTGAGTGCCGTTGATTAACTAAACTACCTTATTGAATTAGCAGGTCATTTAAAAGAATATAAAGGTGAAAAGGGTTTTAAAAGCTGGGCTATTTCCGAAAGTGGTGATTATGGCTATTCATATGGATTTTCCAATCAAGCTAAAGCTGATAAAGCAGCGATCGATTATTGTTTTTCTGATTTAAAAGAAGCCAATGATTGTCAAGTGATTGACCAGGAAAATACTCAGTCCAAAATATTTAAAGACTGGCTTAAGCTTAAAATACTTAAAACTGTTACAAATTAAATTCTTTCTTAAGGGGTCATTAATTGACCCCTGCTCATTACTGTCTAAGCCTTACAACCCGACTTGTATAGTCACTTAAATTAGCAATAGTACAATAGCGAAATGGAATCACTCCTATTCTCGTTAGGTGCGTATTAACAACTGGGCCAATGGCATACTCAACTTCAAAATGAAAGTTATTTGAGATATTACCAACACTCTGTTTACTGAAATAAAAAACATTGTTTCCGCCATGAACTCTTACTCCTTTTTCAAGTTGATATGTTGCGCCAGGAATTGGTAACCAAGTTACACCATCAGTTGTATATTCATATACTTGATCTATTACAACTGAGTCTAAACCAATTGGCCTTCTTAAAATAAGGTCAATCAGATTATATTTTACAGCCACTAAAGCTATATAGTGGCTGTAAATTTTTAATAGAAACCCATTTAATTTAAGCCATCACCTCTACAAGGAAAGTTTTCTTCAATTGTATAATGTTCTGTGATCTGGCCATATTTGCTAAAACTACCACTACACCATTGAATGGTATATCCTGCATGCTGTGTTTTAGCCACATCATGATAATATTGCCTTTCTTGATGATTACTTGGATACCATGCAGCGAATGCAGCAGATGTACCTAAAACGCTTAGCACAACAATTAAACCTGTTTTTATTGTTAATTTCATAATGATGCCAAATTTTTATTTAAACTATTTACAAGTACCAGTTTCAATAAGTATCTTCTTATCAGTTTTCACACCTCGCAGCACTCCTTTTCTGCCAAAACAAGGTCTGTAATAGGTACCTACAACTTTGCCGCTGTCGTCAACATAACCCTATACCGCAAAATCCCAGTAACCTGCAGTAGCTGCAAATGAAAGTAGAGTAAATCCTGCTGCACTAGCAACTGTATGACTTGATTGCATCCTCCACTTCAGTAGTTTAGCCGACAAAACTCTGTAATATTTTCCATCGACTTTATATCAATTCATTTATAATTGATCTTTTTGATTTCGGGAATTTTTGTCGATTTCGTAAAACCAGATTAAAAAACAAAATATAAACTCAATAATATTCCTTTAAATATAATAACTTACACATTGGCACAGCACTTGATATAGATATTTCATACTTGATAGTAAGGAATATCAGATGGACGTTAAAGTAACTCAGAATAAAAAATCAAATAGGCTAAAGTGGGCAAGCCTCTCAATCATATTATTTTCGCTCATCTTATGGCTTGTATTACAACCAAGTGGTGCGAGTAAAGTAAACAAGAATGATATCTGGACCGGTACAGTACAACGTGGCGATTTACAATTACATGTATCTGCATATGGTCGTTTAAAATCAAAAACTTCTCGACTATTAACAGCTAAAAGTAATGCTACAGTAGATAAAATTATATTAAAGCCAGGTGCTTTGGTCGAATCTGGCAGTGTAATACTAAAATTAACCGATCCACTGATATCGCAAGCACTCTCAGAGGCCAAACGCAGCGTTAATCAAAGTCAAAATCAATTCACTCAACTTGAAATCAATCAAAAACGTGAGTTACTTGCGCAAAAAGCACAACTAGAAACTTTACGTTCTTCTTTAGAGAGCGCAGCGCTGGAGGTTAACGCACAACAACAACTAATTGATAAAGGCATTGTTTCTAATATCGATTATCAGCGTAGTTTATTAGAACATCGCCAATTAACAAGACGATTAAAAATAGAGCAACAACGTATTGAACAGCTCAGAGCGTTGCATATTGCCAATCTTAAAATTGCACAATCCAATATAGATGCGCAAAAAGAAATTCAAAATGTAGCACAATCACAATTTCACGCTTTAACGGTAACAGCGGGGATCACAGGAGTCGTGCAATCTTTAAGTGTTGAGATAGGGCAAAGCGTCAGTTTTGGCCAACAACTGGCTTTGGTTGGTAGCACAGATCAATTGTACGCCCTTTTAAGTGTACCTCAGTCAACAATGCAGCAAGTTAAGCTGTCACAAAATGTCGCAATAGATACCCGAGGTGGGATCATAAATGGCGTTGTAAGCCGAATTGATCCCGTGATCAACAATGGCAGTGTTGAAGTTGAAGTCGTTTTAAACAGTGCTTTGACACACAACGCGAGACCTGAGTTAAATATCCAAGGAAAAATAGATACCGGACTTCGCAAGAATATACTTTATATCAATAAACCGATCGGTGTTGAACAAGACCAAAGCGCTCACCTTTTCAGATTAAATCAAAGTATCGATGAAGCCAAACAGATCAAATTGCAGTTTGGTGCGCAAACCCATGATAAAATTGAAATCATTTCCGGTGCTAAAGCTGCTGAGCAGTTTATACTGTCGGATATGTCTCGCTGGCATGCACATTCGACCCTAACTTTGATGTAATCGCTAAATAAAAATCTATAAAAATAAAGGAATCAAAATGAATCAAATTAGCAAACTAAAAATGACTGGGATCACTAAAACTTTCGTAACTAGCGAGATGCAAACCCATGCCCTACAAGGTGTCGACTTAGAGATTTTTGATGGTGATTATGTGTCAATTTCTGGACCCTCAGGTTGTGGTAAATCCACCCTACTCACTTTGCTGGGTTTATTAGATGCACCAACATCAGGTCAATTTATCCTCGCAGGACAAGATGCCAGTGCTTTAACGATTAATGAACGTGCCACATTGCGCAATGCACATATCGGATTTGTTTTTCAATCTTTTAATTTAATTGATGAACTGAGCGTTTATGACAATATTGCACTGCCATTGAGATATAGAGCGGATGCGTTAAGCGATATAGAGGTTAATAATCGCGTAAAAGAGTGTCTTGAAAAAGTAAAAATGAGTCACAGAGCACAACATAAACCAAATCAGCTATCTGGTGGACAACAGCAACGCATTGCCATTGCAAGAGCGCTTGTTAACAATCCTGATATTCTATTAGTAGATGAACCAACAGGTAACTTAGATTCAACAAATGGTGATGCTATTATGCAAATGTTGGCAGAATTAAACCGTTCGGGTACAACCATTTGCATGGTAACACACGACCCTCGCTATGCTGATTTTGCGACACGCAAACTGCATTTACTTGATGGCATTATGGCTGATGAGCTAAAAATGGAGCTGGCAGTATGAATTTAATTAAAAGCTTCTTTAAGCAAGACATCAAACTGGCATTTATCAACTTACTTAAGTTACCAGGCTTTAGTTTTACGGTTATTGCTACTTTATCTTTAACGTTAGCTGCACTGGCTGTAGTACTAAATATTAACTATTTAGTACTGAGTAAACCACTGCCTTACCCAAATGCCGACAATTTAATAACAACAGATCAAAGTGAAACCATCAATGGCGAAACGCAATACGGTTTTCAAATTCTATCTGCGCAATTTCACATTTACAGCAATGATACTGTGATAGATGAAATGGCACTGATGTCATTATTTGGTGATAGATTAACAGATTTAGCACAAGCCCCGTATTTAGATGGTATGCGCGTCACCCCTGAGTACTTTAGTCTACTTCGTCCTGCCATGCATTTAGGACGATATTTCAATGACAATGAGGGCATTAATGATAAGCAAAAAGTGATTATTTTAAGCTATAAAAGCTGGCAAAAACACTTTAAAGGCCTATCTGATATCGTAGGGCAATATACGCAATTAGGACAAAGCCGCTATCAAATAATAGGTGTAACAAGTGAAGATTTTGTTGCTCCTGAAGTATTTGGCAGTTTTCCAGTTGATGCTTTCATCAGTTTTGATGAAGAAGTCTCTCTTACTTCAAATTGGGATAGTATCACAGGAGGCATAAACGGTATTGCGCGATTAAAAACAGGCGTGAGTTTAACACAAGCAAATAGTGAACTTGGCCCACAAATAAATGCCTTATATCAAGGAAGAGAAGGTGTCGCCGCTAATACCAGCATAGGTGCGCAGTTTTTACCTTTGAAACAAAAAATTATTGCACGTAGCACAGATATGGCACTCATTTTACTCGCTGGTGTGATTACACTGTTACTGATCGCGATTAGTAACTTAACCAATTTATTTTTGTCTCGTGCTGCTCAAAAACAAAATGTAATGGCCATACAAGCTGCTCTTGGCGCACAACCGAAACACGTATTTATGAGCATGTTTGCTGAAGCATTAATATTATGTCTAACAGCTTGTTTATTTGGTCTTATTTTAGCTGGTTGGATCATGGTATGGTTAGACGCTGACTTACAATATATGTTTACGCGCTTACAACGTTTAGAGCTTGATGAAATGACTATCTTCATCAGTGCCTTTATTAGCTTATTCATTGCTTTTATTATGGCCTGGATCGGTGCAAAACAAGTAGATTATTCACAACTTAACAACCATTTACATAGCAGCGGAAAAGGCACAGGCGCTCAAATATCTCATTTTACTCGTAATGTTTTAGTTGCTAGCCAAATAGGTTTCGCTACTCTATTATTATTTGGTGCTACATCAGTATTAACGCCAGCAATCAATAGATTAAATCAAGACATAGGTTTTAATAGTAAAAACGTCCATTATTTACGTGTTGATGCTGGTAGCCTTGAAAGAACGCAATACTTAACTTTATCAAATGAAATCAAATCAACCCTAAGAGCTGAAGCACAAGTCAATGATGTTGCTAAAACAGCTGTTACTCCCTTACATATGGGGTGGGAGATTTACTTATATGATGTCAAAAATACTATGTTAGGGATCTTTAGTGTTGGCTTTTTTGATACAAATAGCTTTGCACTACTTCAGCATGAATTTGTTAACGGCACAGGATTTACACCAATATCAGGTGAACAACCTGCACCTGCAGAGGTGATAGTCAGTGAATCATTAGCTAAGCGTCTTTTTAATGATGAGTTAGCGGTTGGTAAGGTATTACAAACTGAAATAAATACACCTTTAACTGTTGTGGGTGTGGTACGTGATATTTATGTACCCGACCGAAGAAGTAGCTATGCGACTGAACGATTTTATTTACCGTATTCACCAACACGCTTAGGCTTTAAGATCAAAACAACGGCGCCATTAAAAACTCAACAAGTTAAATCATTGCTCAAAGGTATTGATCCTAACCTAAGTATCTCACAATTTAGCAGTTTAAATGAATTGTTAGATATTCGTTTAAGAGAAACACAACTGACAGCATTATTAACAATCAGCCTCATTTTATTGGCATTAAGTTTAGCTGCTGGTGGGGTATATGGTGTTTTAAGCTACAGTGTATTAATGCGACGTTATGAGCTGGGCATACATTTATCTTTAGGTGCGCATACACATACAGTGATTAAAATGGTAATTAAGCAAAATATCAAACCTGTGTTTATTGGCGTATTAAGCGGATGTTGTCTTGCATGTATCACCTATTTATTAAATGATAAATTTTGGCAAGCTAATATCAATCTTGATTTAACTTCTTTATTAATCGCTTTGCCAGTCATTATGAGTATTTCAGTTTTAGCTTGCTATCTACCTGTTAGAAAAGTAGTAATAGACGACCCATTAAAAGCGCTCAGAAGCGAATAAAACCGATAGCTTGGCCTATGGTTTTAGGCCAAGCTTTGTGTTTTTAAATAAAGCTGATAACATAAAATACTGATTAGATAGTAAATAACTGATAATCAAACATAAAATTCAAATAAACAATGCAGTTTACATAAGCTTCACTTTTAAAAAAGATAACGTCATGACAGTAAAAACCATTTTAATCGTAGATGATAAAGGCGATGTAAGAATTAGCTTAAAATTCTTACTCAAAAACCATGGCTATAGAATTTTAGAAGCTGAAGACTTAGCAACAGCTAAAGACTTGCTAAGCCAGAATAACATCGATTTAGTTTTACTTGATATGAACTATGAGTTTGATACCACATCCGGTGAAGAAGGACTCAACTTTTTACGAGACCAAACATCAAACACAAGCCCACCCATCATTGCCATGACAGCTTGGTCTAGTGTCAATCTCGCTGTAGAAGCAATGCAACTAGGTGCCAAAGATTTTTTTGCTAAACCTTGGGATAACCATGCGGTGGTTATGATGGTTAAAAAGCAATTAGCATTGGCAGATATTGCGCGCCAACAAAGTGCGCCGAGCAAGCCGCAACAATTATCTGATTCACCCAGCAAACACAATCCTCTTTTATGGCACAGCAATGAAATGCAACAGCTTAAAAAGCAACTTATGCGTATTGCTAAAACTGATGCGACAGTATTTTTAAGAGGTGAAAATGGCACAGGAAAAAGCTGTATTGCACAGTTTATCCATCACGCATCACTCCGAAAAGGTCAGTGTATCAATGTTAATGTTGGCGCAATTACAGAAACATTATTTGAAAGTGAGTTATTTGGCCATAAAAAAGGCGCGTTTACCGATGCCAAACAAGATCGCATTGGTCGCTTTGAAGCAGCCAATAATGGTACTTTATTTTTAGATGAAATTGGAACTTTAGCCTTGGCGCAACAAGCCAAGTTATTAAGAGTATTAGAGTCCAATGAATTTGAACGTGTCGGTGATAATCACACCTATAAAGCCAATTGTCGCATCATTTGTGCATCAAATGCCGACTTTGAAACCTTAATAGACCAAGGCGCCTTTCGTACTGATTTATATTTTAGGCTCAATACCATTGAACTTGAAGTACCAGCCCTTAGAAATCGTGTCGATGATATTATCCCTTTGGCGGAATATTTCATAAAACAACATAGTGAAAAATATCAATTACCTGAACCGACCCTTACTCAAAATGCTCAAACTCATTTATGCCATTATTCTTGGCCAGGCAACGTCAGAGAGCTTAGCCATATGATGGCCCGCGCAGTATTAATGAATGATTCTGGCATAATAGAAACCCACGAATTAGCTTTTAAACTAAGTAAAAACACAGATATAAAAGATGTGAATAATCAAAACTCAGTTATTCAATCAGAGCAAAATAATGGTACTGGACTCAGCATTATGACTTTAGAAGAGGCAGAAAAAAAATTACTCAAAATGGCCATGTTACAAACAAAAAATAATGTAGAAGATGCCGCCGCATTACTTGGGATCAGCAAAAGTGCAATTTATCGACGCCTTGACAAGTTTAACTTTTAAATCATTTAGGTACCAAAGTGAATAATAAAGCTGCCCGTTTTAAATTTAAATCATTAGAGCAATTTCTTAGCTTAAGTGCGATAGGCCTCACCTTAGTTGTTATAGGCTTATTATTGGCGCTGTTACTTATAACGCAGGCACCATTACTTACTTTTGTTAGTGTAACCGTTTTTACTTGCATTATTTTAGGGGTTTTTTTTTGGCAAGCAAGGCAAACCTTGTTAGCACCTTTTTTTAATATATCTTCAGTTTTAGAAGCTGTACGCCAAGAAGATTATTCTTTAAGAGCCAACCCTGAGTTTAATCATGGTGCAATAAAAATGCTCAGTGATGAAGTTGCACTAATGGCAGATGAATTACAAACTCGAAAACATCAATACGATCAACAAGCTGTTTTAGTGCTCAGACTAATAGAGCAATTGGCCAGTCCGATAGGCGTATTTGATGCATCTAATCGATTACAACATGCCAATGATGCCTTTTCAAGTTGGTACGGACAACCATGGCAAAATATTAAAGGAACTCAAGCACAAAAGTTAGGATTTAAACAAACAAATAACCTACAAAATAATAAATCTCCTTGGCAGTTACAAGATCAACAGCTAACAGAAAAATGGCAGTTAAGGCATAGCCAGTTTACAATGAAAAATGATCAATATCAGCTTGTTGTACTTACTAATATTGAACAAATAGTATATCAAACAGAGCAAGCAGCTTGGCATAAAATGACGCGTGTATTGAGTCATGAAATAAATAATTCTCTTTCACCTATCAAATCTTTAGCTGAATCTTTATCAGATGTGCTTAAGCCTGAAGATAAAGACGTATGCCAAGCGCTAGATGTGATTGCCACACGCAGTAGTGGTTTAATGACCTTTGTTAATCGTTATGCCTCTTTAGCAAAAGATTATGAAGTACATTTAGAGCTCATATCTGTACAAGCGTGTTTTGATCGTATTTTGACTTTGTTCGATACTAATATTGAAATTAACATAATGGCAAAACAAGTGATTGCAGATAAAGTTTTACTGGAACAGGTTTTAGTAAATTTAATAAAAAATGCGATTGAAGCCAGTAAAACCGGTCAAAGTGTGCTTTTACAAAGCAAAGAAAAAGATAACGGCGTTGAACTAATGGTGATTGATAGTGGCTCTGGGATCAGCAATTTTGATGATTTATTTGTGCCCTTTTATACCACAAAAAAAACAGGTAAAGGCATTGGTCTAAGTTTATCTCGTAATATGTTAGAACAGCAAGGCGGTAAACTTTCGTTACAAAATCGCACTGATCAGCAAGGCGTTCAAGCTGTTATTTATCTTAAAAATAACAAAAAACAGATTAAATAACCAATTAAAAAAATTATCAAACCACGTTACCTATTTTTATAAGTTTATAAAATGACTTAAACCCAAGTATTAATGTTTGCGACAGCGTTTGGAACAATAAATAACATTGTCCCAATCTCTTTGCCACTTTTTACGCCAACTAAACAATCTATTGCAAGTTGGGCATAGTTTTTGAGGTAATACAGCCTTCCCTTTAGATTTATTTTCTCGTTGTGCCATCGTGTTAATTCTTTCTCACATGACGCGCGATAATTCGATAACCTTCTTTTTGGACTAAATCACTTTTCTTCCATTGCCATAATAAATCTCTAGCTGTTTTACCCGATTTAACAATATCTACAATTGGCTTTGGATAATCTTCTCCTAAAGTAAACCCATACATAATTTGCTCCATATCAGTCATAAGCCAAGGTTCATGTATTAAAGGCAGTGGCAATTTTTTTAAAGCAGGGATCCAAGTCGTTATAAAATACGCTTCACTATCTTTTTCTTTAGATTGCTTAATTGGGTTATACACCCTAATGGTATTAATACCCATCACACCCGCTTGCATTTGAAATTGGCTATAGTGAATACCTGGTTCAAAGTCTAAAAAAACAGATGCTAAATGCTTCACGCCTAATCGCCAATCTAGTGCAAGATTATGGGTTAAAAAACTAACCAGCATCGCGCGCATTCTAAAATTTATGTATCCTGTATTTTTTAAACACAACATACAGGCATCTATCAGCGGATAACCCGTTTGACCATTTTTCCATGCATTCAAATTCAATGCTGCGTTAGCACTTGTATCTGTAGGTAAATTGTCATAACCGCGGTTTAAATGCTGATACTCCATAGTATGTTCACTTTCAAATTTTTGAATAAAATGACAATGCCAATGTAACCGAGAACTAAATGCCACCAGTGAACGTCTCCAACCCACTTGATCCCAGTGTTGTAATGTTGCTTGATAAACTTGCCTTAAACTAATATTTCCCCAAGATAAATAGGCTGATAACCTTGAACAATGTGTTTGACTCAATTGCGGACTAGATAATGAATACGCATAAGACTTGCCGCGTAGCTCAAAAAAACTGTGCAACACTTTTTGAGCTTGTGTTTCTCCGCCTTGCTGCATTAAAGTGTCTTGGGTTAACCAAGCTGACTCTAAACGTGTATATTTATCTTTGTGTAATACAAATTTAGCCTGAGTGATTAAGGTGGGTTCAATTTTAGCTCGCATCATTGCAGACCAAGTTTTGTCCCAAGTTTTCCGATTTGATAAACCTCTAATTACTGCACCTGTTTTGCTCTCATACCAATTGATTTGATGATAATTACACCAATTTTGTAATTGAATATCTCTATGATAAGTATTGCCTAATCCAATCTCTTGATGACTAAAAATAGAATTAATATCCAGATTGTGATTTAGTTCATCAAAAATATCTAGCGCATTACCGCGCTTTATCCAGAGTGACTGATCAGGTAAAGCTTGCTGCATATCCATTAAAGATTGGTATACAAAACGCCAATGCCGTGTTGAGTAATGACTATCACTTAGTTGAAGGTCTTCAAATATATACAACAGCAGTATTTTCCTACCAGAACGAATACTATCAGCTATTGCCCTACTTAATGGTTCATGATCTGATAATCGTAAGTCTCGTTTGAACCAGACTAAATTTATCGACATATCACAGCACTATTATCTATTGATTTTGAAAAATGCATTAATACTCTCAATCCAAATGAACATATATGTTGTTTTAATCAAGTGCTATACGTTTGAGGATGATGTTTGGATTACATTTTAACAATAATCACATCAGTTAAATAATTTGAGAGTAATAAATTAAATGACAAGCGGCTGTTAATAGTTAATTTAGTTAAATTTTATGTACGCAGGCGTTGTATAGCGTAATGCGTCGTACAACATGTGTGTACGACATTTTTAATATGCAATTTTAAAAATTACTTTTTTTTCTTTTTACCTTGAACAGCTTTAAATCGCGGGTTTTCTTTACAAATGACATAAACACGCCCTTTACGTTTTACAACTTGGCAGCCAGGGTGTCTTGTTTTTGCTGATTTTAATGAGCTAAGTACTTTCATGTTTTCATCCTATTTATAATCATTTAAATGTTTAGTATCACTGTTTCAATATCAGGTGCCCGGCAACTTAAAACTTTGCAGCCACATAAACTAAAAGTGTCTTATGGATTAGTTTTATAAATTAACAGCAGTTAGTGATATGTTGTAACATATCAATAATTACAATGCATGTAAATGATAATGATTTTTATTTGTAAAAATAATTTAAAAATATGCTTTCACAAAATAACAATCAATTACTTGCTAAAAAGAGGATAATTCGCAACACAAATAAAGTATTTTTTAATCAAAATTTATGCGTTTTAATGAAAATAATAGTTATAGATAATATTTTTAGAGGAATTTTTAAGCGGTAATTGTAAAATAAAAGGTTAATTATATGTGTGATACTATCTCATTACCCACATAAAAACTGCTAAAACGAATTAATCACCAGAAAAACAGTCATTTTTAACGTGTTTTTTATGAAATACACCCTACATTACTACCTATTTTATGTGTAAAAAGTTATATTTTCGTTACTGTACCCGTAAGGAATAATTATGACATTTAACAAAAAAGTACTCGCGCTTAGTGTAGCAGCGTGTATCACCACATCATTTTATAGTGCCTCAACAATTGCAGCTGATAAAAGTGCGACTAAAGCAGAAACTAAAAAAGACAAAAAACAAAAAACAATTGCTGAAATCACAAAAGATCACACGCAACATGATGGCCTATTTAAATTATTTCAAAACAAAAAATCAGGCGCTGTGTTACTTCAGCTAAACGAATCTCAGTTAAACAGCGAATTTATTCATTTTTCTCAAATTATGGATGGCTCAGGAAACTTTGGTTTTAGAGGTGGCTATCGTGGTAGTTCAGTTTACACATTTAATCGTGTATTTGACCGTATAGAAATTCGTGCTGAAAACCAACATTTTTACTTTGATCCAAACAATGCAATCAGTGGCGCTAAAGATGCGAATATTAACCGCCCAATTATTGCCAGTGTTAAAATTAAAGCCCATGATGAAAAAACGGGTGATATTTTAATTGATGCAAAAAGTATCTTTTTAACAGAAGCACTGGATCAAATAAAGCCGTCAAAAAACCCGAAACAAAAACCGGGCTCAAGACGTACTTTAGGTAAGTTAAGTAAAGATAAAACAAAATACTTAGCGCTGCATAACTACCCTCAAAATACTGATTTAAGCATTGAATACGTTTACGACAGCGCAGCACCTATGAGACCACGGGTTTCACGCCCTGGCACAGCAGACTTTGCTTATACAGATGATAGAAGCATTAACTTGCATATTCGCCATAGTTTAGTTGCGATGCCTGAGAATAACTTTAAACCGCGTTTTGATGATCCGCGAGTGGGTTACTTTGGTCAAACTAAATACGATATGACTGCATTACAAGATCCAACACCGTATCGTGATGTGATTAACCGTTGGCATTTAGAGAAAAAAGATCCAAATGCGGCTATTTCAGAACCGGTTGAACCTATTGAATGGTGGATTGAAAATACCACGCCAGTTGAGTACAGAGACATCATTAAAAAAGCAACGCTAGCTTGGAATCCTGCATTTGAAAAAGCGGGTTTCAAAAATGCAATGGTAGTGAAAGTACAACCAGATGATGCTAAATGGGATGCAGGTGATATACGCTACAATGTATTACGTTGGACATCATCACCAAAAGTTGTTTTCTCTGGTTACGGGCCAAGCTTTGCCAACCCTAAATCAGGACAAATTTTAGGTGCTGACATTATGCTTGAGCTATCTGGCTTTACGCGTCGTTTAAATGCACTTGATATATTCAGTGGCGAACACAGCGCACATAATGCCGATCACCATCAGGATCATTCAGCACTGGTAGAATCAGCACAATTTGGACAAGCTGCATTGAATGCATCAGCAGCAAGTGCCGCTGACAAGTCACGTTTTGTTGATGAATACTTACATTACCTTGTATTGCATGAAGTTGGCCATACACTTGGCTTAAACCACAACATGCGTTCAAGCCAATTGCACTCAAAAGATAAAGTGCAATCAATTATGCCAAGCGATAACTTGCCTTTGACTGGTTCAGTAATGGAATACCCTGCTATTAACTTTGCACCAAATGGTAAAAAGCAAGGTTCTTACTACACCACTATGACTGGCCCATACGATGAGTGGGTTATTGAATATGGTTATTCAACACCACTTGAGAATGAAAAAGCCGAGCAACAACGTTTAGATAAAATATTAGCGCGTTCAACAGAACCTGGAAATGCGTTTGGTAATGATGCTGATGATATGCGTGCGCCAGGTAAAGCAATTGATCCTCGCGTTAATATTTATGACTTATCAAATGATGCCATTGGTTATGCTAAAGATCGTTTAGATAGAGTAAATACATTAGTGTCTGACTTATTAAAACGCTCAGTTGTTGAAGGTCAATCTTACCAAGGATTAGTAACTGATTATGCCGTACTCAATCGCGAATATCATAACAATGTTGGTGTAGTATCACGCTATATCGGCGGTGTTTATGTAGAGCGGGGGTTTGCTGGTCAAGAAAATGCTAAAACGCCATTCACGCCAGTGCCAGAAAAAGAGCAAAGACGTGCAATGGAAGTACTCAGTGACTTTGTATTTTCACCAGATGCATTCTCAGTTGATGAAGAACTCGCACAGCACTTACAAATTCAGCGCCGTTTCTTCTTTAATTACTCAAAAACTGAAGATCCTAAGTTCCACGATATGGCATTACGCACACAAAAGTCGGTACTAAACCACGTACTACACCCAGTTGTGTTAAAGCGTATTGTTGATACTGAACTATACGGTAACGAGTTTAAGTTAGATGAAGTATTTGCAGAATTAACCAAAGCGATCTTTAAAGCTGATGCTAAAAAAGATGTAAATAGCTTTAGACGTAACCTTCAGCGTGAATATGTTAACCGTTTGATTAAAATCGCAAGTAACAATAAGCAAGGTGCAAGTGGTCAAAGTATTCAAGCATTAGCACGTTATAACCTAAAAGAAATCAAAGATATGATTAAGCGTCGTAAAGGTGACACGGTTAGCGCCGCGCACAAAGAGCAGCTTATTTACTTGATTTCAAAAACGCTAGATCCCAGAGCGAAAGCTTAAAGCTGTATAATTTGATTAAGTATTTACATTAAAACATAAATAAAAAACGGTGCTTATTAGCACCGTTTTGTTGTTTACTCAATATATTTTATAAAATTAATCCGTTAAAGAATGTAATGCGCTTTTTGCTGTGTGAATACCTTTTGGCAATCAGTGATGGATCTATAGCACGAAGGTGTATCGATAGGCCTTTTTTAAATTTTTTAATCATTTTACGTTAATAAAAACCATAATAATTAAGCTGTTGTAAATGTTATTAAATTGATTTAATTTACGTGCACAATATTGATTCAATAGTATGAAGCAGATGAAAGCAATCGCAATAATTTTAACTTGTTGTTTATTTATAGGGTGCGCAACAAAATTAACACCTAAAGACAGCATGACAATCGCCACTTGGAATATTCGTTTTGCCCCAGAACATGTCCTTCCGGATCATAGTCCAGAACTTTACCCATGGCACAAAAGGGCTAA
Organism: Pseudoalteromonas sp. '520P1 No. 423'; assembly: GCF_001269985.1. Classification (NCBI taxonomy): domain Bacteria; kingdom Pseudomonadati; phylum Pseudomonadota; class Gammaproteobacteria; order Alteromonadales; family Pseudoalteromonadaceae; genus Pseudoalteromonas; species Pseudoalteromonas sp. '520P1 No. 423'. Next base: position 828,478 of record NZ_BBZB01000002.1, on the reverse strand, counting down.
AGGCATTGGAGTAAAAACAGACAAATTAAACATATCAATTTTAGCAACACAAGAAGGCAATAAAGCACAACTTGATGAGTTATCTCACCAATTACCAGCATTAGATATGGTCAATACTCATCGCCTGTGGTCAAAAAATTTTTTTCCTACTTTTTTTATCAATCCAACAAGCGTTACTGTAATAGACTCAGGTGATTTATGGTTATCTGATACACCACACATCGTAGATAGTAAATTGCCTTCGAGTAAGTGGCCTCGTATGCTCACTTGGATGCTAGCTAAAATAGCAGATTTAGAAGGAACATGGTTAGTTACGAATGTGCATTTTGATGGTTCAAATGATCAGCAAGTGAAATTACTCACATCAATTGTCAATCGCTTAATTGAACAACAAAAACCTGATCATACTGTCTTGTTAGGTGACTTTAACTATTCACTGCAACAAAGTTTAGATTCTAATAATTATAAAGACCTGCATCAAAATTTCAGTCACATGCAACATGGAAAAACTTACAATGCACACGGTGATTTTAAGAAAAAACACAAGTGGGATATAGATTGGATTTTGACCAGTAAGCACACATCAAAAAATCATATAACCGATCACATTATCAACACAGCAAGACAACGCGATGGTTTTTATTTATCAGATCATGATTTGCTCATGTTAAAAATTAGCTCAAAAAATCAGATCCAATAAAATAACCATTTTTGAGTTAACTTGCATTATCTATTAACTTAATGACTATTAAAAATAGTCTCACTGTTGAATAGTGAGACTAAAGATAATTCCATTGTCAAATTATTATTAATAGTTAATAACTTGCTGTCAGTGTAAGACCTGAATATGCATTGTAACCATTAAGCATAATAAAGTATGTGCCACCAGTTCCTGAACTTAGGTCACATGACTCATTATTACCATTTTTATATGGACGACAGTCATAACTTGTTGTGCTAGGCGCTGCACCTTTTTTAACGTATAAATCAGCATCGCCTGAGCCACTTGAAGTACTTACATTTAAGGTAACACCTGCTGGAACTTCGATGGTGTAGACAATTTGTGAGTTAGTATCTCCCGCCAAATTACTCTTTGACACACCATTTTGTAAACAATTACTGCCACAATTATTAGCCTCTGTTGTTTGCGCTTTCAATGCAACACCCGTAAAGCCTTGATACCCTTTGACCATTGCAAACCACGTACCTTTTTCAGGGTTATTAACAGTACAAGTTTCTTCGTTACCATTTTTGTATGGACGACAACTATAGGATGATTCTGATGGTTTTGCTCCTTGCTTTAAGTATAAATCGGCGTCACCAGTACCACCTGTAGTACTAAATAACAATTTATCTTTATTTTCTGTAACTTCAAAGCTAAAGAACTGCTCAGAACCAGTTGAGCCGTTTAAAGATACAGCTACTCCGTCTTCTAGAACGGTTAAAACTGGATCAACAGGGTCAACCGGATCTGGCCCATTATCACCATCAGGTATTTGGCCATTGAAATGACTCGCAACTTGAGGCCAAATTAAACTCACCTTTGCACCTTTATTAGTACACCCACCTAAATGATGCAGCGCTATTACTTTATTAGTTTGTGCAGCTAAAACAGGTGAGCCAGAAGAACCACCTATTGTATCGCAATAATACCCAAGGTCAGTATCCGTTCCACGACCTGTTGCATTAGCATCATTTACTGAACACAATCCTGTACTATCTTGATCTGATTCGATAGACAATTCTTTTGGATTACCTGAACCATGCTGAGGAATATAAATACGCTCACCTTGTGTTGCATCACGAACATCCAGGCCAAAATAACCAAATGGTGCTGCTTTAGCAAAATCATTAATACTAAATAAGGTGTAATCAAGCGTGTAATCAGTTTTTAAAAGATCTTTGCCTGTTACTTTTACCACGGAATCTAATGTCGAACCGTTACAAGATGTATGTTGATAATTAAACCAGATCTCGGTATTTGCCAGCCCACTTGCAGAATCAACACAATGGTTGTTTGTAAACATACGATTATCACTGCCAACACGCCAGCCAGTACATAAACCCGATCCCCCCATTAACAGTCGTGCTACTGGGCGAGTGCGTTCATATTCGGTTGGATTAGTTTCAGCCCAACATTGCACATCTTTGCGCTCCATTTCTCCACATGTAGAGTAAATACCAACATCTGATGCAACAGATTGCGATAATTCATTTTCGGTACCATGATAATAGCTATCAATTACTGCATTTAACTGATGACTGCTCGCATCTAATACCAGTGCATTATTTGCCGCCGAAGTCGTATACTCAACAATGACCTTATCTGCAGAAATAGACATAGCATAAAATGAACTCACCCCATCATCACCTAATGCTGTTGTCGATGCACTCATGTTTGCTTGATTGTATTCATAGCGCTCAAACCCATCTTCTGAACGTACCACTAAGCTCGCACCATTTGCTAAGTTAACATTTTTAAAATGTAATTTGATATAACTGGCATTAGGGTGAGAAACCGTTTGTGTGAATACTTTTTGACCACTTTGATTCAATTTAGTGTAATGCTGATTAAGTTTTAGATTCAGTGAAGCAGAAGCCCCTATTGTCGTTTTTTGTGCTTTTGACGTATATTTCAACATGTGTGCCTCTGTCAGTGGAGCTTGACCAAATGCAGACAATGACATCACACTCAAAAACGGTAATAGTTTATTTATTTTCATTTGTATTTCCTTTTTGTATTTTTATAGGTACTAAAACTGGTCATAAATCTATATTGGGAACACTTACATGTAAACTAATTGTTAAGAACATTTTAATATTGAGTTTTCAGAAATTATATCATTCAGATCTATGGACATCTAAACATCTACAATTAAAGTTAATTAACCATCTGTATTTGATTAACTTTTTCTGAATAATTTACAATTGAATTGTAAATTTTAAAATTTGACTTTAAGCAGTAAAAATTAAAAATAAATTAAAAGTAATTAGACGCCCAAATCTATACTGCTGATTTTCAGAATATTAAATTTATTAAAATGACTCATTTAGTATTAAAAAGCTAAGCTCGTTTATCGATGCACTTTAAATTCACACCATAAAGGTAAATAATTTCACTTTATACTTTGAATTAATCAGGGTTTTTGTTTTTAAGGGCTGAGTATTTATATGTAGACATATTTAGTTAATAGAGAATGCACTGTTACATATTTCATAGCTGTTAAAAAAATATGTTTTTTACAATTTAATATTAAACACACCCTTTGTACCAACTTTGGCGATATGAATGCGCACAGCTTATGCGCGCAGATTTTGTACCTGCAAAGTTAGCTTATTGCCGCCTAGAATGTTGAATCGTATTTATCCAAGTCTCTATTTCTATGTTCAATTGAGTTAATAATGCAGGTTGGATTATTTTAACTGAACCAAGTTTATTTGGTGTGATTAATCGACTACTAAAATCAGCTAATTCTAAATAGTCAAACAGTGTAAAAGGTAGTGTATATTTATCTACTGAACAGCCGAATTTTAATAACTGTTTTGGTTGCTGTGATAGAGTAATCTCTGAATTTTTATGATATGGCTGTTTTTGAAAGATTTTATATTGTTTGATACGTTCTTGAATTGATGTGAAATCACTCTCTTTTAAAGAGTCTGCCATTTTAGCTCTAATTGGATTTAAATCAACCTACATCATTAGCCACAAAAATTTTGATCATAAATACCAATTAGAGGTGAAAACTAAGGAAGTTATTTTTTCATATCATGCTAATAAAATTAGTCATATTTAATGAAATGCGCTCATAGCCATAATCGCAGTTGGTATAAGGGCTCAGCTTAGTTACTAAACCTTATTTATTTAAATTGCTATTTAGCGATTAAATTCGTTGTGACTGTAGTTTATAAGATTTCATTGAATTTCACTGTCTTATGTTTACTCTCCCTCAAAATTTTCAAATTAAATGACTTTCTTGTAATTAGTTTAAGTTTTAATTTGTAAAGCGTGGTACTTATAATCAATAAGATAGCTATGCCTGTCCATAATTTTTAGTTCATAATTTTTAGTTATGCCTGTCTATAATTTGTATATTTTTTCTTACATATAATTTCTTAACATTTAAGATTCGAGGGTTGGCAAGCGCTTTTTGTTTTTTGTCGTTTTAACATGATGGCTTTTAATGTTATTAAATGGGGAAACTCTATTAACATACCAATCGTGATAGTAGCGTAAATGAGAGGTTGTTCAGGTATGGCTATTGTTGTGAGGCCTAGCATTAAAGGAGCGTTTCTAGCGCCTGTAGTAAATGTAAATAAGCAGTGCTCAGGATAGGCTAATTTTGCACCTTTTGCTATGATTTCCCCTAAGGCATAAGTAATTGTAAAAAAGCTAAAAATAGCTAGTAACAATAAAGGGACAACTGATAAGTGGGCTAGTAACGGGTTGATGTTTGACATAAAAATTAAGCACACTAATACAGCTAATACTAAAGGTATTGCAACATCGCATAGATGCAATAATTTATTTATAAATTGGCCACAAAAAATTCGTAAAATAGCTGCTGCAATTAACGGCTGCAAAAACCATTCAAATAAAACATTTAAATCAACTTTACTTGTCGCCATAGTGTCAAATATGAGTAAATATACCGGAAATAATATCAACTGAGTTATCATATTGATTGGTAATAAAGCAGCTCCTAACTCAACATTGCCTTTGGCTAAACGTGTAAAACCTAGATACCAGTCGGTACATGGTGCCATGAAGTAAATAACTAATCCTGTGTAAAATAGTGCTTCGCCAGATAAAAATAAAGATGAAATAGTAAAACCTATTACAGGTATGACCAAAAAATTTACTATCCAAGCTATTGCGATAAAGCGTATGTTTGTTGCACCTTTAAATATGCCTTTTAATGGTACTTCAAAAAGCAATAAAAAAATTAAGAGTAAAATAGTTGGGTCAATATAACTGCTTACTTTATTTCCCCAATCAGGGGAAGCAACACCGAGTAAAGCGCCAGTTATAATCGCAAAGATCAAGAGAAAGGCTGAGTGGTTAAATAAATTGAGTGCCATCAAAAACTTTTTGTTTAACATTAATCATCCCTAATTATTAGCAGTAGCACTGCTGTGTTTCACAGCATGCTAAGTCACTTAATAACATACCTGCTTGTTGGTAGTGCTTTAATATTGAAGTATCTAACTCAAGCTCAGTACCTATAATGCTGCAAGGTGTTGCGAAACGGCCGCGAAATTTATAAATAAAACACAGCAAAATATTGTTATGTAATAGTCGAGGGCCAGATAAAAATAAATTGCGATAAAGTGTCGATTCATCAAATTTATTGACAATAGGATAGCCATCAGCCCCTTTGTCAAATAGTTCGGTGACTGGCCCTAAGTGAGTATTAAAGCCAGTGCAGTTAATTGGTTGACCAAGGCTAGTTAAGATATCTCCTGCATTCGAAATAATTTCGTAGTGTTCTTCTTTATGGCGTACTTCTCGCACTTTAAAATTTTGAACTAATTCAACTAAGTCCATACTTGCCATAGAAGATAATCTTTCTGCTGTATAAGGACACAAAACTCGGCTTGGATCATAGGTGTTTAGCTGATCTTGACTTGAATCAATCAAGGTGACGTTTTTATTACGTATGGCCAGGTTATATGCAGCATCTACACCGCTTTCATAGCAGCCTATTACAGTATAATGTTCTGCTTTGCAATTATCCCAAGTGCCAACTTGGCTGTTATGAAGGCATAGCTCACTACCGATAAAGGAGTTTTCTTTCGGTGAAGATATTTCACCGCCTGCCCAAATTAAATATTCAGTATGTATAGCTTCCCCTGATTCAGTCTTTAAGATGAAACTGTCATTTGTATGAGGTGTAACTTTTATAATTTTTGAATTTTCTGTCACTTCAATTTTGTAGTGATTAACCACGCTTTGCAGGTATTGCGCATATTCTTCTCCATTTGGGTGCTCTTTTCCTAAAGTAAAAGCAGGTGAAGTGTCTGGCGTGATCGCATTGAGATCAGTTTGATGGTAACCATTACTTGGGAAAGAAGGAGTGATCATGCACATTTCTTTAGGCCAAGCTTTAAAGCTGCTACCAATAGTTTTAGCCTCTAAAATCAGCATATCATTTACTTCAATTCCCATTTGTTTGAGTAGCACGGCACACCCCAAACCTGCCGGACCGGCTCCCACTATCACTACTTTTGTGACTTTCAAATTTATATCTCTATCAATTGTAATTAATGATATGTTATATTATATCAAATCAGGTTGTAAATGATATTTATTATGATCTATAGGCAGGTTCATTAAATTTAAGATGTGTGTATAAAGGGGTTTACAAAAAATGAAGACATCAATTTTTCCTACGAATTATGAGCAATGGCAGCATTGTATTACTGTAGAATGTGGTTTGGATTTAACCACTGAGTACATCTGTGAACGTATCTTAGCTTTAAAAGACGAAAAAGATTATTACACTCAGCAATTTGTTAAATTATATGGCAAGGAGTATCTAGCTCAAACAATTAGTTGGTTTTTACAGGCTGAAAAAATCTTGGCTGAGCGCGTTTAAACGCAATAATCATCTATGATTTAACACTTGGCAATACCTTGTTATCTTTATGGTATTAGGATGCCAAACGTAACTAAGAACTAAAATTTTTAATTCTGCTTTGTTTAAAAATAAACATTTTGTATCTAGAATGCAAAGAATTAAAAGGAAGAATTAAAAGGACAGACATAAAATTTAGCCGTCCTAAAAAATGATTAGACACAAAAATTTTGATCATAAATACCAATTAGGAGTGAAAACTAAGGAAGTTATTTCTTAATATCATGCTAATTTCAGTCAAAAGATTACTATAACTGAATTTTTGCCAACAAAACTCACCTTTAATCAAAAAGAGGGGAATATCTTTTGGTATTATTAATTACTAACCTACGCCTTTATATGTAGTGGTCAACTAAATTTGGCCACAGTTTTAGAATTTAACCAGAACCTTCGCTCTGATTCATTTGGACTTAAGCCTGCATTATAGTGATGAGGCCTGATCTCGCTGTAATAACCTATTACGTAATCAGTAATTGCACCTTTGGCTTCTTTAAAATCGATGTAACCCTTTTTCGGCATCCATTCAGTTTTAAAGCTCCTAAAAAACCTTTCCATTGGCGCATTATCCCAACAATTTCCTCGTCGACTCATACTTTGCTTTATTTGATATTTCCATAGCCTCTGACGATACTTTAAGCTTGTGTAATGACAGCCTTGATCTGAGTGAAACATGATACCTTTAGGTTTTCCTCTGCTTTCATAAGCCATATCTAAAGCGGCTATTGTTAATTCACTATCTGGAGACAAGGAGATAGCCCAACCAATTGGCTTCCTTGCAAATAAATCAATTACAACGGCTAAATATGCCCACCTGTGACCAATCCAAACATAGGTCACATCACCACACCAATACTGATTGGGTTCAATTACATCAAACTGTCTGTTTAATAAATTGGGTATTGAAATATGCTCTTTCTTTGCTTTTTTGTACTTATGATTTGGCGGTTGAGAGCTAACCAGTCCTAATTTTTTCATAAATTTAGCCGCTCGATACCGACTTAAATTAAAACCACGATAAGATGCAATATCAGAGATAGTTCTGGCACCCGCAGAGCCATTACTTTCTTTATGTATTGCTTTGATTTCAATAGATAACCTTAAATCATCAGTTGATACTGATTTATCTCTGTTAACCCAATATTTATAACTACTGCGATGTACGCCAAATACATCACATAATGTTTTAACTGGGTGACTATTGCTCTTATTGAGTTTCTCGATTATCGAGAATTGTTCAGAGAGTCCGACATCAATAGAGCTGTAGCCTTTTTTAATATATCCTTTTCTAATTCAATTCGCTGTATACGCTTTTTCAGTTCTCGAATTTCAATTTTTTCAGGCGTCATAGGTGATGCTGAAGGTGATTTTCCGCTTCGCTCAACCTTTAACTGGGCAACCCATTTACTCACAGTTGATTTACCCACATTCATAGCTTTTGCTGCTTCTTCTTGAGTGTAGCCTTGGTCAATTACTAACTGAGCTGTTTCAAGTTTGATCGCTGCAGAATATGTTACACGGTTTTTCTTTGTCATATGTCACCTAAATTGGTTATGAAATAATCATAACATTTCTTATTAGGTGGCCAAAACTACTGTACCACTACAATACCACTTACCCTGATGCTCATGCGCACATTTCAACAATGATGATCTTGAACCCGAAAAATTAGCATATTGCCGCCTGAAAAACAAAATCGTATTTAACCAGCTATCTTGTTCAATACGCATCACTGTTAATATTTTAGGTTCACTCTCTGATATTGAACCGCGTTTTTTAGGGTGGAGTAATCTTCCACTATAATCTGCAAGCTCTAAATAATCGTAGAGTGTGAATGGAATTGTACCTACATCCTGACAGGATCCAAAGGGTAATAATTTTAGCGGTTGTTTAGGAACTGAAATTTCATTGTTTTTATGCGATTTTTTTTCTTGTTTTTTAAAGGACGCGAATTGTTTTATCCGTTCTTGAATCGATGTAAAATCGCTATCGGTCAGAGAGTTAGCCATTTTTGCCCTAATAGGGTTCAAATCAACATATATCATGCAACTCAGTATGGCTGTTTCATCTAGTAGTGCTTGTGACTTAAAACGCCCTTCCCAAAATTTACCTGTACAGTTATCTTCTTTATTTGCAGCTCTTGCAATGAATTCATTCAAGTTTTTCATAAACCAACTTATATCATAAAGTCGCTCCCGCCACTTTTGAACAAACAATTTAATGCGATATATACAAGCTGTATCTAGCTTTTCTCCTGCTAAATAGCGATCAACCAACACGTTACCATTATAAAGTTGGTACCAACGCTTAATAACTTCATCATCATCCCAGCAATTAGCTGCTTGCTTATTTACTTTCAGAACAAGGTGATAATGATTACTCATGATAGCATAAGCTGCTATTTTAATTGAAAATACTGTTGAAAGGTGCTTGATACGATCCTGTATCCAAATACGTCTATGATCGAAGTTTTTTCCCGAATAACTATCATCACCGCATAAATACGAACGACGTATGCATCTGGAAATAACATGATAATAACTGCTGGAAGTTAAATCTATTAAGTTACGCCTTGCTCTCGTCATGTTAGCCAACCAAACAAATTGAATGCTATTTAATCATAGTTCAATATATCTAGATGGCCAAATTTTATGCCTGTCCCTTTCTTTTTCCCTTTCTTTTTTTCTTTCTCTTTCCTTTTTTCTTTCCTTTATTTTTAATAACCTGGGAAAGGCGAATATTTTTCGAGTTGTTCTTTTGATTTTTCTGGAACGAGATACGCGGCCACAAAATATTCGTCAACTAAATCAGTAATAAAATAGCTAGCTAAATTAAACCTACTCGCAAAATCATTAAAGTCTTCGAAAACTTCATGATCTAAATGTTCATTATCTGCTTGATATGAATACTCAACATCTTTGTTTTTGTATACAAAACTTATGACTACATCATCTTCTTCATCATAATGTGCTTTAAGTGAACCATCGACAATACCTAAATCCGCCATAGCGACCATTTCTTGCCAAATTTCTAAGTAGACCTGACTTTTATCTTCAGAGCCTTCTAGCCAATCCATTTGGAATTTTGCTTTTTGACCAGGCAATAACAAAGTCAAAATTTCGTTCAGGCCTGGGTTTTCATATGAATGTGCAAAAACATCATCATCAAAATAATCAATTTCGTCAGGGTTAGCTGTCAGATACAAAGGCTTTAAGGTTTCCAAACTAAAGTCTTTTGGAATATTAATAGGCTTAGCCACCTGCTCTGTCAGAACTTTATGTACGTAGCTAAACCGCTTGGTAATTTCTAGTTCATAAAACTCGTCTAGCTGGATTTCTTGTTGTTCAACATCCATTTTATTTAAATTCCTTTTAAGTTAAATTTCTGCCAAAGTTCAGGCGGGCGTTCATTAATAAACTCTTCAACAACTATTGGGTGATACCTGCCCTGTTCGGTCTTTATCATTTGCCATCTTTTTAAAAGAGGTTCAGGCAAATCTTTATCGCAGCCTAGAATTTCGGTCATTTTTGTAACAAAAGCTAGTCGTTCAGGTTGGTTTTCAATTGCCGGGTTAAGTTCACGCCAGTAATAAAGTTGATGCAAAAAACCATTCAAAATAATCGCGCGTTTTTTACCATAATCGGCCATAGGTGCTGCTTGTAACCAGGTTTCTATTTGAAATTGCGAAAAACTGTACTTGTCTGCTCTATATTCAGATTCTGAAAGTAAAAAATTATACATGTTTGTACAAAAACCATCGAAAAAACTCTGTGCCTTTTTCTTTATTTTTTTAAGTTCAACTTCGGTTTTACCGTCGACAGTTAAATCAGGGGTAAAATATTGCACATAAAACTGTTCCTTACCATTTAAGATCCCCTCTTCACCAAAAGGCTTTTCAGAAAAAACTCTAACTGGGTATAATTCTCTTATCGAACCGGTATTATCACTGTACATATAAAAACTAGATTTAAATGCAAGATAATCATTTTCATCAAAACTATCTATTATATTTTTGAGATTTTCATCACTCTGATCCGGGTGTAAATAGAGCACTTCGATTAACGGGTGAAAGCTCAACCCTAATTCAGCTAAATTTTCACCATACATAAAGTATTTTTTTAGTTTATCAACATCCTTCTTTTTATATTCTAGGCCTTTTAATAGCTTAGGTTCAACCTCAAGCCACTCTAATTCTCTGGCCGCCAGCCAGCTTTGATTATCAACCTGCCAGGCCATTTTATCTAATTGATTTATTATATCTTTTAACATTGGGGGTCCCACTCAAAATCACTTGCAGTCTGGCCATCATAAAAGTCAACCAAAACGTCTTTAAATTCACTTAATAACATATCTTTAACTTGCGGGCTTAATATCCAGTTTTGAATATTAAACGGCATAATTACCCGGCCCTTTTTTAATCGCTTAACAAACTTTTGATTTTCGCTAACAGAGGTATAACCCAAAGAGCCTAACATCACACTTCCTTTAGGCGGCACACTCATGGCATCGAATAATTTTGCATTGTCGGCTTTGGTATAGCTTTGCTCCAATTTTCCGGTATTCTTTTTATTTTGTTTGGTTTTAAATACCTGCATCCACCATTCGGCTTTGGTGGCTAATTTAACATTGCCACCCTTATAAAGGGTAAATCTAGGTAACAAATTATGGGTGCTTGCAACTCTATCTAAAAAGAATTCCTTCATAAAATTGCTAGAACCTTTAATGTTATCTTTATGTTTATCATAATACCAGGGGCGAAATGCCACAGGTAAATAGGGTGAAGCAAAAGATTTTAGCTCTACCCATACTGGAGGTTCAGAAGCATCACAACTTTCAACAATAATATCAGGGTCTCGACGCATAGTTCCCATATCTATCAAAGCTGTTTTGCTATTATTTAAAGTATGTAACCTGATATTTTCGGTTTTATTAACCCACCTAATTTTACCGCCTTTACCTAATTCAAAATCTACCTGTTTAACGGCTATCATCATAAGCTCAAAAGTAGAGCCATTGCCCCAACGGTTAAAATAAGGGTTTTCACCGGTGGAAAAGCCAGAAAGCGCCGTGGAATAAAGAGACCTTATTCTGTCAGGTATCTCGTTATAGTCCAACGATTGGCAACCAGGAATATCCGAACAAACAGGCGACATTCTACTTTCAAGATAGGCTATTACCGCAGTGAGAGTTAAACCAGAAACTCTTTGGCTTCTTATTTTATTACTAATTAAGTGCCTTAAATACCTAGCACCACTATATGTAATAACACCCACCCCCGATTTTAATGCTGTTTTGTTAAATAAAATCCTTCTAAAAGCTGCTGTGGGTAATTCACCTTTTCTACTACCTAATGCTTTCGCTAATTTACTCAATATTTGAGGGTCTTTTTGTAGTTCATTCTTGAACTGCTTTGTAATGTCATTAACGTCTTTCGCGAATTCATTGCCATCTACTTTTTTGTTTAGTGCGCCTTTTTTAGGCTTGTTTGCATAAGCAACCCCCATTACAGCATTCAGTGGCGAGAAGTAGTTATCTTGTTGATAATCAACCTGAGCAGTTAACCCAACCTCTGGCGGATCGCCATCACCTTCCCAGCCATCTGCAGGCAAACTTAAATAATCTAACCAAGCAAAAAAGTCGTCGTCGCTTTGTATTGACTTTACGATAGCCATTAAGCCTGCTCTGGCTTCTTCGTCTGCTAGCATTTCTCCCACTAACATCATAAACAGCCCCAAGTTAAAGGCGGTATCATATTTACCTTGTAATACATCATCGCCAACGCGACCCAATACCCGACCAATAGCTTTTATGAATTTAGGGTTTGATGATTTTAATGGCCTAAAGAAAGCTTTTAATGCATTTTTTACCGGAATGAGTGGCTTTAATATTGGCACAATAGTGAGCACGCCAATGCCACTGATAGTTAGCTCCATTGGGTCAAAGCGTTTATCGTCATCAATTAAATAATTTACTTGTTCGTAAAATGTTTTTATATCTTCAAAAGGTAATAAAACATTGGCAGCCGTTTTAAGATTGTCCCAAACATCATCAAAGCTCCAATCAAAAAAGCCAGCGTGGGCAACCCCCATAAGTGGGAAAGGTGTATAATTTTTATAATAATTCATTGCAACGGGTGGGTAACCCGGTGGCTGCTCTGTTTCAGTATAAAACGAAGCAAATTGCCCATAAAACTGCTTGCTTATTACTCCGATAAAATTATTTTGTGACTGTGTTTGTAAGCCAACTCTAATCGTGCTGGCTTGCTCGCCATTTTGATTTAGTTGACCTGTACTAATCACTTTAACGGCTGCAAGGGTTTCGTCCGCAGCAAAGGTATAATCTTTTTCTGTGGTGCCGTCTTCAAATGTTACGAGTGGCTGGGCATCATAATCATAGGTTTTAAAGCTGCTTAACTTACCACTAAAGTTTTCGCCTATGGTTAAACCGCGTTGCGTTACTGAGTAGACTAATTCACCTGTTGCATCCTGTGAGTTTAAATGCCCATTTACTTCGAGTACCAGTTTGCCATCGTGGTACTTACCCGCCACTGTATGCCAATTTTCAAGGGAAATTGGTGCGTCACTGCTTACAGTCGCTTTACCATTTTTAGTAAATAAACTGTACGTTAAACGGCCATCGTTTTCTAAGGTTAGGTTTTGAACACCGCCTTCAAAATCAAATATTGAGCCCCCATACTCTGAGGGTTTTATATCTAAACGAAAACCAACACTATTTTTCGGTTTAAACTGCTCACTTTGTGCCACAGTAACCCGACTTGATTCCCATACATTAGCAGGATTTAAAATCGCCTGTTTATTAAATTGGTAGCTATTGCCTGTACCAGTTGGGTTATCCGCGACGAGCGTAATATGGTTATTTACACTATGATGTTGTTGATTAAAATCAACAGCTTTATCTTCATAATTATCATTAAAAATATACGCTGCTATTGGTTGAATATTGGGTTCGGCAAGACTGCCTAATTTTAATGATTCTGTATGACCAGCTGAACCATGTAGCATGATATTAGCTTCTGTTTTATATGCTAAACCTAAGCTTGCGCCATCAAAACGATCATATTCATAATAGCCGTTACTGGTTTCATCACCTACGAGCATAGTGCCACTGGTATCAGCATAGTTATCTATGGTTGGCGCTACTTTGGTTACGGCTAAATCCCCCTCAACTAACCCTACCCGTGCGGTAATTTCTATATTGTCTAGCGAATGAAATCCGCTATAAAGTTCAAGCGTTAACTCACCATTAGCATTAGTATTGCGACTGCCATGTTTAAACTTACCAGCGCTGGCATGCATAACTACTTGCATACCCGAAACCGCTGGGCCACCGGGCTCAGTGACTTTTACCGTGACAGGGTAACTACTTCTTGGCTCCATTTGAGTTGGGTAATCCTCAATTGTCACTGTAAGTGGGGATACTGGAAAAGTTAACTGTCTAGTGGCATCTCCTGCACTGACCAAAAGAGTATTGTCTGATTCAGGCATACTACCGCCTACAATAAACGCTTTTGCTTTACCGTTTATTGTACCGTCATCTGCCATTTCAAGTTTAGCTGCACCATTTATTGCAAAACTTACAGATGTACCATCAGCTACCGCATTACCATGGGCATCTTCAATGTACACTTCTATTTCTTTACCTTTATGCCCTTCAATAAATACTTCACCTTCATTTTTGGTGATATTGATATGGGTTGGTTTACCCGGTATGACCTCTATTGCACCTAGTTTTACGACATTGTCAGCATCTAGATATGCGTAAGGCTCAGCACGTGCACCAGCTTGTGTATTCATTTGAATATCTGCAGGAAAAACACCTTGTCTTTGGTAACTTAAATCTTCATCTTCAACAGTTGCGGCACCATTGGGTTTCCATTTTAGCCTAAGTGGAGCAGGATTTTCTCTATTGGCATAGCCTAAAATAATAGCTTGTACTGGCACAACAGGATCATCTGCTGAAACATATATTGTGCCATCTTCACCAATATTGTCGTAGCCCGCCCACCGGGTATCGACTGCTACTGCCTCAAACGCATACTCCCACAATACATTTGTCGGATCGTTATTGTTATATAAGCTAAGTGTTACAAAGTCTTCAACGTCTAATGCGGCTATATGCTCTAAATTAGTGAATATCAGTTGGTTTCCCGGACCCATTTTAGCTTTGATTTCGTTGGCCCCGAGTGAAAATACGAGTTCTTGGCCTTCGCCTAAGAATTCTAATGCGTCATGATTACTTTCTATTAGGTCGTACATAAATTTAACTAAGCTGTCACCCGCCGCTATCATTGGTACTTCTTTTTGATAAATTTCAGAAGTTTGTCCATCTTGCTGCTCTCTTAGAATACTATTTACTTCTAAGTCATAGGTACTAAATTGCAATTCAGGGCGATAGACCCAACGATATATTGGCTCTGGTTTTTCTAGGTTGTCTGTCTGCCCCTCTTCTTTTAATTTTTTATATAGGTAAGTTTGCTCTAGTGTGGCTAACTGATCTAAAACAGGCACTTTAAAGGGTACATAATGTTTTGGGCGGTATTGTAATGGCCCACTATCGCTTGCACCGCCATCAGCAAATGATGGATTCGCGCGCTTAGGTTCGCCGCTTACTTGTATATAATAATGATCTGCTGGCGTAGCATCATCAGGTAGTTTTATTTGTACTATATGTGTGCCGGGTTTTATATCAAAATGTTCCATCACCCCGCCAGAGCTTAGAGAGCCTGATCCATCTATTTTTGCCAACCGACCTGTATAACCAAAGTCAGCAAGTCCATCAGGTAAAGGTGTACCATCATGCTCATACCATTGGGTCGTTATCGTGATCATTTGATCACTATTCATTGCAGAACCTTCGTAACCTATTATATGCTTTTGTTGTTCATTAGATGCACTAGGCCCTTCATTAACCTTATAATAGCGCTCTGCCTTTATTTTTAAATTAGGCGCCTGCATACTGACTCTATTTAAGTTATCTAGTACTAAGCCACCAAGGTATTGGTTCTTATACAAATTCCTATTTGAACCTATATATCCTGTTTTACGGTTAATGAGTACTGTTCTTAGCACTTCGCCTTGCTTTAAGTGATCTGACTCTCTGTTATGGAGCGCTGGATTCATATTGGCATTAGATTGAAAACGATTAAAACCATCTTCACCCCAGTTTTTGGGATGGTAGCTTTGGGCCGTAGCAGCAGGACCTCGGATCATCATTTGATATATAAATCCACGACCTATAGCTTCGTAATAACTACGACTTTCCACTAGCTCATTTTCATTGATACCTTTACGTTCAGTGATCAACATGCCTGTTGATTCTCTAAAAATTAGAATATCAGTGTCTTGTAAATCATCAGTTGAAATGGTCTCAAGTAGTCCCTGATCTGTAAAATCAGGCATTTTGTCTGCTAATCGATATAAATCTGGTTGGGTTGCTTCTGGCTCAGAATCTTCACAGTTAATTGCGACGCCTTGACTATGTTCTGAACTTAAATATACACCTTGATATTCAGCAGCTTTAGAGTCTTTTTTACAAACAAATAATTCGTTTTCAATATCTCCCAGCACTGCTAAATCATATTTAAAATCGCCATCAAAATCATATCTTGGATTGGCAACAGGATCTAAATCAGGCTGAGTGTATACATATTTTGTAGGTCCTTCTTCTACGGTAACACCGTTACTTTGTAATGAAGCAACACCAGAAATTACACCCGTATCAACATAAAAGTTACTACCTTGCATCACTGGCATTGCAATCGCAGCGATAATACCTATTACTTCAACATGCGCCATAAGCCCGACTAAATCAGTCTGTCCCATGTAGGCATCATAGCCAATACAAGTATCGTATCCTGGAATTTTAGATACATCTAATAGCGGCTTTACACCACTTGGTGTAAAGGCAATGTATTCATAGGTCATCCATGCTGGTGTGGTATATTCAAAGTAAAATCCAGGACAAGGCACTAAACCAAATTGCACTTTATAACTGCCGTCTTCACCACTGTAATCTGGGTAGCCTTGATAAGCATACACTTCAATTTTAGCCCCCTCGAATGGTGCATAAGGCTTTTTATCTCTTAATGTTTTTAATATTGGTGGAATACCATTATTGATTTCGTCTTCATCACCATCATAAAACCCTGATTTAAAAGCGATATTTTTATCAGATGCATAGATTTGTTTGCCTGTAGGATCAAACAATACAGCTTTAACACTTGATGACACACTTGACATATTAGTTAAATCAAAACGAGATAATAACAATATATGACCATCAGTTGGGTGAATAACTGATTCTGTTGGTTTAATCACGACACTTTTGTAATAATTGGGTAGTGTTACTTTAGGTAAATCTAATCCACCTACTGTTTTGAACTCTTCACTGTTATATTGCTCAATACTTAATATGCGTACTTTATTGTACTCATTTTTAAAAGCATCTAACGCATCAAATGTCGCATTGATATGTTGACCAGATAATATATAAAACCCTTGTTTATGAACTGTTGACCAACCAGGTACAATTTTTCCATCTGCGCCATATTCTACATAAGATACATTACCGTCTTTAATATCTAAGCCACGAGCAAGTACATGACCAAACCTTACTCTGTGTACATCTAACCAACCCCATCCCTGTGCAAACCAACTAGTAAAACTAGCGGTTATCAGTACTATGAATATTATTATTATTGATATTAATTTTCTCATTACAATCACTTCCTATGGATTGACGCTAGTTTGCAACATTGCTTTAAGTTGCACTAAGCCAATTTTTCCTTGCACATAATCTTGTAATACGAGCTGTTTTTCACTATGAACCCGAGCAAAACCAATGTAATCTAAATTACTCAAGTGAACAGGACCTATGGAGCGTACATTTACGCCTTCTCTTATACCAACACCAACAGCATCTAACATGTCAGTATTTGATTTCCTGCCAATCAGTACCAAATAATCACCATCGTCAGGTAAATATTGATAACTACCATAAAAACTAGCGGCTGTGATAGTTAATGGTGTGTCGCCTGTTATCTGTATTCCTTGTGGTTGTCCTGCAAACACCCACAACGCGGGTGTATTTGCCGACATTTGCATACCAATTGTGCTAGTTTCTAATAAACTAAACTGTACGTTTGCAGTATTTTGCCCTTGTGATGTATTGATATTCGCTGATGAAAAATCAATTTTTAAATCTCCATTAGCTAATGTGGTATTACCTTGCCCAGATTTCACTTGGCTAAATGGCACTGTTTTATTGATCACGGGTAATGAGTAAACACCAAGACGATTGCGCTTACCTTGAGCTATATTTATGTAGCGTATATAGTTTCCAAAATTAGGGTTTTCTCTATTTGGGTTTATCTCTAATGTATAATCTCCTGACTGAATATTTTCGTGACCAGTATCAATATAACCAAAAGAAAATGTACCATCAGAGTCAGTAATATCTTGGCGATTGAGTTCATTTAAACGCACTTTAATATCAGACACGCTCGCACCAAAACTGTCTTTTACATTACCATCAAGTAAAGTTGGTAACGGTTTTACATTAAAGCTAAATCGGCTCATTTCTTTATCACTTACACTAATTTTAACTTTAATTGTTGCGCCATAAGCAAAACCATTATCTGGATAAAATGCATAACTATGATCTCCTGGTAAACTGGCTAGACTACCGCTAACAAGCTCGTTATTTTTATTAACCTCTTGTAATTTTGCACCTTTGGGTTCTAGCAAGTTAGTGCCAGGTTCTGTTTCATCAATATATGATTGTCCATGAACTGTTTCTGTTACTTCTATATTTATAAGAGATTTATCTACTGTTTTATTAAAATAAAATGCTATGAACGCGTTTGTTTCTATTTGAGACTCTAGACTTTTAGGTTGAGTTTGTACTACCGTTAATGGCACATCAGCTAGTTTATTAATTTCAAAATTGACCTGTGATTCACCTTGTAGTTGACCATTAATATCATATGCTTTTATGCGAGCGATATGCTCTGGTCCTTTTGATAGTGTTTCACTAGATAAGGGAATACTTGTATTAATTAGGGTGTTAATTGCTGTAATTTTTTGCTCAGGTTGATCATCGATTTTAATATATAGTTCTGAATCAACTGATGCATTATTGAGTTGAGCTACAATTTGTAAATCAAACGTATTCTCTTCAATTAAAAACTGTTTATTTTTAGCTGGCGCTATAATATCGATAGATGTACTTGCTTGATTATTAACAATATAAGATTTTACTGTCGAATTACCTGCAAAATCAGTTGCTTTTAATTCAAGAAGCCGTTCTTCGTTATGTGGTAAATTTATATCTAAATCAAAACTGTATTGATTTGATATGCCTGTAGGTAATAAATTTACAACCTCATCATTGATAGTAAAAGTGACAGCTTCGTCATCTATCACCACTCCAAAAATAGTAAATGGCACTTGTAATATCTGATTAATACTTGGAGACTCTACTAAAGGTGTTTGTAGTTGAATAACAGGCGGAGTTTGATCTAATGTATAGTTCAGTGTTAATTCTGAACTACCTGCATTATTTGTTACGGTTAATGTCCAAGGTCCTTCACTATGTTTTGCAGAATAACTAAATATATATCTACCTGTGACATCCGGATAAACATTCAAAGTAACATCAGTATAAGCTTGGTTTGTAACTGTTAAATCAACTTCATCTTCCGATAATATATAACCCTTAATTTCGAATTCACTTTGCTTAATTTGACTGTTATTTACCGGTGAAGAAATTTGTATTTCGGGTTTACTCGTATTCGATAATTCCTGGTAATTTAATTTAATCGCTTTATGATCATTACCAAATTTCGAGCTCACGTTTACTTCTATCAGATTATCACCCAATTCAAGTTCAAGTTGATTAAAGCTAACACTATACTGATTATCAGACATCCAGGTAATATCACCTTGTGAGCTATTATTTAAATATGCAGCCAATGACTCTATTGGCTTATTTGTATTGATAACTGCAGTTATATAAACATTTTTAGTATTCACAACTTGGTTATTTACATGACTTGTTATTTCAATAACGGGCTTATTAGGAGACAGTCTTTGAATTAATAATTGTTTGTTTATTTGGTTTCCTAATTTGTCAATTGCAGTCACAGTTATTAAGTTATCATCAAAAACCAGTGGTATTTCTCCACTAAACTGTCCGCTATTGTCTGTTATAAATGCAAACTGACTCTTTGGATATCGATCTGACGACATATAAAATTGCTCGATGCCAATTTCATCTTTAATAACACCTGTAATAGTCACTTTATTGAGTTCAGTGGACATATCGGACTGATCGATTGTCAATTCTGGGGCTTCATTATCTTGTTTAAATTCTAAATAAACCGGATTTTTTAAAGTTTGCTGTGATTGGCTTTGAGCTGTTAGTTGCCACATAAGGTGATCACTATCAACAGGTACAAATAACGTAAATTCATTATTTGAAATTGTATATTCCTGCTTTAAATCAGCTGATGTTATAGTCAGTTCAGTAGAACCTAATGCATTTAAAATATTACCTTTAATGCTCACTATTTGCTCATTTTTACTAGTGCGTGTATACCATATATATGTATTCTCTTGGACATTATTGACATTGCTGAATTCGACATTTAAAGCAAACTGTACTTGTTGTGTTAGCGTATTACTTAGTGGACCATCTATATAAAATTCATTACCGGAAGCAGGGTCAACAAAATTTTGGCGAGTTTTAGCTCTATATTGGTATGTTTGGCCATTTTCAACGTTTGTATCTAAAAAACTATTCACTGAATCAGACATGTGTATCGGAACCCATGTCTCAATACCTTGTCGTTTTTCGATAATGACGTTTAATTCGCTTATAGCGTCCCATCTTAGCAACACTCCTGTTTCAGCCATTTCTATGTTTAAGTTTTCGACTTTAATACTATTAAATGCTGTGTAAATTTGTGGTGTATTACTTTTACCTAAAAGACTATTTTCTGCACGTGCTTCAATTTGATATTGATATTGCTGATTGTTTGTTACATCAGTATCTAAATATTGAGTTATAGATTTATCTAATGCTGCAATATTAACTAATGCCATATTTTTTTCTGCGCGCCAAACATTAAAGCCGTGTAAAAATGTGTTTTGTTCGTGCTGCCAATTTAAGTGTATGACACCTTCTTCACCTGTAAGTTTTAAATCAATCTCTAATTGTACATGCCAACGCGTTGGATCATCGGGAAACGCATCCTTATCATTATCATAACCATCTCCATCTTTATCAGGATCTGAATTATCTCCAATACCATCTTTATCTAAATCAGCCCATTCATTGGGGTTATCAGGAAATGCATCTTCTTCATTAATAACACCATCACCATCTTTATCTGGATCGGAATTATCCCCGATACCATCGCGGTCTAAATCAGACCATTCACTGCCATCATTAGGAAACAAATCTTGTTCATTAACAACACCATCACCGTCGCGGTCTACATCTGCATTATCTCCAATGCCATCATTATCAATATCTGACCATTCACTAGCATCGTTAGGAAATGCATCTTGTTCATTGCCATGACCATCACCATCTTTATCTGGATCCGAATTATTACCAATGCCGTCACCATCTAAATCTGCCCATTCATTTTTATTTTCTGGGAATAGATCATTTACATTTAAAACCCCATCGCCATCTTTATCTGGATCCGAATTATTACCAATGCCGTCACCATCTAAATCAGCCCATTCTGATGGGTTATTCTCAAAAGCATCTTCATCATTGTTTACGCCATCGCCATCTTTATCTGGATCTGAGTTATCACCTATGCCATCACCATCTAAATCAGCCCATTCGGTGCCATCATTTGGAAATAAATCAGTCTCATTATCTACACCGTCACCATCTAAATCTGGATCTGAATTATCACCTAAGCCATCCCCATCGGTATCTCTCCATTCATTCGGATTATTAGGAAATGCATCATCTTCGTTAGCAAAGCCATCATTATCTAAATCCGGATCTGAATTATTGCCTATACCATCACCATCAGTATCAATCCACTCTGTCGGGTCATTTGGAAATGCATCGACATCATCAGGGTAACCGTCATTATCTGTATCTATTGCATCAGGGTCATTATTCCATCTAAGTGGGTCATCTGGAAAATCATCAAGTTCATTTATTACCCCATCGCCATCTCTATCAGGGTCGGCATTATCACCAATACCATCTCCGTCCATATCAGCCCAATCAGTTGGGTCGTTTGGATATAAATCATTTTCATTTAAAACACCATCACCATCTCTGTCTGGATCTGAATTGTCACCGACACCATCCCCATCTAAATCAGACCATTCTGTATTATCATTAGGTAAAGCATCATCTTCATTTAAAACACCATCGCCATCTCTATCTGGGTCGGTATTATCTCCAATACCATCACCATCTAAATCTGACCACTCACTAGGATCACTTGGAAACGGATCTTCTTCATTTAAAACACCATCGCCATCTTTATCCGGATCAGAATTGTCACCAATACCGTCGTTATCTATATCTGCCCATTCAGAAGCGTCATTTGGAAAGAGATCATTCTCATTTGTAACACCGTCACCATCCCTATCAATATCTGAATTATCACCTATGCCATCACTGTCTAAATCAGACCATTCGGTCGCATCATTTGGAAATGCATCATCTTGGTTTAATACACCATCACCATCTCTATCGGTATCTGAGTTGTCACCTATACCATCATTATCTAAATCAGCCCATTCAGTTGCATCATTTGGAAATGCATCATTTTCATTTAAAACGCCATCACCATCTCTATCTGCATCTGAATTGTCACCAATACCATCAGAGTCTAAATCTGACCACTCATTGGGATCATTTGGAAATGCATCTTCTTCATTTAAAACACCATCTCCATCTCTATCTGTATCAGAATTGTCACCAATACCATCAGAGTCTAAATCTGACCATTCATTAGGGTCGTTTGGAAATGCGTCATCATCATTTAATACTGAATCACCATCAATATCATCATCTGTATTATCTCCTATTCCATCGCCATCAATATCTGAAGACTCCGATGGATCGTCTGGAAAATCATCTTCTTCGTCAGAAACTAAATCACCATCAAAATCTGTTGCAACTTCTTGTGTTGAAGAAGAGAATTTAAATGAACTTAAACTTGAACGTGTATTTCCTGTCGGCGCTATTTCAATTTTTGGTAAATTAGATTCGTCTGTTAAATGATAGAAAACTTCTAATTTATAATACCCTTGGCCTAAGTAGTAAGTGATGGAGTGTGAACTATTTAAATTATTTGTGATATTTGTTTTTTGACTTACTTTATTAGAAATTGTTTGCTCTGCTATTTTAAGTTCTAATAAATTATCATGCTCTAAATAAAAGGTATAATTGCCTTCTTCTAGTATTTGTACCTGACTTGTAAAATATGCTGAGTATGGATAGTTAATTTGCTCTTGTTCTATTTCAAATTTATTTAAACGCATTGCCGTATTTGGCATAAATAAATCAATTTCATTTATACTTGCGGGCTGATTTGAAAAGTAATAACGACCATTTATACCAAGTTCCCATTGTTCATTTTCAGGTTCAGCTATTAGTTCAATTTTAGTAAATTCTTCTGATGTAAGGCCTAGCTCATCAATTGCTAGGTATTGAGACTCGATATTAGGTTCTTGCTTTTTCCAGACTAAATTTATAGCGTCTGATTCTGATTTCCCAAGTACTTCAACCCTAAGTTGATAAATTCCAGGCTCAATCCAAATTGAATTGATATATAAAGATGAGCCTATTTGATTTTGGTTTATTAACTCTTTTTCTCCAATATAGATACGCAAAGGAACATTGGAATTAGCTTTAAAGCTATATAAACCAGCTGATTCAACATTAAAATATCCCTTAAATATCATTGCCATATCATTATGTTTATTTTTTTCAACTAGGGATAACTGATTTAAATTTCCTTGCTCAATTGGTGATAAATTTTCTAATAACTCAAATGAAATACCATCTAATTCATAATAATGGTATGACAGTCCATTTATTATATTTTGAGGATCAAAATCGATTGCGGCAGCTTGACTTAAATTATTTTGTGCTAAAAATAAATTGTGTTCGGCTAAATCTATTGTACTTGTTGTTTCAGAGAGCATGAATACTTGGGGTTGAATATTAATATCTTCAGGTATCAACCAATAAATGAATTCGTGATAACCTATATCAAGGTTCACCTCATTTTCAATTACTTCATTGTTTATAAGTAATAAACTGAGACCACTTTGTCGTGTTTCAAATCGATATTGTTCTTTTTGTTCAACATAAAAGTATCCCCTAAAATAATAAGCTCCTTTACTTTGCTGTTTCATAACATCTAAATTTAATTCAGGTGTTATTCCCATAATATCAGGCTGAGTATGAGTTAAAGATTCAATAGAATTGTAATCACCTGAAAAATAGTTAAATTCAACTGCTGAAATAGGATCATTCAGCACTATGCCTTCTTGATACGTCTTGTCCTCATCTGAATTAGAACAAGCAGTTAGTAAGGAAGTGGTGAAAATCAATAAGAATATTTTTGTAATTGCTCTGAATATATTAATCAAAGGCATAGATCTTAACCTCTGACTTATCTTTTAAAAATCGCGCTTGATTTTTAATCGCCTTTTTAATCTGTATCGGTGCTAAACGTTTATGAATATCTTCTTTTACTTCTATTAAAGGCTTTGCAGGTAACTCTATTAAGTCTATTACTTTAAAACGCACTAAAACACCATTAATACTATGGACTTTTGATGCCTCGTTCTTTGCTAAAGTAGATATTATTGATTGATAAGATTTTAGTAGCCCTTTATCAGCGCTATTGCCACGAATTATTTTAACTGAGTATTTTTTAGTTTCCGGTATATTAGCTAGCGCCTGCCAATCTTCTTTAGGTGATATATTTTGTATAAATTTATTAATTTGCTTTACTTGTTTTTCATCATGTCCTATTTGTGCTCTGATCATATCGAAACGTCTGATCTGCTTTTTACCGAACTGAGATAAGTTATTATGATAATACTCATTCACCATTTCATTCGAAACGGGGTCTGCTGAAATGTTATTTCTGATATATTGCTTTGTAAGTAATTCATCACGATATGCTGCAACTTGAAGCTCAACATGTTGAAGCTCAGTCTGCTCCATCAGTTTTAATTGCTCGGCTTTCATTAGTTTTCTAAGTACTAAGCTTTGCAAAATTTTATCTTTTGTCTTTTTAGTCAGTTGTAAAGCTGCAAATTCCCCAACAGTTTGATTTACGATTAAATCAAACTCTGTTTTATAAATTGGTTCACCATTTACTTTAGCGACAACCTCAGTTGGTGCATTATTACCATTTATTGTATTGTCAGTTTGTGTTTTATTACACGCAGCAACAAGGCTTACTAAGAGTAAGAATCCTATGGTTCGCATTGATATTTCCTTATTTTACTCTTAATAATTTAAATTTACTGAATGACAGTTATGCTCGTTTGTAAACGCTTTAGTTCTGCATCTTTTGCAACTTGGCGCAATATACGTTTAATATTACCTCTTACTTTTTCAAAAGGTTGTTTTACAATCGAAGGGCTTTGTTCTAATTTTACAATATGGTAACCAAACTCAGTTAGAAATGGTTCTGATATTTCTGAAGCTTGCAATTGATTAAATACCTTATCTGAAAATACAGGAGAGATTGCCCCTTTTTGCATCCAACCTAATTGACCCCCTTTTTTTGCAGAAACTAAATCTTCAGAATATTGTGACGTTATTTCATTAAACATAGCGCCTGTTTTTAATTTACTATAGGCTTCCATAGCTTTGCTATATTTAGACTGACGTTGCTGTTCAGTAGCATTATTATCCAATCTAAAAAGAATATGTGACACTTTCGCCTTTTCTTTTTGGTATTTACCTTGATTTTCAGCGTAATAATTTCTCATAGCAGTATCAGTGACAGCATTATCTAAAAACTTCATCAGGTAACGATTTAAAATTAAATCTTTTTTAATTTCAAACAATTCAGTTTCTATTTTTTGTTGATCTAAACTCCCTTCTTTTTCGATTGCTGCAATTAATGCTAAATTTTTTAAGTAATATTGCTTTGCTGATTGATATTGTTCTTCATTTTTACTATTTATTTTCTTTAATGATAAATAAGACTCTATCTCTGCTTTCGTAACTTGTTTATCACCAACTTTTGCCACACTTTCTGGCTTTGGACTACAAGCAAGCAAACCACTAATAACAACTACACCAAACAAGATTTTTAAGCCTTTCATCACAACTCCCTTTACCTAAAACAAATACAAAATCCGGCGAATTATACCCTAACTATTTAAAAATAGTGAGATTTATTTAATAAAAAGCACTTTTATTATAAATAAAAAGCGCTTTTTCATACTATTACTCAACCCAAGTTATAATTGCAGAGGTTTTATCTAAATAAGCTTTAAAAGCTGGATTTGCAGCGCCAAGTTTTAGCTGAATATTATCCATCACTTTTGAATTATCGATATCAGTTACTTCAACACGATTATTACCAAAATCAACATTTGCTCTATTAAGAAGCTCAATTGATTTAAATTGATGTATTCCCTGATAAGTTTTACCAACTAGATAAGATAAATCTTTATTACTTTCAACTACTAAGCTATTTTTAGTATTTGATATAATTGTGAGTATTTCATTTGTTTCATCATCAATATCTAAATCAATTGAACGTCCGATGAGGCTATGTTTAGGTTTTTCAAAAGAGTCATTCCATGGACCTGAAATAATAGTACTATCACAATATCCTTCTGGCTGTATCAACCACTTATTCTCATTTAAATCTGTCACACATTCTATCACTCCTTTTCCGGCATTTCGTATTACAGTACCTGAATCAGCATGGAGCATATGGCTATTGGTAATCCCATTGTCTATTTTAAAATGCCCTTGTTTACCGATATCATCTGCAATATATACTGTACCTGCTCCCGCTTCATAATTTCTGTAACTTATATAGTCAGTAGATGCAGTTGTGGTGTTTCCAGTATATGCTGTATGGTCATTTGTATAAATTGATATTCGCCCTCCACCACCTTGAGGATCATATGATCCTCCGCTTCTGCCTTTGGCTGAAATAGTACCAGAACCTGTTAACTTATCGCTTTGGATATGAATAGAGCCACCTGACCCACCTGGTTCACCATTCCTTACTCCACCATCAGCTGATATATCACCATTGAGTACAATATCTTTGGCATTAATTACAATGACACCGCCACCAGCTGTATCTAAACGATAATCAAGGTTCCAAGCATCTCCTGCTAGCCCAGCGAATTGTGCTTTAACATAAAAACCATACTGACAATCTTTAAAATCTCTATCGTTATAACGGCTTTTCACAACACCAGCATGACAACTATACTTTAAACTTCCTGGAAAGTTTTTAAAAGTAAAGCCCGCAGCAGTCGCTGTAATTGTTGAATATTCATCGATTTGAACAGTATTGGTGATATTAATTAATAACTGTTTTAATTGATCATATTGTGGACTTGATAATGCAAACCTTGAATATTTATAGGTATTTAAATTATTTCCTATTTTAATACCACCTAAGGAAAAAGTTTTCAAATGAGCACTTTGTTCAAGAACCATATTATTTTTTATTAACCACTCACCTTTAACTTGAATCAAAGAGTGATCATTCGAATATGATAAAATAAAGTCTTTCTCAATTGTTAAATCTCCCAATATTTTAAGTTCAACATCAGAATTTGCACCTACGTTTAAGGAGTTTTTAAACTCTACATCATGGGAAACAAGTTCTAATTTTGCACCAGATGTATTCAATTTGACTTCGCCATGTACAATAAAAGAATTCACCTGATTTTTAAATCTTAAGTTACTCCCATACTCTAAAATTAAATCTCCAAAGATTTCAATATCGGCACCTTCAAGGTCACCTGTGACTTTAGATGATTGGCCCAGTATAAAATCACCTTCAACTCTTAAGTTTGAATTCGCATGTAAGATTAAGTTAGCCGAATTACTCAAATTTATTGAGCCAAAAACTTTGATCTTATCAGCTGATATTATTTTAGTTTCACGATAATTAAACTCTAAATCATTTGGGATAATAATTTCTTTTTGATACAAACTTACATTATTTTCTGTCAGCCATGAGAGAGTCTCTGGATTATCAATTAAAGCTTTCAAAAAGATATTGTCGCCTAGATATGAGTTAGCCCGATCTAAGATAATTAACTTATCATTGCCTATATCTAATTTGCTATTTTCTGATAAATAAACGGAATCAAAAATATGAACACCGATTAATTCAAACGAAGCTTGATTTAAATAATTAAGATCTTCAGCTGAACTGATTGTTACGCTATTTTCGTCAAAATCTATGATTTCATAAAACTGGTTAGTTCCATTTTGTAAATCAACATACTCACCTTTTATGTTGAACCCTTTATTATCTTGCCAATTTGCATTAGAAACAGAAATTCTCCAATGCTGGTTTTCCAATGGTTCAACTTTTGTTATTACATGCTTTCCAATTTCAGGTAACTTTATCCAATTTGTTAGTGTTGTATCACCATCATAATTGACATCTGTTTTTAGCTCTAATCTACCATACCCCATGTTTTTATCTTTGATAAAAACAGTGCCCGTGTTAAATAAACCTTTATAGTTTTTACCTGTTATAATATCACCAGTAAAATTGTAATTTTCACTTATTAATGCTATCCGTCCTGAACTACCTAAAGTATCAACTTTATTATATGTCCCAGAAAAACCTAACGCATACATAGATCCATTACCTAATATTGTATCCGCCTCTAATAATATAGAACCAGCACCAGCGGCAATGACTTGCTCTGATATAGAATTCGATTCAGGGCTTACAGATATAGTGCCATTATTCTCTATTATTTGGGCTTTAATATTTAATACACCTCCACCCGAAAACTTAAGTGAGGTATTAATGTTGCATTTATTAATTTGATCACACCCTTTATGGTATAAAGCGCTTTTCCCTGGTGATAACGGATTTTTATAGTTACCAATAGAAATCGGTTTAATACTTTCAAAAGCAGTAGATAACGCCGAAGTTACATGACTACCCGCAAGTATATTTTCTGACTCTCCTTCAACTCTAACAGTTTTATCACCTTGCATAGAGTAAATACCAGCTTCTTCATTTATTAATAATTTTCCTTTTATTTCAAATTTGTTAGGGCTAATTTCAGAGAAATTAGATCCAGGGTAGCCAATATTTAACCTATCTTTTACAGTAACATCACCATCTACATTAATTTGACCAATACTATTAATAAATGCCTTATTTATAACAAGGTCACCTGCCACGTTTAGTTTCTTAAATGTATTGAATTTAACTGTAGCATTTATATGCGCATCTTGTTTAAAATCAATACTATTCGCAGAAATATCAAAACGGTTATCAAAAGTCATAGTATTATTAAATTGAATACTCTTTGCTGCTAATGAACTATAATTTGCTCTAAAAGAAATATCATCAAATACTAATTTCTGATCAATATAAATATCGACTGAGTATATATTTCCTGACTCTATTATTGATTTAATAGTTATAGGGTTTATATATCCCGCCCATATTTTAGTCTGGTAGTAATGACCATCATTTACTTCGACAATATCTTTACCAAAGCTCACCGTTGCATAAAATAATTCTAAGTTGTTAAAAGAATGTAAGCCTTGTATAACACCTGAAGACATATTCGATAAATCTTCAGTTGATTTAACAACTAAACTATTTTTTGTATTTGAAATTATTTGTGCTTCAACAGATGCATCAGAATCATTTGTCAATCGTATTTGTGTACCATCTAGTTCTCGACCTAAACTTTTTAAGTTATTAGCCCAAGGGTCATCATTTACAGTAATATTCCATAAATCATCTGCAATTAAATTGATATCATTTACCTGATGACTACCCACCGACAAAACAATGGTTGAGTCTGGTTCTAGTAAATCCAAAACAGACCAATTACCAGAAGCTTGATTTTGTTGAATCAACTGATTAATTGGTTTCATCTTTTCAAAATCCCCGGACTTCACTGCATTTTTATTTTCAATTAAATTTAGCGTTTCATTTCTCGCAAAAACCTCACCTCCACCTGAATCGGAAGGTTTTATCATGAACATTGAGTTTTCACTTTGTTTTTGCGCTAAATAAACAGTACCTGTAGCAGGTTCATTTGAAATGCCAATCAAAGTTGATAACCGTTTTAATTGCTCCATTTCAGGTGAAACAGTTTTTATTTGGTTATCTAAATTGAATGGATTTTGTATATCTTCAGGTCTACCTCCACCACCTCCATCACCGGTCACTTGGATATCAAATTTATCAGAAATAATTGCAACCCTACCATTGGATTGTGAATAATTAACCGTTTTACCTACTTTTATTTGCTCATCATAATCTGCAGATGTACTGATACTTTCAACAGCATGTGCTTCTCCACCCCAGCCACCAAAATAGTGCGATATAACTATATTTTCGGCATCAATAACTTTGAACTCATGGGCATCGATAAAAGCACTTCCTCCAGCACCGGTATTTTTACCATGTGAAAATTTAGGGTACTGAGAACCAATCGAAATCCAGTAGCTATTACTATCAACTTCTATGCGGTTTGCTTTTATATTGACAATCCCACCACCAGCACCATTTTCACCGCCTGACCCTGCGTATAATGGCTTTTTGTAACTACCATAACTACAAGATTCAACAGTTGCTGCGGCATGTGCACCAATACAATAATCATCAACAAAGCCAAAACCTACACCTTCAGGATACCCTGCACCATTTACAGAAATTGAGCCTTTAGCAGTGAGTTTCTGTCCAACTTTTAAACGTATAGGGTATAACTCTTTGGTTTGTTGATTAGCAGGCAACGCATGTATTGATCCTTCCTGTAGCATATTCAAGTCGACTACAAATTCTTCTGTTAAACCTAAATTTAACCTACCACTATCAATAGTTGTATTTGTATGAACAAATATATTTTTAGCTTTTATTGTATTAAAGTCCGATAAGTTTAAAGAACCAGTTATATCGATATTATGACCAATATGGCTTATCTCTCCTCCAATCATATTAAGATCTCCTGATATATATATATCTTCAGAACTAATAATATCTACAGTTGATGCTTTAGGATCATTATTTACGATATCGTACGTCACCAATAAACTGACTTCTGAAAAAGGAGCCGATTCTAGTACAGTTATATTATGTGTAGAACGCCAATTGTTGTTATGTAAGAAACACACTTCCTCATTATTTGGTTCTTCAGAAATACAATCCCACATATCAGGAGAAGTGACATGTAAATCCGCATTACCGTTGCCTCCTGACAATTTTACTGCAAGGTTAGTTGCTCCTTGGGGTATCTCAACATCAAAATATAAATGACCATTTTCAGAATTCAAATTAACTAAGTTTAACTCAGTAACACTCTGATTAATTTCTTCTCCAAGAATATATAAATCATTGCCAATTGATAATTTTTCGGTGTTCAAACGTAGATTTGAAACAGGTTTTACATCAAAGTTTCCTGCAACATTTAAATCTCCTGCAATTTCAACATTTACATCACCAATAACTGTTACGCTATCTGCAAATACAGGTCCGTCAAAAGTAACGCTTTCATTTTCCCATATAACATCACCTAAAGAGGTTGTTTCCGTTACAGTTAGATTTGATGTATCAAAGAATTGTCCGAAACTAACTTTTAATTCAGAAGTGCCTTCGCCAACTGGTGTAAAGCCTTGGTATGACGTAACGGCTACATTTGTGTCAGATGAAGTAAAAATAAGATCATAATAGCCAGGATCTGAAACATCTACTGAATAATTTCGTCCCTCTAATGTAACCTGAGCAATTACAGAAAGCATTATATCTTCAGATTGTGCACCTATATTGTAATTTACTTCTTTTGGTGTCACCTGAAGTGCTGTAACAAATTCAGGTTTGATACTACGACTGTTAAGATCGGTTGGATCTGAACCTGATGCTATTTCAATCGCATCACTAATGCCATCTCCATCAGTATCTTGTAAAGTTGGATCACTTCCCCATTGATATTCATCACCATCAGATAAGCCATCATCATCTGTGTCTTTATTAGTTAAATCAGAACCTAATGACAATTCAGTCAAATTATCTAAACCGTCATTATCATAATCTTCACGACCATCTTCTACACCGTTGTTATCCGTATCACGATTAGTAGGGTCTAATGATAACGTATGCTCAAGCCCATTATTAAGACCATCACCATCATAATCCCCTTCTAAAGTTAATAAAGGTAACGTAATTGTATTTGCAATGATTAAGCTTCTATTCGATATATGACCTGATAATTCTACGGATACAAGTTTACCCTCTTCTTGTTCAGTTACTGTAGGTACTGTAAAACTACCTTGATTGAAAATGAATTGTTGAGAAGTGCCATTAATTACAATTTGACCAGAACTAATATGTGATTTGGCTATATTCTCGCCAAAAGTCATGTCCAAACTCATTAGAGTATCAGTTAATAAGTAAGGTTTAGTTTGTGCTGCTATTTTCATATCAGCGCTATTAAAAGCAAGCGTTTGAAGTAACAAAGGATCTTCTTCAGCTAAACCAATTAATCCAGAATCTGTTGTTGTAAATTGATATTGAGTATTTAGTATGAGCTCATTATTTGGTAGAAATTCAACAGTTTGATTATCAATAAATGTGTATTGCCCATCAACTTCATTGCCATTAATATCAAATATGCTCAACACTTTATTTACAGCGGATTCAATAACTGGTTCTGTAAAACCAAAATTAATTGGTGTTATTATTGAATCTTCAACTGTTTGAACTTCAGATGAACTTATTGCAGGAAGTCGTTTCACAAAATCTAGCGTCATATTTGCAATTTTATTTATGGCTACATCTTCTTGAACACTTTCTAAGCTCAAATGTGTTTCTTCTATAAAGTTATCTGTAACCTGGATGCTTAAAGAGCCGGCATTCATAACATAAGTATTGTTTTGCTCTGCGTCTTTAAATAACCCATTATTAGTCAAATTAAATGTGACATTAAGGTTTGCGTCCTCTTCTTGGCCATTAATATCAACTTTACTGACTTGGTTACCGAAACTATCAGTTAATTGCATGTTAATTGTTGCTATTTCATCAACTTCAAGTATATCTGGTCTACCAAATTCATGATTGGTTATTTGAGAAATACTTAAGTCAAATTGTGCAGCTTTTCCTGCGATTAAATTTATAGTGATACCTGATATTTCACTATAATTTTGACCTTGTCGCTGTTGATATAATAGTTTTAACGATTGTGGGAAAGAACCAAGCTTATTTAGCTGATATGAACCAGATTTTTGTGGTACTGATACATTAATAATCGCAATACCTTGATCTAATTTCACATTGGCAACTTCTCCTACAAATACACCAGCGTCGTCATACTTATTAACAACCGTTATATTTTCTGCGAAGCCAAAATGGAAATCATTATGATCAAACATCAATTCAACAAATAAATCATTTCTATCAAATATTATATTTTCTGCTTGATCTGTCATTGATAACTTAACCTGACTCGTTTCGTTAACGACGATACTAGGTATATGATCAATAAGAATTTTTGCTGGTTCGCCAGGTAATATATCAACTAATATGACATCAGGACTGATATAAGGGTAATCTTTTAAACTGGCTACTAATTTATACTTACCGGCTTTGAGTTCCCATGCATCAAAATTTAATAAGCTATTTCCAATCTCATTTGACTCAATATTCCCAACTATTTTTTCCAATCCATCACTACTGATTAATTTAAATGTGACTGTTTGAAGTGGGACAGGCTTTGCTGAAATATCAAGTACATTAACGTTAAAATCGGCTAATTGACCACTTGGAATTTCTTTTGGATTGATACTTGATTGATTTAAATTATCAAACTGAATTAAATTCGGCTTTTGTGTCAAGCTGATACCGGTTTTTTCAGTCGTTGTCGTTTGACCTAGCCTATCAGTTAATTTAATGCTGATTTCAACTTTATCGCCGTCAACCAATTGTTGAGGTAACTCAATTGATGTACGAGCTTTATCACTACATCTATAATATTGTGTATTACAGATAGATTTTTCTTTCTGTAATACACCATTAAAATATAATTCTAATTTAACTTCTAGCTGCGAAGCTCCAGCATCATCTACACCATTTAGATTAGCAACATCTACGGAGATTACTTGGCCATATATTGCAGCATAAGGAGCTGTCAATACTAGAGCAGATGCATTAGGTTTCGTATCTACTTTAACTGGTAAATTAAAGGTTTGCTCTGTTATTTGACCTATATCATCTTTAATCGCAATGATTAAGTTTTGTGTAATATCACTATCTAAACGTTGTTGACGGATATCTTTTATTGATATTGTTTTTTCAAAATTTTTGCCTGATATATCGTAACTTCTTTCATAGTTTGGCCATTTAACATCAACTTCATCTAAATCAATATCATCCGACATATTCAATTTAACTGTAAAATGTCCTTTTTCAATTACATCAGTTGGTAATTGAATATCTACAAGTTCAGGATATGCATCTGATACAACTTCTACATGCAGTTCAGTAGTTTGTGTATTTTTAGCTTTATCTGTTGCTGTTAGGCTATAAACATAAGTTTTACCTAGCTCATGACCAGATTCAGTAATATTTATATTACCATCAGTAAAACCAGCCCAAATAACAGCTCCATCACGCTTAAGTAATACCAGTTCAATACCACTACCAATATCGCTATAATTTAACTGTAATTTAAAATCATGAGTATTTGGAACTTTACCTTGTTCAGCCAAAGGCGAATCTAATGAAATATTTACGATAGGCTTTTGTTGGTCTATTAATCTATCAATGCGTTTTGGAGTTGATTCAGTAAAATTACCATAAATATCAACTGCACGTGCTTTTATGTATTTACCACTGTCTGCAAGCTCAAAGTTTCTACGAACAACAAATTCAGGCCCATAATGTTTTCTTATCATTTTATATGGGCCATCAATTGAATCACTTAGATAAAATTCAACTTGACGTACGTCTTGATCTGTATTGCTTATTATTGCTTCCAACCTTAATGGACTTGGTATATAGCTTGGCTGTTTAAAGTCTAATGATACTTCAAACCTATTCACAGGCATGTCATCACTTTGAAGAATTAATTGTTTTTCTTCACTTGTTATTATTTCGCCATTTAAATCGATTGCTACAGATTTCAACTTAAATATCTGCCCATTTTTAAGCTCTGCAGGTATAAGTACATTAGTTGAAAATGGATATGTTAATTCTGTGGCTACTTTCACATCATTTATGTAATAAGTCACAGATTTTAGATTATGAGGTGAAGATTGTTCTATGCTCAAACGATCTCCAAGTTGATATACATGATTTATTACTGGTTTTGCTAGACCTGTATGAGGCGTTATTGATTGTTTATCTAACCAAATCAGCTCGAAACCAGATAAACCTTGGCCTAAAAGTGCTTGATCTCCATCTATTGATATTGAATTAATATCATTTTCAGCTACATAAACAGTATTTATAGCATTATTATTTTTAAGTGGTGAATATTTAAATTCGTTAGCTTGACTAAACCAAAGTGCACCTTGATGTATCGTAAATGATTGGACTTTTTCATCAAATAATGAATCACTTTGTTTTGTAGCTAAATTATATTTCCCTATACCAGTATCACTAGAGAAATATAAATTATCAGATAATAACTGAAGGTTGTTTAATTCTTCTCCACCCGCTAATAATTCTGTTATTTCTACATTAAAGTCATCAATAGGAAGAGAACCCGTTCTAACTTTATATAAGCTGCCACTTAATGTTGAAACATAAATAAATTCAAAATCTGATGTAATAGATACAATGGATTCACCAATAGCCACAACTAATTCACTTTCAATTTCGCTATTTAAAGACTTGAACTTTAGTTTATCACTGTGTGCAATAACCAAATTATTTTGATATATATCCATATCAATTAAATCAGCTTGCTTAAATAACCTCTCACTCTTTATAAGGGTATCTGAGTCAATACGATAAATTACACCACTAGATTCATCATATCCTAATATCTGATTTCCAATTTGTTTTAAGCGCTTTATATCTGCAGAATACGGTGCAGGGTATACCTCATTTATTTCAGAATGAGGTAAGTCCTCTTGTCGTGTTAAGGCATAACCTTGATTTGCTGCAATTGCTTGTCCATTTTTTAAAAGTACATTGACTGTATTTCCACGAATATTATGTGATTTAAACAAGCTTTTAATTTCACCATGGTTATATTTCCACGACCAAACATCACCTTGAGAGCTTTGTAGTTTACTATTAAAAACAAATAGCTCACCTTGAGTTTTGATGTCATACCTTGCAATTACAAATGGCTTACTTAAAGATATGCTTATTAAAATCCATTGCTGATTTTGGATATCATAAGTCCATAATTCATTATTAAACATGCCTAACTGGGATGTGTTTTTTATATCAAGCTGCCATGTGAACAGGTCATTATTTTCACTAATTTTAATTAATTTACCTGAAAGCGTTAATAACCATTTATCTTTAGCGATTAGCA
This sequence comes from Pseudoalteromonas sp. '520P1 No. 423', assembly GCF_001269985.1. Taxonomy (NCBI): domain Bacteria; kingdom Pseudomonadati; phylum Pseudomonadota; class Gammaproteobacteria; order Alteromonadales; family Pseudoalteromonadaceae; genus Pseudoalteromonas; species Pseudoalteromonas sp. '520P1 No. 423'. Next base: position 792,087 of record NZ_BBZB01000002.1, on the reverse strand, counting down.
TTGCACTCAATTCATCACCTACATAAATTTGATTTAATTCTGTAGGCTTTGATAGTAAAACTTGTTCAAGTGAATATGTTGTCACTATCCATATTGAATCATCATCCTTTGCCAGTTGCTTGATTTCCCCTAATGAAAAAGTATTTTTAAGCTCTAAACTATTTCCAGATATTTTAAATTGTTTTAATTCACCTTTTACATTTGACGTCCATACTGTATCTCTTATAACTTCAATATCCTTGTAAGTATCATAAGACAAATATGTCCCTAGTATTTCAAATTCATTATTCGGGTCTACAAATACAAGTCCTATGCCTTCTAGAGCAACTAGCCATCTATCATATAAATAGGTTACAGCTTGCACTTTACCATCGAAGCGATTTAATAAGTCACCTTGTTCATTGAATAACTTTTCTTCATCAAAATAATAATTCTGCTGTGGTGTTACTATCTGATGATTATATGAAGATATTGGTGCATCCTGTGATATTTCATATGCATGCTTAACCCATACATTCTTCACTTCCTCATTTGTATTACCTAGTCCATCTTGACGTTTAGCCTCGATTTTAAGAAATTCGACATCTGGTACTGTTATTTCTAACGGCTCTGAACCACTTGCTAATACATTATCAAGTTCATCATATATCGTAATTTGTGCCTTAGGTCCTAACTGATTATTACTACTAGTAGAGATAAGTACTTTACTGTTTGTATAGGCACGCTCAGCAATACCATCAATTGAAAATGCTAATTTTGTTCTTTGAGGGACAACACGAATACCGACACTGTCTTCTATATAGTCAAAATGTTCGCCAAAGTATGTTCTCAATCTCACCTTATAAGTATCTAATGAGTCTAAACCAGATAATTTTAAAGCCATACTTCCAGATGATTTATCTCCAAATAATCGAGTAATTTCATTACCATTAAAATCCATCAGAACCAGCTCAATAAACCTTACATCATTTATATTTTCACTTAGATATTTTACAGTTAGCCAGTCACCTTCTTTATATCTACTATTATTGAGTGGCTCAGAAATATTCAGCTGACCATCTCCAGGCTCATTTTCCCTTACATTAACAGTTATAGGCGGAATCTCGATATCATTAACACTTAAATTAATGATTTGCTCTTGAACAGGACCTGATTTTAACCAGCTCCAACCATTTGATTTAGATTGTTCCAACAATATATTTTGTCCATTTATTGTTGACGCTTTACTGTTAAATATTCTGTTATTTTCTGGGTATATTAGATTAATAGGGGCAATGGCACCTTCAGCAATTTCAATAGGAAAGCCGCTTATTATCGAGCTTGCTTCTGTAAGTGGTGTATTATTTAAATTAAATTCAGTTGTAAATTCAATTTTATCTCTTTGGCGTTTATAAACACTTAACTTGCTACCAACAACATCTCCTCGTTTAATAGCTATTGTATTTTCATTAAACCAATATGCAGGGATAGGGTTATTATTCTCATCAATGAGTAATAAATCATGTATAGCTAATGATTTTTCTATCCCTTCGATATAAATACTCGTAGCATCTTTTTTAACTGCCATTGAAGAGAGCTGTGGATTAGTTGAATTTAATGTATAACGATGTATTTTTTGCTCATTAATTTTGTAGAAGCCAGTCCCTATACTAATAGGTTGTTGCCAAGGTAAAATCCCAACAACTTCACTTTCTTCAATAGCAACCCAATTAAATCCATGTATTTCATCGATTGTTGATAACCAAAGCATGTTGCCCTGAGTTTTGTAACTGTTAATTTTAGAATGAACTGAAATACTTCTATTGTGTACTAACTCTAATTCACTCGTAAGTGAGTAATGAGTTACAATCTCTTTTTGCCAAACATATATTTCACCAGCAACGACTGCTAATTTATCGCCTGGCGCTATTGAAAAACTTACTTTTGGATCAATTTTTTGACCATTTTTTATCTCCAATAAAGTCAACTGCGAACCGCTTAATACCCATATCTGGTTTCTCCAAACGGATACGGACTTAATTTCATCAGTAAATTGGTAACCGATTAGATCTGTCACTTGTGTCTTAATTGATGTATTTGCAATGACTTTTGCTGTTAATAGTTTTCCTTGTTTTAGAAATAACACATCTCCATTAGCACCAATTAATTCACCTGATAGGTCAATCTTTTTAGGTGTCTGAGCCAGCTTATTTTTGTAATTAAAAGCGAGTAGATATTCATTACCATTTTCATTTATAAGTGCATAAATTGATGAGGTTGATTTGAATAAATCTTTTATTTCGCCTTCAGTTTGGCTATAAATAGACTCTTGACCCGCATTTATTGTAAAACCATTTAACTTTGACTGGATCCCAACCCATGTTACATGTCCATCAATAGAGACTTGTTCTACAACATCTACAAACCTTTCAGATTTACCAGTTAAGTCAGCAACTAATTGATAATCATTATCTAAATAATCATGTTTAACAATATCAACTTTTTGCGTTTTTACATGCTCTGAAAGATCTTGTAAGTGTGCAATTATTTCAACTTTGCCTTGGGTATCATTAATATTTATAATTTCATCCACTGGTGCCAAAGCTAATACCTGTGAATCCTTATTGCTATCGGTAATTTCTATATAAGATTTATTGTTATAATCAGTCATTTCAGAAGGAACTTGGCCAATAACTCTAAGACCTGTGCCTGATAAAACCTTGGTTTGAGGTAAAAGCGTTAAGTTAATACTTTCATCTATTCCTGTATCACGTTCAATGTTAATAAAGCTGCGTGCGACGTGATCTCCACTACTTAATTTTAATAGCACAACAATATTTTCATCTGTTAATGGCAGTTTAATTAACCTCTTAAATCTCTCAGGTGAATTCTCATCTCTGCTAATCGAAATTAACTCTGGGTTTCTACTATCATTCTCGTTAGCACCGATTAACATATTTAAATTAGCAGTTTCTATATTTTTCAATAGAAACTCTATTTCAACAAATTGCCCTTCTTTTAAAGTTGACCCATTTTGAGGCGTTAATATTGCCAATTCTGGCTCACCTTTAGTGGCATCAAATGGTTTTACAGTTACTATTTCTGATATGCCAATATTTCCGTTAGGATCTGTGGCTCTTGCTTGTAAAGTAACAGCATCCTCTGAGCTTGGAGTGAAGGTAAATAGATTTGCTGTAGGTAGAATTTGATAACTGCCGCCATTTACTGACATTTCAACCTTGGTCACACCATACTTATCAAAAGATTGAATGATAACTTCAGCTATTTCGCCAATTGGTAATCGATCTCCGTTTGTTGGAGAAACGATGCGAATACTTGGAGGAGTAGCATCCATATGTAGCTTATAAGTATCTTCTTGTTGCTTCACAGAACCGTAACCATAATGAACCTGAGTTTTTACGTTAATATGTTCCAACGGAGCTATTTCAGATAGACGCGGGTTTAAGAAGTTAATACTAATCTGACCATTACTTTGATTTTTAATATACTGAGCATGGTGCCATTGACCATTTATTTGTATATCAACTTTATTAACTAAATCAAAGTCACCTATAATTTCTAATAAAATTTGAGCACTAGTTAACTCTTCAACTTTTTCTGGATTAGTTGAGATAGGTGAAATATTTATCACTGGATCAATTACAGCTGCAGAGAATGTTTCTTCTTTAAAGTTACCAAGTTCATCAATCGACTTAATTCTGATTTTTAATTGTTGGAACTGCTCTAGAATTTCAATTTCAGCTTTGTTATTAGGCATTACTTTATATGCATTATATTTAATACCATCTGTAGAAACTCTAAATTGATAAGAAATTTGATCTTTAGGGGTCAGATTATCAATGGAATCTGCAATAAATGTATATGCTCTTCCACGAGTTAAAGTCATAGTCGGTGAGACTGGCAAACTATCTTTTTCACGGATCAAACTAACGTTTTTAGGTGCAAGTCTGTCTAACGTTGTAAACTCATAACCCAAATTTCCGTTATAAATTGAACTGTAATCTAGTACTCTATTTCCTGATTTATCAGTAATTTTATTTAATGAGAAAACGTATTTACTATTGTTATCTAATGTTAAGTTTGGTTTTAAAGCGAGCTTAATTTTGTTATCTACAATATTGAAATCAAACTTTGTTGACACATCCTTTGGTTGCGCGTTTGAATAATTAAACATTATTTGATTTACTGAAAAGCTTTCAACTTGTGCATTTTCATTCAATAGAATACTTAATGGCTGTTTATAGTTAAACTCATTAAATTGACTAACTATAGGTGCAGTATCATCAATTGCTGTTAATTGCTGTTGAGATTCAACTATTTCATTCGTTTCCTTTTTATTAATTATTATTTTATATTGAATGTTTGGGATAACTTCAGGAGAGATAATCGTTAACGTTTGATCAGTTAGTTTATAGTCAATTAATGTTGATGCATCAGCAACTTCAGATAGTTCAGGCGCAACAATATGAACATCTAAATGACCATTAAACCCCTTACCTACAATCGTAATTAAATTATTACCAGAATCTGATAACTTATCATTACCTAACGAATTATCAGTACTAATGGACTCTATTTCTAATGCTTGAGAAACATTTACGGCTGCAATTAAAGTATCACTGTATTGCGATTTATTTATAGTTAAGTTTCTTAACCCTGTTGTTTCAAATGATTTATTAAATAATAGACTGCTACCACCATCATTAAGCGTATAATCAGCCATATTAACGATAGTTTCCCCTATGGAAATATTGTCAATGTCTGACAAATATTCGCCTGAGACAATAAATGGTGTCATCCTATTTGTGATCGTCGAAGCTGGCGTTATTTGATATATAACAGGCTCTCTATTATCGAATAATAGGCTTGTACTTAACCCTGTATTTAAATCAAAATCTATAAATGCACCTTGTATAGGTTGTTCAGGCCAAGTATATAACCCAAGCTGAATTTCATCATTTAATATAAAACCAGGTTCTAAAGGTGTAAAAATAATACTCGAATTAAATAACTCAGTGTAACCTGGTTGCTGTTTTGAATTTATTGCTACACTCAATATAGTTGAATGCCACCATTCACTATTACCTACAAAATTAACGACTAATTTTTGTAAATTATGTTTTATAGTTTTAGTAGATAATTCAACCAAATTTGGTAAAGGTACTTCAACAGTTTGTAATTCTTTTACGTCTGTTAACACTGTAATAATGTCTTTATCAAAATTTAATTTTTCGACATCGTTTAGTAATTCTGCTTCACTTAATTTATTGAAACTTAATTTATCTTGTGTTTGATTGATATCATATAAAGATAAAGACTGCCCATCAAAAATGACAGCTAACTCACCATTAATATCTATTTTCTGTGTACTCTGAGGTAAAACACCATCAGATTCAATCTGTAACAGATTTGAATGCGCTACATTATGTGTTTCAAGTTTGACAATTTGGCTATTTGAAAGCGCATATAAGCGCCCCATGTTCATAATTAATTTGTTTGCACCAACTACAGGTAAATTAGTTGTAACTAGGGCTGTGTTTAAATTATTTAATTTATAAGCAGATATTCGGTCATTTTCTAACACATACAAGAAGTTTTTACTAACAATCGCATCATGTGCAATAACATTTAGTTGCTGCATTTGGTTTGCATGCTCATATCCTAAATATATATGAGCTTGGTCAATAATTAATACTACACCATCATAGAATTTAACATTAGCTTCTGGTGTCAGTTGATTTGTTATTATTCGATTTAATTTTTTCGGTATATAAGGATCACTAATATCAAATATAATTAAGCTATTATCATCAAGTTGAACTAACAATTTATTTTTATCTAAAAATAAATTTTTGACGACTGTATCAAGTTCTATTTGTGCCAAATGTTGAGGTACTGATGATATAAACTTTTGTAATATCACAGTTTGAGAATTAGAAACTGTAGTCGCTAAAATACCCTTGTTATGGCTGTAACTTTTTAGCTGAGAATGCATCGTTTGCGCTGGTAAAATAATACTTATTTCACTATTGCTAGCAAAGAAAGTAGAGTCCTGAGCATTTTCAACTCGTATATCTAACTCTCCTAATGTTGCTGTCGGTAATTGAAAACTTAACAAGTTGTGTCGTTTAAGTTCAACATTTAGTGCTGGTATATCATTTATATAAATTTGACTAAATTCACTAAAACCCTTACCTTCAATCGCCAATAACACATTATCATTAAAGTAGAATTTCTTTTCATTTTCATCAACGCTATTATTGACGGAATTATATCTTCCAATTTTATCTATTGCAGGATCTGTAATGTAAGTAAATGCGCCATCTTTAAAATCACTCATTCTTCCTTGAATAACTTTTATTCCAGTTAATAAATTATTCTCAGGAGCCTTTTGTAATTTAGGTAATGTGAAAGTTAACTTTTGATTTCCAACATAATTAATTTTTTCTGCTGGAATAGATTGCTCACCTATCTGAAGATGTGCATCATGTGAGAAATTGCTACCGTAAACACTTATTTCAATACCACCACGATATGACCCTGATGCAGGTGAAATATAATCTATTTTTGGTCTCAGAGTATCTGAAGTATAAAAATAATAATTGTAATCAGAGTTTAGTGAGTTTCCGTTGATATCCGATACTTGTGAATTTACATTAATTTCATATCGTTTATTTTTTATTAGTGAAAACTCCGGGGTAAATATAACTTTACTGCCCAAACGATAAGTCGTTTTTTGCCAATTTCCAGCGACTACAGCATTATCGATAGTTACTTCAAATAATCTATTAGCATGATTAATAAACTGTTCATGATCAATCAATTTATTAAATTGTATTTCTATGCCTTCAGTTAAAGATAGTTCACCAGCCAGCTTAGGCTGATGAGATAAAATACTCAAACCTTTTTGTTCAAAGCTGAACACTCCGCCACCGATTTGACTAAATCTTTTTCCAACATCTACAGGGCTTTCTACAGGCTCACCACGACTATTTCGTGCGTATGATACGCCGGCATATAACTTGTCTTGACTAAATGACAAACTGTTTACAGAGCCTGTAACTGAAAAGTAATTATCAAGTTCGATCGATTGATTGTAACTATGATTCAACCAATGACTAATATTGAATTGCTGTACATCTCCATTTTCAGCCGCAACAGACAACATTGAACCTTGTAATTTCAAATCTCCTGCGTAGATGTTTCCATTTCGAAGTAAGTAGGCGAGATTTATTCCAGCTAAATGGTTAGATGTTTCAATATCAAAGATTTCTACACTTGCTTGCTCTGCAGTTGATATTAAAAACTTATCATTAACGATCATAATATCAGACACAGGTAATCTCTGGCCTATATTTGACAGCAACGGAATATCTTTTATTTTATTGAAATGACCAGAATTGAGCTCTATTGCGACCACTTTTCTAGATGAAGGCAAAGCAGCCCACAGTCGGTCATTTTCTATTTTAATTTTCGAAGGCCAACCACCAAGCATTGAGCTGGACATATGTGCAAGCTGACGAAGTTTTGCATCCTTTTCTACTTTGAATACAGAAATCCCAGAAGTAGATGCTAAGTAAACAATATTATCGCTAGTAACTATACTCCTAGCATGACCGTCTATATTGTATTCACTTATTAATATAGGATAAGCTGCTTGGCTAATATCAAACTGATAAAGCTTGTTTGCGCCAACTACAAATAACATATCATTTAATTGTGCTAAATCAACAAAACCACTAGGTGATAATTGTGTTTTAAAATGATAGCTTTGTACTTGTTCACCTTGTGATCTTGTGATTATTTTTGGCTTTATTGGATCTGTAGTATCCACTAAAATCAATTCTGAATTTTTAGTTTTTAATGTTTGAGTAACTTTACCGTCAAGATCAAATACTGAATATTTCCCACCCGTTACTGCATATATAATATCTTTATGAAGCTTCATTGCAACGATAGGGTTTTCACTATTATTAGCGAGATCAAGCTTCCCAGTCTCCTTTGAAGCATAAAAATAATCGATTGGAGATAAAGCTATTTCATCTTTAAATTGCGGGTTAACTGCTGTTACATCTGCAAAACCAAAGCTTCCTGACGGCATCATTATTTTTGCTTCATATGAAGATATTACTTTTACATTATTAGCGGGGGTACCAGATATATTAAACTGTGTAGCCGGATTAAATCCATACCCTCGAACAGTTATAAAATTGCCTCCTTGCGGTGGTCCAGTAGGAGGGTATAAGTCTTGTAATACCAACTTAGGCATTATTACAACAGCACCTAATTGCTGAGTTGAAATATCATTTTTATTTATAGTTACCGCTAAAGGAGCTACAGATTGTGTTAGATAAAGTTTTGGAAAATTGAATTCAATCACGTTATCACTGATTGAAGTTATCTGATCTGCTGATAGCTTTGATTCACCTAAATAAATTTCAATTAAGTTTTTATCGTTACCAAAACCTCGACCTTTAATTACAGCTTTCTCTGAGCCATCAGCATGGAAATAATGCCCCACTTCTTGTTGATCACTCAGACGTCTAATTCTATCAATAGTTGGTCTTGAATTTTGACTTACACCATAATTAAACTCATATTTTTTATTTAATGATTTGTTATTAATATTTACGAGTTCGGGCTCTATAATTAATGAGAATAAATCTAGCCCATCAAGTGAGTTTTGCGAAAATTCAACTTTAACTATTCCGCCTTGTAACGTATTGATACCATGTATTAAAGTAGCAGGTAATGCTTGACCATTTACATCTAATAATTTTATGTTTTCATTAATATGTACTTCATCAGTATTTATTAGATTATCAAACTTTATAGAAATTGTATCTTGAACTGAGATGATCTGTTCTGCAGCTGGAGATACACCAACTAAATTAAGTCCTGGCTCAACTAATTGTACAAAGCCATGGGATGTTGTTACATAACCTGTACCGCCACTAGCAAGTAAAACAGTATTATTAGATGTTTCTTCCCAATATACTGTCTGATATTTATCATCTATTAATTCTAATTTTAATAATTGATTATCATGGCTTAAAGAGATGCGCCCTTGAGATAACAGTAAACTTACAGCCCCTCCTTTGTAATCACCTCTTTCTATCTTTTGAGTTACATAATTAAGCTCACCAGACAGTTTATTAAAAATAGCTAGATATAGCTGTCCTTCACGCTGATACACAACATACAGCTCTTCATTTAACCAAGCGACTTGTAAAGGCTCACCAAGTAAATCCCCTTCGTTGAAACTTATATTACTATAACCTGATGGAGGACCCATTTTATCGTCTTTTACATTAATAAACCTTATAAATCCATCAGAAAAACCACTACCTGCTGCAATAGCTAAGATGCCTTTTGAAGTATTTAAAGCAAGATCATTTGCATTATACCCACCCAATTTTTGTTCTTGGATTATAAATGGGCTATTTAAATCATGTAAATCAATTAAAACAATCCCTTGACTCTTAGCACTTACAAAAGCCAGATTGTCTGCAACTTCTATACTCGTAACACTATCCTTTAAAGATAACTGTGCTAGACGAACAGGTTGCTGTAATAAGCTTGTATCGTAAATTTCAAAACCGTATTCCATTAAATATGGTTGTTTGTTATTTGGTTTTTGCCCTTCTAAAATACCAACAAATAAATCATCATGGCGAAGTGCCATTGCCCCTATAACCATTGGCGGGTAATTAGGTAAATTAACTGAAATCCCTTTTTCCTGTTGATATGAGAACTCACCAACATAGGTGCTTTCAGAAGGTGTATTGACATAGACTTTTATAACTTCAGGACTTAAAACAAGTGGCGCTCTGAAGTTGAATTTTTTCATTGTGACAACATCATCAAATAGGTTAATTAAATAACCGCCTTCATCAGCACGCTCTGTATATATTTCCGTACCGTCTTGTTTTAATAAAGACACTTTTGTGCCCGGTAAAAAAACATTTTTATCCGATGTTATTGAAATCTGATAACCACCTGAAACTGGACCAGAATTGATATTCATTTTTAAACTATTTAATTCTATATCATCAGCAATTACGATTGCTCCCATATGCCAATCCATAAATCCATTTTGGCTGACTTTTATAGCATGTTGACCAGAATTTAGAGGTAATAAATTCAAACTTGCGGTATTAAAAGTAATACGATCATTGAGTATATTTGCTGGAATTATATAAGGGCCAACAAATACAGTTGCCTCATCTGTAAAACCAGAACCATGAATTGTCACTTCAGAGTTTTGCCCTTTTCGATGCACGCCACCTTCAACCCAAGATATATTTGGCTTATTGCCTGACGCAACAGAGAAACTAAGTTTAAATGGCGCTAATAAGTCAGTAGCTCTAATCGTATTCGCTTTAGAAATACTTAATTGATAGTCATGCGCTACTTGAGGATCAAAAATTACTGTAAATTCTGAAGCTGAGTTATTTACCTCATTTATTGGTTTAAATGAAAATGAAACTTCTTGATTATTTGTTTTATCGATCAATTTAGCAGCGTTTTGCTTAGAAATTGATTCGATAGTAATATTTTCATTAAATTCTATTATCAGTTCTTCGTTTTCACCTAACAAACCCATCTGTTCAATATTTGCTTTGGTTACAACAGCACCTGGTAATTCGATTGTACTTAATCCTTGTTTTCCTCTGGCTGCCACTAAATTTCCTTTGTAATAATCAATGGCTTTAATTTCTAAATCAGTACCTGCAGATATTAATTTTGCATTATTAATATCACTAATATCATAAATGAGTACACCACCAATATCTTGCGATACAAATAAAGTCGAACCCAAAATAGTTAATTTTATAGCCTTTCCTTTTTGAGACTGAATAGACGAATCTATCGTTAACCATTGAGCTTGTTCAAAGGCATCCGCATACATAATAGCAACGCCTTGAGTACCCATAGCCATTATGAAATGTTTGCCATATTTCTTTATATCATAGATATTACCACTAACATTTATTCTTGTATTAAGCTGTGGATCGAATAAATTAATAGCATTTAAAGAATAGTGTTCACTTTCAAGATCGGTTGATACGTCAGCAGTATAGTTATCTATAAACGGACATTCTCTACCTGCTGACCACGCCATAGCTCCCTTACGACCAGCATGAAATAACCAACCTTGAGAGTCTAGATACAATGAGTTTGTTCCTACCTCAGCCTGATAATCATAACCTATAATAATAGGATCTGAGGGGTCAGATAGATTCAAAGATGTTAGTACTGAATTTGTTTGCTTTGCTGGAGCCGATTCACATCCCATAGGAAAAGGAGGATTTATTAGCTCTGCTGCATAGCTTGTACTAAATATACTTAAATTTTTACCTGTAATTGTAGAGGTGATTTGTTTACCTGAATTATTTGCTATATATTCTCGATTAAGCGCTTGTAAACTAGTAGCTTCATCAAGATTCAATACAAACATCCCTCCATTACCAGTACTTAATAGTGCTCTTTCACTAATTTGTGGACCATAAATACTAGCAAGTTCAAATTTTTCAATATCTAGTGCATCTAAACTAAACCCAATATCATCTACCTGGTGATATTTCAGATAATTTTTTTCAGTTTCACTTAGCTCATCACCAATGATAGATTTTGCTTCAATGCTTCTACGTGTGATCAGTTGCTCTAACTCTCTCTTTCCTTCAGCGGTATTTGGTAAAGAAGGTAGCCCTCCAACAGTAAGAGGCTGATATACATCGTTTATATCAACAGTATACGCGAGTGTTTTATCTGGTATTGGGTAACCAAATAAAGTTTGTTCTGAAGACCCATCTTTGAATAAGCCTCCAGTTGTAATTGCTATACCACTATTTTTTTCAACAAATAAGTCTGTTGGGGCTGAATCTGTGACTTGAGTTTGTCCTAATAACTTTAAGCCATACCCTAGTTCTAAGTTTGTATCTTGCTCATTATTTTTATGGTTCGAAATGAATATATTTCTTAAGCCAGTTTTGTTTTTTGGCGCCGTAAAAATTAAATGTTCTGTAGAAAGCACTCTGACATTTTGAGCAACAGATGTACCAACTTTGATACGGGTTCCTTCGGTAACGCTAGTACCAGGCTCAAAACCAGTTCCCCAAACATTAATTTGTTCACCCCCATTAATATCTGTCCACAAAGGGGAACTTATAGTTGCCATTAACTTTTCATCAACAACTATTGCCCCTTTTAAAGAAGAAAATAATTCAGCAGAACTGATATCCAGTTTTAACGTTAGATCAAATAGGCCAGGCACTTTTATTATAGGTGATTTAAATTTGATAATAGTTAGGCTTTCATTTTCTGGTGAAACTTGTACTTGAAAATTAGTAACAGCTTCCCCGCCTACATAAAGTGTTAAATTATCATATTGATTAGGTAAACCTGAAACAGTTAAAGTGAGTTCTTCACTCTTATTTATAGCCACTCTTCTGGGAATTACATCAATTAACTTTATCTGCTCAATTGACTGGTTGAGATATTTAAAAGTAAATTCTTTTGAGTTTTTTAATTCATATAATGTTTTAGTTTTATTGCCAGATATAGGTTTAACAGATTTAATGCCTGCATTTATCTTTAATAAAATAGATTCGCCATGGTCCACATTTTGATTATCTAAATTAATTACTACATCATTATTCAAAATATCTATTTTAGGTGTCAATATACTTAAATCTGACTTACTTAAAGTAACTTTATTAATGTTCTGCTGCCATAAATCTATCGCTTTATTAAAACGAACACGGATCAATTTATCATTTGTCAGAACCGAGTTTTCAGGGGTCACTCCTATAATTTTTAATGCAATGTCATTAAAGCTAATTAATTTATGTAATATGCCTTTATCTCCGTCTATATGTGCAGCACCATAGACAGCATAATTAGATACAATTAAAGTTTCGACATTATATTGTTGTTGAATTAAACCATTCATTTCAATAGGGTTAGCAGGATCTGAAATATCAAGCGCCTTGATACCTTTTTCACCTAATGCGAGATAAATAATATGCCCACTAATTGCAACATCATATACATGGCCATAATCTGCTATTCTTCGTAATACAACAGGTTGTTCTGGTATTGAGAAATCAATAATTACCGCGCCTAAATCACCTGATGCTGTATACGCAAAACTACCTTGGCTAACAACGTTAGAAGCAGGAATTTTAATATCACTAACATGACTTAGTCCTGATTTAGCACTATTTTCAACCAAATAAATACCGCCAGAATCTAAAGTTGTATTAACCAACCGGTTATTTTTAAAATCAAAATCACCTGTTGCGACAACATAATGTGATGAAGTATCTGATAACTTTATGTTTGAAACATCTAATGCTGATTGCGAGTTTAATTCAAGCTCTTTGGAAACATATATTTTTGAATGCAAATAAGTATCAACATTAATGAATCCTTTTTCTGCAGAAGCAGTATATACAGCGTAATTTTCAGCTATAATTCCTTTCGCAAACTGGCTATTTAAAGGTAACTGATTTACTAATGTAGACTGTGTTATATCATAACTATCAATAGCAAAGATAAAAAGTGTCCCTGAATCTTTCAAAGGTTTGCCATCAAAATCAAACTTCGCAGCAGTTACAAACACTCGATCATTATTTCGTTCAAAAAATCCTGCTATTCCTAATGCCCAATAGCCTGAAGGTAAATCATATTTTGCAACTAATGAGTCTTTATTGTCTTGTATTTTTGTTAAATCATGCAGGTATATCCCATGTTTTCCGACAGCAGAAAACATATAATTTCCAGACGGATCAAATACTGTATCAAATATTCGACCGATACCATCAACTTCGAAATTAACGGGCATTCTATATTCAAATGCATTATTAATGTGGCTGCTACGACCATCAGAATAATCAATACTTATATCTGTATGACCTAATGTGCCTGCCGGGGTGATCACTTCAATATGATTTGTATCAATCACATTTATTGTTTGATTTAATACAGGTACTCCGCCAAATTTGACGGTGAGTCTTTGTGTTCCTGGTTCAAATCCATTCCCTGAAATTACAACTTTATCACCACCTGTGACACTGCCAACATCTGGACTAACTGATAAAACTTTAAGTGGACTTATAAAATTAACTGCACCAATTTTTTCGCTTGAAAAATCTCGATTATCTACCACCTTTAATGTAGCTGCACCGCTCTCGTTTTCAGGCAATAAAATACTGTAAATTTTTCCAACTTCATAAGTTTCAACAATTTTTGCTAGTTTACCTGCAATATAAAAACGCGGCTCTATTGCAAATTCTGATAATGTAACAGTTACAGTTCCTCCTGAAGTACTTACAGAATGGGGTGTAACATCATCTATGCTGAATGGTTTCCCAGGAGAATTTGCTGTTTTAAAAGCAAATGAATAATCGACAAGCCCCTTTGTTCTGCGACTTAAAGCTTCACTTGTCAGTTTCAATTTATAATTTGTTAAAGGTAACAAAGTTGTTGTTGGAGTAATGATAATTTTATTTGAATTGTGCTGATCTAACTCAGCTGAAAAAGCGATTAATTCACCTTGTTCAGTGCCATCCTCTTTTATCAAGTTGATATATTTCTGTAAAAATTGCGCTACTGTTTCGCCATTGAAATCTAAATTTCGACTAAAAGTAATATTAATTACAACATCTGTTTCAACGTTATTTTGAAATGCTCTTGGATAACTATCCATTACATCTTGAGTATGTAAATCAATAAGATCTAGCTTATAAGTACCCTCATTCATATATTTAGAAACAACCAATGCAACACCATCTTCAGACCTACCGATATTTACAGGCCAGCAAGTATTATCACATATATTTATCACATCATGTAATGATATATGATTTGAGCTCGCTAGGTCGAAAATAGCGAGTTCAGAATGCGCATTTTCATTTTTTTGTATTGCTGAAGCTGTTGCTCTAATATTTTGCAATGCCAAAGTATCGGTGCCAATAGTTTGAACTGTTTCATTATTCTGTGTAGAAAGTTCAAAACCAAACCCTTTGAATTCTCTTTGTAATTTAGGTGCATTTACTGTGTCGATATTCCAATTACTAAGCTGAGATTGATCATCATTAAAGTTACCTTTTAAAGGTGTGATATATCCAGGAGATGATAAATAATTTGTTGCTATTAGTGGTATATTTGGTTTGTTTAAATCATATACCAGATTTTTAAAACGGGCTCCAAATTTAGATGAATTAAGTACAGTAACCCACATTTGGTTATTTTTTAATTCTATACTCTGAATTCTTAAATTAACTTTTGCGCCATCAATTAATTCTTGCTCCCAACTTTTTAAAACAAAGGGATTATTTTGATCTGAAATATCGATAATCAATAATTTATTTGATGTTGCTGCAATAAGTATATTATCTTTAATTTTCATGTAGTCAGGGGCAACTGAAACGGGCAGACGTATGCTATTTGTAATACTTCGATTTTCCGTATCACTGCTAGAACCTGGTAATTTTTTAACTTTATCTAAAACCAGTAAATATGCATTAGTTTCAAAATCAAAATCTAGATAAGGAAAACTTTTTGCTTTTGCTGAAACAAAAACTTTATCTTTCCCTATAACTAATTTCTTAGGTTGCAAAGTTTGAGGGAAATCATAATACCCTAGCCCATGCATTGGAGCGGCTTCATTTAATTTTAATGGATTATATTTAACTAAAGCTAACCAACCAGGTGCATAGTATTGTTCTACATAATTTATTTCTGTTACAGAAGACTCTGAAAAGACTTCAGGTGCATTTACTCCTTGTCCAAGAACATAAATAATATTTAAATCTGGTTCTGGTTGTATATCAGTAATCCTACCAGGAGGTAATTTTAAAGGATCTATCAACTTGGTTTTACCGCCAGAATTATATTCTTTTATCTGGGTAAAGCTAAGTGGCTTTTCAGTTTTTAAGCTGCGGTCTATAACTAAACCACCATAAAATAATGCTCTCGATAGTGTCGATTTTCTTCCTCTCAAATCTGTAACTTCAACATCAACAAATCCTCTGAAGTTATCGCCAAAATCAGGTACCTGCCAATTTATTTGTTCTGCACTATATAAACTTAAAGCATCTCCATCTATAGTTTGAATAATAGCTTCGCCAGTGCCATCACTTTTAAAAGATTTAACTGTAATACCTGGGTTGAATCCATGCCCAATTAAACTGACAAAATTATTTTCACCTTTTTGACTAACACTAACAAATGGTGGCGTTACAAAAGATAATCTTAATTCATCAACATATGTGAATGCTCCATTGATAACTGATTCAACCCCACCAGGATTAGTTAATTTTAAAGTAGCTGGACCTGGATAATTTGGAACTGTAATGGCTTTTATCACATCAAATTCATCATCATTTGATGATTTAGTTAAACTTTTAATTTTTAATGGGATTCCACCTAGATTAAGTTCAATATTTGGTGAGAAATAATAGCCTAAAATTGTAATTTCTGTTCCACCAGCAATATCTCCAATATTAGGAGTAATACTAGAGAATTTAGGTATATTTTGCGATTCTACAGAAATTGTCGAAAAATTAAAAAAGTAATCTGACGCTAAGGCGTAACCAGAAAGAGGTTTTAATCCTGATTTGATTTTTACAAAGTATTTTGCTGAACTTTGTAAAGTTACACCTTGTTTTAATTTTGCTACGATAGAGTTATATGAATTAGATCCATCAATAAGCTGTTTAAAATTAAATTCAAATAAATGACTAACATCTTCACCTATACTTGGGTGACCATGAGTTATGAATATGTATTCTTCAAAATTTAATGCCGGGCTTAACGATCCTGAAAAATTAATATCAATTTCTAAATCAGATGTTTGAATATGCTGTGAGCCTGAAGATGGTGAATGATCCGTAATAGTCAATGAAGGAAAACTAATTTCAGAAATACCCTGTTTACCCGTTGCTAATTGAACTCTGCCATGAGCTAATGCGATATCCGTTGTCACAAAATCGTTCGCTGAAGCAGGCCTGTGCGTTATGACAGGATGACTAGGATCTAAAGCCAAATTTAATATTTGATTAAGTTCAATAACTTCAACTAAACCTTCAGTAGCTTTTCCCATTTGATCTACATAAAAAGTGGATACATAAGCTTTATTACCCACAACCTCAACATCATAAGCACCAGCACTTTTAAAATCTTTTCTCTGAGCGCTTAAAGTATGTGTGAGTTCTAAAACAGGGTTAACTGGGTCACTAATATCAATAATATGTAATGCGCCAGCACCATCCCATAAACCCATATCAGTTACGTAAGCTTTTTTACCAACAATTTCTACTTTATTTGCAATACCAGCAATATCTAAGGTAGTAATAATGGGCATTTTCGGGTTCGCTATATCAGCGATAACTAAACCTTGATATGAAGCAGTAATATATGCATATTGCCCAGATACTTTAACATCTCGTGTAAATCCATCCGGTTTAATATAGCCAATGTGATAAGGTGAAGTTATATCACTAATATTAATTACTTGTACACCTCCGGAACCATTGGCAACAAGCGCTAACTCCCCCGTTCTTTCTACTCCATATGTATCATTGAATGGCAACTCAACAGAACCAGCTAGTAAATATGGAATACCAAATTGCTCATCTTCATTACGTTTATTAAATAGTAGTAATTCAGCTGATTTATCTAAATAAACCTTACCTGTTTCATCATTTTTATTTATTTCATCAACTAATAACTGATAAAATTTTGGTTCATATTTACATGTGATACACGTATCACCTGATTTAGTCGCTAATAAGATGCTATCCTGTGCTGATATATCAGTTATTGTTCCAGAAAAAATTTCAGCACTTCCATTCATTAAATCAGAAAATATATATCTTTCACCATTTTCACTCGCTTCGTGATGATCATAAAAATCGGCTAAAAATAGTCCTGTATATGGCTTAAATTCATCTAATTCGCTTGTATTTTCAATGCCTTCATACAGACTAAACCCTTTTTGGACCTGAAAAGTTGATAAAATAGACCAAGATGATGTTAAGCTTTGTATTTTACCTAAGTCTGAAAACTGTGCTAAATTTGAGTAATATACATTCTTAGCTGCTGCTCTAGATTCTGAGCTTTTAGATGCCTCATTACTTGGTAGCCAAAACTTCCTTTCTTTAATGGGCATTGAAATCTCATGTGTAGTTTGATGTTCTATTTCATGATTATTTGTTTTAATACGTGTAACAACTCTTACTCTTTCTAAGTCAAACTGTTGATCTGTTAGAATATTACCATCAGTAAATTCTGTTAAGTAAGTATAAGTATATTTTTCTGGTTCACTTTTAGGTAAACCATTCTCATCTGCGAGATCATCATTTAATAGTAACTCTCTTGTCGTTTTAGCTAGCACTTGCCATTGATTAGAGCTATCTTGATACTCTCGGACCCATTCTTGAAGAACGGTTCTTTGCTCTACAGATCCCATATCTTGAACTACAACACTTGCAATGAGATTAGTACCAGATTGAAGTATATCTCCGTCTATAGGTGATATAGCTAAGATTTTGGGTTCAACTGTGTCCTCTACGATACCTAGAGTTAATACATCCGAAAATCCTGACTGATTTAGTTTATCGTAAGCAACAACTTGAATATTTACTCCCTTTATATTTTCAGGGGGTGTAATTATTGCGCGGTACAGATTATTGACTGTTGATAATGTTTCAGGTTTGTATGCTTTAGTTTGAGTATTTATAATTTCATTATTCATCATAAATACAACTCGGTCGATTCCTTTCTCACCTAGATCATCATTAACCTGTGCAAAAACTTCGATAGATTCACCCGAAATCACATAAGATTGATCACTTGAAGGCTTAACTATTTCAACTTCAGGTGGCTTATCGGCTATAACTTTAAATTCGAATGCACTCGATAAGTGAGAAAAATAGCCATCTTGATCTTTAGCTACTGCTTTATAAGATAAAATATCACCAGGAACCAAAGTTGAGGTATCTTGGCTAAATTGAAATGGCGCTACGCTGTCTTCGCTAACTAAAGTATATTCGGTTTGCTCACTTGCGTTTATTGCTTTAAACAAACGAATACTATCAACTCCTTTTTCAACATCAGTAGCAGATACTTGTACTAAAAATTCTCTTCCTTGCGTCACTTCATTATCATTTTCATAATTTAGTCCTTGAGTATCAATAAGTTTAATTGATTCTACAACAGGCTTAGAATTATTAATCAATGAAATAATTACAGAACTATTCCCTTTATTACCCGCACCGTCAAAGGCTGTTGCAACCATCTTTAATGTTAATGTTGATACACCATCTTGAGTTGTACCTAAATAATTTTCTATGGTACTTAATTGGAAGTCGCCAGAATAAGGTGGAGTTAATAAATATTTTTGCTCAATTAACTTACTGTCGCCACTAGAACTATCTAATGCAAATATTTCCAGCTTAACCGATGTAACCTCCACATTATCTGTAGGCAATAAATAATAATTTAAATTACCTTTTTCAACCACAACCTGACCTGATATTGGTGACTCAAAAGTAATTTCTGGTGAAGTAATATCATTATTTATTAAAATATTTACTGGCTGAGATTTAACGATACGAGGTTCTGCTATAACTCTATGCTCTGTAGCAGTGGCAATAAATGTTACATCTCGTGCTTTTTGTCCATATGGTATTTCAACTAAAAACTCATAAGGTGCCCGGGCATCTGTTAATATACTTTCACCTGTGATTAAACCGTTTACCATTAAGCTAACATGTTTAATACCTATGTCATCAGCTGCATTGACTTGCACTAAAACATGCTGCCCTTCAATATATTCCTCGCCTTGGTTTGGTGCCCCTATAGCGACTACGGGAGGTTCATCGCCTTTAATTGATAATATTAATTCTTCCGTTGCAATGTGCCTATCTGGATCATTATTATTAATTCCATAGTGATCCATTGCACTAACTTTAATAACTAACTGATTGTCAACTGCAGACTCACTTAATTCTGGAGCCTCAAATGTAAATGTATACGGTCCTTGGCGTAGCTTCTTGTGGAATATTTCTTTATTTCCTTTAGTTACCACCATATTGACATAGGCGATAGAGACATCATCATAAGCATGAACATTGACGGAAACTAAACTATTCTCAACAACTTTATCCCCACTTAGAGGACTTACAATGTCAACCACAGGTCTTTCATCTACCCTTACTTTATAAGCTCTCTCAACTTCATAGGTATTTCCTGAATGATCTCTTGCTAGTAATTTAACCCACACATCAAATATATTTTCTTCATTAAAAGCTAGGCCTTGAAACTTTGTGTATAAATCATTTATTTTTGGCACAAATATATTATTCAAATAAATCGGTGTATCGATTTGACTGGTGATAGTTTCAAAATCTCTTGCAGGAATTGAATCTATAATACGAATAGGAGTTTCATAATCATTTTTTATATAATTATTTTCTGAATTTACGCCGTATGCAATAGATAGTTCGAGGCTTGCAACTTTTACATTATCAAAAGCTCTAAACTGTAATTCGAAATCACTCGCTTCAGTTACAAAATGGTTCCCTACTGGAGATATAATTGCAGCCTCAGGTTGGATATCATCTGAAGCACCAATAAAGATCACTTCATCACTTCCAATACTGTTTTCAGAATCTTTTACATTAGCGGTTAAAACAACTTCTTGGTTACTTTTAACTAGCTGAATAGGTAATTGCATTATACTTTCATAAACTCTTACATTCGCACTGTTGATTTTAGCGTAGTCATTTGCCACATCAGTACCATAGTTACGCTGAAAGTCATCATAGATTTCATTTAGAAATTGAATATCAGTTGAATTTAATTCTGTATCGATTAGAGAATCGGCTAACATTTGTAACTTTAAACCATTAGCGTACATAACAACTTTTCCATCCGATATCGGCATATCATCTGTTACTAAAACGCGAACTTTAAGGTTAAAACTTCCAGCTGTTATATAAGATTGTTCGGCTGGAGATGTTATTCGAATACCTGGGACTATATTTTCTAATGGATGAACATAAAAACGGTTACTATTTAGGTTACCCACATTATCAGTGATCCTTACTTCATACTGTTGTAATTCAGCATATGAAAATATAGTAGATAATGTTACAACATCTGTTGTAATGGGTTTTTCTGAACATGTTAATGGGTAGTCTTTCTTGTATACAACTTCTTCAGAACCATTACTTAATAACCTAATAAGCTCTATTTTTTTTATACCTGTATCATCAATAACATCATAAGAAACCTTAAATTCTCCACCTTGCTTCACCCAGAATTCTCCATAATTTAAGCGGATCGTATCTGTTATTAACCGATGAGATTCAAATTTATTGATATATAATTCAGGATTTTGGTTCTTAGTGACTGGAAAATACAGTATTTCTTCTGCTTGTTCTCCATACATATCCATTGCCGCTATACGTAAGCTTGCTTGACTACCAGGGATTAGATCTGTGGCTATTGGTAACAACAAATTATATTGTGGATTGAATAATCTAGAACCTTGCTCAGCAACCTTCTGATCATTTAAAAAATATTCAACATTTCTAAGTTGATTTGAGTTGTCTCGAATGATTGAATCTATATCTAAGACTTGTCCTGCTGTAATACTTGAGTTAATTGAAGGATTATTTGATGCTAACTGCGGACTTTCCATATCAATATCTATTTCAATAGATGGAATAGTTTGAATTTCTTGAGGTGTATTTAGAGCAGTATTACGGTCTGCCGCAGCAACTAAAACATTTAGCTTTTCAATGTTTTTATAATCAGACAATAGTGAAACATCGCCTGTGGTTTGAGTTACTTTATTATACCTATCACCATTACTTTTAATTAAATGACCGATATTTATCCATGAATTATTTTCAATAACAGACAGATCTTTTAATTCAATACTTATCCTTGCTTCTTTAGTTAAAACTTTATTTGCTTGTGATTCTCCAGGAAATACTTCTAGTTCACTTTGCTTTTGAAGATCAACTCTAATTTGTCTTATAAAGGGATGAGGCAGATCTGATTCAAGAACTGGTATTAAAACAACTTCAGTTACGCCATAAGGTAAAATATCTGCTAACTTAACTCCTTGATTCGCATCTATTGTTAATTCTTGCCATAATGAAGGGCAGACACTATCTGTGATATACTTAAGCTTGAAATTAACGACATCATTATTTACTGAATTTAGTTTTAGTACCTTATTTAAATCAAATTCTCTATTATATACTTGTAATTCACCAGGTATAAACTTAACCAAATATTCATCATCAATATTCAATACCCATTTACTGTTTGATTCAGGATAATCTATTCCAAAAACAAGAAAATCATCTTTTTTATTTTCAATACTTAGAGCTGCATCTCGCCAAAATCGACTTTTCCTTTTATTATCAGAAAAATCAAAACTTGTTGTTAGTGATGCAGCTATAACAGGCTCGTTTTCATTGGCAAAATCATCTGATACTTGTGTTTGATAAAATACCACCCCACCTTGTACAGGTTTTTTGGGATGTAGTGCTGATACAGTAATTAATGGTTTTTTATCTTGAACAATATTAAATTGGTGTACGATAGATGATTTATTGTTTTCTTTATCCCATGCTTCAATAATAATTGAAATCACTTTACCTTCTTCTGGAATAGGTGAAAAGTCATTCAAATTAATATTAAGCTCAGAACTACCATCCTCAGGACTTAAAAGAACTTCTGACACCTGTAAACCTGTTTCTGCGACGATTGGTGAATCTTTGTTATCCTGGAAATATACTTTATAGCCTGATAGCTGAACATTATCTTTAATATTAATTTTTAAAGGTACAATTTGATTTTCAACAAATTGATCTACCGGTGATATTACTGTTACCTCTGGCGGTACGTTGTCAGGTTTTAATGTTAATGTAATACTTGCAGATTCAGTTACATTGATCCCTTCATCTTGTGCCCTTAATTTTAATTGATAAGGCATATCTATATTGTTATATAAATGAGACTGAAGCTTAATTTTTCCGACAATATCTGTTTGAAATTTTTCTTTAATTATAGTGGAGCCAATTGTGATTGGATCTGGGATTTTAATACTTTTAATTGAATCAGTTCTACTCAATTGATCCCAAGCTAGTACAACTTCATTTAATTCTTCATCAATTAATATTGCCTGAATATCCTTTATATATATATCGTCAATTGCTATGGCTTCGATATTTAAATATTCTCCAGGTAATAGATCTATATCGTTTCCAGGTATTGACATAATCAGGCTTGGGCTATTGATATCATCCAACACACTAATTTCTATATCACTACTCGCTGTTAAATTATGATTATCTAATGCAGTAGCTCTTAACTTCACAACAGAGTTAGGTGAGATATTAGGCAATCGCATCGACGTGCTAAAATAATTTTCAACATTTTTAGTTGAGTCAAAGCTAACTATTTCAGTTCTTACTATTACATCATTTACTAGTAATTCATAAGTAACTTGTGAAACCAAACCATCATCATTAATAACTGAGTTTATGGCAAAGTTCTCACCTTCATATATTTGCTCACCAGATATTGGTTGCGTTATTTTTACTGTTGGAGGCGTTGTTTCTTCTACTGTGTATTCCCAAGTTTTGGTTGATGAGTTATCTAAACTATCAGATGCTTTAATTTCAAAAACGACTTTACCTATTTGATTTACTGTATATTTAACCAATTTTGAAAAAGCATTTTCGCTCCCAGAAAATGAATCAATCATTATACCATTAGCCATTAATTGAGCGTTTTTTATCTGAGATGCATCTTTTACTGACCATTGCACTTCATGCTCAACACCTTTTTGTATGACAGAGCCTGGTACTGGTTTATTTATACTAGAAATTGGTCCTTTATCGTCTATGACAACGTTAATAGATTTACTCTTTTGAACTGACTCTTGTTCAGAACTATCTTTTGCGATAGCAACTAATTTTAATTGTTGTGATTGGTTTTCAAGATCTAAAGTTTTTAGATCAAAAGTAAATGTACCATGGGTTTTTGCGTGAGTTTTTAAGCCATTATTTGAATCTAAGAATAATTCGGCTAACAGTTCATTTTGTGAATTAAGTATCTTTAATTGAATAGTATTAATTTCAACGTCATCTTTTGCAAAAATGGTGACATCCAAATTATCATGTATTCTGTATTGTGATCTTGTCACCTGTATATCAGTAACTTCCGGAATAGAATCTTGTATTACTGAGATTTGAAGATCAGATTTTCCTATGTTACCTCTCTCGTCTAGTACTTCAATGTTTAAACTATACACATCAAAATCACTACCACCATGCCCGATAAAATTCGGCATTGTAGTATATGCGACAATAGAAAATGCATGTGCTCCTCCAGGGAGTAGCTGCAATGGAATATCATTTTCTGTGATGATATCTTGAGGTTTACCTGTCAGTTTGTAAATTGCCCCCTCTTTTTTTAACCCTGTTAATTTAAAACCTTTAGCGCCCACATTGTCATATCCTGTTACCTTAACCATATGTGAAGTGTTTTCTACTACATTTGCTGTACTATTATTGCCCGCGGTACCATTTATCTGTGGTGAAACAAAATGAATTACAGGAGACTGTTGATCGTAACCAAGAGTCACATTTACATTTTGACTTAACGCTTTTTGCTGACTAGAGTCTGTTGCTTCGGCTCTGACCACAAGTACCTGTTCTCCTTGAGTTATTATTGGAGTTTGGTAAACAATACTATATGGAGGAGTGATATCAGAACCTATTATTTTTTCATTTACAAAAAAATCAACTCTATCTACTTTCATATCATCAGATGCTTCAGCCATTATTTCAATAGGTAAACCAGCTACCCATGAATCGCCTTCAAATGGAGTTGTAATACCTACTGTAGGGGGTTGGTCATTTTTAACATTTAGTTTGATTTGTTCTGAGTTATATATTTCACCATGAAAATCAGTTACTTTAACTTCAAATAGAATAGATTCACCTAATTTCTCATTTGATATATGAATATTATCAAAGATGATTTCTGAGTTTTTTTCATAAGAAGTAGTTAATTGTTTTTGTTTATCTGCAAAGCGAATTTCTTTTATTACTTCATTATTTAATAAAATTTCAACATCTGTACCAAAAAATAAAGTATCATCTGATACTGCTAATTCAATTTTTGTTTCTTGCCCTGCAATTACGTTTTTTTGAGCATGAGGTTTTGAAATTGATACATGAGCAGGAGAATTTTTAAGTAATCTTAATAATTTAGTATCTGTATCCTCTCCATTTTCACCCATAAATATCTTTGCAAAAACAGGTAAAGATTTTTCAGTGAGTACACTTGTCGGCGTAATCCCTTCATAAGTCCAGTTCTCATAAATATAATCTTTTGGACCTGAAACTGTTTCTTTTTTTCGAATTATATACCCAGGACTTTTGCTTTTACCAATTAGCTCACCATCTAAATAAAATTCAATCTTTTTTATACCTGACTGTTTATCGTAAGCATATTTTGCAAGGCCTAACTCATGCGTAATTTGGAAAAGTAGCGGGCTTTTTTCTATAACCCTTTGATTATCTGTTGGTAATTCAAAGTTGAATTCAGGTAGATTTATTTCATTTTTGTCTAAAACTTGCACTGATTGAGTCACTATTGGAGATAATTGACCTGCACTATCAATTGCAGTAGCTTCAACTTTTAGAGTTTGACCAATAAGATCATCAGTAATTGGTAGTTCGACTTTAAATGGGGCACTTAATGGGCTCGCTATAATGGTGCCATCAATTGATATGTTAACTTTATGAATTTTTACATCATCAGTTGCTTTAGCTTTAATAGTTAAAACTTCTCCAGACACTATTTTATTTTTTATATCTAAGCTGATAATTGGTTTAGCATCTAAAGCAACAATATTTAAATAACCAGCAACGCTAGCATCTCCAGTTAATTTAACACTTAATGGTATTGGCGCATTTATAGATACTGGTTTTAATGCTTTTAATGAATTACCTGATAGCTCTAACACTCCCTTAGCTGAACTGGGGAGAGATAATGTTAATGGAAATTGATCAGCTAAAACCTGAGAAGAACCATCATCAAAAATTGCTTCAATTTCAGGTAAAACAATACTTTGATTTAAAGAAGGAATTATCAGTTTCTCATCTGAAAAACCTTTAAACTGCAAACTTTTTAATTCTTTACTTAAATCCACTTGAACATTTATCTGTAAGTCGGGCAGACCTGGATATGACAGTATGACTTTGCTATCAATATTCTCAATTTCTGAATCAACGTAAATAACCCCTGAATCTGAAATAAAAATTTGTTCCGGATCTAAAGATGTATAAGTAACACCTCTTCCAGAACCTATCATCTCAACTTCTCCTCGAAATTCAAAATTAATAATCGGAGTTATAGAAATAGATTGTAAAACATCAGTGATAACAATGTTTGATGGTTGTGAAGTCCAAGAAATTGCTTTTTCTTCTATCTCTCCACCCGTTGTTTCAATAGAAGAAAATGCTGTTTTATTTCCAGAAGAATCAACAACATAAGCATCTATTAGGACTAAGCCATCGCTTGCTATTTGATTTTTAGTTAATGAGGTAATAAGTGGTATGTCTAATATAAATCCAGTTTGATTATCCATTTTTGGAAATATACGTTTGTATCCTTGACTATTCGCAAAAGCTAAAGGCTTTACTTCATCTATTATACCTCCGACATTTTTAAGTGATGAAGCTTTAAAACCAACAATATCAACAGCAACATATTGAATATCAATATCATCAGAACTATCAAACTGAACTGAAATTGATTGAGCATTATCGTTATCATTTATTGATAACCCTTTATATTCAAATACAGGAGCATTGCTCTCAATTTCAAAAGTTTCAGTGTAATTTAGTTGTGTCCCATTTTTTAAGGTAATTTTTGCATGGGGAGT
This sequence comes from Pseudoalteromonas sp. '520P1 No. 423', assembly GCF_001269985.1. Lineage (NCBI taxonomy): Bacteria > Pseudomonadati > Pseudomonadota > Gammaproteobacteria > Alteromonadales > Pseudoalteromonadaceae > Pseudoalteromonas > Pseudoalteromonas sp. '520P1 No. 423'. The sequence goes on along the minus strand of NZ_BBZB01000002.1, from coordinate 765,098 downwards.
AAAAGGCGTACCAGAAGATACCGGAATTGTGAATTCACAACCAACAAAGGAAGACTGATTAACGGATGATTGTAATAAGAGCGCTTTCCCTTCAATTTCGGTTTCAACAAAGGATATAGAAGTACAATCATCGATTGTCAAAACATAGCTATGCAGGTTATTAGTGGTTAATTTTCCTGAGATTCGAATATCAAAATTAGGCTCAGATAAAGCGACATGACTTAAAATCAAAAGCCCTAAAATTAAAATCCTTTTAAACATTACAAATCCTATATATCTTTAATAGCAAGAAATTCCTCATTTTCACTATCTAAAATATTAGATACATAGAACACGATGGTAATTCCGTAAATAATTACAATACTGCTGTACCTATAATTGTAATTTCGCGCAGATTCTAACATTTAAAATTAGTAAAATAAAACTTTATTTACGTTAATTTATATATTTTTTATAGACTTAGGAACATATTTGTTGTTAATTTACTTATTTGATATTAAAAGACTTAACTCGCTAAGTAATGTATTTTAAATTCACACCAGTAAGGTTAACAATTTCACTTTAAATTAATCAGGGCTTTAGGTTTTAGGGGGAAGTGTGAATATTTGGACCTGTTTAGTTAATAGCCAATGCGCATGAGCGCAATTCATAAGCGAAGCTTGAGAGCCTTTAAAGTTAGCGTACTGTTTTTTAAATAAAGAACTAAGGAACTTTATTCTACTAACTATTCAAGTAGGTATACGGCTTAATTTTATCCTAAAAATACATCACCGTATAAAATACTCTAAAAACACATCGATTAAAGACTCTAAAATTAACCTTTTACAAGTAAACGACTTCTAGAGCATGTTAACTTTAAATTATATAAACACTTAATATGCATGGTCTTTGTTGAATAATAAGGTGCTAAAAAAGTATAGGTTTTGTTGTTAAATAACTGATTGGAATTCCGGCATAAAACACTAAATTACTCAAACAAGGTTTACAAGTTGAATCAGTCGCTCTAGATTTAAATAATGCTTTACTACAAATAAGGAATACTGTGAAAACTCTCATGTATCTGATTTTAATGCTGAGCCATTTTTCAGTTGTGTCAAGTCAGTCTAATAATACAAATGAAATTTTAAAAAAATAGAAGATTTTTTATATGTTAAGCCTTCACGATCTTTATTATTACTTGATAAAGTTAAAAATTCTTTATCATCAGAACAAATGTTCCATTGGCACTTATTACAAGTTCGCGCGGCTGTTCCCACAAATCAACTGGATAAATTAAAGAAATCTATAGCAGTATTGATCCATGAAAAAAATCATCCGGATTTTAAATCAAATCTACCAACCATTTTGAGCACTTGTTTTATGGAATAGTAGAAATATTAAAGAAGCTTAAGCTTTGTATATTCAAATATCACAAATAGCTAAAAAGATTAATAACATCAATTAAAAATCTAACGCGTTATTACAGTGTCTACTGTTATAATAGTCGCAAGTATTACTCTTCTAAAAAATCTTAAATTAAATTTAAGTTAGGTCATTGAGCAAAATAATGAAAAAACAAAAAGCAATTACAAAAAAAGTATCAATTGGTGAGCAAGCTCAAAAGTTTGTAGCAAATAGAGCGACTGAAAGTGAAGGCAAGGAATACGGTAAAAACCTCAATCTATCAGTGCACTTTGCTGATCTGGCAATGATACATGCATTACCAACATTAGACTGTACTCAATGGCAATTTATATTAAAAGCTTATTCTGCAAACTCAGCATCTCATGACAAACCTTATGCTGATGTTGCAAAAGACCTAATGGAACATGTAGGTGCAAATGAACTTGACGAACTCGCACCACAACACCGTGAAATTGTAGAAATCGCGCTACAATTTAATCAACTTGAGCAATGGTTAGTAATTGATATGGCCACATTATTTTGGAACGGTGACTGGGGAATGGGCAACCAAACGCTATCACAAATTATACAAAGCATTCAACAATCATTGGTTATAAAACCACCCAAAACACCTAAGATTTAAAGTCCTATAAGTGGTGACATAACCCATATATTGCTCTTTTCTGATTAAAGCATTTATTATAGTGCCGCTAGTTGTCGCATTTTTTATTGATTTATCCAACGCTGTGATTATCTAAATGATGCTAAATTGGATAAATTAAGCGCAAATGCAAAGTACCTTCAAATATTTTTTTCATATTTGAAGGTTACCCTCCGATAACCACAAAAACCCCACCGATAGCACGCAAAAAACTGCCCCTAATCACTTTTTGTAACCAAAAGCTTTACACACATTGCAATTGAAGATAACTTGTACCCACAACAAGAACAAAACATAGCAACAGAAAAAATAATGAAAAAATTAATGGCTTTATTGTGTCTTTCACCATTGACTGCATTCGCAGCTCCAGCAGAGTTTGATATTCAAAAATTGTTAAAGCCGGTGAGCAAATCTATTCTTGCCGAAGGTCCTGAAGCATCTAGTTGGTGTGATGGCATTTTGACCCCGATACTTGCATAATAGCTAGCGTGCGCCCTTGAGTAGGACGAACAGCAACCATACTTAGCGGGATCCAATCAATTTGATTTTTGAATACTTAAGAAAAATTACCATGTATCTCAGGGGAACTCCAAACCATAGCTTCTGACCATATTGCAAGCTCAACTAATTCTTTTACTTTTGGGTGGTCTCTTGATTCACCATCAAAAATTGGTAAATTTGTTGGTTCAAAAATACGTACCTCAGCGCCAAATTATGTCAAGATTTTAGCACTTTCTAACGCCAACTTCTTACTGTAAAAACCTTCTCTTAATGAACCGTATAAAACTAATACTCTTGGGGCATGAGTTTGGGTTGTTGCCGATTTTAGCTTTTCAGTAATACTTGCAACTGAGTGCTTTGGTAAATTATTAAACATACATCTTAATTCCAGATTAACCGAAATGACGTACCGACAATGCGCATAAGTCAATATAATTCCATAATTATCGAAGTATATTGACGCTTTAAATTTGGCTCATGTTAGACAATTTAGGGAGGAGTTATATTAAACGTATAGGATTTTCTATGTACAAATGAGATTATGTGATGAAATTATTTAGCATTTTGATAGCAATTGATTTAACAAGAATTACAGAACATTGGCTGAATTAACAGCCAATATTTAATAGGAGAGTTTTACTTACTTTGTTTTAAAGATTTAACTAAGAAGAATAAGCCAGCGCTCAGTACAACGAGTGAAATGATTTGTGATTGAGATAACTCAAAACCTAAAACATCGTACCTTGGATTAATACGAATAAACTCAACCATAAAGCGGTTCACGGCTGATAATATTAAGTACATAGCAAAAGTGAAGCCAACTGCTGACGCTTTAAACTTGAAACAAGCGCGTAATATAAAGAAGCTAACAAAAGCTAATAGCGTTTCGTACATAGGCGTTGGGTAAACACCTGGAGCAGGTATAAACTGCCCTGCTACGTTATTATCGTAAGTTTGAGTCCAAAACCAGTCAGGTAACCAACTCGGTTTAGCTGCCATATTCACTTTTTGACCCCAATCACCATCACCTGATATTTGACACCCTATTCTTCCTATACCATAGGCAAGCATTATGTAAGGTGCAGCAATGTCAGTTGCTGATAAAATTGCAATTTTCTTGCGTTTAAGCATAAATATGGCTGTGATAAAACCTAAAATTAAACCACCATAAATTGAAAAACCACCGCGCGAGAATAATTGGTCCGCGATACCATATCCTCTAAATTCAAAAACATGTAATAGTTTTGCACCTATCAAACCACCTACAAAGGCATAAAATATGGTGGTTTCAAAGTATTCACCATCCAAATCTTTAACATTTAGTTCTGCTAATTTCTTTTTACCAAAATGCAGTGAAATCAATAAAGCTGAAATCACTAACAGGCCAAACATAGGGATAAACTGTGTGCCAGTATCAATACCGGTTAAATCTAGTAAGACACTTTCTAAATAAGGATAAGACATGATAATTTCCGTTAATCAAAGCTGGAGATCAGCTCTTTTTAAAGTAGCCTACTTATCGCAACAAAAATGTCAATACAATCACATACTTTTATAATTGTATTCTTCTAAATAATAAGCACAATACAGTAGATCATTTGATACTTTTTAACTCACTTTATTTAGAATTTTTAACTAAACCTATTCAACATTGGTGAAAGCTTCTAATGCACCACTTGCTTTTAAATTTTCAAAAACTTTTTTAATTTACTAAGTTGATGTTTTCATATTGATTTTTTACTAAATCTTAAATGCACTAAACCATCACTTATTTTCAAAGGCTGAACTTTCATATTTATATATTTATGAGAGTTATCTAGCATATATTTATTAAACCTCTGCTCATCAAAAAAAAACCACACGACCCTTGTAACGGTACAATTTAACTAGAGACTTCGTTCGAAGGGGCTTGGACTCACCTAAGTGAGAAAAATGCTCGGTTTTAAGCTACGTTACATAACTTTAAAATTGGTTCTAAATTGGATTAAAAAAGCCCCTTCGTTTGAAGGGGCTTGGCCGCTCACCTAAGTGAGAAGACTGCTCGGTTGTAAGTTACTTTCGTAACTTTAAAATTGGTAAGTGTATTGAACTGAAAATTCAGTCCCTTTCTCTTTACTTCGAACGAGTGCATTATCTGCTAAAATTTCTTGTTCTTCGTTCAACAAGTTTTTAAGCTTAAGTTTAATGCTCGAATTAAAATCCGGAAAGTAGCTGTAGTTCAAATCAAGTGAATGGAATGGTTGTTCCATTGCATCTTGCTGCCCTTCAATTCCGGGTATAATAATTCTTTCGCCGAATACGTTGTAGATCAGTGTTGCAGCATGATTGCCATTAGGCGCATCATAGCCTAACTGCATATTTACAACATATTTTGAATGACCCGTTAAACGACGTTTAGTATTGGTAACTGCAGCAGATACACCTGCTTGATCAACAATATTTTGTCGGTCTAGTTCCATTTCAGAGTCACTAACGGTTAAATTACCCGACATAAAAATATCTTGGCCAATACCTTCTAAGAAAGAAAAGTCTTTCAAGAATTCAAATTCAACGCCTGCAACATAACCTGTTTCAGCATTTGCAATTCGAACGAGAGGCGGACCATCTTGACCTGAAGACTGCACAGTCTCAATTGGATCTGTCATATCTTTATAGAACACACCTACTGAAAAGTTTTCCCCAGAGTCAAAATAATTCTCGTATCTAAAATCGTAATTATTAATTGAAGTTGCGCGCAACCCTGGCGTCCCACCTACAGGATATTCAGTTAATGGATCTATATAGTTTGATTTAGTTATCTCACGCAAATCAGGTCTCACTGTTGTTTGACCAAAACTAAAACGATATTGTGTTTCATCATCGTATAAATATGTTAACGCTAATGCAGGATAAAAATCATCACTTTGAAATGCTAATTCTTTATAATCTTCATTAGTTGCATCACTTGCTAATACAATTTGTCCTGTGTATGGGTCTAAAGGTACAGATATTTGTCTGAAATCCTCCCAACGAACACCACCACTGACTCTAAATTTGTTATCGAAGAAAAAGTCAGCTTCTAAATAATAAGCATCAATTTTTTGAGCTGATAAATAATCATCACCATCTATAGTTGTATCGTTTAAGATACTACGTGTTAAAGTTGCATTTTGAATGACATCATCTGAAAGTACTTCGTTTAATTCACTACCAGTTAGATCGACGTCATTAAAAGCGCGAGTATTAATATCAAATCTACGGTTACTGGCTGATCGTTCTTTAGAAATATAATCAGCACCCGTTTTAATTTCGACTTCTAATGCATTAAATGAAAGAGGAACTGTAAAGTTGAATCCATAATTCTCTACTTCATCATCTAATTGCTGAAAAGTATATCGTGCAGCTGTTGTAGAGTTTGAAAGCGCACCTTCATTAACAACGTCATAGATATCATCTTCATTATGATCCGTTACAATGAAGCGTGAACTCATATTACCTGGCGCATAACGATTAGAGCGACCAAGTGAATACTTCCAATCAAAGCCTGCATAGTTTAATTGCTCAAAAGTATGCATACCTTTAAGTTGGTTTACTATTAGCTCTCTTTCTTCATACTTTATATCATAAGAGCGAATACGGCGATTATCTGATTCATTTACATTCTCTGAAATACCACTTTTATCTCTAATAGTATCGACAGTATCATGTAATATCATTGTGCTCATATCAATGCGATGATTCTTTTGCCATTCGATACCAAAGTTAAGCATACCTGACCATTTGACACTATGCTCTGTTGTATTAACATCATCATAGCCTTGTACCATCGCTGCACTATTTTCACCGAGTAAAAACTTTTCACCTTGATATTCTTTTCCAACAAAATAAGAATTATCGTAACTAATCGATGATAAGAAACCGTAACGCCAATCGCCTGATTCAGTGCTATTACCTAGCGTAAAATTAACACTATGATCAGGGTCAATTGAAGTCGATTTTGGATCATAGTTTCGGTTTAAATCTGTGACTAATTGTCTACTATCTTCAGGTGATAAATCATCCAGTGACTGACCAGAGTCATAAACTGCTTTTATCGAAGCTGGCAGTTGACGTGTACCATCATCTAGACCCTGCCAATCATCACTCCCACCTTTATACTCGATGCCATCATCTGAGTTATTAGTATTTGTACCTAAGGAGCCACTCATATTAAATACAAAATCACTTGGAATTGTTTTAATTCGAATATCGACATTACCACCACCAAATGATGCAGGCATTGAAGGTGAAAATGATTTTTGAACTGATAGACTTTCAATAATGTCAGCAGGGAATAAATCCAATGGAATAACTGAGCGAGTCGGATCTGGACTCGGTACTGCAGAGCTATTTAATTGCGTACTTGAGTATCGTTCACCCAAACCGCGTACATAAATAAATTTACCATCAACTAATGTTAAACCTGTTACACGACGAAGTGCCGCTGCTGCATCACTATCACCGCTTCGTGAAATTTGTTCTGAGCCCATAATATCGGCAACAAAAGCTTGCTGCTTACGCTCTTCTAAAACTGCTGTCGCCGTGCCTTTTAATCGGCTTGCACTCACTACAACTTCTTCTAATACTGCTTCATCTTGTACTTCGGTAACTTCGTTAGCAAATGCAGTTCCAGCTAGTGATAATAAAACTGCTGAAGATATTGCTGATAACCCGAATTTAACTGATGTGTTTTTCATTTTTTGCCTCGACGAAATAAGCTAAATTAATTCACTTTAATCATGCCAAGCTATTGCTAACTTGGCATAGTGTGGGTTTAGTCTTATTCCAGACCGACTGTCCAACCTGCAGTCCAATTGTTATCTTCAGATACCGCACCAATGTGGCTTGTTGTATCAAAGAAACCATCGATTGCTTTAACATCTGTTGCAACTGTTGCATCAGTAGTGAAAATACCATTCACTACATTTTCTTGGCTTTGTGCAACTTTATTACCTAACACGTTGCTCCACCAATCACTCAAGTTGAAATCAACATCTGAAGGGTTTTTAAAGTTTTCAGAACAGGCAATTACAGAGCTAACAAACTTAATAGTGCCATCTTGTGCATTTTTAACTGTTTCGCTATGTGTTAAAACAGAATCTTTAGGAATGCCTTCTAGCTCTAAACACTCACCCATACCTTGTGCACCCGTAACAACAATGTTGTACATTTGTGCACCAGTTCCTTCACGGAAGTAAATGCCTTCGCCTTCGTCTTCACCTTTAAAATTATTACCAATAATTGTTACATTAGATAAAGTTGGATTAGAGCGTGGTGTCTTGTCTGGCGAATTACCATCATTATCAGCTTCGATACCACGGTTAGCATCTGAATTATCAGCTGCTTGCTTAACTAAAACATGTTGAAGCTTACCTTGGAAACCATTATCCCAGTCAATGCTGTCATCTTGAATGCTAGTTAAAACTAAGTATTTAGCTTGAACTGTACCGCCAAAGAACTCAACACCATCATCTGCATTTTGGTGAACTTGTACATATTCAACCGTAGTACCAGCACCTACACCACCAAATGTGATACCGTTTAACTCATTACCAGGTGCAATTTCATAACCGGCATTCATGACTCTTACATAACGTAAAGTACCTGAATTATCAGATGTGTCAGTACCACCAAATACAGCACTACTCTCAACACCTTCAACTTTTAAAGCACAATCAGAACCATCTGTAGGACACTTATTAGAAGGCGCATTACCTAAAATAACCATGCCGCCCCACTGGCCTGCAAATGTCTCTTCACCTAAAACATCTTGACTAGAAGTGAAGCTAATTGGGTTATCTTGTGTACCATTTGCAACAATTTTTGAATCACGGCTAATAACAAGATAGTCATCACCATTACGACCGTACACAGTTACACCAGGCTCTACTGTTAATGTTGCAGAGTTTTCTTTATCGCCACCTACAAAAACAGCACCATCTAATGCATATAAATTACCAGCAGTTAAAGTTAAATCAGCTGTAATTCGACCATTAATTTCACATGTTGTTGTTGAACCATCTATTGGTGTAATTGATTGTGTTCCTGCTGGACAACCTGCAACCTCTGCAGGTGCAGTTACTTCTCCACCACCATAACCGAATGCCCAACCTTCACGCCAATCGTTTTGACCGTCAAATGCACCAATGTAATTTACAGAGTCGAAGAAAGAATCAACTGTGTTATTTACATCTTGACCTGCTTCTAATAATGGAGAGCCTGATAATGGTTCACCATTTACACCAATCATAGCTTTGTCATTAACACTGTTACCAGTTTGCGCTGTAAACCAAGGTTCTAAATCTAGTAAAATATTACCGTCTTGATCTTTAGGGTTTTTAAAGTTTTCGCCGTTAGTACACGCCATAACTGTATTTTCTATTTTTATAATACCGTTATTTGCATTATTAACTGTTTCACTCTCAGTTAATTCAGAATCTTCAGGAATACCTTCAATTTCTAAACATTCGCCCATTTCAGATGGACCCCAAATCACTGAGTTGTATAAATGTAAGCCTGTACCTTCACGTAAGTAGATACCTTCAGCTTCATCTTCACCTTTAAAATTGTTACCAACTACAGTTAGGTTTGAAATGATAGGTTGTGATTTAGGGTCCTTTGAAGGATTGTTGCCATCATTGTCAGCTTCGATAGCACGGTTAGCATCTGTAGAGTTTTTATCTTGTTCGATATAAACAAATTGCATTTTACCTTTGTAGCCATTATCCCAGTCAACATTGTCATCATCATTACTTGTTAACACTAAGTGCTTAACATTGACTGCACCGCCAAAGAATTCAACACCGTCATCAGAGTTATTATGCACTTGTAAGTAATCAACTGTTGTTTGTGAACCAACACCACCAAATGTCACACCATTTAATTCATCCCCTGGAGCAACTTCGTAACCGGCATTTTTAACAACAACATATTGTAAAGTACCAGAGTTATCTTCCCAGTTAGTGCCACCGAATACCGCACCAGCTTCAACACCTTCAACTTGAAGTGCACAATCGCCATCTGCAGGACATTTATTAGAAGGTGCATTACCTAATAAAACTACGCCGCCCCATTGGCCTGAAGCAGTTGTATCACCAACTACATCTTGCAAAGAAGTCATAATGATAGGGTCATTTTTAGTACCCGTTGCTTCAATCTTTGAACCACGGCTTATTACTAAGTAATCTTTACCGCTGTTACCAAATACGACTGCACCTGGGTTAACAGTTAATGTTGCACTTGATGCATTATCATCACCTACAAATACAGCACCATCTAACGCCCAAAATGCATCTGTTGTTAATTCAACATCTGTTGTAATACGTCCTGATAAAACTTGAACAGTTACATCTTTACCTAAAGCAGCAGATACTGTTGCTGAAAGGCTTGGGCTGTGCACACCAGCAAGTACTTTATCAGTACCGCCTGTTGGTGGAATAGTTGGTGAAGGTGCTACAACAGTTTCACCTTCAACATTCAAATTAATATCACTACCACCACAACCTGCTAACGCTAAAGCACAAGTCAGCATACTTACTTTAAATAATTCAGGACCTTTCATTACCATCTCCACTAAGTTTTAATTCTTTAACTAAATTAATTAGTGCAATAAGGTAATTATTTCGTGTGACAGTTAGGTGACGGTTTGTTAAAGATAAGATGACAGTTTTGTTTTATATTTATTAAAGTATGACAGAATTTTTAAATATTATGATATAAGATTTCCAATTTAAAAATTTTTTAGTTAAACAGAAATATTAACGATGGAGAAAACGCTTAGCCTTTACAAATCACAACAAAGTGTAGAAAAGAGCTTTAGATCCCTAAAGAGTCCTGACTTTTTAACCGCGTCTCTTTATTTGAAAAAGCCAGAAAGGATTGAAGCACTACTGATGGTAATGACGTATTGCTTAATGGTTTATGTCGCATTGGAGCATAAGCTCAGAAGAGAGTTAAAGGCTCAGTCGGTATATTTTCCCAAGTTAAAATACAAAACGTGCCAAAATCCAACTGCTCGCGGGGTGTTCTTTTGCTTTCGAGGTCTGCATGTATTAACAATCAGTGGCGAGCAACAATTAGTCCTCAATGTGGAGGAGAGGCACAGTATTATCATTAATTGCATGGGCAGCATCTATCAAGAAATTTATTCCTAAAAATGCTGCGGAATGTCGGATATACAGGCTGCAATGGATTTATTTGATAAAAATTTGGCAGAGCTTCATAAGAATGGAAAAATTTAAGCCATTATGAATAACTACCAGCTAACGAGTTGGCGTTAAGATTAATTATTTCTTCTAATTACTAAACTTTAGAAACGAAAAAAGGGCCTTACGGCCCTTTGCTCTTCGTTCAATATTTGTCTACTGCCTTAACCCCTTAAGACACCAAACAGTCCTTTAATTGATCTGTCCTTTGAGTTTATAATTTTATTTAAGCAAGTTACCTAAATCAATATAAACTCAATTAATGCTTTTTAATTTCTAATTATTTTACACCTAACTCTCTTAGACGTTCGTTTAAGTACTCATCTGCTGTGTAACGCTCTGATAACACAACTTCTGGATGAGGATGTAAAAATAAAGGCAATGAAATACGTGATTTCGTTGTCGCTTTACCTGTTGGATTGATCACACGATGAATCGTTGATGGAAAATAACCACCTGACGTTTCTTGTAACATGTCACCAATATTAATAATTAAGTTACCAAAGTCACATGGTACGTCTAACCAAGAGTCATCTTTATTGAGTACTTGTAAGCCAGGCTCATTTGCTGCTGGTAATATTGTTAATAAGTTAATATCACCATGTGCCGCTGCACGTATTGCACCTGGTTCTTCATCACCTGTCATTGGCGGGTAATGTAAAATACGTAATAAAGTTTGCTCTGAATTTTTGATCATATCTTTTAGATCAATCGAGAACTTTTCACTTACTTCTTTAGGTGCATTTTCTTGAACCCAAGTTAATAACTGCGCTGCAAGTTGGTTTGCTAAACGGTAATACTCACGTATTTGTTCTTCAAGTTGTGCTGGTACACGACCTTTAGGATAAACATGGTAATACTCTTTAATATCTTTAACTTTATGGCCTTTAGCGATTTCTGACGTTTCGGGACCAAAGTAACCATCTTGATTTTCTTTGCTAAAAGGAAAATCTCTTTTTTCTTCAGAATTAAAAAATGCTTGCCAATTTTCATAAATTGACTCAACCAATTCTTTTGAAATTGGGTGATTTTTTAATACACCAAAGCCTGTGTTACGTAATGATTCAACAAATAATTCAGCTGCGTTATCTGCTTTAAAATCTACCGTTTGTAATTCCATGTAAGTCGCCCTTAAATATATAGTATCAATTTTAACTAATTGATAAGAAGAAGCCAGCAATGGCAGCACTCATTAGATTAGCCATGGACCCTGCCATAACTGCTCTGAGACCTAGGCGGGCGATATCCTTACGACGACTTGGAGCCATGCCACCAAGTCCACCTAGCAAAATTGCAATTGAAGATAAGTTAGCAAAACCACATAATGCAAATGTAATCACAACTTGCGTATGTTCACTTAACTGATCTCTAAATTTTATAAAATCAAGATAGGCTACAAATTCGTTTACAACCAATTTTTGACCTATAAAACTACCCGCAGTGACAGCTTCACTCCAAGGCACACCTAAAAGCCAAGCGACAGGTGCAAATATGTATCCTAAGATTTGTTGTATTGTAATATCCGGCATACCAAACCATTCACCAACACCGCCTAAAAGACCGTTTAACATGGCAATTAAAGCTACAAACGCAAGTAGCATTGCACCTACATTAAGTGCTAAATGCATACCACTTGATGCACCACCTGCTGCTGCGTCAATCACATTTACAGGCTTGTCATCGTCATCAACTTTTATGTTTTCTAGATTTTCTATCGGTGTTCCTGTTTCTGGCACCATCATTTTTGCCATTAAAAAACCACCTGGTGCTGCCATAAAACTAGCCGCTATCAAGTACTTAAGATCAATACCAATAATGACATAACCGGCAAGTATAGAACCAGCTACTGTTGCAAGGCCGCCTACCATTACGGCAAACAATTCTGATTGCGTCATAGTTGGAATAAAAGGTTTTACAACTAATGGCGCTTCAGTCTGCCCTACAAAAATATTAGCCGTCGCTGATAAAGACTCTGTTTTTGACGTACCCAATAATTTTTGTAAGCCACCACCTAATATCTTTATGATCCAGTTCATAATGCCTAAGTAATAAAGCACCGCAACTAACGCAGAGAAAAATACAATGATAGGTAATACATTTAATGCAAATACAAAACCTATATTATCGGAAACTAAGCCTCCAAATAAAAATTTAATTCCATCATTCGCATAGTTAATAATGCTTGATACTTTAGCTGAAACAGCGACTAAAACATCTTGACCTGCTGGAAAATATAAAACAAAGCCACCAATTAAAACTTGTAAACCAAATGCACAACCAACTGTTCGTAAATTAATTGCACTTCTATTGGTTGATGCGATAAACGCAACCAATAGTAAGGTAGTCATACCGACCAATGTCATGATTGTTGTCATTAAAATATCCTAAAATTCTTTCTAGCTTTTTAGCTTTTATTATTGTTGTAATATTTGAGTAATTTTACTTTTAATTAAATCAATCGCGACTCTATTTTTGCCACCACGCGTTACAACTAGATCAGCATTTTGCTTTGATGGTTCAATAAATTGATAAAACATAGGTCGAACTGTTGCCTGATACTGTTCGATAACCGATGGTAAACTACGGCCACGCTCTTCAATATCCCTTTGCATTCTTCGCATTAAACAAATGTCTAATGGTGTATCTATAAACACCTTAATATTAAATTCTTCACGTAATTTTTCGTCAGATAATAATAAGATACCTTCAACAATAATTACTTTAGCCGGATTAATTCGCCTAGTTTTATCACTACGCGTATGTTGTGCATAATCATATGTTGGCACTTCAACTGCATTACCTGCTCGTAACTGCATTAAATGCTCACACATTAATTCGTGCTCAAACGCATCCGGATGATCATAGTTAGTTTGTGTACGGTGATCAAAAGGTAAATGTGACTGATCACGGTAATAGGCGTCTTCTTCTAAAATAGCAATGGCGCCCGGCTCTAATTCATTAACTAACTCATTATAGATAGTTTGGCTAAACAAAGACTTTCCTGATGCTGATGCACCGGCTATAGCAATAATGGTTCTAGTCACAAAAAATTACATCCAATCGAATAACAAAAGTAGCCTACGATAACAAAAATTAAAAAAAAGATCTCTGTGGCTAGATAGAAAAACGACAATTTACCCGCTCATTTCAATTGCAAACAGGACAAATGTCCGCTCAATAAATATATCTGGAAATCAATTCCTTTTAATAAACATAAATCGTGTTTTCTTATTAGAAATTGAAAATAGCTAATACCATAAATTGTAATTTTTTGATCTAAATTAATTAATGCTATTATTTCCATTTAAAGTAATTGTAAATGATAATGGTTAGCATTAGTATTACCTAGATTTTTATAACACGCATCACTAGGGATTATTCATAACATGTTCAAAACTTCATTTAGCTTAATTGCTTTACTTGTCGCTACAAATTTATCAGCCAATACTCAAACACCAAAACAGACCGAAGATCTAGAGCGAATTATAGTTACAGGCAGTCGTATTATTGAAAATATAGACGAAGTTCCAGCTTCTATCACAGTTATTACACGCCAACAAATTGAAGCGCATCTAAAAGTATCATCTGAACTACAAAATTTATTATCTATATTAGTGCCAGGTATGGCTCCGAGTACTGGTACATCTAGTAATTCTAGCCAAACGTTACGTGGGCGCTCACCTTTGGTCATGATTGATGGTGTACCTCAGTCAACACCACTGAGAAATGGCGCATTAGGTATCAGAACATTAGATCCAAGTGCGATAGAACGTATTGAAGTAATAAAAGGTGCAACATCTGTTTATGGTAATGGCGCGGCAGGCGGTATCATTAATTACATTACTAAAAAAGCAAGCTCAGATAAAGTACTGTCAGGAGAAGCCAGTTTCTCTACGCGATTTAACGCTGTAAAACTTGAAGATAGTGTCGGTACAAGATTTAGCTCAGCTATCAATGGTCAGTTAGATAAATTTAACTATGTTGTCAGTGCTAGTTATGAAGAAAATGGCGTACAACGAGATGCCGAAGGTGACATCATAGGGTTAAAATATGGTTTATCTGATAGCACAATACAAAACTATTTTACGAAACTAGGATACCAAGTTGATGATACTAAAGACCTTTCTATTACTTATAACTATTATAAATCACAGCAAGAAACAGATTTAATTGACGTTGTTGGCAATATAAATACGGGTATAAAAACTTACGCAATTAAAGCACCTGCAGGTACTGATTTACCTGGTGAGCCACAAGGTCCACGTGGAAATCATAATGTGATGTTTAAATATACCGATACTGAGCTATTAGATAATACGCAACTGACAGTTGATGCTTACACACAAAAAATTGAAAATGTATTTTTCTACTCTCCTGTTTTAGCTAACCCTAGTGAAGGTTTCGATGGTGGACAATCTCTTATAAAGTCAGAAAAGACTGGTTTACGTATTACGCTAAATAGCCAAATAGATTGGGGGAATGTTGAAGCGACTTTTATTTATGGTATTGATGCCCTCAACGATGTGACTTCGCAACCTATGGTTGATGGTCGAGTTTGGGTACCTGAAATGGATATGAATAATTTAGCTGGTTTTTTACAGTCTAAATGGGCTATCAATGATGATTTCATTATTAAAGCAGGGATCAGACAAGAAAATATCGATTTACAAGTCAATGATTTTGAAACTCTTAAGTTATGTCGTACTGCTGATCAATGCTCAGTGCCAGTAAGTGTAAAAGGTGATACTTTAGAATATGATGCCACTACTTATAATTTAGCATTTAAGTATAACTACTCTGATAGCTTCAGCCCGTTCATTAGTTATTCGCAAGGTGCTGATATATCTGATATTGGTCGTTTATTACGTACTGCAACTGTAACTGATATTTCTGACATTCGTACAGAAGCATCAATTATAGATAACTATGAACTAGGTTTTACCTCTGAATTTGATGATGTACGTTTTGAATTTTCAGCTTACCGTAGTACATCAGAGCTAGGGACTACAAATAAATTTGATCCTACTACGGGTGTATATTTACCTGTTCGTGCACCTCAGGAAATCTGGGGATATGAAGCTTTAGTTGTTTATAAAATAAATGAAGCACTTAACTTTAATGCTACTTATAGTTGGGTTGAAGGTAAAAATACCCAAGATGACGTTTATTTAGGCGCAAAGCAGATCAGTGCACCTAAAGCAACCATGAACCTACAGTGGCAACCTATTCAAAATACCGACTTGTCTTTAACATATCTACATGTTGGCGATAGAAAACGTTTTAACCCAAATGAAGATGGCAATTATGTCGGTGATCAAGGTCCTATAGATAGTTATAACGTATTTAATTTAAGTGCTAATTATAATATTGAACAATGGTCTTTATTTGCTGGCGTAGAAAACTTATTTAATCAAGATTATTACTCTGCTCGTTCACAAGGATATAGCTATAAAGGTTATAACACTAAGAGTTTAGGAACCACAGTAACCGCTGGAATCAAATACAGCTTTTAATATTTTAAAAATCCCGCCCAAGCAGCTCTATTGAGCTGCTTTTTGTATTTTTGGAGTAGTATAAAAATGAAGATTTGGTTACGCCGATGTCATCTTCTATTAGCCCTTTTAAGTGGAGGGTTTTTAATAAATTTAAGCCTATCTGGTGCATTATTAGTTTTTGCTAAAGAGATTCAGTATGTTATTAATCCTCATCTTTGGACCGTAACACCTACACATAGAGTAAAACCACTCAGTGAATTAATCAGTACAATTGAAATAAATACTGGCTCAAAAGTTACAATGCTGACTACGCCACCTGAGCCAAATTTAGCATGGCAAGCAAGACTTACAGATAAAAGCTTTATTAGCTTAAATCAATATACAGGCGATATTTTATTACACTATTATTTCGATGATACATTTTACGGCTTTGTAATGTATTGGCATAGATGGCTAATTTATGAAGATGACAATAATAAACGCCCGCTTAAGTTATATATTTCCATTGCAAGCTTAATCCTCATAATTGAAATGCTTTTTGGCTTATATATGTGGTTCAAACCAAAAAAGCGACTCAAACGTTTAAAAATTAAAACAGCAGCGAAACCTAAAGTATTAATGTATCAACTTCACACTGTGATAGGTGTCTTTTCAATATTACCTTTAATATTAATTGCTTTTTCAGGCATGACCTTTCATTGGAAAAGCCAAACAAAACAAATAGTGAACTGGTTCAGCCCTGGAGAAGTTGAGTCTCGACCTGAAGCACCTAAGTCTATAGTTAAACAACACACCAATTTAGATTTTGCCTACCAGCAAGGACAAACAGTATTAAGTTCAGGTGATATTTATCGTATATATTTTCCTACAGAAAAAGACGAACCATTGGGGTTAAGAATAAAAATGCGAAAAGAAACTTATGCTTATAGCTGGGTTTGGGTAGACATATATACAGGTGAAATCTTAAAAACTTATGATGCACAAACTGCTTCTATAGCAACACAAGTTTGGAATTTTAGATATAAATTTCATATCGGTGACTTTATTGGTTTGCCTGTTCGGATTTTATGGTTATTTATTTCACTATTACCGTTATTTTTTGTAATAACAGGTGCATATATTTGGTATTACAGAAAGGACATCAAGAATAGGCATTAATTTTACGGACAAATGTCCTTTGTAATAAGCTAAATATAAACTTAAATGTATACTTATAATAATTACGAAATTTTTATTAAACGGATAGATTTGAGGTTTAGTTATGGCAAAAGCGTTAATTTTAATGGCTGATAGTGTTGGCATAGGTGCAGCACCCGATGCAGCTGATTTTGGCGATGTGGGTGCAAACACCCTTGCTCACCTTTTATCTGAGTATCACACACAAACTGGCGACAAACTTTCTTTACCTAACTTGTCTCGTATGGGTTTAATTGACGCATGTGAAGCCGCTGGCAAAGAACCATGTATGATTAGTGATCGCCAAGAGCCTATTGCCGCGTGGGGATATGCAAAAGAGCTTTCAACAGGTAAAGATACGCCTTCGGGACATTGGGAAATGGCAGGTGTGCCAGTATTATTTGATTGGGGTTATTTTCCAAAAGAAGTCCCTACTTTCCCACAAGAATTAATCGATGAAATAGTTAAACGTGCAGGTATCCCTGGCATATTAGGAAACTGTCATGCATCTGGAACAACAATTCTTGAACAATTAGGTGAAGAACATATAAAAACAGGCAAACCTATTTGTTATACCTCTGCAGATAGTATTTTTCAAATAGCTGCCCATGAAGAACATTTTGGCTTAGATAAACTACTTGAATTATGTGAGATCACCCGAGAATTGGTTAATGAATACAATATTGGCCGTGTTATTGCCCGCCCATTTTTAGGTGATAAAAGTGATAACTTTGCGCGTACCGGTAACAGACGCGATTATTCTGTATTACCACCTACTCCAACCGTCTTAGATAAATTAACTGACGCAGGAACTCATGTTGTAAGCATAGGTAAAATAGCAGATATTTATGCTCATCAAGGTATTAGTGAAAAACACAAAGCGCCAGGGTTAATGAATTTACTAGAAAAAACCAAACAAGTATTTAAAGAGACTAAAGATAACAGTCTTGTATTTACTAACTTAGTAGATTTTGATGAAAAATTTGGCCACAGACGTGATGCTATTGGTTATGCAAAAGCGCTTAAGCAATTTGATCAGTATTTACCGCAAATTTTAGATGAATTAGAGCAAGGTGATTTGCTAATAATTACCGCAGACCATGGTTGTGATCCAACCTGGCCTGGTACAGAACATACCCGTGAGTATGTACCTGTTATTGCATATACCAAAGACATGAAACCTGTTGCTTTAGGACAAAGAGAAACTTTTGCAGATATGGGTCAAACCATAGCGCAATGGTTTGATATTTCAAAATTAAATTATGGCGAAGGTTTTGCTGAACAATTAAAAGCAAAATAATCGAAAAATAAAGATAAAGGATAACATTATGAGCACTCCACATATCGGTGCCAACGTAAACGATTTTGCACAAACAGTACTAATGCCAGGCGATCCACTTCGTGCACAATATATTGCTGAAAACTTTTTAGATGATGCACGCCAAGTCACGGGTGTCCGTAATATGTTTGGTTTTACTGGTACTTATAAAGGTAAGCCTGTCAGCATTATGGCTTCAGGTATGGGCATACCATCTATGTCTATTTATGCTCGTGAATTGATTGTAAGTTATGATGTAAAAAACCTGATTAGAATTGGTACCTGTGGTGGTATCAGCAAAGATATCAAAATTAGAGATGTTATTTTTGCTCAAGGCGCAAGTACAGATTCAAATGTAAATCGTACTCGTGTACGAGGTTATGATTTTGCAGCTATTGCAGATTTTGATTTATTAGAGAAAGGTGTACAAGCAGCGCGTACTTTAGATATCGAAGCTAAAGTAGGTAATGTATTTACAACGGATACTTTTTACCAAGCTGATCCAACTTTTTATGAAGAGTTAGATAAATTAGGCATTATGGCTGTTGATATGGAGACGGCTGGTTTATACGGTGTTGCTGCAGAATACGGTGCAAATGCAATGGCATTATTCACTGTGAGCGATCATGTAATTACTGGTGAAGCATTACCTGCTGAAGACCGTCAAAATACATTTAATGAAATGGTTAAAATCGCTTTAGAATCTCTTTAAAAGTAAAGTAGTAAAAACAAAAAAGGACTGAATTACAGTCCTTTTTTATGTCTATAAAATTATTTTTATTCGCCTACGTTAAACCATTTATGCCCTTTTTGAGCGAGTAGTTCATCTGCAGCCTCAGGTCCCCAAGTACCCGCTCTGTATAAAGCAGGAGTACCTTCTTTTTCCCATTTTTCAATAATAGGATCAATCCAACCCCATGCTTGTTTTACTTCATTTCTATGGATAAATAACGCGGGGTTATTTGCAGCTGCATCTAGCATTAATCGTTTATATGCATCTGAGTGGAAGCCATTAGCATAATCTTTAGACAAATCTAAATTTAAAGTAACAGGCTCTAATTGCATATCTAAACTGTCTAATCGTTTTGACATAAGCGTTAACTGAATGCTTTCTTCAGGTTGTAAGCGTATTACCAAACGATTTGGAGCAATATCACCCACATTGTTTTGATATACGTTATGAGAAACAGGTTTATATTCTACAATGATTTCTGCACAGCGTTTTTTCATTCTCTTACCTGTACGTAAGTAAAATGGTACACCTGACCAACGCCAGTTATCAATGTTTGCTCTAATAGCAACAAAAGTTTCAGTATGTGAAGCAGCATTTAGCTCTTCTAAATATCCCGGTACCACTTTGCCATCAAGCTCTCCAGGTACATATTGACCACGGATCACATTTTCATCTACTGCTTCATCAACTAATGGACGAAGTGACTCTAAAACTTTTAGCTTTTCTGTACGAATACTATTTGCAGATAATTTATTTGGTGATTCCATCGCAACTAAACATAATAGCTGTAATAAATGGTTTTGAACCATATCACGTAATGCACCTGCTTTGTCATAAAAACCAGCGCGGGTTTCAAGACCAACAGTTTCAGAAATGCTAATTTGAATATTATCTATTGTTTTAGCATCCCAAAGATTTTCAAAAATAACATTTGAGAAACGCAGTGCCATTAAGTTTTGTACTGTTTCTTTACCTAAATAATGATCGATTCGAAAAATTTGATCTTCTTCAAAATACTCTGCTACTTTAGCATTGATCACTTCTGCTGATTCACCACAATAACCAATCGGTTTTTCAACAACCACACGAGACGTCGGAGTAATTAAATTCATCTTTGATAGCACTTCAGAGCAACTACCGTAAACAGCTGGTGGTAGAGATAAATAAAATACGCGAGATTTATCTGCAGAATCAGTTTCTAACATGGCTTTTAGTGCTTTCCAGCCATCATCAACTTCAGTCACATTTAGTGCTAAAGGTTTAATAAAAGTACTAAACTTCTGCCAATCTTTTTTATTGTATTCACCTTGAGATAAATGATCTTGTAGGGCTTGATTAACTTTCTCTATAAATTCTTGTTCATCTGCTAATTCACGTACCGTAGGTACAATTGAAGAGCCCTCAGGTAAATTACCTTCTTGATATGCACGATACATTGCAGGTAATAGCTTACGAAGTGATAAGTCTCCCCCGCCACCAAAAATTACAATATCAAATGGATTAAGCATGATTATTCTCTTATTAACAAAGCTAAGTAATGCACTATTGTGCAGATAGGTTAACAATAAACACAATTGACACCGGTGTCAATCTGTATGTAACGAAACTGCTTGAAGATTTATTGCCGCAGCAAGACAAAACTATCCTGATATTAACAATTATAAAATATATCGTCTTTATGATCATTTTATATATTGTGATTTTGACATTTATATATTTAATTCTACGCTTTTGGTGTTAATATGATTTTTTTAGATTTAAACATGCTTGGTATGGATGGTGTTCAGTTATTAAAAATATCGCAGCTTGTAAGTTTCAGGGTTATGTCGTTATTGTTAGTGGTGCTTCAACCAAAATAATTCAAAGTGTGGAAGATCTAGCCAATAAATATAATTTAAATTTTGTTGGTAGCATACATAAACCTATCGACCTAAAAGATTTTGAGCATATTTTTACTTTAGTAGGTAAAAACAAGCTCCCTGAATTAAAAAGTGAAACCCAACAATTATAGATTTATGAAATTATACGCGCACTTGAAAATGATGATATTGAAGTTTTCTATCAGCCCCAAGTGAAATTAAGAAATCGTAAATTGGTATGTGTAGAAGCACTTTGTAGATTACAACACCCTAGCCTTGGCCTCATATCCCCTGATAAATTTATTGATAAATCTGAAGAAACAGATTTAATATTTCACCTCACATTGAATGTGATTGATAAAGCCTCCACTGATTGGGTGGCTTGGTATAATCAAGGAATAGATATCACTTTATCTATTTATATCAGTCCTTATGTACTCAAATTTTCAGAGTTCACCGATCTCTTTTTAACAAAAGTAGCAGAACTTAACATCACTAAGAATAAGATATTTTTAGAGGTAACTGAAAGCATCATAGTAGATAATTACGAGGTCGAGCTTGAGGCACTCAGCCGGTTAGCTATCAAAGGTGTAACCCATGGAAACACCAAGTAGATTAAAACTTCACTTTACCTCGTAAAGTTTTAGTATTGCCCTTTTTCGTTTTACTATCCATACGTTTACGTTGTGAGTTACGGCTTGGTTTTGTTGCTCGTCTTGATTTTTGCACTACCATTGCCGATAAAACGATCTCTTTTAAGCGTTTTAGTGCATCATCTTTATTCATCTCCTGGGTTCTAAACGATTGCGCTTTGATAATAATTACGCCGTCAGAGGTAATACGACTGTCTGTGAGTTTTAGCAGCCTTTCTTTATATACTGAAGGTAAAGTTGATCTTTTTATATCAAACCTTAAATGGATAGCGGTTGCCACTTTATTAACTCTTTGACCACCATTGCCTTGAGCTCGAATAGCACTTAACTCAATTTCCCACTCTGATAATATGACTGTATTTGAAATTTCTAACATTGTAATTCCGTGAAACTGTTTAAGTTGTGTGATTTAGTGACTTTGATAATTTTCACATTTAGATTCATAAATATTACTCACGTTACTCATGCCTGTAAGATTTATAATACTTGTTTTATTATTAAGCTTTATCTGCATTTCACCACCCTATGCCTTTATCAGCAATTGCATATAGTGTTTTAAATGCTTCTATAGTTGAATTTATTGTTGCTGATTGATCTATTTTATTATCAAGTATTAATTCAGAATTACCGGTATCAGTAATTGTACCAAAAACCTTAATTTTGAAAGCTCTGCCACCATAATTAACCTCAGCACTCATAGTTTTGCCATTTAATTGCTGCTTAATCGAGCCTTTCGAAATTGTTAAAGTAATATTCTGATGGTCTTTTGCGCAATTAACTTCAAATGTAGGTAATTTAGTATCATTTTGAAGAAGCACGCGTATGATTGAATTATCATTAGATATAACAGAGGCACCAGAGCGTTCTTTTACAACATTTTGAGAGTGATAAACGGTGCTACCTGAAAACTTTTCTACTTCTACTGCATTAACTGTGTGGAGGGGGAAAAAACAACATGTTAAAAATATAAATAAACGACGCAAAAGTCACCTTGAACAGAAAATTATTAAACTTTCATTAAATTTCAATCATAAAATACATATTTTAACTTATCCATAATCAATAGGCTATCTTCAAAGCGTGTATTATCTAAGTTGGAAATTATTTATTTATTATTGAGCTCTCACAAAATTCGATCTACACTGGCTTTTCATAACAAATAAAAAGTAAAAGGTTTATGGCTAAAGGAAATAAAATAACTGACATTTTTATCAATTATTCAGCCAATATTCGTTACTACATTAGCCGAATAGTCCGCCCTGAAGATATCGAAGATATTGTTCAAGAAACTTTCATAAAGAGCTACGAAGCAGATTTAAAACAAGAAATACAATATGCCCGTAGCTACATGTTAAAGACTGCAAAAAACCTCGCGCTTAATCACGTTCAAAAATGGGATAATAAATATAAAGATTCACTAGAGGATTCTTGCGAGCCACCTGTCCAATTAATAACACAGAATTTTGAAAACGAATTTGAAAGCAAAGAACGTTTTTTATTATTTTGTAAAGCGACAGATCAATTACAAGGAAGTGTTAAAAAAGCTTTTATTCTTAAAAAAGTATATGGCTTAAGCCAACGTGAAATAGCTGATTATTTAAATTTAAGTGAAAGTACTATTGAAAAACACGTAGCAAAAGGGCTTCTTACTTGTTCTGAATATATGGCAAGGAAAGAAAAGCAAGCGAATGATAAAATGGCTAGTTATTCAACATTATCTAAAGGTAAAAAGAGTACATAAATGGCAAAAGTCACCAAATTCAACAGTAAGCAAACAATTCAAGAGCATGCCAGCCTTTGGATCAGTCGCATGGATCGAGGTTTAACAGCTGATGAACAAAAAACACTGTCAATTTGGTTAAAAGAATCAGACGCGCATAGAAATGCTTTGTTTAATTTAGCTAAACTTTGGGATGATTTGTCGGTTTTAAATGAACTAAGTGATTTATTTCCTTTAGAAACTAAAAGTAAACAAAAACGTTTTGCGCCAATTGCTATAGCAGCAAGTTTTGCAGTCATCATGCTAACTAGTGCTTCTTTAATCTTTACTGATATTTCATTGCCATTTATAACTTCAAGTCAACATATTGCAAAAATTAAAGATTACCAAACAAAAATTGGTGAGCAAGTCAGTTTTTCATTAACTGATGGTACAAGTATTAGATTAAATACTAATAGCCAAATCCAAGTCGCTTTTACAGAAAATCATAGGCAAATTTCTTTATTAAAAGGTGAAGCTCGGTTTGATGTTGCCAAAGATAAAGATAGACCATTTACGGTCAGTGTTGAAGATCAATCTTTCACAGCGCTAGGCACTATTTTTAATGTCCAGAAGAATGATACCAATAACTTAGAGTTAGTTGTTACTGAAGGAAAAGTTTTGATCAGTGATACGAATACTATCGACCAAAGGTTAGATAATATTATATCTAACCTTAAAAGCTTAGAGCATAATAAACTAGCGGGTTTGGTTGTTAATTCGGGTGAAAAATCACTCGTTACTCACAATACTCAAATAAGTAAAATTTCGTTGGATCAAATTCAAAAAGAGCTTTCGTGGCAGCAAGGCATGCTTATTTTTGACGCTACACCTTTAAATACAGCTTTAAACGAAGTATCTCGATATAATGATATTCAGTTTGAATTTACTGATAATAATTTATCAGATTTAAAAATTTCTGGTTATTTTAAATCTGGAGACATCGAAACTCTACTCCAATCACTTTCTGATAATTTAAATATTCAGTTTATAAAATTACCAAACAAAACAATACAATTGAGTACAATCGGGGTTTAGAATACCCCATTGTAAAGCCAGCGTTACTCTCATTTTAAAAATGATGAAGTGTTTTTGTAACTTTACAGGTTATTTACTTTTGTACCTCTAGCATTTTATGCCATTTTCATAGATTATTAATTACAAATAATAATTAAACTCTTGAGGCTTTTTTGCTATTTAGTATTTTAAACGCTATTGTATGCAAATCTCATATCTATACCTTTTTTATGCAACTTAAAATTAAATTTTTTTTAATTTTAATTTTTGCTGCTCCCGCATGTTTTGCACAAACCATGCTAAAGTTTGACATAAAAAAGCAACGTGCCGATAAAGCTTTAATTTCCTTTGCCAAACAATCAAACCAAACCATTCTTTTTTCTTTTGAATTAACTAAACAATATCATGCTAATGACATTCATGGCTTTTACTCTTTTGCAGCAGGTCTAAACCAACTTTTATTACACTCAGGCTTACGTGCACAAATCACAGATACAGGCAAGGTGACCATTAGTGCTGATGATAAAATAGCGCAAATGAATGATATTCTGAAAACAATTCCAGTTGCTGCAAGTAAAATAATAGAAGAAGTCGAACCAACTGAGAAAATATCAATTATTGGTAGCCGAGTCGCCGGGCGTTCAGCCGATGACTTACCTGTTCCGGTAGATATTTTAACAAATGATATTTTGAACCATACTGGTCAAACTGAACTTGGTAAAATATTGCAAACTATTGCCCCCTCTTTTAACTTTTCCAACTCTGCCATTAGTGATGGTACCGACGCACTTCGCCCCGTAACACTCAGAGGTTTAGGACCAGATCAAACTTTAGTACTGATAAATGGCAAAAGACGCCACCAAGCAAGCTTAATACATATTAATCCTACTGTTGGTCGCGGCACTGCAGGTACAGATATCAATGCGATACCTGTATCAGCAATAAAAAGAATTGAGGTTTTAAGGGATGGGGCTGCCGCACAATATGGCTCTGATGCTATCGCAGGTGTAATTAATATTGTTCTAAATGATATTTCACAAGGTGGCATATCTGGTTTAACTTTAGGAAAGTATACCTTAGGTGATGGCGATAATATCAATCTTACTTTATCTAGAGGCTTTAATTTAAATGATTCTGGTTTTTTAACTGCTACTTTAGATATAAAAAATGCGAAACCAACTAACCGCGCTGGTTTACATGGTTCGTGTCAATTTGAAGGTTGCTCTTCCATTAATGCTAATATTAAACTTTCAAACAATTTTCGAGAGCATAATGCTCCCAGAAAAACCTTTCGGATTGGTGATACTGACACAAAACAAATAGGGCTTACGATAAACTCTGCTTATGAAGTCGATCAAGGAGAGTTTTATGGTTTTGTTACTTATTCTCATCGGGATAATGAATCAGCTGCTTTTTTTAGGCACAACGCGAATCAAAGTTCTAACCCCAAATTACAGGATAATGATGCTGTTATTCCTTCTGGATTTTTACCTAAAATCAATTCAGCAATTAAAGATGTTTCATATAATTTCGGTTATCAAAATACCTTTAGTAATAATTCGTTTATTGACCTATCTTATACCTATGGTGAAAACACCATAGATTATACAACGCGCGATTCAATCAATGCTTCATATGCTAACGCACTGCAATATACCTCAAACTTAACAGCACAAAAAATAAGACAAAGCCTACCAAACGAAGCATATGCGTATGGGTTATCACTGAGTTTGAGAACAATCAATTTCGATTTTATCCATGAATTTGATTTTCTTTCTTTGGCAATGGGAGCTGAATTTAGAACCGATGAGTTTAAAGTACTTCCCGGCGATGAATATGCTTATAAAGACTTTGATACAGATAATTTAGGAAATAGCCTATTTAAAACTGACGCTTTAGCTGGCACTCAAGGTTTTATTGGCACAGCACCAGGGCAAGCCGTTAATGAAATAAGAGATGTTGTTTCTTTTTATACAGATATAGAAACACAAATAACGCCAAAATTGCTTTTGAGCAGTGCGCTAAGATTCGATGATTACAAAGAGTTTGGTCAAAGTACCAACTTTAAACTGGCTGCTAATTGGAGTGTTTCTGATAAAGTTTCAATACGCGGTGCTGCCAGTTCAGGGTTTAGAGCCCCCTCAATGCAACAGCTTTATACTGATAATATCAGCACACAATTTTTTAGTAATTCTGATGGCGGTGACCAATCAGCTCAACAAATTGGTATATTTAGAAATGACAGCTTTTTAGCTAAAGCGTTATTAATTCCACAATTAAAAGAAGAAGAAGCGACTAATTTTAGTTTAGGTTCGGTGCTTAAAGTTAATAATTTAATTGATTTCACAATCGATTTTTATTCTATTTATATCGACGATCGCATTGTATTAAGTAATTCATTAGGCCAAGGTTTATCATCAACATTAGATACAACTTTAAAAACCTCAGGTGTAAGTGCTGCACAATTTTTTTTAAATGGTGCAGATACACATACACATGGTGTAGATATTATTGCAACTTATAATGCTCCACTTCTCTATGGTAATTTAGATTTAACTTTTGCTGCAAATTTCACAGATACGCAAGTTGATAATGTATTTACACCACAAAATAGTGCGCTAGGTAATATCGAACCTAAAGATATTTTTTCGCAGCAGTCTATTTCTATTATCACTCAGTGGCAGCCAAAAGATAGAGTTAGCCTCAATACATTATACCAAGTAGATGATTTTACATTCAATTTAGCATTTAACCGTTACGGGGAATACACTGTAATAGATGGCGGCACGCAAACCTACGGAGAAAAAATACTGACTGATTTACAAGTCAATTACCAAGTTAATGCAAATTTGTCATTTAGCATTGGCGGAAATAATATTTTTGATATTTACCCAGATAAAAATAAAATAGGTAACTCTCATGCGGGTACGATAATTGACAGTGAAGGTAATATTGTAGTCAGTAGTGAAGGCGTTTTTACCTACTCTCGACGTTCAGCCCCTTTTGGATTTAATGGTGCTTATTATTATTTAGGTGTGAAATATCAGTTTTAGTTAAACCTCTACTGAGTCTGGTTAAATTGTTGTAATGTTTTATACGCCCTAGCCCATGGGTATAAGGTTAGATTTAATAACTCAGGCTGGATATCTAAATTAGAATATATTTTCTTGATTAATGTTACTGAAATGCCTTTAATTTCTCCTGATTCTATATAGTTATAAGGTGGGTAATCTTCTGTCATCCAGTTTATACTTGACGCGATATGATTTATCGACGCTTTTACCGGCAGCGTATTGACCTGTGC
The DNA here is from genome assembly GCF_001269985.1 of Pseudoalteromonas sp. '520P1 No. 423'. Classification (NCBI taxonomy): domain Bacteria; kingdom Pseudomonadati; phylum Pseudomonadota; class Gammaproteobacteria; order Alteromonadales; family Pseudoalteromonadaceae; genus Pseudoalteromonas; species Pseudoalteromonas sp. '520P1 No. 423'. The sequence goes on along the minus strand of NZ_BBZB01000002.1, from coordinate 737,017 downwards.
CAAACTTGTTTCAATAAATGAGAAGTAAAATAACAAGAACAAAAGATTACGCATATATTAAAAATATCACTTACTAAACCTTAATTTAAAGTTTAGTAAGTAGTTATCGTTAGTCCACTAAATTCATTAAACAATTTCAGCGGATTTAAAGCACTAATCTTTTTCTTGTGTCTTATCTTCTAGTTCAGTGATAACTTTTTGCACTATTTTTACTCGCCCTGATTTAACTAAGGCATCCCGTAATATATATTCTATTTGTGCATTGGCACTTCTTAACTCATCATCAGCCCATCTTTGCACTGCGGCTAAAACATCTGGGCTAATTCGTAGCGGATAGCTTTTTTTACTGGCCACAATTTAAACCTTTATTTATAAACATTAATAAAGAGAGCCTGCATTAACAACAGGTTGCGTATTTCTTTCACTACATAATACAACTAGTAAATTACTCACCATAGCGGCTTTACGTTCTTCATCGAGTTCAACAATTTCTCGTTGTGATAATTGTGTCAGTGCCATATCTACCATACCAACCGCACCATCAACAATTTTTTGTCTCGCAGCAATGATCGCAGATGCTTGCTGGCGTTGTAACATGGCGCTTGCGATTTCTGGCGCATACGCTAAATGACTTATTCGTGCTTCATGAATTTTCACACCCGCCTTATTTAATCTATCTTGTATTTCAACTTTGAGTGCTTCAGATACAATTTCAGGATCACTTCTTAATGCTGTTTCTTTGCTATCTTGCTGATCATATGGATATCGGCTAGACATATTTCTCAGTGCAGCTTCACTTTGAATGTTCACAAACATGGCGTAATCATCAACTTCAAATGTGGCATCGTATGTATCTTTTACTGACCAAACAACCACTGTGGCTATTTCTATTGGGTTACCATGAGCATCATTAACTTTAATTCGGCTACTTTCAAAGTTTCTTAATCTTAATGATATATTTTTTCGGATAAAAAAAGGAATTGTCCATCTTAACCCTGGCGCTTTAACAGTACCAACATAACTGCCGAATAACATTAATACGCGCCCTTGGTTTGGCTGAACCATAAATAAACCTAATAAACAGGCTGCATCAATACCTAGTAATAATAGCCAGGCAGGGTTGTTAACTGCGCTTGCCAAGGCAAAAATAGAAATTATAACAATACTTAAAACCGCAATATAACCATTGAGTGAGAATCCATCTTTTTCTTTCATTTTATACATCCTTAAAACTAAAGTGATATCATTTTGATATCACTTTAGTGATATTTACCACAAATGGCAAGAGCTAAATGTAAGTAATTATTACGTCTTTAAATATGTCTTAAATTGATTTTGTATCAGTATTGGCATGTTTTTTCTGATGGTAGTCAGTTCTGTTTGTTTAAATTCCGTTGTAATAATCCCCTCACCTTGCTCTAAACAATAAAGTATCTCACCCCAAGGGCTTATTATCATACTGTGCCCCCAAGTTTCGCGGCCATTTTTATGTATGCCTTCTTGTGCAGGTGCAACTATATAAACTTGGTTTTCGATGGCACGAGCTTGTAATAATGCCTGCCAATGTGCCTTCCCTGTCACACAAGTAAAAGCACTTGGTACAGTTATAATATCAGCGCCTTGTAAGCGTAACTCTTGAAATAAAGAAGGAAACCTTATATCAAAACACACTGTTAAACCTATATTTGTTTCAGGCGTTTGTACCACAGTGATAGAGTCTCCCGCTTGTGTATAGCGAGACTCTAAATAGCTGTTTTTGTTATCATCTACAGTAACATCAAATAGATGGATCTTATTATATTGTCCTAATATTTCACCTTTTGGTGAAAATACACAACTTGAATTGAAAAACTTATTACCGCAAGGTGCTAATACAGGAATTGTGCCCGCAACCAAGGTGATTTGATACTGTTTTGCTAGCCTAGCAAGACTTTTCGTTAAATATTCCTTACTATCATTTTGCTGTGCCAAATTCAGCTGTTGTGTTTCTTTGCCTCCAAAAAATAAACAGCATTCAGGTAAAGCAACAATATGCTTACATTTCTTGTCTCTTTCTATCAAGACACTTAATTGATTTTCAATTGATATTAGATTTTCTGCTACATTAGGTGCTGAACATAATTGTATCGCTGATAATTTCAGCATAATTTTCCTGTCTATTTAAAATACAGATACCTGAGTTTAAGTTATTGTAGTAAAACGTAAAAGGTTAAATTTTTTTAATAGATAAATCTCATTTTTATATATGAAACTCATGCTTAAAAGCTATACTTAAAGCTGTGTTTTTGATACGGAGGTGAGACATGTTTTAAAGACAGAAAAATGGAGATATGATAGATGTGAATGAATTAACCCATTTAACAAATCTGTTCCATAAAAAGTAACAGGTCGCTATCAATAGTGAGCAGAATTACAAGATCCTGAAGAATTTAATAAAATGGATTCAGTCTTTTTATCCCCAGAGGAGCTCCCCAATGTTGGACAGATCCGAACTACCGTAAATCAAAAATTATAACTCCTTACTTTATTTAAGAATTGTTATCAAAAAATTAACATTTCTCACCCTTGTGTATTCCTTTTAAACCTTAAATACAATTGATAATTATTTCTATTTACAAACATATTTCGAGCCGTTACTCTATCGCTGAATTTTACATAGAACAACAAAAAGTTAGCCAACTTTAACTTTTCAATAATGGGATGAAACAATTGAAAACATATAACCTAAGTTTAATTACAGCTTCAATTTTATTTGCTACATCAAGTATGGCAAACGATAAAGCTGATGAAAATATCGAAAAAATAGATGTACAAGGGACTTATATTGAAGGTTATGCTGCCAACGAAGTCGGCGGTGCTTCTCGATTGGATTTATCTATTATCGAAATACCACAATCAGTATCTGTGATCACTAGTGCACAAATGCAAGATTTCCAATTAAAAGATATTAACTCTGCACTTGATTCCGCTACTGGTGTGAATGTAGAACGCATAGAAACAGATCGTACTTATTATACTGCTCGTGGTTTTGATATTACTAACTTTCAAATCGATGGTGTTGGTTTACCACTTACATCAGGTAATAATCACGCAGATGAAGATACTGCGATTTATGAACGTATCGAAGTTATTCGTGGTGCAAATGGTTTAATGACAGGTGTGGGTAACCCATCTGCAACCATTAATTTTATCCGTAAACGCCCTACTTTAGATACCGAGTTAAGTGTTAATGCAACAGTAGGTTCTTGGAATAATCAACGCATAGAGTTAGATGCATCTACACCATTAACAGATAGTGTTAGTGCACGTTTTGTTGCTGTAAAACAAAAAAAAGACTCTTACTTAGATAGATACCAGCAAGATAAGAGCATAGCTTATGCTTTTATTGGTGCAGACTTATCTGACAATACATATTTATCTATCAGCCACAGTTTTATTGATAATGATGCAACGGGTAATAATTGGGGGGCTTTACCGCTTTATTACACTGACGGCAGTGCAACAAATTATGATGTTTCAACTAATACATCTGCGGATTGGTCTAACTGGCAAGTAACTAAAAACAATACTGTATTAGAGCTTAGTCATTACTTTAACGATGATTGGCGACTACGTGCTACTTATTCTCATAAAACTACAGATGAAGACACTGAATTATTTTATGTTTATGGCACGCCAGATAAAGCAACCGGTCTAGGCTTAACTGGTTACGGCAGCGAATATGACTTAGACGATAAACATGACTTATTTGATGCTTACATTAGTGGTGAATTTGAGTTGTTTGGTCGTGAACACCAGTTAGTAACAGGTATCAATTATGCTAAAACCAGCTACATAGATTCATCATTATATGACTACACTACAGGCAATGGATTTCCTGCAATGCCTGATCTAAATGATTGGGATGGTAATGCAACAAAACCGACATTCAATGACAGTAAAAGAGGCAGTGATGTTGCTGCAAAACAAAAAGCGGCTTACTTTACTGCGCGCTTTAATGTTATTGATGATTTACATGTGATCACGGGTGGTCGATATAATGACTGGCATGTTGAAGGCGAAGCCTATAGCAAAGTACAAGATGCATCAGATAAAGAGTTTATTCCATATTTAGGCGCCGTATATCAAATCACACCACAATTAATGGCATACAGCAGCTATACAGAAACATTCTTATCTCAAAAAGAACTCGATATAAATGATGATATCCTAAAACCAGTCACAGGCAAAAGTAAGGAAATTGGCTTTAAAAGTGAGTTTTTTGATAGTCAGTTAATTACTTCATTTGCCTATTTTGATGTAGAGCAAGTTAACTTAGCCAAACTAGATCCTTTAACAGCTGACAAACCAAAAGATCAACATAGATATATTACTTCAGATGGTATTAGCAGTGATGGTTTTGAATTAGAACTTGCTGGAGAGCTATATCCAGGACTGCAAGTAAGCATAGGTTTAACTGATTTTAATATCTCAGGCGATGATGTCGTTCGTGACTATACGCCAAGTCGTTTATTAAAAATGGCAGCCACTTACCAAGTTGAATCTATTACAGGTCTAAGTTTAGGTATGAATATGCGCTGGCAAGACGATATTTCTCGCGATCAAGGTGTTGTTGCTGAAGGTCATGCAAACGAAGGACAAGAAATCGTAACTTATCAAGATGCTTACAGTGTTATTAATTTAATGGCCAAATATGATATCAACGAAAAAGTATCAGTTTCTGTTAACGCAAATAATGTAACAGATGAAAAATACATAAATAGCTTGTACTGGGCGCAAGGATATTACGGCGCGCCAGTTAATTACACTGCAACGCTAAGTTGGCAGCTATAACATTCCACTGACTATGGAATTGCTCCCTCAGAGCTAACACCAAGTGATACAGTTTATCTGTATCACTTTTTTCATTATTGAAACGGTAAACCAGATGAGAAAAAAACTCTTTAAATGGCATTCTTATTTAGCTTTAATAGCTATGTTACCTTTAATTATAATTTGTATAACAGGTAGTATTTTAGTTTTTAAAGTTGAAATTGATACCTTACTAATGCCCAACAAAATGCAAGTAAACGTTTTACCAAACTCCCCTCGTTTACCTTTAGATGATTTGATCAGTAATATTAAAAGTAAATTTCCTAACTATGAAGTGGGCACTTGGGAAATATTTGATGACATTAGCAATAATCGCGCTAGAACTGATACAGCTTATATTATTCGCCATCAGGATAATATTTGGAAAAAGGTTTATATCAACCAATATACAGGCAATATTTTATCAGAGCCCGTTAATTTAGATCATGATTTAACTGACTGGTTACTCGACTTACATTATCAGTTATTACTAGCAACAAAAGGTGCATTTGTCGGTTTTGTTATTGCGCTTATTTTTTTATTTTTAGCCATTAGTGGCATTATTTTATATCGTCAATTTTGGTTGAAATTCTTTACCCTACGCCTGGGAAAAGCCAAACAAATATTCTTCAGTGACTTACATAAAATGATAGGCATTGCATCTTCTCCCGTTTTATTAATTCTCGCTTTTACGGGGGCTTATTGGAATGCATCTGTTGTAATACATGAAGTATCAGAACATATCATTGAAGAGCCTGTCATTATGAACGCACCATTTCATAATCAAAAGCTATCAATTGAAAAACTAAAAAATAATACCAGCCAATTAATCAACTCTTTTAAACCAACTTATTTAGTTTTACCCTTTGAACCCAACTTAAATATCACTTTTTATGGGATTGTAGAAAGTGCCAATCCACTTCATAGCGAGTATGGCAGTCTTGTTACTTTTGATAAATATTCAGGTGAGCTAACCATGTCTCAAGATATTCGAAAAACTGATGGTTTAACAATTACATTAGATAGTTTTCGTAAGCTTCATTTTGGATATTTTGCCGGCTTAACCAGTAAAATAATTTGGTGCGTGTTAGGTTTAAGCCCTGTATTTTTATCTATAACGGGGTTTTATTTATATTGGCAAAGAAACCGTCGTAGAAATAAAGCTAAACTCAATCGAAAGGAAAAAAGTAGTTTAGCTTTAAATACTTAATTTAAAGCTAACAGCTAATTTTAGGAATATCTTGCCAGCAACTGGTAAAATGAGGCGATAAAAAATGTCGTTTCATTTGCCATTTTTCAGTGCAACTCTCACTGGCTAGTTTGACTGTACCTTGGCCAAACCTGTGGTTTATTTTGTCAAAACAGGCCATTAATTCTGGTTTATCTTGGCTTGTATTAAACATATCACTTTGCTTAAATTGCGCAGTTTCTAAATCAATCGCCCCCACTCCACAACGATAAAAACGTACGTCAGGTTTAAATAAAGTTGGTAAAACCGTGCTAACAGCATGGGCTAATACACAGGTATCTGCGGTTGCTACTGGAAAATCATAGATAAACGACTTTTTATAATAATGCGCTTCATGGGGTGAGCTTGCAGCAAAAATAACAATGCGCTTGGTGAGTGAGTTTTGTTGTCTGAGTTTTCTGGCTACAATTGCGCTGTGCGCCGTTAATGCAGAGACAAGACTATCTCTATCTTCAATGCGTTTACCAAAGCTACGCGTCGAAAATATTTCTTTTTTTGCTTGTTTAACTTCATCCCAGTTTAAACATTGAATGCCATTTAACTCACTTATGGTACGCTCCACCAGCACACTAAAAAGTCGACCCATGTCTCGCGCATTACAATTTGATAAATCAAGCGCTGTATTGATATTCATAAGTTGCAGTTTTTTACCTAACCGACGGCCTATTCCCCAAACATCTGTTACGGTCATTTTTGCTAATATTTCTCTACGGCTTGATTCATTATCAATAATCGCCACCCCATTATAACCACTTAACTTTTTAGCAGCATGATTTGCCGCCTTTGCTAACGTAGGTGTTGTGCCAAAGCCGACTCCGACTGGTAATTTAGTTTCTCGCCATACAGCGCTCCTGATCTGGTGGCCGTACTCATGCCAATCATCAATTAAATGTTTAAATCCTGTAAACTGTAAAAATGATTCATCTATTGAATATACATATTGATTATCACAATACCGGCCGATCACATTCATCATCTTTTCACTTAAATCGGCGTACAATTCATAATTAGAAGAACGTATCACCACATTATGCTTTGCTAAATAATCTTTAACTTTAAAATAAGGCTGAAACTTAGGGATGTTAAGTTTGCGAGCTATAGGGCATACAGCACAAATACAGCCGTCGTTATTTGTGAGTACCACAACAGGTTTAGAACGAATGGCAGGATCAAATACTTTTTCAGCACTGGCATAAAAAGAGACTGCATCAACTAAGGCAAACATTGCAATAATTCACTTGCTTGACGATGTAAACGAATCGAACGGGTAACGACCCCCTCTACCTGAAATTCATCAGCCTGACTCACTTTAACTGGTGGATGCATAGGCGAAGCCGATAACAATAACGCATTGTTTTTATCTAATAATTTACATACAAAATTGCCATTGAAATTTGCAACAATGACATCACCACATCTAAGATCTTCAGCCCTATCTACTAATAATAAATCACCTTCAAAAATACCGACGCCCTGCATTGACTGCCCAGAGGCAATACCAATAAAAGTCGCATTTGGATGTTTTATCAATAATTGGTCTAACGATAAACCTAACTCTTTATATTCTGTCGCAGGTGATTCAAAGCCAGAGATCCCTGCATCAATATAAATTGGAATTACTTTCATTTTACAACCCTAAATACTGTATATAAAAACAGTATAAACTAAATGAGTAGTTTAGATAGATTTGTTTTAAATAAAAAAGACCGCGTAAGCGGCCTCTATTGTATAAATATAGAATAAAAAACTATGCTTTAGCGCCATTATTTTCTAAATATTGCGTTATCTTCATATTTCTAGCACCATTTAATGGGCTGCGATATTCAGTTCCTTTCACCAGTTTTACCTGCACACCTAAATTAACATCAGCGCCTCTTTCTACTAAAAACTTTACCATTTCAAAATGTCCAGCACGTGATGCCGTGATCAAAGCTGTTTCATCATTAATAACAATCGCGTCTAAATTTGCACCTTGATCTAAAAGTAGCTTAGCAATTTCAACATTATTTTTCATCGCTGCATTAATTAAAGCATTACCATCTATATCTGTGGCTTGATTAACATCAGCACCTAAATCAATTAATGCTTGTACAAGCTCAATTTTATTTCGTTGCACAGCTATAATTAATGGTGTGCCATCACCTTCAAGATTCTCATTAATACCCACACCATTATTTAATAACGATCTCACTTTATTTAAGTCATTGTGTCTAATTGCTCGGATCATCAACTCACTATTAGGATTGCTAGAATGTGCTTTATGATATCCTTTTGAGACTACAATAGCTGCTTTATTATCGTGGGCGATACTGATTGTCGCAGTAGAAATAGCAATACAGCTAATAGCGATACTTAATAGTTTTGATTTGTTGTTTATTTTTAGCATTTCATTGTTCCTTTATGAATTTTATGTAGTTGTTCAGTTATAAATTCATATAAGGTATGTCAAGCATCATGCCAAAACATAACTAATTGAAAAATAGATATAATGTGTAATAAATATTTGATTTTCATCTCCACCGGACGGACACCGAACAGTCCGCGGACAAATCAATCGCGCTTATTGCAAATAATTATCATTTAGATGTTGACTTGGGTATGATTCTAATTGATAATCATTATCAACGAAACGCAGTACCTAACCTCAGACCACAAGGACGATATTTTGGCAGGAGGCCATGCTTTATTAAGATACAGAAAGAACCCTGTAAACGTTAAGCAGTACGTTAAACTGTAAGATCATTGATAGCTTGGAAACAATCGCCCCTTGCTACTAGGCTATCAATGCTCACCCCTTATTACTTGCTACATTGCTCATATCGGTGACGGTTGATATGGATTCTCAAAAAAGCCCTTTAGGGCTTTTTTTTTGCCTGTAAAATTGATATTAAACAATGTAATAGGCGGTTTTTAACTTAACCAGAAATAAGGTTATAACTTATTATTGTTAATTAAAGCCAATAAGTGGGCTTTATGATGCTTAAATGAGTTGCTCTCAACATTTTCTTGTACACTCTTTTTAAGAGCAAGGTTTGTCATTTTTAACGCCTTTTCAAATTGACCATCAGCTTCTAAAGCATAAGCTAATCGAGAATAACCATCAGCGATATTAGGATAGTTTTTGACATTGAACTCAAAGAAATTAATCGCATTGATAATATCTTTATTATATAGCGCATTTTTCCCTGCTTGAGTAATAGTCGAGTAACTAGGCTTTATTTGATAACCATATTTTGTAGATTGTTTCTTATAAAAATTCTCAATTGCAGGTAATCCCTGGACAATTATCTCTTGTGGGCATTGCAATGTGTTATATAAATATCTGAATGCGAGTGTTTGCCCTATCAGCGCAGAAGTACCATGATTTTCTCGTTCGTCAATTTCTGAATGATAGTTAAAACCATTAATAGTCTGTTTTTTTAGTAACTTAGTATATTTCTCAAAAGCGCTCAGCATATTACCACCTTCATCAGCCAAATTTAGATATAAATAGTTATTAAGCTCAGTTGTATTAGCTAAAAAGCTTTCAGCTTGCTTAAAAATTACTTGGTCATGCCACCATAAACTTGGGCTGAACGCAAAATGTGCTTGAAACAATTGTGGTCTTGATTGCAGCGCATATATGGCTAATAAACCACTTAAAGAATGACCTGATAATATTTTAAAATTATTTGTACGATAGCTTTTATCGACATAAGGAATAAGTTCTTGCTCCATAAAATCTAAAAACTTATCTGCACCACCTGATATTCCCCAGCGGTTATAACTTTCATCATAAGTTGGCGTAAAATCTCTGGTACGGTGCGTATTTTTAATGGCGATAATAATCATTTCTTGCGCCATGTAAGATTGGTTTAATAAATCTAATGAACCGATAGCATGATTGAAATTTCTCTGACCGTCTAATAGGTAAAGTACGGGATAGTTTTTATGTGTATTTTTGTGATAATTGTTAGGTAAGTGAACCAGTAGTTCTCGTTGTTCTGCTAATATTTTTGAAGGCAATCCATCAACTAATGATTCCCCTCGCACCTTGGCATTAGTCACCTCGATATTGAGAAATAATGTAACAATGAAAACAGTAATTATGTGTTTAAACATAAGATATCCTTTAATTTAACTTGGTTAGTGTTTTAAAGCTACAGTTATGTTTTTGAATAGAAAAGTAATGAAATTTTAAGGAAAAAAAGTGAAAAATAAGTGAATTCACCATATTGTTATCAAAATAGACATTTAATTAATCCTTTGTTTTATATCTGTTTTACTGCATGCTAAACTCATTTTCTTTTAAGTACACAGACAATTAAGTTTTTGGATAACAATTCAGTATGATTCAATTTGGTGGTTTCATCCTTGATAGCAAACAAACAAGATTATTATACCAAGGTCAAGAGTTAGCGATTGATCCGAAACTATTTGAGCTACTGGTGATATTTGTAAATCAACCTAATATCATAATTTCTCGGGACTATATTTTAGATCACCTATGGTCAGGTTCTATCGTTACAGATAATGCAATTAATAAGTTAATCGCAAACTTGCGTAAAGTGTTAAGTGATGATCCTAAGCAACCTCAGTATATTCAAACCGTACCAAAACGCGGTTACCGATTAATATGTGAAGTAACTTTACTTGAAACTTCAAATACACGTCCACAAATACCGCAACACAATACCAGCATAAATAAAGTTAAATTAAGTACATTTAGTATTGCAAAAATAGCTGTGATATTAATGTTTTTTAGTGTGGTTCTTTGGCAAGTTGTTAGCCCTACAGAACAGCCAAATATTAAAGCTGACACCATAGAATTAACACGTTCAAAAGGGGCTGAAAAATCTGCGAAAATGCATCCAGACAAAAAGCATCTTTATTATTTGAAAATGAACTCACAAAATACCGCAAATCAACTTTGGATAAAAAACATTCACAGTTCAAAAGTACATAAAGTCGACATAGGTAAAGCAACTATTAGCAGTATTGTTGCAGTGGCAAAAGACTCGAAGGATGAAACCACCAATTTATTTTATTTTGATAAAACACAAGATACTTGTGGGGTTTATAAAGCAAGGCTTACTGCAACCAGTCAAATAGAGCAATCAAGCCAAGCTAATTTAGTAATGAACTGGAAACAAAGTGAAAAACTATTTAAATGCAGTCACAAACGAATAAAAGATATTGATTACCATGAAACGCGACAGGAGATCTACTATGCTGCTCAACCGCAAGATTTATGGCCTAATCAAATTTATTTATTTGACCTTAAAACTAAAAGTCATCGCTTTGTTACACAAGATGAGCCTAAAGGTTGGGGGCATCACGGCATTGATATTTCACCAGATGGTAATAAGTTACTCATAATGAGTACAGATAGTAATTACAAAACCCAATTATTAGCTTTAGATCTGGCTAGCAACCAAATTACTAAAGGCTTTAAATTTAATCACCCAGTCATTGAAGCAATTTGGCATCATGACTCCGAGCAAGTCCTTTATTATGCAGCACCACCTTTACACCAAATAATTAAAAGTGATCTCAATGGAAAAAATGCCACTACTCTTGTGAGCGTATCTGAGTATTTATCACCTCAGATGTCATTATTTCCAGATGGTCAGAACCTACTATTTAGCACAGAGCAAAAAAACTTTAGCAATCGCTGGTTAATTGCTCCAGAGTCAATGAGTGATATTGATAACTCAAGTGTTCATGATGTTAACCCTGCTTTATTTCATAATAGCTCAGACTATTTATTTGTTTCCAAACGCAGTGGTCGAAGACAATTATATTTAGGACGCCAGGATATAAATCATGCACAGATAGTTACTAATTTTTCAAAACTACTTTCACTGAACTATTTATCAATATCAGCAGATGACCAAAGTATTTTAATAAATATAGAAAATAAGGTATATCATATTCCGATAAGCGATTTAAATACCTTAGATCCAGTAAAGGAACTTAACAAAGAGCAACTCATTTTCACAAGTGAACATCCCATAATCTCACTCGATTGGCTGACAAAAAATGGCGCTGCAATTACTATCGTTAAAAATGGCACACCAGAATTAAAACTTATTAATTTGGCTAATAATAAAGAGGTCAAACTTAAAGGGAAATGGGCATATGGGAAAAGGGATAGCCAACATCTAGACTATAGCTATTTAATTGAACAATATACTAATGCTTTATACCGAATCAATACATTTATAATATCTGATGAGGTAGATATAAATCAACATAACCTAACTCATACTCAACTTACGCTACCTACAGGTTTTTTTCACGTTAAAATTGACTCAAACATTTTGTATTATGGCAGCGGCGAAAATGATGGCGATTATTTAAATGCAATTCCATTAAATGGCAATAATAAAAGTAATAAATATCTTATAAATGGTTTTAATAGTTACGATGTTTATAACGGTAAGATAATGCTAAGTGATATAGAAAGTATTGAAGGTGATGTGCACCGCACTATGCATTAAATATATCAGTTGCAAAAAAATCTGAAAATAACTTAATTAAATCATATATATATAACTATAATCAATCACTTTTTTACAATTTATATATTAAAGAAGCGATACATAGATTGACTGTGCAGTTATTTACTTGTCGCTAAACGTGTAGCTAAGCCCAAAAAGATAAAACCTAATAAGCCATCAATATGACGACCAAGTTTGAACTTATTGCCAATTAACCTAGCCAATTGACTAAAAGAAAGTGCAAATATCGTATTTGAAATTAATCCAACTAAGCTAAGCCAAAAGCTACCAGTAAAGTTTGTAAAATACCGGCAAAAAATATTCCAAGGGCGATCAGTAAGCCTGCTTTAAACCCTTTGGTGGATGAATATGAAGATATCAGAATTAAATCAGGACCAGGCGATATTACTAAAAAGAAAACCGCAGTGAAAAATAATGGTAAAATCGATATATCAATCATTTAAAGCCCTGATGTTTAATCTAAAAAACAGCGTAGACTACTTTACTTCTAAATCAAAAACAACACTAATAGAAGCTGAAAATTTAATGTTTTCTTGTAAGTAGCGTCCAGGCTTTGGTGCAGTCCCTTTCATTGCACTCATTTGTACCATTTCAGCATCTTGATTTGCACCATAGCGATATGCGCTACTATTTGAATTTGCATTAATGCTATAAATTCGGCCTAAATCGGCATCAAAAGCGTTTGCTAAAGAGCGCCCTTTTTCTTTAGCATGTTTTACAGCTAATGCATTCACTTCATCTTTAAATACTGCTTCTTTAGACGATTTTAATTCGATATTTCTCACTGAGTTTATTTTTACACTGAGCGCAAAATCAATAAATGTATTTAGTTTTTTAATATCATTTAAAGTCACTTTTAAAGTACGTTTGGCAACATAACCTGTAATTGTTGGGTTTTCATTATTGCGATATGAATATCTAGGCTCAGTTGAAATACTAGAAGCAGATACATTGCTCTCGTCTACTTTAAATTTATTTAAACCATCAAGTAAATTATTAACGCGAGCGTCAACCTCTGTTTTAGCTGCTGAGCTTGTTTTATTGTTATTTTCTACATGTAAATGGATCACTGCAATATCTGGTTTAGCACTGAGTTCTGCGTTCCCGGTAACTGAAATATGGCGGTTATTTGGTAATTGCGTATTTGCTACACTTGTAAAAGACATTGCCACTAGTGCAATAGAAGTGATTAATTTCATAGGGTTTCCTATTATTTTCTAATAAAAAGTCATTTAATTATGTATTGCTCGTTGCAACGCATCTCTGTTCTTATCTAAATCATCTAAACTTTCAACTGATTTGATTCTATCTATATATTCTTTTGGTAAACTTGACTCGATGGCACCTATTAAAACGTGATTTTTATACCAAGAGTAAGGCATTAGATGAACATCAATCTGTGTGGCACTATATAAAAAAGCCTGAGCTTTTTCATTGTGCTCATTGATCAGTGATATTTGCTTTTCATCGTATCCAAAACCTAGACCTTCAGCTTTATCCAAATGAATTTTGTCTGCTTCATCAATTTCAAATAAAACGCCCAACACATAATCAGATTTGTTTGCAGTATATAACGCATCACATTTACCTGACTTATCTTGCCCTACTTTATGAAACCTTAAACTGAAGCCAACTAATTTAAAGCAACCATAACGCTTTGCACTAGGTGCTCTTTGTTTCAATCTGGCTAAAGACATATTTGAACCATATGCAAAATACTTCACTGAATATGAACCTTCCCTTAACTAAACCTTTAATATTAAAATTTTAATTCAAAAATCTCATGGACGATACCTGATGGATCTTTAAATGCCGCATAGCGACCCCATTGATTTTCATTTGGCGTTTGATGCACAAATTCAACACCTTGTTTTTTTAAGTAGATAATTTTTTCATCGAGGTTATTCACAGTTAACACTAATGTCGAGTTTGACTCATATCCATGTCGATAGCTTACGGCAGTGTTATCGCCTTCAAAAATAGCAACCTCTTGATCACCAATTTTTAACTGGACACAGTTTTCATGCTCAGAAGCTAATTCTAAACCTAATATGTCTATATAGAATTTCTTAGAAATTGTAAGGTCATGTACTACAAGTAAAGTCGATACGCCTAATATCATAATTAATTATTTCCTTGGCTTAGTTTTTTCATATAGGTAGCAGGATTATCAATACTATTAAAGCCATACCTTTGATAAAGGCTTTGTGCATCACTGGTTCTTAATAGCCAATTTACATTTTGTAATGCATGATGACTAAATATTTCATCAAGTAATCGTTTACTTATTCCTTGTTTTTGAAATTCGTCAAAAACAAATACATCTAATAAATAAGCAATAGAAACTGTATCTGTGACTACGCGAGCAAAAGCAACTTGTTGATTATTACAATACATACCAAAACATAGTGAATTATCAATACTTGCTTCAACTTGCTTTAAAGTTCTACCTTTGGCCCAATATGATTCATTTGAAAGATAGTCATGAATTTTTGATACATCTAACAGCTTCTTATCCGTCGATATACTGAATTTATTATGCATTATTTTCCTTTAACAGCTTACAGATCCATTCATATTATTAAACTTACTAAAAATTCAAACGAACACCGGCTTTTAACAGAGACTTATCGCTTTGAATGCCATCATATTGATCTGAGTCTCGCTTTGTTTTTTCTGCTACAAGAAAGATATCAAAACTGTCATTAAGACTATATATAAGCTTAGATTTAATCGCAGTACTTTTGTCTTGCTGATCATCAGAATAAGTAAAATCATCTGAATAATCTAAGGTTAGGCTTAACATTGTGAGCGATATATGTAATCTCTTTGACCGACCAAAAGTAAAGAGGAAACAACCTATGCGAGATTACACGGTAAGGCTCAGAAAAAACTTTACGTCGATACTTAGGTATCCACAAAAAGTAATACATTAGTCTTAAAACATGATAAGAATTTCTTTGAAGTTCCATGTAGTGGATACGACAGACTAAGGCAAGCTCAGTCTACACTATCCAGCACGGGGGCAAGCCCCCGAGATTTTCGCTACGCTCTGTTAAATATAATTTAACCTTTGGTTCAAGTTATTCGAATCCCCTTCTTTGGCGTTTAAAGGTATCCTTTACTTAATAAAGGAGCGGTATGTTTAAATCTATAAAATATTTCACATTACACAAAACCGATATAATATTTATTACTATCGGGCTATTTTGCTTAGTCCCTATTATTTCATCACCTGTAGCATTATTAATTGGTTTCACATTATCTACCTTGGGTTATACACCAAAAAATATTAATTTAAATACGCTCACAAAAATTTTATTAGCTTATTCAATTGTTGGCTTAGGGTTTGGTATAAATTTAAATGAAGCAATTTCAGCGACCAAAGATGGATTCGGTATTATAGTAGTATCAATCTTTAGCACATTAATACTAGGTTACTACCTGACTAAAATACTCAAAATTGATCATAAAACAGGTTATTTAATTTCTACTGGCACTGCAATTTGTGGTGGTAGTGCTATAGCAGCTGTTGCTCCCGCCATCAATGCTAAAAATGATCAAACTTCATTAGCATTGGTTACAATATTTATTCTTAACTCTGTCGCTTTATTTGTTTTTCCATTTATTGGCCATTTACTAGAAATGGAACAGTATACTTTTGGTGTTTGGAGTGCGATAGCCATACATGATACCTCTTCTGTAGTTGGAGCTGCTTCTGCATATGGAGATGAGGCATTATTGACCGCTACAACGTTAAAGCTTGCACGCGCATTATGGATTATTCCTATTGCCTTGATTAATGCATTGTTGTGTAAAGGCGATAATAAAATTAAAATCCCTTTTTTCATTTTATTTTATTGTTTAACGATCCTGATTGCTTATTTACTGCCTGAATTTCAATATTTATTTGACAGTATATTCAATATCTCAAAACGTGTTTTAGTCGTATGTTTGTTTTTAATAGGTACAAGTATCAGCATTCAAAAAATAAAAGAGTCCGGTTTAAAGCCGCTACTTTTGGGCATAATGCTTTGGGGGGTGATCAGTATCAGCTCGCTAAGTTATATATTATGTTTTATGTAAATATATGATGTTAGAGACTTACTTTCTGTCTTTTAGCTCTAAAATAATATGCCACTAGTAAAATGAATGCAATGAGATCTAGTGCAGCAGAGACTAGCCCTTGTGTAAAAAGTGATATGAAAATGCATATAAATACACTCATTATTATTAAAGTATTTATCAAATCCAAAGCCTTATTATTTAAATATATTAGATATTATCAAAGTAACGCCTATGACTTGGGAAATAATAGAATCATATAACTCATAACAAATTTAAACTGCACACCAACCACGCTATTTTAAGTATTAACTTATCTAAAGATAAACGGGTAGATCGTGATTTTAGATGTTTACTCCTACCTAACCTGACCATAAATACAACATAACTTATTGTAAATTAAAATAATCATTTCCTTTGGGCTTTAGCCAAATTTTTAACTGCTCATCGCTAAAAGTGATAACTGAATAAGGTATGTTGTAGTGTGGCTCTACTTGATTCGTAACTTCTTTTGACGAACTAAAAACGGCTTGAATTTTTTTAGCTACAAAGCTTTATAAATATGTTGTTGCAGTTTTAATTATTTTGTCAGATAACAGTGGGTCATAAAGTGCATCTGCAAGCCTATCCAACCTTAGTTCAAATGCAGGTTCATTTAATTAAAAATGATAACGCGTATTATCAGGTCTTGTAGAGCCATTTGACCAACCATTTTGTTGTTTAAAAAATTGATAAAAGCTGCCTATATCGGGAAATTTTTCACTCCCTAATAAAACGATATGTTCTAATCAATGCGCTAACCCTAAACGATGATTGGGGCTATGTTTAGACCCTACTGCTACAGTTAGAGATGCGGCTGAAACTGAGCTTTAGGATCTGAAATGACCATTACTGATAAACCATTATCCAAGATAAATGAATCATACTGTTTATCATCATAACTACTGGTTATTATTTCAATTTTTCCGTGGGAATTTAATGAAAACAAAATAAAAAAAAGGCTAGTAAAATAGCCTTATTAAATTTAAACATTTGCATCAGTTCATAAAATCAGTTTTGTATACAATACTGAATTTATGAAAGGATTGTCAATTCATAAAGATAGGTAAGATTTATGCAGGTAATTACAAATAAGCTGTTTTCATTGCTTTAGCATTCATTTGCTCACGCTTTACAAATTTAAGCCATTGTGATGCGAGCTTTTTAGCTTTTTTATGCTTTTCTGCTTGTTCAAACGCTAAAATTGACGCATCAAAGTTCTCTAAATTATATTGCGCCATACCTAATGCTATATAGGTATTTGAGTCACCATTTTTTAGGCCTTTATCTAATGCTTCACGGGCTGAATCAGCTGCTTCTTCAAACATTTCATTATTTAAATACAGTTCGGCTAACCTTTGGTCGTACTCACCTGTTTGAGTCAATTTTGATGCTTTATCAAAGAAGGTTATTGCTTTGCTATCTTCTTTTGCTTGCATAAAAGATTCAGCAACAAAAGCCAAGTTCTTATTGGTATTTTCAATCAAACCGGTATCTAAACCTGACTTCATTGTTTCTGCCGCTTTAAAAGCTAAACCATTAAATAAATAAACTTGGGCTAAGTTACGAACATCCGACTTTTTAGTTATAAAACCTTGCTGTTTAGCAGCTTCTAATATTGCCAATTGCTTAGTTTCTTCACCTAACTCACCATACATATTGCCCAGCTGTAGCCAATATTCAGGTTTATTGAATAATTTAACCATTTTCTCTAAAACGTCAGCCACTTGTTGTGGTTTATTCAATGAATAAAATAAAGCACGCTGTAATACTAACCAATTTTCTTTGGGTATTTTTTGCTTGCCTTCGGCCAGTGAAATCGCTTGTGAGATACTCTCAAGTGACGCTTGATATTGCTTATCTTGGTATAAAGCTTGCGACTTTAATACATAATAAGCATCAGATTTAGGTTTTGAATTTACTTTATCCCAGCGGGCTAAATAAGTTGTCACTTTTTTATATTTGCCATCAGCCATAGCAAGTTGCGCTAGGCTGAATAATGTAGAAAGCTTTAATGATTCCGGGATCGCTTCTTGAGCTACTACTAATTCAAAAGCAGTCATCGCTTTTGATAAATCATTTTGATTGTAATGAATGAA
This sequence comes from Pseudoalteromonas sp. '520P1 No. 423', assembly GCF_001269985.1. Taxonomy (NCBI): domain Bacteria; kingdom Pseudomonadati; phylum Pseudomonadota; class Gammaproteobacteria; order Alteromonadales; family Pseudoalteromonadaceae; genus Pseudoalteromonas; species Pseudoalteromonas sp. '520P1 No. 423'. The sequence goes on along the minus strand of NZ_BBZB01000002.1, from coordinate 718,211 downwards.
ACCATAAAAGTTATACATCATCGCAACTTCATAATCATTCATACTTGATTTTTTACGCGCAATATCATCGAGTGCAGCCAAACCTTCATCAACTTTACCGTCATCTGCTAATTTTTGCGCTCTTGCTAACTGCGAATACACTTTATTTCGTAAGGAAGGTACTTTTTTAGTTTTCACTTCATTGGCAAAAACAGTATCAACGTTGATACCAGGAATTATCGCGCTCATACTTGGCAAAGTAATAGCAGCAGTAAAATAAGCACTGTAGATTAAAGTCGATTTTAAAAATTTCATTTGAGCTCTCTCTTATAAAAGGCGAATGAAAACGCCTATTTATACCTAAACCGCTTGATAAGGCTTAGGCATAGATTAATTAACCGCTAATTTGAAAACTGATTTTGTTTTGAACACCAGCCACTTCAACTGCTTCACCGTTTACAACACGTGGTTTGTATTTAAATTTTAGTGCAGCATCCATTGCAGCACGATCAAAAATACCTTCAGGTTTTGCATTTACTACACTCGGCGCAGTCACAGTACCACTTTTAGTTACCGTAAATTCGACGATGACATAACCTTCAATGCCGCGAGATAATGCACGTCTTGGATAAACCGGTGATACCTTAACAATTGGTAAATATTCGCCATCACTTGAACCTAAAGATAAACCACCCGATAAATTTAAATCAGCTTCAATATTGGCGCCAAAATCAAAATTTCCAGTTTGAGCTTGTGCATTGCTTTGATCCATTTTAGGCGAATTCATCGGCGGAGGTGGCTCTTTAGGTTTTGGTGGTTTTTGTGGTTTACGCTGTTTTTTCTCAACCGCTTGCTCTGTTTTTAAACGTACAAAATCTAATACATTGCCTTTGGCAGGCTCACTTAACTGGCCATCACCACTTTGTATTAAAGATTGCATGCCCCAAAATAAAGCTAAAGTAATAAATACAGCGATAAAAAATGACACTAAATAACGCATTGTTTTTATCCTCTTATTATCAACTATGCTTCTTGCGCAGCGATTGATACATCAAATACACCTGCCGCACGTGCTGCATCCATCACTTTAATTAAAGTATCTGTTGTTGATTTTTTATCCGCTTGGATCACCACTGAACCCTGTGGGTTCTCTGCTTTTAAACGCTCAATATTAGCCTGTACTGCGCGAATATCAATTTGACGTTTATTGATCCAAATCGCACCTTCATCAGAAATCGCGACAAGGATATTGGCACGTTCTTTTTTTACAGCAGTAGCCGCTTCAGGGCGATTAACATCAATACCAGATTCTTTTACAAAAGTAGCTGTTACGATAAAGAAGATAAGCATGATAAATACAACATCTAACATAGGTGTCATATTAATTTCTTCAGCTTCATCTTCTTGAAAAATTTGTGCTAATGGTGCTCTCATAATCTTAATCTCATCACTATTTGAGTGAAATATTTAGAGCGAGAGACTCGCTCTAATTAACTGTGTAAACTGTATTAATGATCTAAAACCATTTTGTCTTCTAACAGTTCAACTTCTCTTTTTGCTTTGCGCTGTAAATAAGTAGATGCAAATACACCTGATAACGCGCCTACCATTCCGGCCATTGTAGGGATTGTTGCTTTTGATACCCCAGAAGCCATAGAACGAGCACTACCCGTACCTGTAATTGCCATCACATCAAAGACTTCAATCATGCCTGTTACTGTTCCCATCAAACCAAGTAATGGACACAGTGCCACCATTACATTGATCATCGGCAAGTTGGCATTCAGTTTCATTGACGCTTTACACACATTTGCTTGTTTGATTTGTTGCGCATTCCAACTATTACGTTCAGCACGCCCAAACCACTTCTCTTGTAATGATTTTTTATACGCTTTAAATCCACCAAATAAGAAAATAAAGCGTTCTAATATCAATAACCACATTGCAAATATCAGCACACCAATGACAACTAATACCTGGCCACCGGTGTCTAAAAATTCACGGATAGCAGTAATTGCATCCAGAATCAGAACCATGACTTAAGCTCCTTCTTTATTTGGCTCAGCAGCTTCACTTCGCTCAGCGATAATGCCCGCACTTTGTTCTTGTAGTGTTAATAACAGGCCCTTAGAACGCGTATTTAAAATTGTGTAAAGGAAAACTGTTGGAATGGCGACAACAAGACCTAAAACAGTTGTAACAAGCGCTTGTGAAATACCACCGGCCATCAGTTTAGGGTCACCTGTACCGAACAATGTAATCGCTTGGAAAGTATTAATCATGCCCGTAACAGTACCTAGTAAACCTAATAAAGGTGCCACAACTGAGATAATTTTAATCAATGTTAAGTTACGTGTTATTTTTGGCATTTCACGTAATATTGCTTCACTTAATTTAAGCTCTAACGTGTCATAAGTAACATGTGGAAATTGGTCTTTCACTTTCATTACACGGCCTAATGGATTATCGTCACGTGCAACAGTATCTTTTAATTGACGACGCATTTTTCCACCAATAATAAACAGTGAAATAAAACGCTCTAAAGAGATAAGTAATGCAATTAAACCAACAGCTAAGATTACATATCCTACAGTACCACCTTGATGAACCTGTTCTTCAGTACCCGGTGCTTGCACCAATAAACCTAAAATTGAACCGCCTGTTGGATCTAACGTAAAATCAACAAAACCTGATTTAGCATCTTGCATAGCTTGCGCACTTGCTAAGAAACGTCCCGTTGGCTGACGCGTTAATTCAGCTAACGTGTTAGTTGCATCGTTGTACTCTAAGTATTTACCGTTTGAAATTAAATTAAACGCACCAACTCGAACAACTTCTTGCTGTACTTTTTGACCACCTGCAATAATTACTTGTGATTCAAAGCGCTTTACTTTGCCTTGCTCTGTCATTTCGCGTTGTAATTCGAACCATACTTTTTCAATATCTTCGATTGACGCAAGCTTCGAACTTGCACCCATTTTTTGCGCAAGTTCATCCATAAATACGCCGCGACCTGGTAACTGTGCAGACACATTAGATGTCGCAAACTTATTTTTAGTATCGCCAGCAACTTGTTGTAATACACCAAAAAGTTCTTTTAATGAACCCATACGCTTATTCAGTGCACCGGTTAAATTACCAAGCTTTATTTCATTTTCTTCAAACTGAGTTTCTAAATTTGAAGATTGTTGCAACAAGTTATTTCTGTTCTGAGTAACTTGCTTCAATTTCGCAACTTGTTCTGACTGGCTCGCTATAAATGCTTTTTCACGAGAAATATTTTCAGCCGTTTGCGCCTTTTGGCCTTGCTCAATTGTTTTTAATAGGTCATCTAAGTTAACCGCTTGTGCATTTGCATAAGAAGTACAAGAGAGTACACCCGTTAAAATAAGTGATTTAATAAATTTCATTACTATTTTCCTACTCTGCTGCTTGTACTGGTAAACTGATCATGTTTGGAGCTAGTTGCTTACGTGCTATGCGTAAACCTTTACTAATTTGACTAATGTTTGAATCAGGTAAAGCAACGAAAGATTGAGCTTCTTTATCCCAGATACCTGCTTTTTTGCCATCACGAGTCAAATAAATTAAATCTAAGCGTCCAATGCGTAAATAATCAACTTCACGCTCCATTTCATCTACAGTTAATAGCTGCGTATATGCTTCTATTGTGCGCCCGTAATCCACTTCAACTTGATATGCTTCTAATACACGTCTAAATTTTTCACTCGAAGCGACATCAGCTTTATCCATCATTGTTTTTAATTTGCTGATACGTTCCGTACGTTCTTGTGTTAAAAAAGGAATATCTAAAGCAATAAATTGCTCAAGACCTGTAATCATACGTAACATTAATGGTGTAATTTGACGTTCAATAACAGAGACTTGATCCATAGATGCATTTAGTTCATCCATTTCAGTGATCTGATTTTTGATTTGCTTTGTGATCTGTTGGTTATAAACCTCAAGTCCATCAATTTCTTTATTTAAGGTTTTAAATTGCTGTAATCTAGATTGCATTGAATCTGCAATTTTATCGATTTTATCTTGTGATTTTATTGCTGATTGATTGATTTTATTACTAGAATCAACCACTTTATCTAAGTCGCTGGCAAAGCTATTTAAGCTCATTGCAATTGTTGTGGCTAACAACAGAGGTTTAACGCATTTCATCACTACAACCCTATAGGTAATTTACTTTACAAAAACATTACACAGGAGTTTAGGGGGAAATAATTACACTTAGATTTCGAATAGGTGACACTTTTGTTTTAAAAATATGTCATTTTATTTACAGTAAGTCATCTTGGATTATATCAAGCTAACAGTTTTTACTATAAAGCTAAATATTGACTATTGAATGACATTTACAAGTCATATTTATTAATCATTTGTTAAAACATCGTACTTTGGCGCTAATGATACTTGAAATTGAAACGTCATAATTTGCACATAGTTTATTCACTTTATTGTCATTAATCATTCATTTTTAAATCTTAATATCTAAGAATATGAACTAGGCCAGATAACACCTAAGGATTAAATAAATGAAAACAAAACTCATCGCATCCTCATTATTAAGCTTTAATAGCCATGCATTAGAACAAAAAGTGCCGTTAATAGGCATAGATGGCGGGCAATTTGAAAATATTGCAAAAAATTCATACCCCCGGATTTGACAGATTAACAACAAAAAAAGCTTATACAGGTGGCATTACTGGTACACAAAGCCAGCAAGACACCAAAAGCGGCCCTGGCTGAGCTACGATTTAACCAGCGTATGGGCTAATAAACATCAAGTTACTTCAAGTACCTAGAACTTAGCCGATAATCAATTTGAAAGCGTTTTCAGACATATTAAAAACAATTATCCAACTGCAGATATATCAAGTTTTCGTACATGGGCACCCATTCATAGTCAGTTTTTTAAAAATGATTTAGCATTATTAACAAGAGCCCATGCAGGTGGTACAGATGAAACTAATTTTAATCTTGCACTGGATACATTAAAAAATAACGATCCCGATTTTATCTTTTTACACCTCGATGAACCAGATGTTATAGCACATAGTCAGTGTTTCGGTAGTGCTTATAATGATTCAATTCAAAAAGCGGATAGTAAATTAAACGTATTATTAGATGAAATACAGAAAAGACAAAGTAATGGTGAAAACTGGTTAGTGCTTGTCACAACTGATCATGGCAGGACACCAATATCAGGTTGTCATCACGGGAACCAAACATGTCAAGAAAAGACTATTTTTATATCGAGTAATCAAACATTAAATGATGAATTTAGTAATGTAGTTACAAGCTTACCAAATCAAAGTGTTCAGAAATGAAGTTTTTGTAGAGACGCTCAGCGCACAACAAAATACGTGGCAAGATGATGTGTCTATTAGTGACAAAGTAGATTATGTATTTGAAAAAATAAAACACCAGTAGGCTACAGAACGACATTATCTAATTTAGATGAATCAACTTGGCCAAGCTTACAAAATTACGCTAAAAGAATTACTGCTGCACTAAAATGGCAAGGTGAACGCGTTTATTTATTTTTAAATGATGGTACTTATTTAAGAATTAATTTATCTAATAATACTTTAGATAGTGGCTACCCCAAAACAATCAATAACGCCAACTGGCAAGGGCTTGAGCCTTATGCTAAAAATATTCAATCAGCCTTAAAATGGGATGATACACGCGGTTATTTATTCTTAAATAACGCGCAATACATTCGCTATAATATTACATTAGATAAAGTTGATAGTTATATCTCTTCAATTTTAGTAATTTAACAGCTGTTCTAAACATAAGAGTCCAACATAGGAATTACTTAAGACTCAGGTTTGACAGCTAAAATACTCAACAAGTAAACATTGGTTAATCATATATCCATTCTTCCCCAATATAAAAATTTAAATTTAAGTATTGAGCACTTTAATTTAATGTTACAATATAACATATCAATAGTTGTGATATATGCGTAATTAGTTATAGTATATCTGTTTACTTTGTACTGCTTATTTAGGAAAAGCGCGTTGACCCCAATCATAGAAGCCAACAATATTACATTCAACTGGCCAAATTCAGAATTCAAATTATTAATCAAACAACTATCAGTTTCTAAAGCTGAAAAAATCTTTATTCAAGGTCCAAGCGGTTGCGGAAAATCCACGCTTTTAAGCTTATTATGCGGCGTTAATTTACCTAATAGTGGCAAGCTCACAATATTTAATACTGATTTAAATACATTGAGTAGTAGTCAAAGAGATCAATTTAGAGCAGACCATATTGGCATTATTTTTCAACAGTTTAATTTACTTCCTTATTTAACTGCATTAGAAAATGTTTTACTTGCTTGTGATTTTTCTCCTATGAGAAAACAAAGAATATTAAATAAATCACTTTGCGTTAAGCAAGAAGCTGAACGATTACTTTCCAATTTAGAAATATCTAATAAAGCATTACTTAAAAAACCAATTAACGAGTTAAGTGTTGGTCAACAGCAAAGAGTTGCTGCTGCACGTGCACTCATTGGTTCGCCCGAGATTATTATTGCAGATGAACCTACTTCATCTCTAGATGCTGTTAGATGTAACACTTTCATGAAATTATTAATTGAAGAAGCTCAGGCATGTGAAGCCACGCTTCTCTTTGTAAGCCATGATGAAAGGTTAAGAACTCACTTCGATAGCAGCCTCACTCTTTGTTTCAATGATGTCACAAATACAGCAAATTTTATTTCACTTTCAAAAGATCGGGATCAGAAGTAATGGCAATATTAAGTTTAGCGATTAAAAGCTTCAGAAACCGAAAGTTTTCGACTTTATTAGCGGTGATATCAATTAGTTTAAGCGTTGCTTTATTACTAGGCGTTGAAAGAGTGAGAGAGCAAACCAAAACCAGTTTTACTTCAACAATTTCTGGAACCGATTTAATCGTAGGGGCAAGAAGCAGTTCTGTTAACTTATTATTATCGTCCGTATTTCAAATGGGCACTCAAACAAATGGTATTGATATCGCATCTTATCAAGATGTAATTAAACAACCACAGATCAGTTGGTCGATTCCTTTTAGTTTTGGTGACTCACATAAAGGGTTTCGTGTTATAGGCACTACCAAGCAATTTTTTGAGCATTATAAGTACGGAAAAAAACAAAATTTAACTATGGATACAGGTAATTGGTTTAACAGTTCAGCCAACATAGTGGTGGGCGCTACTGTAGCAAAAAAATTGAATTACAAACTCAATGATAAGATAACAGTCAGCCATGGTGAAAGCGATAGTCATATTGAGCACGATAATATTGTGTTTACCATTTCAGGTATCTTAGCACCGACTTCAACACCTATTGATAGAAGTTTATATATTAGCTTACAAGATATGGATATTTTACATGTAAAACAGAACAATTTTGAACGCGGAGCTGATCCACTAGCCGCTTTAAAAAATAAAAAGCGTCCGCGTAAGCAAGCAATCACAAAAATAGAATCTCATGAAGATTACCATGACAATCACCACTATGGTAAACATCACGAAGAGCATAACCATAGTTCTGAACATCATGACACTGAACATCATGACACTGAACATCATGACACTGAACATCATGACAAAAATACTAAAACAGATCACCACCAACATAGTCATCAAACTGATAGGCTTTCTGGATTTTATTTAGGCCTCACACATAAAACACAGGCTTTATCTATGATGGCTTTTATAAACAAATACGACAATGAAGCTTTAATGGCAATTATGCCTGGAGTCGCTTTATTGGAACTTTGGTCTATGTTGTCTGTGGTGGAGCAAGTATTGTTTTTAATTTCAATATTAGTTGTCGCGATTGCGTTAACAAGCATGTTGATTATTCTAATAACCAACTTAAATCAGCGTCGCAGGGAAATGGCTATTTTAAGAGCGATAGGAGCAAAACCAAAGCATATACTCGCGCTATTAGTTGGTGAAGTCAGCTTTATAGTGATCAGCGGTATCATTTTAGGATTAATCATTCTTTATTGCGTACTTATTATATTACAGCCCTTTGTACTCAGTCATTTAGGCGTTCACATAGCACTTTCGGCGCCAACAACAAGTGAAATAAAGCTTATAGTATTAATGGGACTTGCTAGTGTAATAACCAGTTTATGGCCGAGCTTTCAAGCATATAGATACACATTATCAGATGGTATTTCTGTTAAATCATAATAGGAGATGTTGCATGTTGTCCATGGTTTTATTAGTTTTATTGAGTATTTTTTACAGCGAACACGTACTGTCGAACCAAAGTGATAACCAGTTGTTAGATATAACAGTCAAATCACAAAAACATCAAAAAATCGATTTTCTAACGCTGACGAATCACGTAATTTATGAAGAATTTGATGATCCTTTTGGGCTACTAGATTATGAGGAGTTAGATAAGCTCGCGATAATTGTTAACTATCAAGATGCAAAATCCGCTGGCAGTTCAATGTCAAAGCAGCAAACTCAAGAACATGATAAATTAAAAATTGAGCTTGAAAAACAAGCAATCAATGTAGATCAGTTACTTGAAATAAGATTACAAATGATAGCGCAATGGGAAGAACAAAATGAGTCAGTTAATCCACTCATTGTAAATCAAAATATTGAAATTGAGGGTTTTGTATTACCCTTAGAATGGCAAGGTAAAAAACTATCAGAGTTTTTATTAGTGCCTTTTATAGGTGCTTGCATCCATAAACCAGCCCCACCACCCAATCAAGTGATTTATGCCAAGTTAAAAAAACCAATCAATTTTTCTGAGTTAAATACATTTACCTCAGTAACAGTAAAAGGTTTTCTAACAAGTGAATTAAAATCCCCTGAGCTTACTCTTGTTGATGGCACGCAGCCTGTTACAACAAGTTATAGCCTTGAGACGACATCTATAAAAATTAATCAAACTATAGATGCTTGGTAAGTAAAGAAAACAAAGGGTTTTGAACGTACTTTATCTAAATAGTTAATTTCTTAACATGTCAGAAATACACCATAGCCCTAAAATATATTATTAATCCGTACTATTAACTCTACTATTTATCAGTAGCAAGTTATTAGTACCAAGAAGAAGAAAAAGCCATGAATAACTCAGAAATTTTAGCATTATTTGAACAATGGAATGATGCTTTACAAACAAAACAAGCTAAAAATGTTGTGAAGCTATATGATAAAGATGCAATACTTTTACCTACGATATCCAATCAAATTCGCCATAACCATGAAGAGATGGAAGCTTACTTCGAAGATTTTTTAGCTTTAGAACCCCATGGCGTTATCGATGAATACAACATTCGATTTTTTGATGAAATAGCGATTAACTCCGGGATTTATACATTTACATTTAAAGATGGCAATAAAGTTCAAGCACGTTTTACTTTTATATACCGCAGAGATGGCAAAAAATGGTCAATTATAGAACAACACTCATCACGAATGCCTGAAATAGATATTTAACCATATGTTTTATATTAAAATAATATCTAGACAAAATAGTTTAACGATAAAGTACTTTTAATGAATCAATATACAATAGCTTAGTAACAGCTAAGGCTCAGCAAGCAGAGTTAATGATAAACTTATAATCTAAGCGCATCATTAACTCGTTATATTTTAGGTATGGGATTCATGAAAGTGCGAACCATGTTGATGATGCCAATGCCCATCATGCTTGTATTCTACCCGCCCGTTTATAACCCTACTTTCATGTGAACATTCTAAACTATGCCCATGATTATGTTTATTATGTTTTTTTATTGTTGCTTCATGCGATTCATTCGCGTGACTATGATGATCATGTCCATCATGTTCATAATCAAAATGATCAACATGCCATTCGGCCGCATGGCCACATGTATTTTTATGACTATGTTTGTGATTATCATGAATGTCATGCTGATTTGCGATTGCAACATTTACCACACAAGACAATCCAACTAGAACCAAAGCACCTGCTTTCATTTTTCTCTCCTTTTGATTTATAGCAAAATAAATATAGTACAAAATTAATTTAATAGGTAATTTGAAATATTTATGAGCAAATATTTCTAATGGAGTAATAAATACTTATTTAAAATAAGTTAGCGTAAAAATGCGTTTAGTATATCTAGCTATATTTACTTGAAATAGATTCTATTGCCGACATAACATTATTGGTTGTATTATCATCAATACTATCAATATTCGGTGTACTAAACGATCCTTTATCATTACCAAAATACTGACCACTTTTAGAATCCATTTGCGGATTTATTGCCTGTAAGTGCATCTATTTCAACAGATGATTGCGCTGCAGAAGATAAATTAATACCACGACCGTTACGGCCTAAAGTTTTTAGTAAATTCATCGATAATATATAAGGCGCTATTGTATTAACACTAAAACGAATATCTAAGCCATCTTGTGTCATTCGATGAGGGGTTTTAAACACACCTGCATTGTTGAACATTACATCTATATGTTGATACTTAGATTTGAGTTTATCTGCTAAATTGATCACTTCAGTTAATTATGATAAATCAGCACAAACAGTATCAATATCATCCACAGCAGATAATTGTGTTAATTCCCTTAGCGCCTAATTGGTCTATTAGCGCCAATTGTGCATCACCAGTAGCATAAACTTGAGCACCAAAATGATTAGCTAACTTTAAAGCCACATGACCAACACCACCAGAGCCACCAGAGCCACCAGAGCCACCAGAGCCACCAGAGCCACCAGAGCCACCAGAGCCACCAGAGCCACCAGAGCCACCATGTACTATACCCATCACCATTCAAAGTGCAGGTTTTAAAATTTGAAAATTGTAATTGTTCCAACTGCCAAGTGTATCGGCAATATCAGGTAATGTTGTTGTAAAAAAGTCACTAATTCTCCGTCGAAATTCTTTAGTCGAAGAAAAATATTTACCATTGCACCAACAATATTAATATGCCTGTAATAAATATTACAGGCATCTATGAGTTATTTAACAGACTTTTGCTCTTGCTGCCATGCCCAATTAGGCGACTTGACTAAAAGATTAATACGATAACGCCAATTTGGTGCTCGCCATAAACGCTTTATTAAAGTCACATAACCCCCAAAGAATACTTTAATTGGGTTAATGCTATTCACTTTAGGGAATACACCATATTTGACCGTTTAATTTTCCTCCGCAAATGTACTAAACATACGATCCCAAATGATAAAAATTCCAGCATAGTTTTTGTCAAGATATTGGTTGCATGGTGTACTCTATAGTGCGATGGCGTATTAAATACCTTTTCAATAAATGTAGGTAATTTTTTTACTGTCCCTGTATGTAATAATGTTTGGTACACTTGCACATTTTTTTCAGCTAAAAATATCATAAATGGATGAAAACCTAGCAATGCGAGCGGAAGGTGGAAAAATAATGGAAAAACAAATCTAATGGACCAAAACGATACAGTATAAAATTGTCCAACCATTTAATGGTAAATCTACTAGCCTAAAGTTGTCATAAACATAAAATAATACACTAATATATAACGCACCAACTAAAGCAACTACATGCTGGCACACTTAATATGTATGATCATAAAAAAGCTGAATTTGGCTTTGTTGGTCATCACTTTACATTTTGGCAGCCTTTAAGCAAAAACTATTTTGACGATATTAAAAATAACTCACCTTACCCATTACTTTATGATGTACCACAAGGGAACTTATAAACTTGGGTTCCAATGCTGTTGCCAGACACTTATTGGAAGCATCATTAAAATTTAAAAACTAAGTAAACCGGTTAATTATAGCTGGTTTACTTATTTTAAATTAATACTCACTCACTTCTAATAAATTGCCTTATATAAAAATTTGTTACATTTTTTCTTATGTAAATGGATCAGAAGAAACAGTCATTATCGCCGATAAATACTATTTTTTAAGTTTCTAACTTCATTAAACACTTAATAATAAAAACTATCTTCGAGAATTAAATTTAACGGTATTTTGCCGATGTAATAAACTCTCCAAATGACTCACACCAAACCACGATAGTGTTAAATTCTTCTAAAGGCGTATCTGGTGCAATTTCAACTACAAAATTATTAAAAGTATTAACATCACCTAGTTGAATCATTGAATGTTGAAATTGTTCAAATTGTGCTTCGGTTTCAATAAATTTAGGCGATAAATAAAGCTTATAATCGGGCCCTGGTGCAAGTTCCCCCATTAAAGTGACATAACCTTCACCTATTGAAACCGTGCCTTCGCCCCAATGAAATATGTCGCTATCTTTAAGGTTTCTTTTAAATTCAGTTGTATAGCTGGCATTTAATGAGACGCGCTTCACTTTATTTTTGCTTGGTGCATCTGGTGCAGTTAATAGTGGCAAACTATAAATACCTATAAAAACACCTAATAAACCAATCATGAAATGTGAAATTAGTAACAATAGTATTTTTTTTAAATTCATTTATTATCCAAAAATGCAAGAATGCGTGTAATTAATACCATTTTATCTGAACACAGCCCCTTAAAAAAGTGTTGTTAATCGAGAAATTAAATCTGGCATTACATAGTATTGAACTGAATCGACTAAAGTGCGTGACCATACACCATCTTTATTGCCATTCGTTAAATATACTAAAATATAATAATCATTTAAATCAGATTGGAACATGAGTCGAACCCGTAACACACCACCGCCATCGTGACCTAATTCTTGCCACGCGCCTGAAGTATCGTAATCCCAACCACTTGCGAAATACCCTTTATCACCATCTAAAAGTATGTAAGGTTGCCATAGTTTAATTAATAACGGTTTAGAAACTAACTCCCCTTGTGCCAATGACGATATAAACTTGCCTAAATCTTCTAAAGTTGTATAAGCATCTGAATGGGAACTTGCATAATCTGGAAATTTAACCTCATTTGCTATTAATTTATCCCCACTATTAGGCAAGTATCCAGCTATTAAGTTTTCCTTAGGAACATTTAATCTACCTAACCAAGTATCTTTTAAATCTAACTTTTTGATTATTCGTTTATTAGCTAGTTCTTTATATGGCAGTTGTGTGATATTTTCTAAGATAGTTTTTATCACTAAATAATTTGTTTGCGTGTACTGTATTTGTGAATCAGGTAAAAATAATAAAGGTTCATTTTCTAATAAACTAAATGCTTCGTTTATAGTTGAAGGAAAAATCAATTCATCATTATCAAATGACCAATACTCTGGTACACCTGAACTATGATTTAAAAACTGCTCAATTCTGATGTTTTTCCAAGACTCAGGTAAATTTGAAACATATTTTGATGCAGGATCTGTTAACTTGAGTTTTCCAGCTTCATAAAGTTGCATGATCAAAGTACTCGCAAACAATTTTGTCACTGAATATATTGGATAAATTGATTTTTTATCGGTATTATCTGAGTTCAAATTATTATGATAAATGATATTTTTATTATGTATCACCAATAATGACTGCTTAGGTATACCATGATCTATCGAATTATTTATTAACTGATTTGTTATTTTTTCTTCGACTGTTTCAGACTTCCAACTACAACCCGCTAATGTATAAACGAGTAATACAAACAGTGCTATAAAACTCATTTTACCTATCATATCATCTACCTTAAATTTTAATCTGAACAAATAATAGTTTTAAAATAACAATCAAATAGCTTTATCCATATATAACAAAGCCTTACTATTTAAGTTTTCAGTCTTAAAAACTTTATAACCCAACTTTTGATAGATATGCAAGCCTCTTGTATTAGCTTCAAATACATCGTGCCAAATACGATTAGCTTGTAATATTCTTGTGCAATATAGCTCCATAGATTTGATCGCTAATTGCCCTATTCCTTTACCTTTTGAATCAACAACAATGCGTCGAAATTCAACATATTTAAAGTTGTTTTCAGTTGTAATATGATAAATCCCGATATAGCATTTTGGTTGATAATTGAAAGGTAAATAACATTAGGCCTGCTCATTTCAATTTTATGCTGCTCTTCTGAATAAGCCATTATAAATTTCGACGTACCAGCAGCACTTTCCATCTCAATTACTTTTGGTAAGTCCTGTATTTGTGCTGGGATTAATTCCATCATATTTAAAAAGCTTTATTTTGAAATAACAGATTTGGCATAAAAAAATAATCGGCTTTTAACTTGTGAAGTTAAACCTAAACTGATTAATCCAGTAGAAAACGCTAAAATAAACATAATACTTTTAATAATTTTAGCCCCAGTAAACAGCGCTACTAATATTAATAAAGCAACATAAGCTAGCCCTATCATCCCCAAAAACAGACACATACCTTTAATATCGTTATTCATATTTTCTCCTTTAATTATGGAATAATCTAAACTCAATTTTGTTTTAAATGTTTAAACTCCTGATAAGTGAGCCCTTGCGCATTTACTAGTTCACCTTGTTTATTAAACTCTAAGCTTGCATACGCTTCAAATACAGTATTGCAATTACCGCCACCGTATAATGATATAAGTACATGATTATTTGATTAACACTTAACGGGCTTGGTAATATAAACACGTTTTTTGTCTAATTTCTCATAACCTTTTAGTTGCTGTTTTATTCCAACTACCTTAGTACTTACCGATTGAGAAATATATTGCAGTTTATGGCCAATATAATTTCCACCAACATGCCCAATACTCAGCCCTTTTGGAATTTGACTATGATGTAAGTGTGAAGGCAGTTTTGAAGCTTCAGCTTTAATTGAAAAGTTTTCACATTCAATACTAGTCTCGCTTTTAGTGACCTTAAATAAAGTACCACCTATTTCTATTTCTTGGGCCATTAAGTTTATATTTAGTAATAACAATATAACCCAGCATATATTTCTCATACGATTCAACGTCTATTCATCATTGATAACTTTCAACGTTGCTTTTTCTAACATATCTAGATTACTCTCTAATTGCAGATTAGTTAATAAACCTTTTTGATATAAAATCTCTAGTTCCAAAGTTTTTATTGTTTGCTTTAAAAATTTTAAATATAACGGTATTGATTTTCTTTTAGAAACTTTTAAATTGATAAGCAAAGCATTTAGGTCCGACAAAACAGGCTCAGATAAATTTTTACTCACAATATTTTGCATAATAAACGTATCTAAATAATCAGGATAAGGCGCTGGATTCTTAATAAAAAAATCAACTTTCCTTGAATCGTTATCTTTTAAAGTTGTTTCATATTGCAATAGTTCGTCAGTATAGTCATAACTTGTATCTACAGACTCTATAGAAGCATTAAGGAGTTTTATTACATCGCTTTTTTCTTTTTGGGACTCTTCAAAATTTGTTATTGTAATTGCAAGTAATACACCGACTAATGTTGCAATCAAAGTTAAAAAATAATTTATGCCTAAGTTATATTTTTGAAATCTGCTTTGTAGTCTAGGTATAAAAGTAATCAAACCTATAAGCATAAAAACACTTGTTAAAACAATATATATCACGATTTACTTACCTATTAATGAGCCTACTTTTATTACAATAGGTCGCTTTTTCAAATTCACTTACATTCATTGCGATATTTGAAACTTGCGGAAACATCTCACTCAACTTTGTCACTATGGTTTTTGATAGCTTTGCTTTTTGCTCAGTTGTTCTACCTTGCATAATATGCGCAAAAACGTGCATAAAAGCTGTTTTATTATTACCCACTAAGTAATTTTTAAATGGATTGATTCTTACTTTTATGTCACTTTCATCAAATAAACCTGATGCTTTAGCAACACCATGAAGCTGCCTTAAAATTTCAACTTCAGGCACAATAGCTAGAATATCTTCGGAACAATCTAAAACAAAATGTGGCACGCAAGCTCCTGTATATAATGAATTAAACTCAAAATAAATTAATCTTGCTTAATACACTATCACAAATCAATTGGTGTAATAAATTCAATATGTAACAAAATTATTCTTTATTTGGTTGCCAAAAGCGTAAAGTTTCAGGTAAGTGCCAATCATCGCTGACTAAACTTTCTATCTCTTTCAAATCAACATATTTGTGACAAGCTCTAAAACGGCCATATTCAGATAATTTATCTTCAAAACCAATATCTACCGAAAATGTTTCATTGCTAGTTGGCCAAACTGAAATAACATTGCCTTGGGCTGTAGCTAAGGTAAATCTAGGTGTATCTGAGTCTGTATTATGAGACTGTTTTATTCTATTGTTATTTGCATAATCATGCAGGGTTTGCAGTGCGTCTGATGTATTATTTAACTCATCACTAATAGAAGCCGCAAAAGAGTGTTCAGGGTTTGTCATTTTAATATCCGATAAAAGTAATTAAAGTAAAAAATATGGAGATAGAGTAAAGAATTTTTAATTATATTGCCTAATATTAGTTAAATCCTACTTTCGAAGTATGGATATTCTTGTTCAGTCATAATCGTTAATTATTATAACTGAACAATTAACATTCAATTTAGGCATCATCTACTTCAGGGTTTAATATTACATCCCATGACTATGGACTTAACTCGAATATTTTATCAGAATCTGTATTACCGTTTTCACATACATTATTTTGACCGGTTAATCTTATAGGTAATTTTTGTGTGTATGATTTTAGCAGCCATGGTAGGGATAAACTCAGTAACGTCATAATTAGCAACATCCGCGATATAAAAAGGATCTTCTTTTATAGTTGCATCTACTTCAGCTTTATCTTGTGCATTTATTAATATAACTCCGCCCGTTCTTGGCTCTTTGCGTCCTGAAGCAATAAATTTATTAGTTGTATAATAAGTTTCACCTAATATTTGATTAAATATTTATATTTTATTTTTCAATGAAGCCCGATTTATTTGTGTAAAATGATCTACAGCAAAGCTAAATAACACCTTGATCATAAAAAACATACTCACCATTAAAAACCAAACTGGAAGTGATAAAGACAGTAATAAGAATATGCCGTAACACATTAGGTTTGCAGCAACAAACATTTGAATCGGTTTTGCGTTTAACGAATTAACAACTGATGCAGAAACAATAGTGTAACCCCAAATAATAAAAGCGTTGCTCATAGGTTCTGAAAGTAACCATGCGATAGCTAGAATATGAACATGAATCGCTATGAATATAAGACGATTTTTAGCCCTGTGCGCATAAAAATCATTAGTTCCTAGGCTAAAATTGGCAATACAACCTGCTAATACATCTGTAATTAATATAAAAGCGATAATTGATTTCCAATTATCTAAGTGAAAATCTGCTACAAAATAAACAATACCGCTACCTATTAAAGCAAACAATATTGTACAGCTCACTTCAAATATTGATTGTTTTTCTCCTAGTACATCAAAAAGAAATTCAGGGACTTTAAAATAGTTCAATTTTCCAACTCCTTTTTGCTATAGAACCAAACTACCAGACAAAACTAAAAGTGAAGCTAAAGTAACTTCAAAACAAATTTTACAAGTGCCACAAATGATATAAATTGAAGCATCTATTGATATAAAACCATGTACATATCTGTTATGAAACATACCCGGTAGACTTTATCATTGTTCTATCTTTGCATTATAAATTTCTGCATGTTCTATGTTTTTTGAAGGATTTTCAGATTAACAAGCAAAACTGACCAAAGGTTTATCATGAATAAAAAGAAAAAATAAAACGCCATAAATATTTATTGCAAAAAAGCACTCTAATTTAGAGAAGTGCTTTATTTAATACCTATAAACCTATAAATCTATAAACCTATTTATCATTATCTAATTCGATTATAATCTTTTCTCCCAGTGACATTGCGAGATTATTGTCATAATAAGCGGCTTCGTTTATAAAGTGCGGATAGGCCTCATAATCACCTTGATAGGTAACTTCTGTGCCATCAAATAAGGTGAAAATGGCATCACCAGATTTTATCGGTTTAAAATCATTATCTTGCACATTTTTATGCACCATTCCTATTCGTTCGCCATCATCGTCCTCTGGCAATTTAAGGCTTTCAACATAACGATAAGCTTCATAACACTTAGGTAAACTAGGTACTTCATCTTTATTATAAAGTGCGACAAAATCTAAAATAGCGTGTGTCATAGTTTCCATCCAATCTAATACATCTTGGCGGATCACAGATTGCGGTTGCGGCCCGATTTCAACAATAACACCTTGCTCAGCAATCGAAGCCAAAAAATAATGTTCATGCATATCAACATGATCTTCAAATACTATGATGGCTTCGGGCATTTTAGATAGTACATACGCCCCCATTTTTTTATTGAAATCATCAGATTTTAATAAAATAAGCGTAGGTCCCATATTACTAGTGGTGTTATGTAAATCAATTATGAAATCAGATTTTGCATTACCTTTAGGCCCAAGTTGTGCGTTAATCACCTTTGCTCGACTTTGTTCGTAATTAGCAAGCGTCTCATTGGCTAGGTCTTTTATTGCAAATTGACGATTTAAATCGCAATCAATATATCGTTTGTTCTCTTTAAAACCATTAGGATTGGCAAATAAGGTATTAACATTTAATCCTTCTCTTGCGATTAACTGCAACGATTTTTGCCATTTTTTTAATAGATATATACCACTGAACTCATTGCCATGCGTGCCACCGACAACTGAAACATGTTCAATTTTTTTCATTAAAAGTAATCCTTCTGATCAAGTTGAAATGAAAGCCTATCGTACTGGAGCATTATATAAAAATCATTGTTTATTTGTAAGAACAACACTGAATCAATTGCATTTTTTTCAAGTAGGCTACTATCAAGTAAAAAAAAGGTCCGCATAAAATGCGGACCATATAGCAAATCAAATAGTTAAAATTTAAAGCATACTATTTCAATTTTTTAAGTAATACTTCTACCGCTTTTTCTATTTGCTTATCTTGCCCTTGGGAGGTAGATTTAGGGTCATTTTTAACCATATGATCTGGCATTGTTTGGCTATTTTCTAGATACTGACCTTTTGTATCTTTCATACCTACTTGTGGCACACCTGCACGGAAATCACCTGAAATCCCCATTTCCCACCATACTGCTGTCATAGTACCTGGAACTGGCATACCGACCATTTCACCTAAATCTAATTCATCATAAGTATAAGAGAAAGCATGCGCGTCACTATAGTTACCTTCATTAATTAATAGCACTGATGGTTTATTCCACTGATCAAGCGGATCACCAGCATATTGACGTCCACGAACGTGCATAGTGAAATATTCATTACCACTTAGCAATTTAGCTAAATCGTTATGTAACCAGCCACCACCATTAAAACGCGTATCAACTACTACAGCTTCTTTATCAAAATGCTTACCTAGCAAACGAGAATAAACCGTTCTAAAACTTGGATCATTCATCCCTCTTACGTGAACATAAGCAAGACGACCATTTGATAATTTATCTACTAATGCTTCACGATTACTGACCCAACGTTCGTACAATAAGTTATCTATTGCTTGCGCAGGTGCAGGTTTTATTACTTCATCAAAACTTTTACCCTTAGCATCTTCAAACGTGAATCTGACTCGTTTGCCAACAGTATGATTTAGCAACTGATATAAATTTTGGTTTTTAGTAAGCTTTATGCCATTAACCGCAGTTAGTTCAACACCAGGCTTTACTTGGCTATCTGCAGTATCAAATGGTCCTTTTGCTAAAACTTCTTCAACTAACAAACCTTTACTAGAATCAAAGAACAGCCCTAAACGTCCTGTATTATCATCAGTGCTTGTTGGTTTAGGTCTATAAGATGAACCGATATGTGATGCATTTAACTCACCTGTCATTTCAGCAAACATATTGGCAAAATCACGACCGTGACCAATAGCAGAAAGCTTTTTACGATAATCGCTACCTACATCATCCAAATCTATACCGTGAAAATCATCTCGATAAAACTTGTCTTTTATAATGCGCCAGCTGTGATCAAACATAAACTCACGCTCAGAAGCTGCTTTCAATTGCATTACAGGGTTGACACTGATTGGCTTCAAAGCAATCTTTTTACCTATATCACCTTGCTTTAACTGCCCATCAGCAAGAATAAAGATTTTCTTGCCGTCTTCACTAAAAGACATACTTGCTGAGCGAGCATTCAGTTTTGCCACAAGCTCTGTTTTTTTATCTCGAATAGATTGACGCCATAAATCATAACCTTTCTCGAAGCGGGCTAAATAATAAAGCGCTTTGGCATCTTTAGTTAAATATGCTTGACCTAAACTTGAAGAGTGAACCGTTAAACGAACAGTACGGCTATCTAAATTGTCCCACTCAATATCGACTGGTTTCACATCTGTGTCGGTATCTTTGTCAGCTTTTTCATCTTTAGATTTGGCTTCATCTTTTTTAGTTTCTAACTCTTTTTGTAGCGCGTACTCTTCTTTTGACATGCTGAATTTGTCATAACTGTCTTTCGTTAAGAATGCAGCCAGAACATCACCTTGTCGACCCCAACTACCATGATCTCTTTTACCAAAACGTGAGCTCCACCAAAGCACAGCTTCGCCATCAGTATGCCAAGTTGGCGCTGCATCATTGTAACCAGATAAACTAATGTCTTTTGGTTCAGCTGAACCATCCGCTGGAAAAACACCTATATTATTGATAAATAAACGGCTTCTGGGGGAAAAACTTGCTGTCATCCAGTAACTATCTGGCGACCAAGCAAACGAAATATCGCCATCTGCATAAGAGTAATTATGCTGTTTCCCTAGCGCTACATTTACTTTTTTGCTCTGACGATCAATAACTTGAATTTCATCTCGATTCGATAAAAACGCGATTTTTTTGCCATCAGGTGAATAAACTGGTTGGAAACTATCAGAATCAGCTAAATGAACAACTTCTTCTTTTAAAGTTGTTGCAGCAAAAAAATATGGCTCAGACTCATTTTTAATACTTGTTTCGTATAAGCCCCAATGCCCTTTTCGCTCAGCTGCATATAATAATGTTTTACCGTCTTTGTGAAATGAAACTGAACGTTCTTGCTGTGGAGTATTCGTGATTGCACGTGTTGTTTTAAATTCAGTGCTAGCAACAAATACCTCACCGCGGGCAACAAAAGCCACTTCTTTACCATTAGGAGATACAGCATATTCTGTAATTTTACCGCCTAATGATACCGGCAATAACTCATCTTCTTGTATATCGTTGGCTATTGAGATTTTAACATGTTTAGCAGACCCATTCTTACGCGTGTAAACACTGCCATGATGAGCAAAGGCTAACGTACCATTGTTACTAATAGATAAACTACGAACAGGATGAGATTTAAATTTTGTTATTTGCTTTTTGTTACTACCATCTAAATCTGATTGCCATACATTAAAAGCACCTGATTTTTCTTCAGTTGTGTAATAAAAAGTATTTTTGTCTTTCCATACAGGGTTATGATCAGCGCCTTTAAATGAAGTGATCTGAGTATGTGAACCAGACTTTAAATCATGTAACCAAATATCGCGCGCAAAAGCAGACACATCGTGTTTTCTAAACTGATTTTCATATGACTTTTCATCACGATAGAGAACTTGCTTACCATTTGGAGAAAACTGAAGTTCAGAAGCTGGAATTGTTGCAAGCATCTGAGGCGTGCCGCCTTTGATTGAAACAGTATAACTTTCAGTTAATCGCGAGGTTGGAAAAACCGTTGATTGCGTTGAATCCATTCGGCTCGAAGTAAATAAAACACCTTCACCATTTTTAGTAAAATCTTGTGGAATATCATGAGAAGAATGGTATGTTAAACGCTTTGCTTTACCACCTTTAGCAGGCATTACGTATACGTCTAAATTGCCATTTCTGTCACTGGCAAAAGCAATACTTTTACCATCTCGTGACCAAATAGGATGACCATCCCAATCATTATGAATCGTTAAAGGGCGCGCTGTACCACCTTTAGCTGGCACAGTATAGATATCACCTTTATATGAAAATGCAATGGTTTTACTATCAGGTGAAATACTACTATGTAAAAACCATTCTTCGCTTTTTTCAGCTGCACTGGCAACACTGGCAAACATAGCCAGGGCTGACAACGCATACTTTGACTTATGCATTATTACTTCCTTTAATAAGATGATGTAGGACCATCACTTTTTATTATTGAACACCGCTCTAAGCGGGTTTTGTGATATTATAACAATACTAGCGGTATGCAAATGTAAATAGATGAACAACCAATTAGCTGCTTTAAAGTACAACATAAACCAATAAAATATCTTATAAAACACCCGCTATATTACATAAATAGGAACAGATACCCAAAGATAAAAAGTAACAAATCATTAGTTGGATTCAGAACGTTGGTTTTAGCAACGCAATAAAATGGGGAAAAATAGGCAGTTGTTTATTCCTCAGTATCTTTATAAACACTAAACCTATCATGCTTAAATATGATTTTTTTTTGCCAATCTAATTGGGTCAATTTGGCTAACCGTTCCTCTGGATTATAACTGCGTTTTTTAAGTTTATTTTTTTGTTTAATTTCGTTTTTAAAATTAGCAACTTCAGTGAAGTTTTTAGCAATTAGTTTACTATTAAATTGATAAAAAAAATGATGAATATCAACTAAAGTATTAACTTGGCCTTTCCTTAGGCCTTGTATAAATTGATTACCACTATAATCAGTTTCCTGTTTCACGTCGTTACATAGTCTTTGCC
Source organism: Pseudoalteromonas sp. '520P1 No. 423' (assembly GCF_001269985.1). NCBI lineage: Bacteria > Pseudomonadati > Pseudomonadota > Gammaproteobacteria > Alteromonadales > Pseudoalteromonadaceae > Pseudoalteromonas > Pseudoalteromonas sp. '520P1 No. 423'. The sequence goes on along the minus strand of NZ_BBZB01000002.1, from coordinate 695,579 downwards.
AGCTATCACATTCAATACCTTGGTTGTTTTGTAGCTCATCTAAACTTTCAATAAAAGCATTAACATATACTTACTCTGGGAATTTAATAACACTAGGTAATAATCTTATATCTGCCATCGCTTTGCCATAACCTAACAAAGCGGCTCTGGTAATTAATTTGATACCAGTGTGAAATGAATGAAGCTGCGCTGTATTAGCTCGAATCAAAAGATGACCAAGACGATACATTAAGCTCATTTCTCCCAATAAACAATGGGTAAAGAATCCTATAAACAACACAATTATTAATCGCATAATTTAATACCCAAATTACAATAACTATAACCTGCAGTATCTTGAAACTTAACGGATCATGTCGTGCATAATTAATTCAACTTGATAGCCCAAACCATTAAAATGAAAATTAGCAAAATAACTTTTTGAACCTCTCATACCTAACAAATAAGGTCGTGCAGGTTGAATACCATATAGCATCAAGTTTTTCTTTTTTATCACTTTCCTGGGTCCATAACCAGCGGTAGCTTGCTACCAACTGGTCACCTTAGCATCTATGACAAATAAATCTCCTCATAAGCAATAAATGCAACATCCTGAACCGATAGTCTAAGTTCCTGCTTTTTTATTGTTAAACTTGCATCATTGGCGATCAGTATAGGCAGGTAAGAAATATAGACTGAATCATTTAATTTATTAAAATAGCTTTTGTTATTTACCAACCTATAAATATCATTTAAACCATAATTACCATCACTAATCTAGATAGCTAAGGGTTCAATATCTTCAAGTCCTTTATTATCTTTTAGCGTATTGACAAGCTCGTAATAATTTCTAGAACTAAAAGTATAAATAAAATGCAAGGGCAGTACTTCAATGCCTTCATCTAATGAAGGCTTAGGACTTTATTTCTCAGATATTCTACCGTTATTTTATCTAAGGAAGGAACTTTCATCTGAGAGTCAATTTTGTTACTTTTGATTAAATCTTCCTGCCCACGCTTAGTTTCTTTATTAAACCTGACTTTTTCAATTTCTATGGCTACCCGAAAATCATAAATTTGAAAGTCAAAAATTAAGTATCCAGTTAAAATCGATTTATTACCAAGTTCCTCAGGAAATCTTCCATTACAACACCAGATACCGACCAATCAGCTAGCGTAAAAGACTCTCCCTCAAGTTGAAATACTGTTGGAATTATAAACCTAACATGTTGTCGATAATGCTCTGATTCATGCGTAATTTGCTCCGGTATAATAAATCTCTTAAGATGCGACACATAACAACTGAGCGATTAAAACTTCAATCATAGTGAGCTCAGTTTTTGTTATAAAACACATATACAACCAGTATGAATTATAGACAATAAATATTGTTGTGCTTGTTAATTGAATACCCATAGGGAATGAGGTTTTGTGCAGTTTAAGGTTAATATGCGTTTTTCATGGTTCTAATATTTATAAGTTAATAGATACATTGTGAGTTTATAATACGATATAAACTGATTACATTTCTTAAAGGGCATCGAATTATTTAAAATTTTTTAGATTTAAGAAAGCAAAATTTATCTAATTTAAATCGTTTGCAATGGAAGTTTATCATTTTTTGGTTTTATGTCTGCAGGCTAAATTTTTATCACCTATTATCAATATACGTTCTCATTGTATTGCTCAAGTATTGTGAATAAACGATTTCTATTTACAGAAATTCAGATGCGATTGCCATCACATTTGATAAACAAGATAAATTAAAACGGATTGCTATATCAAAGTCAGATATAAAGCTACTTAGTCTTTTTAGAAAACAATCAACACCAACAATACATTTAGCCTGTAAAAATAAAATTTTGTAGAGTGAAAGTTTTTTAATCAAAAAGTATAAAAACCTTATATCATCTATTTTTACCTAAAATCATGTTATTTAGCCTGTTTTCATTTTTGGCGCATCAACAACATCAATCTCTTCATAATGCACACAACTCAAAAATAATAGTTTGTAAAAAAGGGAATCAACATGTTTAAAAAATTATTCATCGCAGCTGCAATATCAGCAACATTAGTCGGTTGTAACGCAACAGAAGAAAACCAAACAAATACACAAAGTGCGCAAGTACAAAACATTCAAATTCCAGAATACCCAGTCGATTATTTTTTCAGAAACAGTGTTACACGCAGTGTGACCATTTCTCCAAATGCAAACTATGTTGCGATGCTTAAACCTTATAAAGATCGCATGAATATTTTCTTTCACCCAATTAACCAACCAGAAAAAGCAAAACGTATTTCAAATCAAATCGACCGCGATGTTGCCGGTTATGGCTGGATATCAGATGATACAGTGATTTATGCAAGAGATACCGGTGGCGACGAAAATTACTATCTAGTAACAGTTAATATTCACTCAGGCGAAGAATTAGCGATAACGCCAAAAAGTGGTGTAGTAGCAAGAGTAGTAGATGTATTACCAAATCAAAAAAATGAAATTTTAATATCAACAAATCAACGTGATAAACGCATTTTTGATGTTTACCGCTACAACCTAAAAACCAAAGCGACATCTTTAGTTGCACAAAATCCTGGTAGTTATAGTGGCTGGATGACAGATCACGACGGTAAAATCAGAGTCGCAATGCAAACAGATGGAGTAAATACGCAAGTATTATATCGCGATGATGAATCACAGCCGTTTAAAGTATTAAAACAACTTAACTTTAAGCAAGGTTTTGAGCCACTAGGTTTTACACCTGACAATAAAAACCTTTATGTAAGCACTCGTATCACACGTGATAAAGCAACACTAATTGAATATGATATTGCTCAAGATAAAGAAGTAAAAGAGATTTTCTCTCACCCAGATGTTGATATTAGTGGGATAAGTTACTCTGATGTGCACAATAAAATCACTTCAGTGAACTATACAACATGGAAAAACCAGCATCATTTCTTAGATAAAGGTGCTGAACAAACATTTAAAAAGATCCAATCTAAACTACCTAACAGTCAATTATCTATTAGTAGCAGCTCTCGTGATGAGCAACAAATGATAGTGGTCAGTTATAGTGATGTAGAACGCCCTGTTTATTATCATTATGATGTAAAATCTGATTCTTTATCACCACTTGCGCAAAATGCACCTTGGCATAATTCAGAGCATATGTCGTACATGAAACCAATTGAGTTTAAATCACGTGATGGGCTAAAAATTCATGGTTATTTAACAACACCAAGAGGAAAAGAAGCTAAAGATTTACCTTTAGTTATGCTACCGCATGGCGGTCCTTGGGCACGAGATTCTTGGGGCTTCCAACCTGAAGTACAAATGTTCGCTAACCGCGGTTATGCTGTACTACAGGTAAACTTTAGAGGGTCTACGGGTTATGGCCGTGAGTTTTGGGAAAAATCATTTAAGCAATGGGGCCAAGCCATGCAAAATGATATTACTGATGGCGTAAACTGGACTATTGATCAAGGTATAGTCAATAAAGATAATGTATGTATTTATGGCGGCTCTTATGGTGGTTATGCAACACTTGCGGGTGTGACTTATACACCTGATCTATACAAATGTGGTATCGATTATGTTGGTGTATCAAATCTATTTACTTTTATGGAGTCTATCCCACCCTATTGGAAGCAATACTTAGCAATGTTACATGAAATGGTTGGTCATCCAGAGCATGATAAAGAGATGATGACCAAATATTCTCCGGTATATAACGTAGATAAAATTAAAGCACCGTTATTGGTATTGCAAGGCGCGAAAGACCCAAGAGTAGTTAAAGCTGAGTCAGATCAGATTGTTGACGCACTTACTAAACGCGGTATCGATGTAGAATATATCGTAAAAGAAAATGAAGGCCATGGTTTTAGAAGTTTAGAGAACCGTCTTGAAGCCTACCAAGCTATGGACAAGTTTTTAAAGCAACATTTAAATCCATAAATCCACCAGCTAATTAAAACAAAACCCTATTCCATCAATGAATAGGGTTTTTTATGTGATAATATTAAAGGCCACGTTAGGCTAATTCACTGAGCGCCAATTCAGTTATCGCTAAACTATGTTGATTTAATTTAAAGTGATTGGGTGACCAACCTTTTAAAAAGCGAACAAAATCTGCCCATGCAAATTTATATAAATCTTGCCATTGTTTACAAACTTCCTCAGCATCAATATGTGCATGATAGTGTGATAAATAACTTGCTAACTGAGTAAAGTAATATTCTAAATACTCAGCTTCATTTGTCATTAACGCTTGAGGCATGCTACTTAGCAACAACATGACATCTTTAATACCAACGCCACCGCCCACGTACTGAAAATCGACAGCTGCGGCACCTTCGGTTTTAAATAAAAAGTTAGCCAACTTTGCATCACCATGAATAATGCTTTGATACTCACATTGATTTAATTCATCATTAATATTGTTAGCTTGTGCTTTTAAGCCTAAATCTGTTAGCACTGCAAGTTCATCAGGTCGTGTTGCTAAATGCCAATAACTGCCGGTTTGCCATAATTTTTGCGGGCATACTTGTAAGTGTTGCGCATGAAATTGCGCTAGCCAATTTAAAGCTTGTTTTATTTGGCGCTCGTTAGCATCACAGCTCAATGGCGCATAATCCGAACATGCTAAATCAGCTAATATTATCACAGTTTCATTATTTACAGTGTTAGAGGCATATGACTCTGCAACTGATGAGTCGCATAATGCAGAGAAGTCTTGATACCATGCACTTTCTACTTGATATGACTTTAATTTTCTTTGAGTAGATAAATCTGATTGCCACCCTTTTGGATGGCTTATTTCGTTAGGCACTTTAATATATTTTACGATCACGCTCTGAATTGGCGCATTAGTTAACTTTACACGTAAAAGTTGACCAAAATCACTCCATAATGATTGGATCAGCACTACATCAGCTATTTGGATTTGTTTACCAAATACTTGATACAAAGTACTACGTGTTAAATCACTTAAATTCATATTTTGCCAAACCTAAATAAAGCGCTCACAGGGTGTGCCCTGATGAAATTGCATTTGCCAATGCTCGCCATTAAATTTATAGAGTGAACTTCTATGAGAATACTTGATTGTATCAGTATCAATTAAGGTGATTTTCGCACGATAAACCAACTGAGCAACATTATCAGCTAATATTCTTAACTGATAATCCTGTTGCTCAACGGTAAAAGGCATTTCACCTGCAAGCCTGTCATATACATCATTTTTTGAATATGGCGCGCCACCACTTGCTGGATATTCCATAAAATCCTCAGCAATTAATTGATTTAAAGTTGTTTTACAACGACGCACGTCAGGCTCAATTAACTTAAGTTCCAATGCGATTAAATCTTGTTTCAGCTGCGCCATATCCAAAATATTACTCCTTGATAAATTTAAATTTATCTTCCAATTTACTGACACCTAGACCATTCATTTTTTTAACTAATATTTGCACAGGAATACGCTCTTTCATGGCTTCAATATGACTGATCACACCTATCATTTTACCACTGGCATTTAAGCTATCTAATGCATTAAGGGCGATATCTAAGGTTTCACTATCTAATGTACCAAAACCTTCATCTAAAAATAGCGAATCAATGCTGGTTTTATGGCTCACTAAATCAGATAAAGCCAATGCTAAAGCAAGACTAACTAAAAAGCTTTCTCCACCAGATAAGGTTTTAGTATCGCGCACTGTATCGCCCTGCCAAGTATCAATGACTTGTAGTTCTAATGCTTCAGTTTGTTTTCTTTGTAATAAATAACGACCATGCAGTTTATCAAGCTGTTTATTGGCTAAGAACACTAAATGATCTAGCGTCAAACCTTGTGCAAACTTATTAAACTTAGCGCCTTTTTGTGAGCCAATTAAACTATGTAAATAAGCCATATCATCAAATTCAATTTGGCTTTGTGCAATTTGCTCAATTAGTAATGCCTGACTTGTTTGTTTTTTGTCATTTTCTGTCAATTTAAACTTAGCGTTAGCGATATTTTCTGTTAATAATAAAATATCAGATTCCAGTTTTGCTAATTGCTCAGTGACTTCACTTAAACTCGATTTCGATGCTTGATTGCTTTGCTCTAAATTTTCAACAAGTTCTAATTGTTTTTTAGCTTCAATTTGAACTGCTTTTGCACCATCAAGTTCTGTTTGTAATGTTTGCTTTAACTTGATCAGGGCTTCTCGCTCATCTTCATCAAGTAATGCAGCTTCAAACTCAACTTGCTCTTTAAATGGGCTATCAGCTAACTGTTTTTGCCATTTATCTGTTTGTTGTGTTTGTTCAGTATTGGCAGTTTCAAGCTCTATGTTTAGTGCATTTAACTGGCCCTTAATTTCTGTCAACGCTTGAGCCGCATTGTGCGATTGCGTTTGAACTTGTTTTTGTTTTTCTTGAATATGCGCAAGTGCTTTTTCACTAAGCAACCTTTGCTCTGATACATCTTTATCAGCAAATAATTCGAAACGTGTTTTCTGCTCTACTTCAAGCTTTTGTTTAAATTCATTTAAAACATCACTGTGTTGCTTTAATTGCGCCTGAGATTCAACTATTAGCTTTTCTAAGTTATCGCTCTTAACACCCGCTGCTGTTAACTGCTCTTGTAATGCTGTCGTTTGCTCTTTAGCGTGGGTGTAGTTTTGTGAATCTTGCTGTTTATTATCAAACCACTCACTGGCACTTTCTAGTTCAGGCAAGCTCAGAGATAAACTTTCAAATGTAGTTTTTAATTCACTTTCATCTGTCTTGTATTGCTCATCAATATTTGTAAGCTCTAACTCAGTTGCTTTTACTTGCTGTTGCAACGTAGCAATTTGCTGTTGTGCTAATTCAACTTGGTGGCTATGTTTTGTTTGTTCACTGATTGCAGCATCAACTTGGGTTTGTAACCCTCTTAGTGTGACTTCTTGCTGTTCTATTTGTTTTATATGCTGTTCTAAATAGTTTTTTTGCTCAGAGCATTGATTGATGTAATCATTAAATGCAGTGATATTATCTATAGTAATTTGCAGCTGTAACTCATTACAAATATTTTGCCATTGCGCTGATAATGTTTGACCTGTATTTGATAGTTCTTGCTGTTGTTTAATAATGGCAGCTAATTGCTCATTAGCCACTGCTTGCTGAGTTTTAAGGTTTTCACCATTAACTTTAATGGCATCTAACTCAGTGGTAACCGCATTTAACCTTTGCTCAGTATCTGACACATTCACTGTTTGATATTGCTGCACAGAAGGATGTTCATAAGAGCCACATAATGGACAGGCATCGCCTGGCTGTAATTGCGATCTCGCTTGTGTTAAATCAGTGATTTTACGCTCTTGCTCTAAGATTTTTTGTAAATCTTTTTGCATTTGTAGCTTAGGGCGGTAATCTGCTCTTAATTGCTGAATTTGGTGTTCAAATTGAGTCACATTTTGTTGTAGTACTTGATGTTGCTGCGTTAACTGGTGATATTCATTTTGAGATTTTTGCCATTGTTCGCTATTAAAGCTTAATGTCGAGCGATGTTCTTGCTGCTGATTTAATAATAATAACTGTTGCTTCAAATTTGCTAACTCATCACCATTTAACAAAGTGGCCAAATTTTGTTTTTGTTTATTTAGCTCATCTTGCTGTGATTTTGCACTTAGCTCACCTTGTTTAATTGTTTCTTGTGTTTTTTCAAGTGCGGTTTGTTGTGCTGTGACATCTTTTTGCGACATTTTAAGCGTTTTATCTAACGCTAATTTTTGCGTATTTAATTTAGTTAAACCATCAAACTTTACTTGCCAAACAGGCAATTGCTCAGCTAAATTTTCATCTTGTTTATGAGACTCTAAATACTCAGTAAATTGTATATGTTCAGCTTGCATTTTTTGCTGCATTTCAACATGAGATTTTAGCTCACTTGTTTGGCTTTGCTCTGTTGTTGTAAGTGCTTCTATTTGCTGCTGACTTTTAGCAACATCATCACTTAGCTGCTTACATATTGCATCTAACGGCACTATTTTGTCATTTAATAGCGTATTGAGTTCAGTATAAGATTTTGTAAGTGTTTCAAGCTCGCTGTTTGTTGTATTAAGTGTTTGAGACAAATCCGTAGATACTTTATCAGCAGCTTCTTGCTCAACACTTAATACTTTATGTTTATCGCTTATGCTTGTTAATTGTTGTTTTACTTTATTTAATAAAACAAATTGCGCTCTGATTTTTTCGGCAGGTTCACACTTTGCCAGTTTTTCAAAATTACTGTGTTGCTCATCAGTATTTTTTTGTGCAGATAATAAATTATTATCTGATTGTAATAAGTTATTTTTCGCCTCATCACGTTTTTTTAACCAAGCTTGCTGCTCAATTAAAATTGTTTTACTTTTTTGATTATCTTCTAGGCTGGTTTGATTATCTGTTTGCTGCTGTTTTAACAGCTCTAAATCTTCTTCAGATAACACTTCAAAATCTTGCTGTTTGTCTTTTAAACGCGCTAACGCATTTTTAATGACACTGAAATCTTGATGTACTTTTTCAGAGATTAAACTAAAAATTTCTGTCCCCGTTAATTGTTCTAATAACTCAGCTCGCTCATTAGGCTCAGCATTTAAAAATGCAGCGAATTGACCTTGAGATAACAACATAGATTTTGTAAAACGCGCAAAATCCAAACCGCTGATCTCTTCTGTTAATTGAATTTTAGTTTTAACTTGTGACGCTAAAATACTGTCATCACCGCTATCTTCTAATTTAGCCAATTCAACTTTAGCTTCTTGTAAATTGCCATCAATTTTACCGCGAGAGCGTTTTTGGCTCCAAAAAGCACGATATGCAATGCCTTTTACTTCAAATTCAACCTCTGCCATACATTCAACGGTATCGCGAGTCATTAACTCATTGGTTGTTTTAGAAATGTTACTGAGTCGTGGCGTTCTATGATAAAGCGCTAAACAAATGGCATCTAATATCGTAGTTTTACCGGCTCCCGTAGAGCCTGTAATAGCAAATAAACCGTTATCGTTAAAAGGTGCTTGGCTAAAGTCAATTTTCCATTCACCTTTAAGTGAATTAATATTTTGAAATCTGAGGCTTAAAATTTTCATTATTTAGCCTCCTTTACATCTTCAACGATATTTTGAAAAGTCGTGATAATACGTGTTCGCCTTTGTTGTTCTTGCTCTGTTTCAAATGACTCTTGTGCCAAGCGTTGCTCAAATACATCTAATGGTGTTAACTCTGCTAAAACTTGTTTTTGTTGTTTTTCAATTGAAACTTGACGATTAGTACGTGCTCTGCGCAGTTGTAGCACTTCGACATTTAAATCTTCAACTAAAGTGGCAATACGCTGTTGTAAATCATTTAAATAATCTTGCGTTTTTACTTCAATATGTAACCAAGTAGGCAAGGTATCATCATCATTTTCAAGTTTATTCAACTGTGTTTCAATGCTTTCTAAATCACCTTTAATTGATTGCATAGGCTGAAATAATGGCACTTTCAAAGGAGTAACTGTGTTTAATTTGCCGCCATCAAACTCAGCGAGTAATACTTGTTTTTCAGTGCCCAGTTCATCAAAGCTTAAAGGAATTGGTGAACCGCTATAACGAATATGTTCAGATTTTGCGACAATTTGTGGACGATGAATATGGCCAAGGGCAATGTAATCCGCAGGTGGGAATTCTGAAGCTGAAAACGCTTCTAAACTACCAATATAAATATCACGCACTGAGTCAGATGTTTTTACACCTAAAGCCGTTAAATGACCTGTGGCAACAATTGGCAATTCACACTCTAAAGTTTTACGTTTATCATCTGCGAGTTGATATAAATTAGCATAATGGTCTTTAATTGCTTGCCCTAACGCTTGTTGTTTTTCTTGACCTGTTTCACCAGCACGACTTGTCATCACATCTTTCGGGCGAATAAAAGGAATGGCGCACAATACTGCGCCCGGTTTTCCTTTATGTTCACCAAAGCTATGATTTAAAACTATGATCTGCTCACTCAAATCACCACATACATTAGCAATCACTTGGGTATTTAAATAAGCCAACAATTCTTTTGATTCATTTAAGGTAGATACAGAGTCATGATTACCGCCTAATACAATTAATTGGCAGCCTAATTTATTCACTTCAACCACAAAACGGTTATAGATTTCACGGGCATAACTGGGCGGTGCACCTGTATCAAATACATCACCAGCTATGATCACTGCATCTATCTGTTGCTCAACAATTTGAACTAAAATCCAGTTAATAAATGCTTGATGCTCACCTGCGCGGCTTTTACCAATAAAATGCTGACCTAAATGCCAATCTGATGTGTGTAATATTTTCATGTATACCTAAAAAAGAAATGCTGTTCTTTACTTAACACAATACAAAAACTAATAAGTGACTGTTAATCCGCTAGCACCAAGGCCAAATAAACTTCGGCCTGAGCAATACTTTCACATAGTAAATTAATGTGGTGTATTGTGAGTTATATCTAACGATTATCTCAAGTTATGCTTCATATAAATAGCTTTAGCTGAGTTAATTAGGTTAAGTGGGCATATTTAAAGCAGTTTACACATTTGCGTTAAATATATGAGACATAATGAATCAAAATAATACAAATTTTAACCATTAAGGTATAATCCGCAACTTAAGATGTCTCTCACTTCTTATTGCATCGCATTTTGCAAAGCAGAATGCTGATTTTGATGTATTTATAGGGTTTTTCCTATGGCCCTGAATTTGCACTATTACAATTTTAGCCGGAGTATTATTATGAATAACTGGAAAAAAGAAGTATCTCATTTAGATCAAGTATTAACTGAACAACTAGAAGTTAGCGAAGAAGAAAACTTTGAGCAAATGCTAAGTATGCATAAACAGGTGAGAACACAGTTAAATCTGGTTAAAGCAGCATCACCTGTATCTGATGCACATAGATTAAACGAATGTGAATAAATTTATGCCCCTCCATGCCTATATTTAACTCCATAAATATAGGCATAGCCAAGTTGCTTCAAAATGAAGGTGCTTGGATATATAATGCTTTGGTAATTAATGACAATTTTGTTATTAAGCAACAAAGCATTATTATTCTGGGAGCTGTATGTCACATCAGCAATTTACAAAATTCAAATCTCATCTAAGTAATTTCTTACTCCCAGAAGAAATCATAGATGCCTACACCCAACGATATGCTTTTGGCACTGACGCCAGCTTTTATCGACTTATACCTAAACTGGTCTTAAAACTTAAAAACAAAAACCAAGTAAAACAAGTTTTAAGTTTGGCTAACCAATATAAAGTACCGGTTACTTTTAGAGCCGCAGGTACTAGCTTATCAGGACAAGCCATTACAGATTCTGTATTAATTACTTTATCGCGCGATTGGCAAAATTACGACATTACCCACTTAGGTGAAAAAATCACCTTACAGCCTGGGATCATTGGCGCTAAAGCGAACCAATTATTACACCCTTTTAATAAAAAATTAGGGCCTGATCCGGCATCAATAGATAGTTGTAAAATTGGCGGTATCGCAGCAAATAATTCATCTGGCATGTGCTGTGGCGTAAAACAAAACAGTTACCATACCTTAGCAGATATGACGATTATTTTTGCCGATGGGACAGAGCTTGATACATCAGACCAACACAGTTGTAATCACTTTTTAAATAACCAGCCGCAGTTAATAAATCAAATTTCGCAGTTATTGTTAAGCGTACAAAATAATCCTGAAATAGCAGAGCTAATTAAACAAAAATATCGTTATAAAAACACCTGTGGCTACGGTATTAATTCATTGCTAGATTTTCAACACCCTATCGATGTCATTAAACATTTAATGATAGGCAGTGAAGGTACTTTAGGTTTTATCGCCGATATTACTTATCATACGGTTGATGATCACCAACATAAAATAACCGGCTTTTATATTTTTGATGATTTAAATTTAGCCTGCAATTTAGTACCAGAGCTTGCTAATTTAAATGTGACGGCACTTGAGTTACTTGATTTTAGAGCACTCAATAGTGTTGCAAATAAACCGTTAATGCAGCAATGTTTAAATCAAAATCCAGACACCCAAAATACACAACTAACCGAAAATTCAGCCGCTTTACTGATTGAGGTACATGCTAAAAATGCTGATGAATTAGCAATCATTCACCAACAATGCCAAAATTTAATTGCAAAGTTACAGGCTAATATACAAGCCAAAGTTGCATTTACTAAAGATCAGCAAATAAGTAGCGAACTTTGGCAAATACGCAAAGCAACCTTTCCTGCAGTAGGTGCTGTTAGGCAAAAAGGCACTACAGTTATAATTGAAGATGTGACCTTTCCTATCGAAAAGCTCGCTTTAGGTGTAAAAGCATTACAAAGTTTATTTAAAAAATATCAATATAATGAAGCCATTATTTTTGGTCATGCATTAGATGGCAATTTACATTTTGTTTTCACTCAATCATTCAACGAGCAAAGCCAAACCGATAGATACAGTGCATTTATGCAAGAAGTCTCACAACTTGTTGCTATTGAGTTTAAAGGTGCATTAAAAGCGGAACATGGCACAGGGCGAAATATGGCGCCATTTGTTGAATTAGAATGGGGCACTGATGCTTATAAGTTAATGCAACAGGTAAAACAGGCTTTTGATCCCAATGGCATATTAAACCCTGATGTTTTAATAAGTGATAATAAAAACATACATTTAGAAAACCTAAAAACACTGCCACCTGCAGATGATATAATAGATAAATGTGTAGAGTGTGGTTTTTGTGAATCCGTTTGCCCATCAAATGAATATACACTCACGCCTAGACAAAGGATCAGCGTTTGGCGACGTATCGTTGAACTTGAAAATAAGCTAAATCACAGTGATGTTGATGTTGCTATAAAACAAAAACTAGATACCTTACAACAAGATTATCAAAAGCTAGCCATTGACTCATGCGCAACAACAGGGTTATGTGGTTTAAAATGCCCTGTTGGTATTAATACTGGCGAGTTTATAAAGTCGTTACACGCAAATAAATTAAACGATAGTAAAACCGCATTAAAACTTTCTCATTTTGCAGCAACCCATTTAGATAAAACACTTTCTACTGCAAAAATGGGTTTATCTTCAGTGGCAGCACTGAGCGCTGCGTTACCAACACCCATATTAGAGAAGTCTTTTATAGTTTTAAATACCATTAGTAACAACCGCATTCCTTTATATTATCCTGCTTGGCCTAAAGGCGAAAAAAAAATAAGCGCAACCAAGCACGCATTTACCACGCAGAAAAAAAAGGTAATTTATATTCCGAGCTGCGGTGGCAGAACTTTTGCGCCAGATAAAAGTGCAGCCGATCAACGTCCTTTATTTGAAGTCATATCTTCGATTTTAAACAAAGCCAATTTTGAAGTATTAATCCCCCCTGCTATTAATAACCTCTGCTGTGGTATGCCGTGGCAAAGTAAAGGTGATACCCATAGCGCAAATACAAAAGCTAATGAACTTATCACTTTAATAAAATCATTAAACCAAGATAATTCAATACCCGTCATCATGGATGCCAGCCCTTGTGCTTTGACACTGAATAACTCAGATAAAGGTGAGTTTAAAGTGTATGAAACAGCTGAATTTATCAATCAAAACGTATTAAATACTTTAACTATTACGCCACAAACACAACCAATCACTTTGCATGTGACCTGTAGCAGTAAACGCCAAAACATTGAACATAACCTGATAAATATAGCCAAAGCCTGTGCCAGTGAAGTGCTCATTCCTAGCGATATTGCATGTTGTGGTTTTGCAGGGGATAAAGGCTTTTTTGAACCCGCTCTTAACGAAAGTGCTTTAAAAACCCTAAAACCGCAAATTCATCATTTCAATAACAACCCCCATAACAAATCCCATAACAACAAAACTTGCATAACAGAGGGCTTTTCAAACAGCCGAACTTGCGAAATTGGTTTAACTAAAGCCAGTGACATCCCCTATCAATCAATTGTGTATTTGCTAGATAGGGTGAGTAAACCTATAGGCGACTAGAAATTAAGTGGTTGTTTTTATTGATTTTAAACTGTTATTGTAAATAACTGAATTTTATGAGTGCCTATTTATGAATTTTTTATTGTCTATTCTTTGATGATTTTTAATTCCCTGTGTTTAATTCCTTCCCATGATTGTTCTTTATAAGATATAAGAGGGTTATCCATGTCGCATCTAGAATATAAGTCAAGCCTTTTAGCCACTACTCACCCACAATGAAAATGAACTAACTATTTAAGCTTAGTTCATTAACCTTTAGATGGCTAAATTTTATGGGTGATGAGATGGACACTCCCGCACTTTTTAATAACAGCATAAATGATTAAATGCTCACCCTTTATTAACCATTCATCTAATTTAAACCTGCGGGGATTATCGGTAATTGCTCCTGAATTACTCTACTACTTACATCCTTGTAAGCAAATCTCCGCGTACAATACAACCTCTCTGTGGAGCATGAATTCAGATTAATATTACTATAATTTGTGCTTATTAAATTTCAAAATTAAAACTTGTAATTTATTGCTCTCACCCATATCTAAGTTGTTGAGGTGATTGTTTTAATACCAATTTTTACATTATATAAATCAAGATAGACAGATAAATTTCGTGTATAAACACGTAATAAATAAGTCATTTAGGAGTTACTATTTATGGAGAACACTAAGCTATTAACTTTAGGTGTTATCATTATTGTATTGCACATTTTGGTGAACGCCCACATTTCAAAAGAAATCCATGAATGGGTGCCTTCATTACAAAAGCGCTTAACTTTGTTTCTTGGTGTTTGGTTTATACCTTTTATTGGAATTGCTTGTGCATATAAAATTCTTGATTTGAATTGGTTCAAAAAGAAAGTAAAAAGTAAAAGCTCTGTTTCAGGTCAAAGTTCAATGAGTGGAGCCTTTTTGGAAGTAGATGCTATTTTTAATCCCGGAAAAAAATACGTGGTAGAAGCGCAAAAAAGAGAAGTCATCGAAAGGAAAGAAGATGGTGATATGTTTAAAAACAAACCTGATATAAGTGTATTAAAAACTTCAGACATATCAGGAAACTAAACCTAACAAACAAGACTTAAAAATGTTATTTACATATAACATTAATTATATTTTTAAAATCAAACATAATGATTTTAATTCTGAGGTTTCGCAAGTAAATATATAGCGAATGTTTAAGCTTTGCTCATTCAGTTATTGCACAATAGTTACACGGAAATATAGTATGGATAATAAACAATTAATAATGAGAAAATAGATAGCCCTATTATCTTTTGGAGTTCAATAGGTGTATGTATTGGCTGCCCTACAGCAGTAACAATGAAATTAGAAAGCTATATTAGTTTATGTTTTTTCTTAGTTACGTCTTAGTTATTTGTTAAGCGCGATAAAAATTCCCTCATAGAGAAAAGCAACAAAATTATAATTAGAGGGTCGGATTTTTCTCCAGTTTTTAGTGCTGAGCATTGAATTCAATATCACGTTCATCTTTCTGATACAGGCGATGATAGCCACTTTTTTAGGTTTGCCTGCCGTAACTAATTTTAGATAATGTGCTTTAAATACAGGATTTGATTGTATCACGGACACCATTACCATAAATAAAACAGTTCGGATCTGATGTCTTCCGCCTTAGATTTTTTACTTAATAACCCCCCCTTAATTGTCTAGAACCTCATTGTTAAAATAAAAAATGATTAAAAAGGTACTTGTTTTCAATTGTTTAAATTATTTATTACCAGTAAAGTGTTCTGATTATAAAAATAGATTTTCAACGAGTATTTCTTTAGGCTCGTTAGGTATTCAAATAGATAACATATGAATCAAAGTATATTTAGAGTTGGTAGTTACTTTACGGCAAGAATTACTAGGATTGAGCCATCGCTTGAGGCTGCATTCGTAGATTACGGAGCTGAGCGCCATGGTTTTTTGCCATTAAGTGATTTTAATGGTTATGATAAATCACTACATAAAGAAGGTTCGATTGTTATTGTTTGCATAAGCAAAGAAGAAAATGGACAAAAAGGTGCTCTAGTATTTTCCCCATTAGATGTTGATTGCGATGTTGTTGTTCATGACCTAATAGGTATCAATACCGAAAGTTCAAGACCAATCGCTCTGTTTGCACTTTGTTCCATCGCTATCGTTATTATTGCAATTGTAGTGTTCACAAGCACCTAACAAGAAACTATTTCGGTAATAGTCAATTTTAAATGGTGGTTTTATATTTACTTAGTTCATCGCAAGTTATGTTTGATAACTTTAGCGCAAAAGGCTGTAACTCAAACTTAGTGTCATTTATCAAGTAGAGTTAGCAATGAATTTCCCCCATCTATTAAATATAATGGGAGAAAATACTGTATTATAAAATCATCAAATGGACGTAAAACGCTTGAATTACGTTATTTTCGTTAATTAGAGTCATTTATATTGGCTTTTTATGGCAGGTTATCATGCAGCTTCTTGCTTTATCTCATTGGCAGAAGAATTGTTAGAAAGCAAACCCGATTTTATCAACCCTAAATATAATAAAATTGAATCTACTCTTGAGTTTATTGCAAACAATCAAAGTCTATATGATGCAGATGAAGATATTTACGGTATATTTAAATCAAAAATGAAAAATATTAGAACGCTTCGAAAACGTGCAATACAACAAATATAGATTGTAGTTCTATGAAATATTTTAGAAAAATGATTGAGCATTATATTCCAGTCCAAGATGATGAATGGGCTAATACTGATAGGTTCAAACATAAAACAACTTACCAAGATTGATAGTTTTTTATGATTTTCACTTGTCATGCTCATCAACACCATAGATACTGAAAGTTAATTGGTGGTCTTGAATAATAATTAAGGGTACCTAGCACTTAAACTAAAAACATATAGGCACACATGCAAATTAGATGCTGAGCTTATAGCATTCTTTATTTGTTTCTAAGAGGAAATTTTATGCTTAAAGGTATGATTACAATATTCGGGATTTTTCTGTTAACAACATCAGCTCAGGCTTCAGAGCCTCTATCAGTAGACCGGGCAGTTACTCACAGTTTAGAACTATCCTTTCCAAACGAAAGTAATATTAAGCCTGAGATCAGTGATTTTGATGTATTGAACTATATCCTTATGAGTAATGAGGACGGTGAACGTTGGGTGGTGGTTACTATTAGAAACAAAGCAACTGGCACTCGAACTTTAAATCAAAAGCACCTACTTGGCTTATTGGCAAATGGTGAGAGGGTTCACCCTCACGAGTTTAAGCAAGCATATTTAGGAAACGAAACAATATCTTTAACTCTCAATTTCGGGGAAAGTAAGTTTCCTGTCCTTGAAGTTTATTCAAGAGAAAAGATATAAAAAATCTGGATTGGAGTCGCTCAGCCGCCAACTGATAAAGTCATATATAGAACAACTAGGCCAGATTGGTGTTTGTTTATAATTTAAACTTATCATGCTTAATTACATAGATTTAAGTCTCAGTTAATTCATTAATTTGCGTATTAACAAGATCCGCTTCTAACGTATATACCATAGCTGAAATGTACATTTAATACACTAACTGGCCGCCTAACTCTAAATTGATATCTTTGTTCATATTTCCCTAAATAAGCAACTATTTCAGCCTTACTTGGATATATACCCAAGCTACTTCAAGATGCGAGTTTCAGGACTGCTGAGCAATTCGTGATCTAGGCGCATCTTTGTATTAATGGTTTTTCCCTTAAAAGAAGATGGAACAACGAGCATGATTTGCTCAGAAGTCCCCGCAGGGTTGGTTTAGAAGCGCTTTAGGTGAAAATAACTTTAAGCTATCCCAAGCATGCTGCCATGAACCATCAAAGTGATCGTTTGCATCTAAAATTAATGGATCAAAGCCTTTTCTTTTCAAATAATAAGCAGTTGAAAGACCCGCCTGCACTACCAATAATTAGTGCCATAACAGCGCCAAGCCCCATACATTTTGTAGCTAATGCAGCACTTAAATGGATCACAGCTTCAGCACGTATATAAAGCGGAATACCAATTACTGCAGCAATAGGAATAGGAATAGGGTTATTTTCGCTTGCAATATTTGCAACAAATTCAGTTGGCACAAATCCATAAATCATTGAGCCTATGGCAATACCACCATCAAGTAAGGCAAAACTTTCTTAAAGTCAGACCAAGTGCTGTTCCATATTTTACGCCATTTATTAATTGGATTTAATAATAGACTGGCAAATAAAAATACCATCATAGTGCCAAATCCTGCTTTAGCCCTCAATAATCCCTTCAAAAATGGGATCGTAGCGCAAGAACAAAATGGGGTGATTGCACCTAAAAACTCTGTAATTATGTAACCTTTACCATTTTACTTGGTGGAATATATTCCTGTAAAACGCCGACTAGGTAGCTGATCAACAAAAATAATAAAGTTAATTCTACCGCCAAAAAGGCAAACATATTCAAAGCTTCATAAACCATTTCATTTGTAACAGTCATTTTTATATCGGAATTTCTAAGTTAGTCGAATTAAAATATCTAGAATTAAGAAGTGTCCATATATTTCCATATAATTAGAAATAATAATTTTTGAGCAATGAATTTTTAATGAAAGACGTAACCATCAGTTCTGACTGTCGATTAAAATTAATTAATAAAAATCAGATCGATAAGCTTAATAGTAACGTATGGACAAATTGTAAAATAATAATTTTATACAGATACGAATAATTCATTATCACTTGATGAGTATAACCATAGGATTTTTGTTCAATCTTTCAACCTAACTGAAGCTAAATAATATGAAAATAAAAGTTCCCCAAATACAAACGTTAAATCACATTCTTCCAGAAGAGCCTTTGCTAATGATGGGCGCAGGTCCAGTGCCAATTCCACAAGCCGTCGCCAACGCCAATGGTATTGTGATTAACCATTTGGGTGAAACTATGGGAAAAATTGTTCATCAAATAAAAGATATGGCAGGCTATATCTTTCAAACCAGTTCACCGTGGATTGTGGGTGTTGCGGGTCCTGGTTCTGCTGCAATGGAAATGGCTATTACTAATTTAGTATGGAAAAATACTAAGGTATTGAGTATTTGTAACGGTTTTTTCTCTAATCGTTTGGCTCAAATGGCACAAAGAGCTGGAGCTGTAGTTGAACACACCTCAATTGTTGAAGGACAAAGTGCCGATCCCATCAAAATCCGAAAACTAATTGAAGAATTTAACCCTGAAGTGATCACTATCGTACAAGGTGAAACATCTAATACGACTTATAATCACGAACTTGTTGAAATCGGTAAACTAGCAAAAGAGTTTAATTGCTATTTAATCGTTGATGCCGTGTGTACTTTAAGCACTATGCCTTTGCAAATGGATGACTGGCACATAGATGCGGTGATCACTGGCGGTCAAAAAGGTTTAAGTTCAATTCCCGGTGTGTCACTTGTCGCATTCTCTGATAGAGCATGGCAACGCATTAGTAATCGTGTTACGCAAATTCCTCAATGGACTTTAGATGCAATGTTAGCATCAAATTTTTGGCATCAAGACTCATATCATTACACTGCACCTGTTTCAGGTTTATTAGCATTGCACGAGGCAATGAGGCTTATTTGCAATGAAACATTAGAAAAAAGGTTTCAAAGACACTTAACGTGCTCAACAGCACTGCAAAGTGCAATCGAAAGTTTAGGTTTAGAACTGTATATAGAAGGTAAAAGTAGACTCAATTCTGTGGTTGGCATTAGATTACCTGAGCAGTTAGAATCAAAAGCTGTGTGTGAACATATTTCTAAAAACTATCGTGTTGAAATTGCTGGTTCTTTTGGCCCTCCCATTGTAAGAATTGGCCAAATGGGCGAACAATGTAGAGTACATAATTTATTTAGAACGATACATGCTTTTGGCTCTACATTTAAAGATTTAGGTGCAAAAGTTGATGTACCTGCAGGTATGGCCCAGTTAGAAAATATGTTACAAAAACACAAATGTATTTAGATTAAAATCTGAGATTGGGTAAAGAGACCTATTACAGGTCTTTTTTTCTGAATATTACCATAACAGATTTATAGAAATTAAATATGATGTTGAAGCTATATAACTATTAAAAAACATTTTAATTATGCATTTGAGTTATATCATTGTTAATTAAACTGAATCTTAAAATCACATTTGCTATAGAGAGTTTGATATATACAACACTTTAGTTATTTACTAAAATGAGCAAGCAAATAATCAATGGCTAACCGTGCTTTCATCGGTAAAAATCGTCTATCTTGATAAACTATCCAGCTTTGTGCATCTTTACGCCAATATTGATTTAAAACGGGGGTTAATTTTCCGGCCTTTATTGATGACAAAAAATTATGCTGAGGCAAATAAGCAATACCTAAACCTTGTTCACAAGCATTAACCACAACTTGAGCATTATTACTTTTCCACCTGCCTGTTACTTTAATATTTTCTTTATAATCTAAATTTTCAAATTGCCATTGATCGTTATTTGAAATAATACAATTGTGATTTTTTAAATCTTGTGGGTGTTGTGGTGTGCCATGTTCAGTTAAATAAGCATCGCTGGCAATGGCCATCATAGGATGTGTTAATAGTTTTCTTGCAACTAAACCTGAATCCTCTAATTTGCCATATCTAATTGCAAAGTCGATACCATCTTCTACAAAATTAACTTTTCGACTATTAAAATCTATTTCTACCGATAGCCTAGGGTGCTGTGATGCAAATTCCATTAACACTGGCGCGACTTGTTGCTCTGCAAATGTGCCTGCAGCACTCACACGCAGTGTACCCACTAACTCAAGTTGTTGTGTATTAACTTGTTCATTTGCTTGCTGTAGCCCAGTAACTAAGTCTCTACATTGATGGTAATAATTTAAACCTGTGGGCGTTAAGCTTACTAATCGTGTAGTGCGCGCAAATAATGCACAACCTAATCTTTTTTCTAATTTAGCAATTTGTCGACTAACATGACTTGTACTACAGCCCAGTTGCTTTGCCGCTGCAGAAAAACCTAGGCGTTCAGCAACGCATACAAATTCTACAATACCTTCGAAATTATCCATAAACCCATCAATTATTGCTATATGAAAATAGTAATTTGCCATTTCACCATATTGTTGTCAATGAGGTTTAGGTCTATTATCAATGCAAGACAAAATGCCAATGCGGCGTCATTATTAAAGGACATCAAAATGCAAAAGATCTTAATCCCTGTTACAAATCATGCAGTGTTAGGTACTACAGACCAGGCTAATGGTACTTATTCACCCGAATTAACACACGCTTTAGATGTTTTTTTAGCAGCAGGTTTAGATTACGAAATCGCTTCGATTAATGGTGGTAAAGCACCGTTATATGGTACTGATATTGAAAATGATTCAATTAACGATAGCATTTTAAACAATGAAAAATTTCAGTCTCGAATCAATAATACAATTGCTGTTTCTCAAATAAATATTGAAGATTATGCAGCAGTTTATTATCCAGGAGGCTTTGGTTTATTATCTGATTTGGCAGAAAATGAAGACTTTGCAAAATTAAGTGCACAACATTATGAAGCTGGCGGTATTATTTCTGCGGTTTGTCATGGCCCTGCTGGTTTATTACCAATTACGTTAAGTAATGGCGAAAAGTTACTGGCAAATAAATCTGTTACTGGTTTTACCCGTGAAGAAGAAATCGATTTTGGCACAATTAATGACATTCCGTTTTTATTAGAAGAATCACTTACGCGCACTGCTGCACGTTTTAGCAAAGTACAACCTTGGGGTGTATTTGTGATTGAAGATGACCGGGTGATCACAGGTCAAAATCCATCAAGTGCCCATGCAGTTGGTGAAGCTGTGGTAAAACTTTTAACTAAGTAGCCTAATCTAGAAGTCTGCGCATTTGTTAGCAGTGTGTAAGACGATAAAACAGCATGTTGATTTTTAAATTAACATGCTGTTTTTAAATAAATTTTTAGCCCTATTTATATTACTTGCTCAAGAATACGGCGTGTTGCATTTTCTTCACTAAGCGCATTGGTATTAATAGAAATTGTATTTTCATTTGGAATTGCAACAAACTGATTTTCCACCAATAAGGTATGTAACAAGTCTGGGCATTGCACTTTTTTAGTGCCATTTCGTGATGGGTTTTCTACTCTTTGTGCTAATACTTCAGCTGAGACATCTAAATAAATAGGCAGCATAGACCCGCCATAATCCGATATTATAGATTCCCACTTTTTCACAACATTTAAATCAGAATTTAAATCAAAACAGAATGTTATGATCAAGCCAGCCATCTTATTTTGACAAGCTTTTTCAATTGCTTGCGACCTTAGCGAATCAATAAAATCAAAAAAGTCATCTTGTCCAAATTCAGGATACACCTCTAATGCGAGATCAACACTAAGGTGATTATGTAACACATTATACCCTAAGGCAGATTTTAAGCGTTTTGCTAAAGTAAGCTTTCCTGCACCGGGTGGGCCATGTAATACAATTAATTTCATAATTTATCCTAACGCTATAAAATCTGTTTTTGGTTATGTTAATTTAGTTAAATTCACTTTTTCATCGATTTATATATAAAAAATACGCTACTACTCATTTACTGTTGGCTTGATTTGAGGGTTTTATTAACCTTTTTTAAAGCCATTTTACGCTTTAAAGGCGAGAGGTAGTCAATAAATAGTTTACCTTTTAAATGATCAATTTCATGTTGTAACACTATTGCCAAAAAGTCATCTGTTTCTATAGTGACTTCTTTGCCTTCGCGGTCTATACCTTGCACTTTAACCTGAGTAAACCGTTCAACATCTGCATAATATCCTGGCACTGATAAACAGCCTTCTTGGCCTTTTTCAGTATTTTTACCACTGATCACTTCTGGGTTGATTAATATTAAAGGCTCATTTCGCGCTTGTGAAATATCAATGATAATAATTGCTTCACTGCGACCAACTTGTGTTGCCGCAAGTCCTATACCATCGGGTGTGTCGTACATAGTGTCTAACATGTCGTCTATTAAACCTTGTACTGCATCGATATTACTTATTTTTGTTGCTTGCACTGTTAATTTTTCATTTGGTGCTTTTAAAACTTCTAAAACGGCCATTTTACCTCAGTTGTTAAATCTTAATTGCCTCGCATTTTTTTACGATACGCATATAGGCAGCTAAATCATGCTATATGGCTCAAAGAGTACATTTTTATTTATTTAGAAACAATTACATAGAGTACTTAATATCGATTTTTTGCTAAAACTAGCCTGATTTATTAAAACACATCTATCTGGTATCTTTTTTTATCCAAAAGTAAGGGTGTTGATAAGCAATTATCAACACCCTTACTATCTTACCAATCACTTAAATTAATGTAATGTAACTTGTACATCTATCCAAGCGTTTACGGTACCTAAGGTACCACCTGTTTCAACTGGGTAAATGCTAAAGCCATTCCAGGGATCAATAAATGTTTTATTAATTTGTAATGGCGTGTCATTAAAGTCTTCTAACGCCCAATTAGAACTTCGCGAATTAGGTGTAGAGTCGAGCAATAATGAATTATGGTTGTACCAAGGCCAGTATTTTCATCCATATAGTTTTGTAAATTGGTTAAAATACCATTTTTTAATAACGGCGTACGTAATTGATGATCGGGAGACGTATTTACTTCACTTTTTTGCATCGTACGATATTCAACCCAATAAGTTTTCTCGCCATCACCTGATTTTATTTTCAGACCTATTGGACCTAGTGCATTGTGCCCGGCAGCTGTGCCATGATTAAACGTATAAATTCGGTATTTACCAGATGTTGTGATCGTTGGTACATCAGATTCATTTCTTCTAATGAATCTGCTCCCATGCCCATTAAGCCGAACACATTGCCATTAAAATTATCAACTGAATCTAAAGAAAGCGATTAACGCTTTCTTCACTCATTGTTAATTTTAAAAACTATTAAATATACGGGTTACCGAGCCACATATTTCAGCACGTCTTGACCCAGTTACTTGAGGATCATTACCAGATAATCGATTTATGCACCTGTGGGCTAACCAAGCAAATGCCATTGCCTCCATAAAATCACCACTTATACCCATATCATCAGTCACTTTAACTTGCCAATTGGGTAATGCCATTTGTAAATATTGCATAATGGTTTTATTTTTAGCACCACCTCCGCATACTAAAAGGCTACCGAAAGGTAAGTGATTAATCCCTTCAATTATGGGGTCACAGGTTAAAACCACAAGTGTAGCCATAATATCTGCATCTGATATTTTATGATTGTACTCTGTTAATTTTTGTTCTAACCAGTCTAAATTAAACAGCTCACGTCCAGTACTTTTTGGTGCAGCTAAATCAAAGTAAGGTTCACATTTAAGCAACGCTAGTAATTGATAATTACATTGACCTTTAGAGGCTAAATCGCCATTTTCATCAAACCTTTTACCTGTCACTTTTGCTACCCAACTATCAAGTAAAACATTGCCAGGGCCGGTATCAAATCCCACTAAAGGAGCAGGATTAACGATTGAAATATTAGCTATTCCGCCTATATTCAAAAAGACTAAAGATTCATCGCAAACTTCTGTCATTTGAGATACTAAACCTTGATGAAATAAAGGCACTAAGGGTGCACCTTGACCACCTAAAGCGATATCCATAGATCTGAAATCAGTCACTGTTGTAATATTAGTATTTGCAGTTATTTTAGCGGAATCAACCAATTGCATTGAAAAAGCACTATTTCCTGTAGGTTGATGAAAAACAGTTTGCCCATGACAGCCTATCGCAATTATTTGGTTTGGATCTATATTTTTATTTCTTAAAAATAGATTAACGGCTTTAGCATAAGCCAAACTTAACTCAACTGTGATCTCACCTAAGTTTTGCAGTGATGTATTTTGTGTTTTACATAAAGTAAGTACTTTTTCACGTAAATTGTTATCAAAAGAAAATTCTGCCCCTGCAACAAACGTCGTTTTATTATCTTTAGAAATTGAAACCAAAGCGACATCTATGCCATCAAGGCTGGTTCCTGACATGATGCCTAAATAATATTTGTTTGTAGAAGGTTCTGTTGTATTGGTCATTTTCATATAAAATAGCAATCTCAAAGCAAGCGATGAATATAAATCTACTTTAGATTTTAGCCAGTTTATGGTTTTAAAAACAGGACTTTAAATGTCAGTTGTCACTGAAAGTAAAATAAAACAACAAAAAGTACCATTAAGAGTACAAATAGCGCAAAAACTCATGATAGATTTACGCTTTTTTAATGAACAAGCGGTTGCAAAAAGCAATGATCGTGAACCTTTAACACAATTACCAGATCCTATTAAAAGTTTAATTAAAAAAACGCACTTAGGTGGCGTAATTTTATTTTCAGAAAACCTCGTAAGTACAGAGCAAATAATCAAACTGAACCATGATTTACAGCAAGCAGCTGCATCGTCTGAATATCAATTTCCTTTACTGATTTCAGTAGACCAAGAAGGCGGTCGCGTATTTAGAACTAATAGACAAGATACCACAGCATTCACTGGCAATATGTCAATTGGTGCAACTTATAGCCAACATGGCTGCAAATATGCAGATAAAACTGCTGAAGTGATAGGAAATGACTTAAGTCACTTAGGGTTTAATGTTAATCACGCACCCACAATAGATGTCAATGCAAACCCAAATAATCCGGTGATAAATGTTCGCTCGTTCGGCGAAGATCCCCAATTAGTTGCTGAACTTGGATTATCGCAAGTCAATGGATTTCAAAAAAATATCATAAGTACCATAAAGCATTATCCTGGACATGGCGATACCGATGTTGATAGTCATACAGGTTTACCTGTTGTCAAACATGACCTTAAAACGATATATAAAATGGATATCGCACCTTTTAAATATATTATCGAAAATTCAAATCCCGCGATGATAATGACCGCACATATACAATATCCAGAATTAGATAATAGTGAATGTATCGCAAAATCTGGTGCTAAAATGCTAAAACCCGCCACGATGTCACGCATTATGATCACAGATATATTGCGCAACGAATTAAACTATCAAGGCATTGTTATTACTGATGCGTTAGACATGGCTGGCATATCTGACTTTTTCACTGAACATGATGCAGTGATAAACACGTTTAAAGCAGGCGTTGATATTGCCTTAATGCCAATAAAAATAAGAAATACAAAAGATTTGGCTAAATTAGATGAACTGATTGATGCCATAGTCGACGCAGTAGAAAAGCAAAAACTCAATAAACAAGAAATTGAAACTTCTTTTAATCGTATTCAAAAGCTTAAAACAGATCACGAATTAAATAGTGCATTTAATGTAGATATTCATGACTTAATAAATAAAGCAAAATCGGCTCTTGCTACACAAGAAAGTCGACAACTAGAGCAACAACTGGCAGACGATGCGGTTACCTTAGTGTGTGGTGATAGCAATGTACTGCCTATTACTGCTAATCAAAAAATTCATTTGATCATGCCTGATAAAACAAAATCTATTGCAATTGAACAGATGTTAAAATCTCATTTAGGCAATACAGCACTGATCACTTATACCAATATGAGAGATTTTGAATTACTTCAAGCGCAAAACCAGATCAAAAATGCAGATATTGTGATCGGGAGCCATATTTCCCCTAAACAAAGCGCAGTTGAAATGGGTGGAATGGATGATTTAATAGCTAACTCAAAAATCAGTGACAATGTGGCAAGTCCACAAAAAATCTTTGAATTATTAAAACTTGCCAAGCAACTTAATAAACTAACAGTTTTTGTCAGTTTAAGAACGCCATACGAGATCTCTGAATTTAAAAATGTAGCGGATATTTGTTTAGCAACATACGCCTACAATACATATGTAGATATCAATTCAAACTTAATTAAAAGCCCAGCGTTAAATGCTTTATGTAGAGTCTTAACAGGTAAAATATCTGCAAAAGGCACTTTGCCCGTCACAGTTAATATATAGTAGAGACAAAAAAAGCCCGAATACATCGGGCTTAAAAATCAGGGGGAATAACGAAAAATAAATAATTTAAAATTAGTGCTGTGCTAAGTCCTCTTTGCCGATTTGAATTTGGCGAGGTTTAAGCGCTTCGGGTATTTCTTTTTCTAAATCGATTAATAACAGACCATTTTCAATATTAGCCGCCAACACTTTAACGTGATCGCCTAATTGAAATGACTTTTCAAAATTTTGCACAGTAAGCCCTTGATGAACAAATTTAGACTCTACTTTTTCAGTGGTTTCTTTTGTGCCTTTAACTGTTAATGTCTTGTTTTTAGATTCAATATTCAGTTCTGCATCTTTAAAACCTGCAACAGCGAATGTAATACGATATTTACTATCTTCAAATGATTCGATGTTATAAGGAATTGAACTAGTTTGTTTTTCATTACGTGTCGCAGTGTCAATTAAAGAAGTTAATTGATCAAAGCCGATAAATGAGCGGTTTAATGGAGCAAAGTTTACTGTACGCATAAGATTATCCTCATTGAGCGATATTGATAATTCGACATTGAATTACCTTAAAAATGTAGCCCTTCATAATGAACGAGCAATTAGTTTACGTTTGTTTATATATAGGACCCTTTCGGCATCCAGATGTCTGAAACTACACACTATTATGCAGTTTCATTAATATTTAAATTTTGTAGTTTTAAAGACGATTAGCTTTCTAGTAATTTACCACTACCAATTTTAATCTGGCGCGGTTTCATTGCTTCTGGAATTTCTCTTTCTAAATCGATATGAAGCAGACCATTTTCCATATCTGCACCAATGACTTTTACATGGTCGCCTAGTTGAAATTTACGTTCAAAATTACGCTCTGCAATACCTTGATGAATAAAGTTACGTTCAACTTTTGCTTTGTTGGCTTTAGTGCCTGTTACTTTTAACGTATTGTTTTCTGATTCGATTGCTAATTCTGATTCGGTAAAACCTGCTACAGCCATTGTGATTCTGTATTTATTTTCTGCTAGTAATTCAATATTATATGGAGGAAAGCCTGATTGCTTTTCGTTTCTATTAGCTGCATCGATAAGTGAAGCTAAATGATCAAAGCCGATGAATGAACGGTGAAGTGGTGAAAAATCTACTGTACGCATAATATTATCCTCATTGAGCGATATTGATAATTCGACATTGAATTATCTTTAAAATTTAGCTCTTCATAATGAACGAGCTGTTTGGTGTAATAAATTATCTATATAACTTATGTACACTTTTAAATAGTTGGTTGGAACTATGTTTTACTTTGGGACCCTATCGGCGTCCTCTGTTTAAAGATATATGTATGAAAAAATCACTTTCAAGGGTAAAAAGTAAAAAAATAAATTTTTCTTAAAAAATCAGCTTTATTAACGTAAAATGATTCCACTTATTAATTTAAAACGCTAAGTAGAAAGAACAAAACTGTATGAAGACACCTAAACGGATCCAGCCTTTAGTTGATGAAGGCTTAGTAGACGAAGTTATCAGTCAGCTTATGAGTGGTAAAGAAGCAACGGTATATGCTGTACGCTGTGGTGACGAAGTACGTTGTGCCAAAGTATATAAAGAAGCAACAAAACGTAGTTTTAAAAAAGCAGCACAATATAATGAAGGTCGTAAAGTAAGAAGTAGTCGTCGTGCGCGTGCCATGGAAAAAGGCTCTAAATTTGGCCGTAAGCAACAAGAAGAAATTTGGCAAAATGCTGAAGTTGATGCTTTATATAAAATAGCTGATGCTGGTGTACGTGTTCCAGAGCCATTCGGTTGCTATGACGGTGTGCTTTTAATGGAGTTGATTACCGACGAAGAAGGTGATGTTGCACCACGTTTGAATGATGTAGAAATGCCAGCTGACCAAGCAATTGAAGATCATCAAATCGTAATGACATATGTAATGCGTATGTTATGTGTCGGTCTAGTTCATGGTGATTTATCCGAATTTAACGTACTGGTAGATGAATATGGTCCTGTGATCATAGATTTACCGCAAGCTGTAGATGCCGCAGCAAATAACAACGCCAAAGCCATGCTTAAGCGTGATGTACAAAACATGACAAATTATTATAGCCAATTTGCGCCTGAACTGGATAAAACTGATTATGCTGAAGAAATGTGGGCGATATTTGAAGCCGGCGATTTACATGCCGATTATGAGTTAACAGGTCAATTTGAGCATAGCACCAAAGCAGCGAATGTTGGTTCCGTATTAGATGAAATTAAAGCCGCATTTGAAGAAATGCAAGATAGAGAAGAAGCGATTGCAGCTAGTTTAGAAGACTAGTCTATTAATTTTGATATTTTTTTAAAATCTCTTTAAAAGTCTGCTTTTTTGTAATACAACAAAAGCAGCTTCCAGTTTATTTAATTATGTTTTATTTACAGTTTTTCGACTCAAAGCAAAATAAACAGGGTTTGAATGGATCACAAAAGCTTCAAATGCTAACGTTGCCAATACTATTACTTCTTGCCTATGAGGACCAATAAAGTGATAAATTTATTGCGTTTTTCAAGATGTGTAACCCCTAACATCATATCGATTTTTCATTGCTTTAATTAATCGATTGCTCAACCCCACGCCATATCAACAAAACGATATTTACAATCTGCTTGCTCTAACAATGCCTTGGCAAAATCAACATCCATACCATGCCACTGCATTTTATCACTTACTTTTTTAGGTGAGTAATGCTCATAACGAACTGTTAATTCACATGAAAAAGCTTGTGCTGTTATTAAGTATACGATTAAAGCTAACAATACAGTTTTAATTGAATTAAAGTATATCCAAATAGGTATTTGATAATATTAGTTCAAATTTTCAAACTTAACCGAATCTATTAATAATAAAAGTAATTTGACTTGAATATATTTAGCTGTTTAACGGTCTATTTAAATAACCAACATTTCAAACTGAAATTTATAAGGAAGTCGCTTGAAAAGTATTTTAATACAAGTTGTTGCTGCTATTATTATTTTTAATCTTGTGAGTATGTTTAAGGAATCATCTTTATTAGATGTATCTGGAGATTTACCAGCCCCCTATTTTTCGTTACCTATACTTGAAAATAAAGAGAAAAAACAAGAACCTAAGCTATCAAATAGCACTTCATTAAACGAAACTTATAACAAAAATAACAGATTAGATTTAAGCCAATTAAAAAATCAAAAAACCGTTGTTTATTTTTTTGCGCCTTGGTGCAGTATTTGTAAAATAAGCATGCCTAACTTACAAAACAAAGTCTCAGATGGCTCGGTCAATGCCATCGCCATAGCACTTGATTTTGATAACTCAGAACAAGTAAAGGAATTTACAAATAATTTAGGGATCACATTTACCGTATTATTGGGAAATCATCAAATACGACAAAATTACCAAATAGAAGCATACCCAACTTACTATGTAATAGATGAAAACCTAAAGTTATCAGCCCGCTCTATGGGATATTCGACCGAACTTGGCCTAACACTACGCGGCAGCTAATAAAAAAATAAAAAGGGGTCGGAGTTAATTAAATTATTTAAAGCTAAATTTTTTAGTTTAAAATGTGATTTTGATGACAATTACATCATGTTAGATGCTTTTCCCTTCTATTTATGAGAGTTGAATAATTTATTTAATAGATTTAACTCAAAAGTTTGATTAATTAACTCCGACCCCTTTATTTGTTTTATACTCTACTTTTATTCTTTATAGTTTGTTTTCATGCAATTAAAGCGGTATTGGCTTAGTAAATTTTTCATTAAAAATCATGCTTCATTAGAAATTGGCACTCAAGGTGTTTTGCTAGATAATACACTCATAAATTGGCCCGACTTTGAGACGTTTCCATATATTGAATCTCATTTCTTTTTTTCGAGTCTTAATTGGCAAGCTAATGACATTCAATATCATTATAACTGGCTTTCAAAAAATACAGCAAGCAATGCAATAACCAATATATTAGATCAATGGGGTAAAATAAATAAAGCCGCATTAATTCATTTAGCTAATGCGATTAAAGCAAAAATGAGTCAAGGTTATTTACGCAAAAATACATTTACTAATATCCAAAATAAGGCCATTAAACAGCTGAAGTTATGGCCTAAAGATATTGCATTATTCTCTTTTGATGAATCGATTCATAAATCATTAAAGTTTTTACAATTAGTTGTAAGCTGGAGTGAACAGCATTTAGCTGCTTTTCAAAAAAACTATATAGATAGACAAAAAGCAGTTTATTTAGATTACTTTCAATCAATTGAATCAAATCCTTTAACTGATAGACAACAAACTTCTTGTATTACTGATGAACAAAACAACTTAATTTTAGCCGGTGCAGGTACTGGTAAAACAAGTACTATGATAGGCCGTGTTGGTTATTTATTGAAAAGTGTTCAAGCGAAAGAATCTGACTTTTTATTACTTGCGTTTGGTAAACAAGCTGCTGACGAAATGAAAGTTCGTATTAAAGAAAAACTAAACCTTTCATCAATTAGAGTAAATACATTTCATAGTTTAGGTTTAAATATTATTACATCGGTCGAATCTAAATCACCAAATATTAGTGAACTTGCATCCAATGAAACTAATAAACAAAACTGGACCCAAGCTCAATTTAAACTATTACTGGCTCAAAGTGATTTCAAGTTAAAGGTTCAAAGTTATTCTCAAGCATATCTAAACTCGAATAAAGATTTAGATGGCAATATTGAAGAAATTTCTAAAAATTTAAGTCAATTGATCGGCTTATATAAATTAGCGCTATTTGATAAACAACAATTCCAGCATCGATTGTCAAAAAATAAAGATCAAAGCCAAATAAAATCTGAGCTTGAATTATTATCACCTATATATCAACTTTATCAAAAACACCTTTTAGACTGTAACGAAATAGACTTTGAAGATATGATCATCAAGGCAATTCAATACGTCGAATCAAACCGGTTTAAATCAAACTGGAAACATATATTAGTAGATGAATTTCAAGATATTTCAGAACCTAGAGCCAGGCTAATTAAAGCATTAAAAACGCAAGTATCAGGTTCTTCCCTATTTTGTGTAGGCGATGACTGGCAAGCAATTTATAGATTTACAGGAGCAGATATTAGTTTAACAACGCAATTTGCAAGTTACTTTGGGGCAACCCAAATCACAGCTTTAGATAAAACCTTTCGATTTAATAATAGTATTAGTGATTTTTCCAGTAAATTTGTAATGCAAAACCCGCGTCAATTACATAAAGAAATTCTCACACATACCCAAGTTAACGAGCCAAGAGTTACATTACATCAAGGTGACAGTGAAGATAAATTAAGTCATGTATTAGCAGACATTAATGATAGTAAGTCATCTAAGCAGTCTGTTTATATTCTATCGCGATATAAGTTTAATTTACCTAATAGACATAATTTAAATCAGTTAAACGTTAAATTTAAAAACTTAGATATAAAAACAGATACTTTTCATGCCAGTAAGGGTAAAGAGTCTGATCATGTGATTATATTAGGCCTCAATAAAGGTAAATATGGTTTCCCATCACAAAAGCCAATTCCCCCATTATTAGATTGTTTACTGCCTAAAGCGGAAGAATTTCAGCATGCTGAAGAGCGACGACTATTTTATGTCGCTATTACTAGAACAAAACACACAGTACATCTATTAAGTGACATAAAAAAGCCGAGTCAATTTATCACTGAATTATTAGAAAAAGATTATATGATTAATTACAATTAAGTATCTGAAACTTCATTAAAAGAAGCCGTATAAAATGGAATTTATTTACTTAAAAGACAAGCCTGAGTTTATACCACAAATAGCACACTGGTATTTTAAGCAATGGGCTTATTTAATGGAGACACCGAGTGTTGAAATCATTAAAGACAAACTTCTAACACAACTGAATTGCTCAAAGATACCATTGGTATTACTCTTAATTAAAAATGAAAAATTACTAGGTACTTGCCAATTAAAGTATCATGAAATGGACATTTATCCAGAGAAGGAGTACTGGCTAGGTGGTGTCTATATATGTCATAGGCAAAGAGGTAAAGGGTTAGCAAAAAAGCTTGTCATAAAGGCTAAAGATATTGCAAAATCACTCGGTGTAAAAACTTTGTACTTGCAAACAGAAAACCTTTCAGGCGGTATATATTCGCAACTTGGTTGGCAACCTATTGAACAAATAACCAATAAAGGTGAAAAGGTTTTAGTAATGCAATGCAATCTATCAACCTCACCTGATAATGTATAAAAGAATCGGTCTCAAGTCATTGATGGGTTGTGATAACTCGACATCAGAGATAAAAAATCAGGGAGTCAAAAAACATTAAAAAAACAAAGTAAAGATGTGTTAAAAATCAAAATGTTAGAACCGAGTGATTGGCTGCAGTATAAGGCTGGTGAAAATGTTACCCTTAAAACCACATTGGAGTATAGCCTTATATCTAGCGAATTTGGCACTATGTCGTTAATTATCCAGGGGCCAAACTTTAAATCAATTGCTCAAAAAGACATGGAAGTGAGTAACCAAGAATCTTCTATGACAATAGAAGTCGACATAACTGTGCCTAAAGATAAAACAATGTCTGTATTTGGCGCCTTAACCCTCCAAGGTCAGGATAACTCTATTTCAGCCGATAGTCGAAATATTGAGTTATATAACTATAACCGAGGTCGCTCGCCTTATTCTGCGTTCAGATCCGCTTCGCGGACAAATGCTTCTAGTTCATTTTTATTCATAGTCTGCCTATCCTTAAACTCTCAATAAGAGTAGTAGTAATAGGCAGTCTCACAATGAAGTTAAACCTTTATTATTTAACACTTTGAACCATAGCTAAAGCCATAGCTTCAGCTACTTTAATGCCATCAATACCTGCAGATAAAATTCCTCCAGCATAACCTGCACCTTCACCTGCCGGATATAAACCTTTCGTATTTAAACTTTCAAATGACTCTCTATCACGTGTAATTTGAATTGGAGAAGATGTACGCGTTTCAACAGCTGTTAATGTTGCATCCTTCATTGAGAAGCCTTTTATTTTACGTTCAAACGCTGGGATCGCTTCGCGTATTGCTTCAATTGCGTAATCAGGCAAAGTTTCACTTAAATCACAATAGGTTACGCCAGGTTTATAAGATGGAATGACCTCACCATGTTCACCACTTGCACGACCCGCTAAAAAGTCACCTACAAGTTGGATTGGTGCATCATAACTACTTCCACCAATTTTAAAGGCGTTTTCTTCTAGTTTACGTTGAAATTCTATACCAGCTAAAACATCTTCTTTCCCATCTACTAATGGGTAATCACTTGGGTCTATACCAACAACAATTGCACTATTTGCATTTCGTTCATGACGTGAATACTGACTCATTCCATTGGTCACTAAACGTCCCTCTTCAGATGCTGCAGCAACAACTGTACCACCTGGACACATACAAAAACTGTAAACAGAGCGACCATTCTTACAATGATGAACAAGTTTATAATCAGCAGCACCTAAAATTTCATGTCCAGCGTGTATACCAAATCTTGCATCATCAATAACAGATTGTTCATGCTCAATTCTGAATCCAACTGAAAAAGGTTTTGCTTTAATATAAACACCTTTATCGTGGATCATTTTAAAAGTATCACGGGCACTATGGCCTATAGCTAAAGCAACAAAGTTAGTATCAATTTTTTCACCACTGGCTAATGTTAAACCAGTCACTTGTTGATCATCACCTGACTCTTCCATATGGATATCATCAACACGCTCGCCAAAACGAATTTCTCCGCCTAACGCAATAATATTAGCGCGCATTTTTTCAACCATAGTTACTAGCTTAAAAGTACCTATATGTGGTTTACTTACATATAATATTTCGCTTGGAGCTCCCGCATCTACAAATTCATTTAATACTTTACGGCTGTAATGCTTAGGATCTTTTACTTGAGAATATAATTTACCATCAGAGAAAGTACCCGCACCACCTTCGCCAAATTGCACGTTTGATTCAGTATTTAATATCTTTTTACGCCAAAACCCAAAGGTATCCTTAGTACGTTGTCTTACTTCTTGACCACGTTCTAAAATAATAGGTTTAAAACCCATTTGGGCCAAAATCAATCCAGTAAATAAACCACATGGTCCCATACCAATTACAACTGGGCGCTGACTAAAGTTATCTGGAAGTTCTGCCACAAATTTGTAAGTCATATCAGGACTGAGTTTAACATTGTGATCTTTTTCAAACGTCTCTAATAAAGCATCATTAACCGATGTTTCAACATCAAGTGTATAAATTAGCGTGATAACATTTTTTTTGCGTGCATCATAACCACGTTTAAAAACCGTAAAATCAATTAATTGATCATCAGTAATATTTAATTTTTTAAGTACGGCTTGTTTTAATTCACCTTCTTGGTGATTCAAATCTAATTTTATGTCGGTTAAACGCAGCATTGAGGATCTCATTGAAAAAATTGCAGCAGTATTTTACCTTATTGCGCTAGATATTGCCTACAATAATACACAAGAGATTGAATTAATATTTTAGCTAGGTATCATGCCCCTCTATTTTGCATATACCTATTAGGAAATAACACCCTATGGCCTTTGTAGTAACCGATAATTGCATTAAATGTAAATACACTGATTGTGTAGCAGTTTGTCCTGCTGATGCTTTTTTTGAAGGTCCAAACTTTTTAGTGATCAATCCAGACGAATGTATCGATTGTGATTTATGTCCAGTTGAGTGCCCAGCAGGTGCTATTTATCAAGAAGATGAAGTACCGGAAGATCAAAAAGACTTTATAAAATTAAATGCTGAATTAGCTGAAATTTGGCCAAGGATCACCAAAGTTATCGCCCCACCTGAAGATGCTAAAGTATGGGACGGTGTAGAAAATAAAATAGAGTTCTTAATTGTTGAAAATGAAGAATAGGCTAAATAACCGTAGAAATAAAATCTTCTAACGTATTTAAGCCTAGTTGAGCTTTTACTTCGTCATCACAACACTTTCCAACTAAAGCTTGGCCAATGGGTGATTTAGGTGTGATTACAGTAATATTTTGTTGTTCAAGCTGGGTAAC
Organism: Pseudoalteromonas sp. '520P1 No. 423'; assembly: GCF_001269985.1. Lineage (NCBI taxonomy): Bacteria > Pseudomonadati > Pseudomonadota > Gammaproteobacteria > Alteromonadales > Pseudoalteromonadaceae > Pseudoalteromonas > Pseudoalteromonas sp. '520P1 No. 423'. Next base: position 659,497 of record NZ_BBZB01000002.1, on the reverse strand, counting down.
AAATCCACCAGCAAAAGCAGCAATGAAGAACCAATGTAATTTAGTGACATCTTGCTCAAGTTGGACTAAATGGCCTATAGTAATTGCCGTATCGGCTTCAATTTCTTCAACAATATGCTTTTGTGTTTTTAACACATGGAAAGCTTTAATCGCCGTTTCAAACTCATCAACACGTTTAGATTGACCTTGTGCTAAATACCCCGCTTCAATGGCAATGGTATCGTATTGGGTTTCAGCAACCGACTCATCATTAACAGCTGCATCACGTGCATTTGTTGCGGCTTCAATTGCATCTTTTAATTCTTGTTCTAAATGAGTAATGATCTTACTAATTAACTGCAGCTTATCCATTGTTCTCTCGATTCAAATAATACGCCATCATTATCCCCCAAAAAGGGGGCGGAGTGAATTAAATGAATAATTTTTTAATTCACTCCGACCCCTTTTTTAATGTTAATGGGTAAAATGGTAAACCTTATAAATTACACCATACTTTCAACTGTATTTTATTCAAACAAAGGACAACTAAAATGATGATTGCAAGTTGGTCAATCGACGCAAAGTTTGGTCACAAACCAGATGTAGTTAACTGATTATCTCAATGGTTTAATGAAATAGGTTCACAAATTGGCTGGGTTAAAGGGAAATATTCAGAGTTGTAGAATGAAAACCAATAAAGGGGTCGGAGTCAATTAACGATATTTTAAATTAATTAACTCCGACCCCTTTTTATTTTCAAACCCCTTTTTATTTTAATAAAAATTTAAGTTTATCGGTCTAGTAAACAGGCTGAAATTTCAAACTAAAAGCCTGTTATCATTTAATATTAAAAAGAACATCAAATCACAAAACCATTTTTGGTCACTCTATGGCGGGCGCTTTTGTAATTAAAGCACTTGCAAGCAAACCTGATTTATTTGAAAACTATATTGCCACAAGCCCATATATGTTCCCTAACGATAAAGCACTATTCACAGCTTTTGATAAATTATTTAAAATAATAAAAGCCTTAATAAATCGCTCTACTTGACGATGACAGATGTAGCGGCTGAAGGTGTAGAAGTTACTCAAGCGTTAGATAAATTTGTTGATTTAATGAAAAAACAAGCTCCTGATTCTTTAAACTGGCACTATGAATTTATTCCTGAGCAAGTATAT